>JBBAMR010000005.1:0-72502 GCA_040402375.1 Candidatus Nanopelagicaceae bacterium | reverse complement strand
AAGAAGGCACGAAGAAGATCGCAAAGGCGACAACTTCTGTCATCAAGAAGAAGCCAACTCCAAAGGCATCACCAAAGAAGTAATCGCTCTCAACTTTTAACGCAAGAAGAAACCCCCGCAGCCACTTGGCTGCGGGGGTTTCTTTATCTAACTTTTTAGATAACCGAGAGAGTTAACGCCGTGAGTACAGCAGCAATTGCACACCAGGTGAACCATGATTGCGCAACGCGCTGGCGCCAGAGATCTAACTCATGAGGAAGATCAGTAGTGCGATTACGGATCAAAATGCCTAGCGCAATAAATGCACCGAGGATGTAGTGGAAGAGTCCGCTACCGGCCATCAAGACCCAGTTAGAAGCATAAGCACCGTTGAAGCTGACTACGCCGCCATCATCTTTGAGCAGGAATGGCATGTGAGCCATCTGCTTCCATTGAAGATAGCCACCAACAAGAAGCACAACAAAAGTCGCGATTGATGTGAGGTTGCGTGTCTGCTTGCTCTCTTGTCCCAAACGATGGGTTATTGCTGCGATCACAAATGGAATCGCAACCTGCCATGCAGAGAACGTTGAGTAGTGATGAACGCCTTTAGGGAGCCAGCCATCATTGTTATTGAGATTACGTAGGTAGAAGTAAGAGAAGATCATTCCGAAGAGGAATGAACCATCTGCAACGATGAGCAGTCTTACTCCAAGGCGCTCGCGACGACCGACAGCTGCATCGGAATCGTGATGAACGTGGAACTCTGTATCAGCGCTCATGAGTTACTTACCCTTTCCATAGCCGTAAGGATCACTTGTGATGATAGGTAGTTCATCAAAGTTTGTGAGTGGGACTGGGTATGGAACGGTCCACTCGAGCGTCTTCGCTCCCCATGGATTCATAGGCGAGATCTTGCCCTTATTCCATGAATGGATAACAGCCCAGAGAAGAACGATCATTCCAATACCAACGGTGTAAGCACCGATGGTAGATACGAGGTTTGAGTTCTTATAGAAGGCTGCGTAGTCGATAACACGACGTGGTTGACCTTCTGCGCCAGCCATAAACATTCCGAAGAAGAGAACGTTAAAGCCGATCTGTACCAACCAGAACGAGATGTAACCTGCGCGCTCATTGAGCATGCGGCCAGTCATCTTTGGATACCAGTAAGCGAGTCCGCCGATTGCACCTGTGAGTGCTGCACCCATCAATGTGAAGTGGAAGTGTGCGGTCACGAACATCGAACCGTGGAGGTAATTATCTGCAGGAACATCTGAGAGATAAATCCCGGTGATTCCACCGATTAGGAAGTCCCAGATGAAGGCGAAGACCGAGAGCATTGGCAACTTAAGCCAAGGCTTACCGCGCCAGATAGTTCCGATCAATACCAAGAACAAGAGCCCAGTAGGAATCGAGATCATCTCGGTAGTAACCATGAATGGACCATTGAGTGAAGGCGCCCAACCTGCAAGATACATATGGTGCGCCCAGACAAGTACTGAAAGTCCGGCGATACCGGCGAAGCCCAAGACTGCGGCGTTATACGAGAAGAGCGGCTTTCTTACAAAGACTGGCGCAATCTCCATCAGCGCTGCAACACCTGGAATCAAGATGACGTATACCTCTGGGTGACCCATGATCCAGAAGAGATTGGAGTAAAGCCAACCACTTCCACCCATGCTTGCATCGAAGAAGCCAGTGTTAAAGCTTCGATCAAGTCCGGTCTGAACCATCGCGAGCATAAATGTTGGGAAGGCCGGGATAGCAAGTGCAACTGAAATGGTCGCTCCGATAACGAAGATCGGCACGCGGTTCCATTTCATACCCTTGGTACGCATGGCGACAACAGTTGTTGTGATATTCATACCAGCGACTGCAGTCGAAACTGCAAAGATAATAATCGTCGCGATAAAGGCATTCATACCTGGCCCTGCTTGAACGCTCAGTGGTGCGTAAGCGGTCCAACCGGTTGGGATTCCACCGAGGAACCATGCGCTACAGAGCACAGGGATAGCGGTGAAGAGCACCCACCATGAGAGGGCGTTGAGGCGAGGGAAGGCCATATCGTAGGCACCGATCATGATTGGCATGATGTAGTTACCAAATGGGCCCGTTGCCACGATGATCATTGCGATGATCATGGTGATTCCATGAAGACCGACAAGTGAGTTGTAGACAGTAGGCGCAATAAAATGAGCGCCTGGGCGAGCTAAGTTGGTACGGATCATCATCGCCATGGTTCCACCAACACCAAGCATCGTCATGACGCCTACGAGGTACTGGATACCGACAACCTTGTGATCTGTGCAGTACTTGAAGTAGCGCTTTGTACCCTGGCCATCGCCAGCCATGTAAAGGATTTCTTCATCAGAGAGATCCTTGCCAATTAACCAGCGCCATGGACCAATGAAGGCGCCGATACCGACTAAGAATCCGACCGACCAAGCAAACATTGCACCAAGCAAGATGATGTTGTTATTTGCAGAGCTCATTGGATCTTGAACACCATCGGTCGTAGTCGCATAAATGCTATGCAGACCATAGTAAGCGGCGAGAGCGAAGATCACTCCGACGACTACGCCGGTGCCCATATGTAAGCGAGTGATTAAGCTGCGCTTTGGATTTGGAACTGGGCGTGCGCTCATAGGCGCTTTATCTAAAGTACTCATGCTGTGTGTCCTCCTTGTGCGGTGACCCAAGCATTAAAGTCGGTCTTCGACATTACTGCTCCGTTGGTCTCCATATATGCGTGATAGAGGCCGCAAAGTTCGGCGCACTTCACTTCGATCGGACCAACCATGGTTGGAGTTGTATGAATCACTGTTGTGACTTGTGCATTCGCATCGACCTTAATACCGAGCTGTACCGGCCAGAAGGAGTGGTTCACATCGGCAGATTTCACATCAAAGACGACCGGAACACCGACTGGAAGGTTGAGATCGTGAGTCTCAATACCTTGTGCTGGGTAGTTAAAGGTCCAAAGCCATTGTGATCCAGTTACCTCAACCGTGATTGCACTCTTTGCATCAGTAGCTGCAGCAACAGCTTGGGAGTTCACTTCGAGTAAGCCCCAGACGATTGCCACGAGAGTGAAGATGAGCGATCCAATTGTCCATAGTGCAACGACAGGACCATTTGTGCGGATAGCTGGGCCATCTGGCGGTGGTGTATCCCCGCGGTGAGCATTGAGGAATGAGTTAGTTGCTACTGAGAGCACAATGCCTGCAATTGGCGCTGAAATATAGGTGAACCAGATCATGATCGATTCAGCTGATTTCATCTCTTTCGACATGATGGTTGGCATCCACTTTGGATAGAAATACTTACCGAGGATGATAAAGATTCCGGTATATGCCACGAAGAGCAGAGCGGTACGTGCGACATCGTTGCGCTTTACGAAGTGCGTTGCGCGCTCACCAGGGGTCGGCGCCAACTCTTCGACAACATGATCATCATGATTAGCCATTGACGACACTCACCTTTCCAGACATGAATCCGCCGGCGCTCATAACAGCACCGAACTTGGCATAGGTGCCATCACCACATGGATATTCGCAGTTCCAGACATATTCACCAGCGCCACCAGTGACGAAGGAGAAGACAACAGTGTGTCCTTGGTTGTTAGTTCCTGGATCCTTCGTTGGGATGAACTCATTTTTATCATTTGTTGTAACGCGAGGAAGTGGAACGTTGACAAAGAGTGGCTCTTGAGTCGACGTTGGAATTCCGTGGAGGGTAAAGGTGTGTTGGACTTCGGTCGGAGCAAGAGAATTGCCTGCGACCCCATCGAATGTTGCTGTGTTATCGACGGTGCCAACAACCTTGGCAAAGTAATTGTGATTCAATTTTTCACCGCTGTCATAGACATGAAGTGTCATCGTGACATATGCATGCGCCGGAAGGACAAGGTGAGTCGCTGGACCATATGAAGGCCAACCAGGGTGCGAACCACCATTTGCGCCATGCGCTTTAGAAGCGACTGAATCCCGGTAGACACCTTCGGTAATAAAGGCATGCTTCAAATTCTGACCGTTGTAGTCAACAGTCCCGTTCACGCTTGCATACATCTTGGTTTGCGGGTCAGCCGAAACTTTATGCAGCGTGAAACCAACCGCACCGACGACTGCAACACCAAAGACGAGGAAGGTAAGTGCGCTAGCGGTGCGTTTACCTCCCGAGACTTCTGTCTTCGTGGAGATATCCACTCGATTTCCTTCTTTCTCATAATGGCACTAATTTCCTGATGAAAGGCTACGCTCATGCTGTGAATATGGGTAGTGATTTCGCCCATTATTCGCATCTATTTGATAACGATCTCCGCACGAGAGATGGACGGTCTACGCCACTATGAAGCTAAGCCCAATCTGGGATCTCGCCTTTGGACTGACCCTCGCCACCATCGCTTACTGGTACTTTGCTGAGAATCGAAAGCAGCGGACTGTCACCCTCACTCGGCAGATTCTCTTCTACCTGGCGCTCACCTTGATGGCGATCATCTTGGTTGGCCCGGTTCCACATAAGGCGGTCAATACCTTCTGGGTTCACATGATCCAGCACATCCTTCTGATGATGCTCATCTCACCCCTTATCGTCTTGGGCTCACCTTTCAAGCTCTTGCTCGCCTCACCGAACTCTCGGGCCGGTCGGGTCGGCGCTGCGCTCGCTCGGAATATTGTGATTCGCCAACTCTTTAAAGCTGAAGTCGGTTTTGGGATCTTCTTGGTGGTCCTAATACTCACCCACTTCTCACCGCTAGCCAATGCTGGTATGCAGAACCCAAATATCCATTGTCTGGAGTTGATTCTCTTCCTTCTTGGCGGAGTCATCTACTACTACCCGGTGATGGAAGGTAACCCCCACCCCTATCCAGTCCCGTACTCCAAGCGGGTGCTCTCACTCTTCGCAATGATGTTGCCCGAGACTATGACCGGGTTCTTCCTATATTCAGGTAACCGAGTTCTTCACTCACTGCCACACCAGACTTCAATGTCGATGGGCTTGAAAGATCAGCACACTGGTGGCGCAATCATGTGGGCGATGGGAATGTTGATCGACACTATGTGGATAGTCTTAGCTGCTCGCGATTGGTTTGAGAATGAGCGATTACTAGCGGAGGCGGAAGATGAGTAACGAGAAGCCGGCTCCAGAGACTCCAGCCCCCGATCCCCATCGCAAATGGGTTCTATGGGGAGTTCCACTCTGCATCGTGATGGCCTTCTTCGAGCTAGACCGCGCACTCGGAGGCAATCATCGAAGCTGGGTCTACGTTGCTGAGTGGCCATTCTTCGCAATCTTTGTGATCTATATGTATTGGAAACTCGCCCAGCCCCAAGAGCCATTCGATGATTCAGCAGATCCAAAGCGCGAGATCGATTAGTAAGTAAGTTACTCGCCGTTAGACTTAACTGTGTTGCAAATATCAAGCCTGAGTACCGAGGTCCTCTTCTGGGCGATCGCACTGATTACATTAATTCTCACAGTTCTCTTTTGGCATAAATTAGCGCCTAAAAAGTGGCACCACATCACCGCTCGTGTCAGCGTGATCATCTTTATCCAAGTATTTGCCCTCGCCGCAACTGGCGTAACCATCAATCGTGCCGGTCAGTTTTATGCGAGCTGGGGAGATCTCTTCGGCAGCAAGAATCAACTTGCGAAGATTGCGATCCAACCAAATCTCTTAGCCCAAATCTCCGCCAAAGATATTAGCGGTGCCAAGAAGACTGCTGGCGGAAGTCTGATCTTCAAAGAGGTCATCAAAGGGGCCCACTCAAATATTTCTGATGTGGTCTACGTCGCTCTACCACCAAAGATTGCAGCCCAGATCCTTGCAAACCCTAATTCACCCTCAATTGGGAGTGATTACCAGATTGTAGAACTCTTCTCTGGATATCCAGGAGTTCCACAAACTTGGATTAGCAGTATGGCTGGGATCAAAACATTAGAAAATCTCGAAAATGCGGGATCAGTTCAGAACACAATAGTTGTGATTCCTGCGATCAACGTTGCACCAGGTCAAGATACTGAATGCCTTAATCTGATTGGTGGGCCGCAAGTTGAAACCTGGATTACAACGGATATGCATGAGTTTGCCAGAAGGTTTCTAGGAGTTGATAACCGTCTCTGGTCAACATTTGGATACTCAACGGGTGGTTGGTGTGCGGCCGAAGCGGCAATTCATAATCCTGGTTTATATTCCAGCGCCGTCTCACTTGCTGGCTACTTCACGCCACAATTTTCATTTGGGGTGAGTAAAAGCCAGAAGGCCTACTATGCGAAGCAGTACGATCTCATTGCCGCTCTCAAGAGTCAGCTGACATCGGTTCGACTCATGATCATTGCAAGCCAGAAAGATAAATTTGCAAGTGCTGCCGCAAAAAATTTCATGAAAGCTGCGAAATCACTCATCCCGATTCGCTACGTAGATATCCCGAGCGGTGGGCACAACACCAACGTTTGGAAACCCTTTGTCGGAACTGCTTTTCAGTGGATCAACCAGGGTAATTCAGGTACAGGAGCTCCTTAACCGCTATTACTTCACTGCCTTTGAGCGGAAGCTACCGATGAACTGCTCGGCCTTAATTGCTGCCCAACTAATTTTTGCTAGATCTGTCGCCTTCGGGTAGACCAAGTATCGAGTTTGCCACTCGGGATCAAACTTTGCATTAAAACGGTAAAGCGATTCAACTTGGAAGAAATTTGAGAGCAACCGGATTAGATTTCTTGTTCCGCGAGTAATTGGGCCGGCACTTATCTTCTCGGCGCGTTCAAAGAGTGATCGAAATGCCGCAAAGTTGAGCGAGATATTTTCGATCTTATTCTCCTTCGCCCATTCAACCGTTTGAACAATGAGTAGCTCGTTAACACCGGCATCAGTTCCGTGTTCACGCTGCATCCGATCAAGTGAGAGTCCATCGGTTGACCACGGTACGAAATAGAGAAGACCTTTAATCTCGCCATCTAACTTTGCAATAGTAATTATGCAATCGTCATCTGCATCCGAACCGAAGCGATCAAGTGCCATCGAGAAGCCCCGCTCGGGTGCGCCGTAGCGCCACTTCTTTGCAAGTCTGCGAAGTTCTTGGCGGGTAGCGAGATCGAGATCGACCCAACGAGTTGTAGTGGCCTCGTACCCTTTTCGCTTAATTCGATTGACCATCTGACGAACATTTCCCATTGGGCGACCCTCGAGTGTGAAATCTTTTACTTTAATGATCGCTTCATCACCAATATCGAAGGCAGTCATTCCTGCATGTTCGACCCAAACTTCTCCACCGCGATCACTGGCACCCATAACCGCTGGCGTCCATGCATGAAGACGGGATTCTTCGAGGAAGATATCGATGGCGCTCTTCCAAAGACTGTATTCCCCAAAGGGATCACCACTGGCCAGCATGACGCCGCTTTGCACGCGATATGCAATGCCCGCTTTCTGATTAGGAGTCCAAATCACACTCTTATCGCGGCGGGTAGCGAAGTAACCAAGGGAATCTTGCTCACCATCGTGCTTAATCAGGGTGCGAACGAGCGCTATATCGTCATTACTCATCTTCGGTATTGGTGCAACGCGTCTAAAGAAGAGGAAGAGTGGGATCACAATGGTAAAGATGCCGAGAGCTGCCAGGCTAAATTCAGCGGTGTCGGAAACTCGTTGGTTAACAAATTCGACCGGGCCATTAACCCCAATCATTCCCTCGATTACAGTCAAAAATACATTTTTAAAACTTGGATTGCCCACGATCTGGTTACCATGGCGGTAATAGAGCATCAAGAGAGCAGCAATGATGGTGAAAAGTAAGATCGTAAAGAATGCATAGATAGGTTGGTTACGCGTCGATGGATCTGATATTGCGTAGAACTCTCTCCGGAGTAGAAGCAAGGTCACGAAGAGAATCGAATTAGTAATAATTTGGATCGGATGATGATGAATTCTGAAAATATCAGAGAGTAAATTCAGCGCAAGGACAAGCACCGCAATAATCCAAGCACGACGTTTCCTGCGACCTAATCCGCGAGCAACTAAAATTAGTACGAGTGAGGTAAAGAGAGCGGTCGAAAAGGCAGTCGAATTAACTACAACAGGAAGATAGGTATCGATTCGGCGCGCTACTGGCCGAAACTTTCCAAAGATATTCGCTGCGAGATTGAGGGCGCCCAAGAAGAAGGTGAGTCGGCCAATCCACTTTGGAATATCTAGCTTTCTCATTATCTAAAGACTCCCGTATGGCCGAGTGAATATCGACCTGGTTGAGGATAAATCGAAAGCCCATGTGGCTCACGGCCTACCTTGATACTGCGCAAGAACTTGCCATTAACGATATCGAAGACGTAAACAACGTTGTTATAACGTCCTGAAACCCAGAACTGAGTGCCATCAGCACTTACCCCACCCATATCAGGACTGCCATTTCCTGGAATCTTCCACTTTGCAATGAGTGCGTTATCGCTAAAGCGCAGAACTGAGACTGACCCTTCGCCGCGATTTGTGATGAGGAGCGTCTTGGAATCTCGCGTGACATAGAGGCCATGCGCAGCCTTGCCTGTTTTCAATAAGGTAAATGAACCAAGTTGATCGGTCTTCATGATCCAGACGCCATCAGACATCATGTCTGCGATATAGAAGGTAGAACCATCTGGTGAGATCTTTACATCTTGCGGCATCGGAGTTTTTGTTCCGCTCATCCCCTTCATCGCTGGAATCTTTGGCAGGGTCATTACTTTTTCGATCTTCATCGCTTCAGTGTTGATCCAGAGAAGCTGGCCACTGAATTCACAGCTCACTAAGAAGTGGTTGCCATCCTTTGTCCAATCGGCATGGTTAACTCCAAGGCACGGCACGTTGACGACCTTCTTGATCGCCATCGTGTGAGGATCGCGGAAGACGACCTGCTTATCGGATTCGGCCATTACGACCGCATACTTTCCATTTGGTGTGAAATAGAGATTGTAAGGATCATGAACTGCAACTGGCTTACCGGCAAGCCCGGTCATCGGATCGATCGGAGTGAGGAAGTTGCCTTCATTGTTATTGACCCAGAGGGTCTTTAAATCCCACGATGGCACAACGTGCTGCGGGCCAGGCTTCATCTTGATAGTGCGGATAATCTTAAAAGTCTTTGGATCAATCTCGGTGAGCGTATTTGATGTGTGGTTTGGTACATAAACACGCTCTGGAAAATTAGCGACGACCGGAGATAGCTGATTAGGGCGATCGGCTGCGTAGATATCGTTCTGATCGAGAACTGGCGGCATCCCTGCAAGCGGGGTTGTTGCAGATGCACTTGTAAAGATAAATGGCGTCACTGCAAGAAGTGCCGCGGTTGAAATGAACTTCTTATACTTCATTAGATCGTTCCAAACATTGTTGAGAGCGTGACTGGTGTTAAGCCCTTTGCTCGTAGTTGAGTGATCAGTGTTGGGAGAGCATCGATGGTGTCCTGGTGTCCAAAGTGCAGACTCACGATGCTGCCATTTTTAACAGTGCTCATTACATTTTTGATGACAGCGGCCTTGCCGACATCTTGGTAATCATGTGAATCGACATCATATGAAATACATTTCTTGTAGCCGTACTTAAGCGCGACTTTGCGAATCAATGGAGTCGAGTTTTGAGTCCCGGATGGTCGGAAGAACTTCCCATGGTTGCCGATGAGTGAGATCAATTCCTTGGCACATCCGGAGATCTCAGAATCCAACTTTGCCGCAGTCAAGGTCTTGCTCTGCAAGTGATTCATCGTGTGGTTTCCGAGATCATGACCATCATCGAGAATCTGCTTTGCAATTGAGTTATCTGCTTTCAACCACGCGCCAACTGCAAAGACAGTTACAGGAGTCTTTGTGCTCTTCAAGATTGCAAGAAGCTTCTGCGCCATCACTGGATCACCAGCGCCATGGAAGGTAAGGGCAACATGAGGAACCGAACGTGAACCGTGCGAGATATCAGGGCTGGTAGCGAAGGCTGATGGGATATCCCCGAATAGACCCAGCACCGATCCAATTGCCCCGGCAGCCCCGAGCCCAAGGAACTTTCTACGCGTGAGATGGGGGCGGCTAAGAGGATTGGTCATGCCTTCATCTTACTTCCCTGCGTTTCGTAGCCGCCTTGCCACCCTCGGCACTAGTGTTGAGGTGAAAGCCCAGCGAGACCAGCAAGAAAGGTGCCCACCATGAGCGATGATGACGATATCGGCCACGATGAGATCCTTACTGAAGAGATGCTCTGGGAGAGGATTCCAGAAGTCCAAGGACTCGACCGGGCAAATACCTTTTATGAATTAAGTGCGCGCATTTATGCCCGCGGCCAATATGACGAGGCGCTTGCGCTCGCTGAGACCGCCCGCGATATCTACTCAGATCTTGATCCACAAGAAGCGGTCGATGGCCTCGCTCAGGCGTACTCCGCAATTGGCTACAACCTCAATCAACTCAAGCGTATGAATGAAGCTGCTGATGCTATGAGCAAAGCGGTCGATCTCTTGCGTGAATCGAAGTCGCCCTTAGCAATCGACCTCGCCTGCACCTTGGGTGAGTGGTGGTACTCCTCAAAAGAGTATGAGAAGACCATTGACTGTATGCGCGATTGCGTTCAAGAGCACCTCGTTGACGGGAATGACTCTGGCGCAGCGAATGACCTGCATCTCATTGGTTGTGCCCTGCGCGAGATGAAGCGATTCACTGAAGCGACTGAGGCCTTTCAGGAGGCACGAGCCCTCTTTAAGAAGCTGAAGGAAGTTATCAACGTCGCGCGATGTGATCAGAAGATTGCCCATTGCCTGACCGAGCTTGGTGATGCGCAAGGCGCCCTGATCGCAGCCCAGAAGTCACTCGATGTCTTCTCAACAGCACATGATCACCACCGTGAGACATATTCACTTCTCGAACTCGGAAAAGCGCAGATCAATCTTGGCAAGAGTGAAGAAGGCCTAGCAACACTCGAGCGAGTACTTGAAATCTCTACTGAGGGTTCTGAAAATCGAGATTTCGAATTTATTATCGAGATTGAGCGACGGATCGCCGCTGTATTACGTACGGTAGGACGATTCCCCGAAGCTGATGAGATCGATCGTCGGATCGCTTCAGTGACTGAGGTTATTGAGATAGATGGAGCAACTGACCTTCATTAATTATTATTTAAGTGTTGCATCGCCCAGGCATACATGGCGATTGCTGCTGCTGCGCTCGCGTTCATGGATCTAGTTGACCCATACTGTCTAATTGCCAGAACTACTTCGCAGATGTCGACGCCCTCATCGGACATGCCAGCGCCTTCCTGACCAAAGAACATCACACATTTGCCTGGAAGTGATGACTTCTCTAACTCTTGTGAGATAGGAAGGTTATCAATACCAATAATTGACACACCATTATCATCACACCACTTCTTAAAATCTTGAACAGTCGGGTGATGTAGTACATGCAGGTATCGATCCGTCACCATTGCACCGCGCTTATTCCAATCGCGCTTACCAACAATATGTACCTTTGAAACGTTAAATGCATTTGCTGTGCGCACAACGGATCCAATATTGAGATCGTGTTGCCAATTTTCAATCGCGATCTGTAGGTCGTGACGCTTGGTATCAAGATCGGCGACGATCGCTGCAACGCTCCAGTATCGGTAATGATCTAAAACATTTCGTCGATCGCCATTCAGCAATAACTCAGGATCGTATTGATCGCCAATCGGCCATGGTTTCGGATGTGGTCCAACACCAACAACAGGGAAGAACTCCCCGGGACCAATCTCTGCCTGCGTCATGGATGAACTCTAAATAAGAGTTGCGATAGGACATAATCCTCCCCATGCATACAACGGTGTCGTGGTTGCGGAGAGCGCTCTTCGGGGTATCTACCCTTGCTCTCGCTTTCACCGCTGTTACACCTGCGCAGGCGTTGGATATCCCAACATCATTTATCAAGCTGGCTACATCTCCGACGCTTAATCACCCAGGTATCATCGTCATTGATCCAGCAACTGGTGAGACTGTTTATTCAGATGCTCCAGATACCTTACGTGCCCCAGCATCTGTTCTCAAATTAATCTCAACAACTACTGCACTTAAGACCTTTGGTGCAGAGAAGAAATTCTCAACAACGATAAGTAGAACAGCTCACCCAAGCGTCTTTGTCTTAACCGGTGAGAGCGACCCGTGGCTCACAGGTAGTAAGTTCGAGGCGAAGAAATATCACCGAGCTTTCCTGCCCGGACTTATCAGTACTGCGATCGCTGGCCACTCACATCTGCACAGCATCACAATTTATTACAAAGGCGTCTACACAGCAGATATCGATGTCCTGAAGCGCTTCTATAAGGGCAGGCTACGAATTACATCTCATGCGCTGCCTAGTGCGTCAGCTGCGCAGGATTTAGCGACAGAGCCAATTAAAACAATCTCCTCACCACCGCTGCGTGAGATTATTGACTTCACTCTGCTCTGGAGCGATAACGTTCTTGCAGATCGTCTTGCACACTCAGCGGCCTACCAACTTGGCCTCCCAAGTAGTGTCAGTGGCATCCAAAGCGCATTTGAGAAGACACTGAGTGCGATGAATGTTCCAAGTGAAGGTCTCTCCGTTCAAGATGGCAATGGACTCTCACATCAAACGCGTGTATCTGCTCGAACGATTGCCTCACTCCTTGTCAATATTAAAAAAGATCCCGAACTCAAAGTGATTTACGATGGGTTGCCGACCGCAGGTGAGACCGGAACATTGAAATCCAGATTTGTGAAGGATGCACCAACGGCTGTCGGGTTAGTTCGAGCGAAGACTGGCTGGATCGATACGACTGTGAGCTTGGCTGGCTACGTCACATCAGGTGATAAGCAGTACTGCTTTGCCGTGATTGCTGATCGAATTACAAACCGAGAGAGCGCAAGGGGTGCTGCTCGAGTCACGATCGATAAGATGTTGAGCACAATTGCACGTCCAGCCCCTGCCAGATCGCCCTCAGAAAGCGCTCCGACTCCTTAAATAGCCCTAGAGTTCTCGCATGTCCCAGGCCATTCTTATCCGCCCCTACGTGGCGTTGATGAAGCTTCGGGTCGTCGAACTTCTTTTGGTAACGACTCTTCCAGCGCTCTTTCTCGCTTCACGCGGAGTGCCAGGGCTAAAAATTACGATTGCGACTCTGATCGGTGGAACTCTCGCCGCTGGTGCATCAAATGCCTACAACATGGTGATCGAAGTCGAGTCTGATCGACTGATGGCCCGAACTTCAAAGCGACCACTCGTTAACGGCGATATTACAAAAACAGCAGCGATGATCTTTGCAACTGCGATTACCGTGCTCTCACTCACAATCTTTTACATTTACACGACTGTCTTAGCAACCGTACTCACTGCGTTAGCGATCGCTTTCTATGTCATCTTCTACACAATGGGACTCAAGCGCCGCACATCACAAAATATTGTCTGGGGTGGAATCGCAGGTTGCATGCCGGTCTTAATCGGATGGGCTGCAGTTACTAATTCACTCTCACTAACTGCCTGGCTCTTCTTTGCTCTCATCTTCTTTTGGACACCGCCACACTTCTGGGCGCTGGCGATCAAATATAAAGATGATTACGCCGCTGCTGGAATTCCGATGTTGCCAGTCGTTGCAACACTTCGTAATGTGCAGATGCAGATGCTCTTTCACACAACCGGAATGTTTATTACATCTCTGGCAGTTGTGCAGAGCGCCCACCTTCCATGGTGGACTGCCGCAATTACGCTCATTCTGGCAATTGGATTCGGAACCACACTTACAAAGATCAATGGACCAGATTCAGAACGGTCAGCGGCAAAACTCTTCCACTGGTCGATTACCTATTTGAGTGCATATTCGGTCTTACTGGTTGTTGGTGCACTACTAGCCTGAGTCTTTACCGTGAGTGTTGACTAATTCTCCACAGGTCACCCCTTCGCCCCGCTGAGTAGCGTTACTCTCAGTGCATGAATCAAGGGCAGGATCTAGCAATATCGGTAAGTGACCTCTCAAAGGTCTATGGCGAGCGCGCAGCGCTCTCACACGCCACCTTTAGCGTTCCACTCGGAACAGTCTGCGGTTTCGTTGGACCAAATGGCTCAGGTAAAACCACAACAATTCGAATGTTGCTTGGACTCATTTCGCCAACTGGTGGAACCGGCACAGTTCTTGGCCACGATATCTCGCACCCTGAAAAATACCTTCCTCAAGTCGGCGCAATGATTGAGGGACCAGCTTTCTATCCAGCGCTCTCCGGTCGCGAAAACTTACGCGTACTTGCATCTCTTGGTGGCTTTGATCAAGCAATCGTTGACCCGCTGCTCGAACGTGTAGGACTTGGCGATCGCGGCGGTTCAAAGTTCAAAACCTATTCACTCGGTATGAAGCAGCGCCTAGGTATTGCAGCAGCACTCCTGCCAAATCCAAAGTTGCTTGTACTCGATGAACCAACAAATGGCTTAGATCCAAACGGTATTCACGAAGTTCGATCGCTCATTAAAGATCTCGCGGCAGATGGCACCAGCGTCTTCGTCTCATCACATCTACTCTCAGAGCTTCAGATGATTAGCGAACACCTCGTTATGTTGCGTGAAGGCAAGGTGATTTTCAACGGCAAGACCGATGATCTCTTATCTGCACAACAACCTGTTCTTGTTGCAAAGCCAGAGTATGCAGTTGATCTCAATAAACTTGTAGAAATTGTGACGAAGAGTGGCCACGCCGTGAGCGTTGTCGATGGCGCGGCTAATATTTTAACTCCAGTGGATTGGGCGGCAACGCTCAATCGCTTGGCATTTGAAGCTGGGATCACCCTCTCAGCCCTTACCTCCGTACTTCCAACGTTGGAAGAGACCTTCTTCGAAATGACAGGAGCAAGCGAATGATTCATGTGATCTTTGCCGAGATGCGCAAACTGCGTCGGCCAACGCTTCTTCTCTCAACAATGGCGATTGTGACGCTCTTAACGACGCTCTTCACCTTCCTCACCTTCTGGCGAGTTGGCAATCCCGATGGCAACGGCCGACGCGGCGAGGTGGTGACAGCCCAATTCTTGAGCACCCCACATGGTCTCGTTTATGGTTTTAATCTCGTGGCATTTCTCTTAGGAATCGTTGCTCTCTGTATCTTCGCCTCACAAACGGCGCAGGAGTACACCTATGGAACCCTTCGTAATCTCTTGGTTCGCCAACCATCTCGGATGAAAATTCTTGGGGGCAAGTACCTCGCTATGGTGCTCTTCGCATTCATCATGGTGATCTTCTCGATGATTTCAAGTGTTGCGATGGCGTATGCACTCGCTGGACATGCTCACGTGGTAACAACTTCTTGGAGCACCAGCGCTGGTATCACCGCACTCGCAACTGCGCTTGGCAATGTTTTACTCAGTGTCACCTGCTTTGGAACCGTTGGCATGATCCTCGGTCTGCTCTTTAGATCCCCTATTAGCGCAATCGCTACGGGAGTGATCTGGTTCCTCATTCTGGAGAATATTCTCGCTGGGTTGATCACGAGCACTGCAAAGTGGCTACCAGGGCAGAACATCACCAACCTGACAACGGGGCAGAATTTCTCATTCTCTTATCAGCACTCACTCATACTTGATGCGCTCTACATCGTTGGGGCAGCGGCTCTCGTATCGATTCTCTTTAAACGAAGAGATGTAGCTAACTAAGATCGGTGCGATCGCAGAGCTCAATATGCGCTGCTTTCCAAGCTCGAGGAAGTAAAATTGGGGAGAACCCCAAGGAGTCTTCACGTGAAAAATCGTTTCTGCGCTGCCGCACTTATTGGCGCGCTCTTTTTCACTGGCACCTATGCGGAAGTCGCCTCAGCAAAAACTCCAAAGCCAACGCAAGCTCAAATCGATGCGGCAAAGGCGGCAGAGAAAGCTAAACAAGCGGCAGCAAATCAAGCTGCATCAAAGCTCAGCGCCGCTCAGGGAACTCTTCGCCAACTCAGTGCGGTAGCCGCTGCCGCACAGGCGAAATATTCAAAGGCACAATCGGATCTCAGAGTTGCAACCAATCAAGCCGCCGCCGCAGCAGCACATGCCGCGCTCACTGCAGCCGCCGTTGCCGAACAGAACCGTCAGATTGGCCGCATGGCTCAGAATGCTTACATTATGGGTTCGGGATTTACCGATCTTGAATCAGTACTGAATTCCACGGGACCACAAGATTTGATCGATCGACTCAATACTCTCGATCAAGTGGGTGTAAGTAATTCAACGGCGCTACAGAGATATCAAGCAGCGCTCGTTGTTGCAAAGGCTGCACAAGCCGAAGCTGATCGCACCAAAGCAATTCAAGTTGTTGCAACTGCAAAAGTGGCAGCAACGAAGAAGGCAGCTGATGATGCAAAGGCGATTCAACAGAAGGAAGTGAATCGACTTCTTAAAATCCAAAATCAATTAATGGCAGAGCTTGCGAAGGCTCGAACAATTCGCCTCACACTTGAACAACAACTTCAACTTTCACAACTTGAAGAAGCGAATTCGGCGATTGCCTCAACGACGAAATACCAAGCAAAGATCTGGCCAGATCGTGGATTCAAAGGTCGATCGTCCACTCGATCTACTGAAGCGATTCGTACCGCTGCAGTTGCCTTTGCAAAAATTCAGGTTCTTGCTCGTAAGCCATATATCTGGGGCGCCCAAGGACCAAGCGCCTTCGATTGTTCTGGTCTGGTCTATGCAGCGTACAAGTCGGCAGGATTGGGGTATCCGAACTGGGGACGGCTCAACGCTGCTCTCTACTTTGTTGACACTCAACGTGTGCCATTAAACGCATTGATACCTGGTGATCTGCTCTTCTACTCATTTGATGGCAGCGTTCAAAATATCCATCACATTACGATCTATGCTGGAAACGGCATGATGTGGGAGGCGAATTCCAAGGGTCGTGGACTTCTCTACTCCAATATCTACAGTATTCAAGGACTCATGCCTTCAGGTGGACGGGTCTAACGAATACCAGCATTTCTCTTTAAGATAGCGCCATGAAGGCAACCCTTGTAATGCGACAAGCGGTGCGCCCATGGTTGGCAGAGTTTGCACCGGGTGAAAATATTCTGATCGCTGTCTCTGGTGGCGCTGATTCACTCGCGCTTGCCGCGGCACTTGCACTCGAATCGAGAGAGCTCTCACTCAACCTGATTCCGGTCATCATCGACCATGGTCTACAGAGCGGATCTGACCAGGTTGCTCTCACTACCGCGACGACTTTAACGAAAATCGGATTTGCACAGATTGATATTCGTAAGGTCGTGGTTGATATTACCGACGGCCTAGAAGCATCTGCTCGTCGAGCGCGTTATGGCGCCTTTGATCTGGCGCTACAAGAATTCGGAGCGCGATCAATCTTCTTAGGCCACACTCTCAATGATCAAGCCGAGACTGTGCTGCTTGGTCTAGCTCGCGGATCAGGTACGCGATCGTTAAGTGGCATGGCTAGTTCATCGAACGATCATAAGTATCTCCGCCCACTCCTCGGCATCACTCGCGAGATCACAGTCGAGAGTTGTGAAGAACAAGGAATTGAATTCTGGTCTGACCCGCATAATGAGAATGAAGATTTCACAAGAGTGCGAGTTCGAAAAAATATCTTGCCACTGCTTGAGTCAGATTTAGGACCAGGAGTCATCGAATCCTTAGGACGCACTGCAAGAATCCTGCGGGAAGATGCCGATGCGCTCGATCAGTTGGCCGCCGAGTACCGCTTGAAAGAGCCAGATCTCATCGTCGATCACCTCGCCGCTCTCCCCAGGGCGATCCGGGTCAGAGTCCTTCGAAGCGCGATCTATGAGGCCGGATCCCCTGCCGGATCGGTTACCGCCGGCCATATTGAGCCTGTTGAGGCGCTCATCACATCCTGGCACGGCCAGGGCGAGGTCTCCCTCCCCGGCGGTGTGAAGGTTTCACGAATTTCGGGCAGACTTTCGCTCTCATCCCGAACCTCATAGCCCGCACCCCATTTTCAATAACCTTTAAAGGAGCACAGTGGATCTCACAACAGCTGGTACCGATGTCTCAAGCGTGATCGTCACCGGTGAAGAGATTAGCGCTCGCCTCCAAGAATTAGCTCGGTTGGTTGAGAAAGATTACGAAGGAAGAGATCTCCTCATCATTGGAATCCTCAAGGGCGCTGTCATGACGATGGCCGACTTCTCTCGTGCGCTTAATCGCCATGTGGAAATGGATTGGATGGCGGTCTCAAGTTACGGCTCCGGAACAAAATCAAGTGGAGTTGTTCGAATTCTGAAAGATCTAGATGCAGATATCACCAATCGTCATGTACTCATCGTCGAAGATATCGTCGACACCGGATTAACACTCTCTTGGCTCAAGGCAAACCTTGAATCCCGAGGAGCATCTACCGTAGAAATTCTCACCATGCTGCGCAAGCCCGAAGCGGCAAAGGTTGAGGTTGATGTGAAATATGTTGGCTTTGATATTCCAAAGGCCTTCGTCGTTGGTTACGGTTTAGATTTCAATGAGAAGTATCGCAATCTAGATTTCATAGGCGTGCTCGCTGAGCATGTCTACGCTTAAGAGAGATGCTGGAGATCAATAAAAGTGGCAGATAAGAAGATCAAGATCCCTACCAATAAGGCGACGAAGAAGAATATGCGTCGTTGGTTGCGTGCTCCACTCTTCTGGATCATCATCGCAATTGTTGTGATCTCAATCTTTGGTCGGATTTCAAACTCTGGCGTTCAATTTGTTAAGGCTGATACCTCAGTAGTTCTGGATGAGATTTCAAATGGCAAGGTCGAGTCAGCGCTCTTGATTGATAAGGATCAGAAGATTCAAGTCATTCTCAAGGCTGGTGTTTATTACAACGGATCACAGAAGCTTGAGGCTTCCTATGTGGCTAACCAAGAGCCCCTCATTGTTGGGCTTTTAACCAGTAATCCGCCTCCTAAAGCGTGGAATGTAAAGATTCCAACGACCTCATTCTTACTAACTCTGCTTTATAGCTTTGGGCCATTCCTCATTATTGGTTTCTTGCTTCTGCTCTTCATGAGCAATGCGAGTGGCGGAAATCGCGTCATGCAATTTGGTCGCTCAAAGGCAAAGCTCAACAACAATGAGACACCTTCAACAACCTTTGCAGATGTTGCAGGTGCAGATGAAGCGGTAGAAGAGCTCCGTGAGATTAAAGATTTCTTAGCTGACTCGAAGAAGTACCAAGATATTGGTGCAAAGATTCCAAAGGGAGTCTTGCTCTATGGCCCGCCAGGAACCGGTAAGACTCTCCTAGCTCGGGCTGTAGCAGGGGAAGCAAAAGTTCCGTTCTACTCAATCTCTGGCTCTGATTTCGTCGAGATGTTTGTTGGCGTTGGAGCTTCTCGAGTGCGTGATCTCTTCGCACAAGCAAAGGCGAATGCGCCAGCAATTATCTTTATCGATGAGATCGATGCGGTCGGTCGTCAACGTGGTGCAGGTCTTGGTGGCGGTAACGATGAGCGCGAGCAGACCCTCAATCAATTACTCGTTGAGATGGATGGCTTTGAAGCCAATGGTCAGGTCATCTTGATCGCTGCATCTAACCGTCCAGATATTCTCGATCCTGCGCTACTTCGCCCAGGTCGATTTGATCGACAGATTCCTATCGATCGACCAGATCTCAAAGGACGTACCGCGATTCTTGAAGTTCATGCAAAAGGAAAGCCGCTTGCAAAATCTATTGATCTCAATGATTTTGCAAAGCGCACACCCGGTTTCACTGGTGCAGATTTAGCAAATGTCTTAAATGAGGCTGCCCTTCTCACAGCGCGCCACAATGGCAAGGTCATCACGATCGAAAACCTCGATGAGGCGATTGATCGCGTAATGGCTGGTCCACAGCGTAAAACCCGCTTAATGACTGAAGAAGAGCGTCGAATTACTGCCTATCACGAGGGTGGCCATGCACTTGTTGCCGCGGCGCTCCCACATACCGATCCCGTTCATAAGATCACGATCATGCCTCGCGGTCGTGCGCTCGGTTACACCATGGTCCTACCTGATGAAGATCGATACGCCACAACGCGTAATCAGATGCTTGATCAGTTGGCTTACTCACTCGGTGGCCGCGCAGCTGAAGAGTTGATCTTCCATGATCCAACAACTGGGGCATCAAATGATATTGAGAAGGCGACTGCGCTAGCGCGTGCCATGGTTACGCAATATGGAATGACAGAGCGTCTAGGTGCGATCAAACTTGGTACATCAGATAGCGAACCATTCTTAGGTCGCGATTACGGCAATCAGCGCGACTACTCTGAATCTGTCGCTGGAATCATCGATGAAGAGATCAGACTTCTTATTGAGAACGCCCACCAAGAGGCTTTCGATATCCTCGTAGCTAATCGCGAAACATTGGATCAACTCGTTCTCGAGCTACTCGAGCGCGAAACACTTCTCAAGGATGACATCGCAGAGATCTTCAAGGGTCTGAAGCTCGTAAAGGCTCGTCCAGCATGGACCGGTTCAGCGACTCGTGTCCCATCTGCGCAACCACCAGTTGCACTCTCACCAGCTAACTCTGAGAAGGTGGAACCGGTGAAGAAGGCTGCTGTGAAGAAGTCGGCAAAGCCAGCGCGCAAGAAGGCCGCTCCAGCCAGTGAGTGATAATCCTGTAAGTCCGATCTCGATGGGGTCACACGATGGCAATGCATCAGCGCCATTTGATCAGGCACGCGCTGAGAAGGCTGTCACGGAATTACTTCTCGCTTTGGGTGAAGACCCAACGCGTGAAGGGCTACGAGATACACCTAAACGTGTAGCAAAGGCGATGCACGAGAACTTTGCTGGTTTATGGCAGAAGCCAGAAGATGTACTCACCACTACCTTTGATATTGGCCATTCTGAACTCGTAATTGTGCGCGATATCGAACTCTTCTCACACTGCGAACACCACTTAGCGCCATTCCATGGCGTAGCCCATGTTGGTTATATCCCAGGGCCATCTGGTCGCATTACAGGACTGTCAAAGATTGCGCGTTTAGTTGATATGTATGCACGCCGTCCTCAGGTACAAGAACGACTTACAACTCAAATTGCAGATGCGATGATGGAAGTACTCGAACCCGCTGGCGTCATTGTGATTATCGATTGTGAACATTTCTGTATGTCGATGCGCGGTGTCAATAAGTCTCAAGCTCGTACTGTCACGAGCGCAGTCCGAGGGCAACTCCGTAATTCAGCAACTCGCGCCGAAGCGATGGTTCTTATTACTTCACATAATAAGTAGGCGCTAGATCATGATGAGCTACCAGAGCCCAATCGATGGGCGTCAAGATCATCAACGCACTCTGGTGATGGGCATTCTCAATGTCACTCCTGACTCTTTCGCCGATGGCGGGGAACACTTCGCCTTTGAAGATGCGATTCGTCACGGTCATAAACTCTATGACGAAGGCGCTGACATTATTGATGTAGGCGGTGAATCAACCCGGCCTGGTGCTGAGCGCGTCAGCCTTGAAGATGAACTTCACCGAGTGATTCCGGTTATAACTGAGCTTCGAGAACTCGGTGCAATAGTGAGCGTCGATACGATGCGATCTGAAGTTGCGAATGCGGCGATTGGCGCCGGTGCAACGATCGTCAACGATGTGAGCGGTGGGTTAGCAGATCCATTGATGGCGAAGGTAATCGCTGGCGCACCTGGTATCCAATATGTTGCGATGCATTGGCGCGGTCACTCTAAGAATATGCAGAACCTCACCTCTTATGATGATGTTGTTCGAGATGTAAAGAACGAACTCGATGATCGGGTCACTGAACTATTACAGGCTGGAGTAGCGCCAGAACAGATTATTTTAGATCCAGGTATTGGCTTCGCTAAAGATTCCGAGCACAATTGGGCGCTATTACGTGGGCTAGAGCGGCTGCAACTATTGGGCTACCCATTGCTCGTTGGTGTCTCACGTAAGAGATTCTTGGGTGAGTTAGTAGGAGCTGAACTTCCAGCAGATCGTGATGATGCAACACTTGCTATCACCTCAGATCTTGCACGGCGTGAAGTTTGGGGAGTCCGCACGCACAGCGTGAAGCCACATCGCGATGCGATTGAAGTGATCGAGGAGCTGTATTACTGATGGATCAGATTCGTATTAGTGGGATCAATGCCTTTGGCTTTCATGGTGTCTACCCAGAAGAGCGTCGAGTTGGCCAACGCTTCATGGCGGATCTCATACTCTTCACCGATCTCTCGGCCGCAGCGTTCTCAGATGATGTAAACGATTCAACTGATTATTCGAAGGTTGTTCCTGATGTGAAAGGAATTCTTGAGGGCGATCCAGTAAATCTCATTGAGTCACTCGCAGAGCGTGTCTCAACCCATATCCTTGCAAAGTATCCGCTCGTCCAAAGTATCGAAGTAACGATCTATAAACCCGAAGCACCAGTAGAAGCCGCAGTTGCTGTCCATATCCGACGAGATCAATGAAGGTCGTCATAGCCCTCGGATCTAATCTTGGGGATCGTCACGCGACACTCGATGCAGCGATTGAGGCACTTGGTGCGATCATCGCAGTAAACGCGGTATCTACCTATATTGAGAGCGCACCAGTTGGGGGACCAGAGCAACCTGATTACCTCAATGCGGTATTAATCGGTGAGAGCGATCTGGCGCCAGAAGCACTACTTGAACAGATGCAGCTAATTGAGGCGAAGGCCGGCCGAGAGCGAATCGAACGATGGGGTGCACGCACACTCGATCTTGATCTCATTAGCGCTGGCGAGATTATTCAGGAGAGTGAGTTTTTAACCTTGCCGCATCCACGTGCTCATGAACGGCGCTTCGTCTTGGACCCGTGGCTTGAGCTTGATCCTGCTGCAAATCTGCCTGGTTATGGCGAGGTACGATTACTCCCATAAGGCCTGGTACCCGAAGTGGACTGGAGCAGTACATGAGCAAAAGCACGGCATTCGTCCCTACTATGGGCGCGCTTCATGCTGGCCATTTATCCCTGATTGAACTCGCAAAGAGCTATAGCGATGAGGTTGTTGTCAGTATCTTTGTAAATCCACTTCAATTTGAGAACCCAGATGACTTAGCAAAATACCCGCGAGATATCGAGAGCGATCGCGCGATGGCGCTCAACGCCGGTGCAACTCAGATTTGGGCACCAACTATTGATGAGATCTATCCAAGCAACCCCACCATCATCAGCGCCGGGCCACTCGGAAATAAATTTGAAGGCGTAAATCGCCCTGGACACTTTGATGGAGTAATTACCGTTGTAGATCGACTCTTCAAAAAAGTGGAGCCTGAGTTTGCAATCTTGGGTGAGAAAGATTTCCAACAACTCTTTCTCATTAAGCAATGGGTAAAAGAACAACAGATTCCGGTCACAATTATTGCAGCACCGTTAGTGCGAGATAGTGATGGCTTAGCGCTCTCTTCTCGCAACGTCAGACTTGGAGACGATGGTCGACGTCAGGCACTCGTCATTTCAAAGGCGCTCTTTGTAGCACGTGAAAGTGAGCACCCAGAGGAAGTCATGGCTCAGATACTGAGATCAGAGCCAGCCTTCACGCTTGATTATGCAGTCATCATTGATGAAGAGAGCTTTGAGATCGCATCACCACAGACCAAGCACCGTCGCGCACTGATCGCTGGTTGGGTAAATGGCGTCCGATTGTTGGACAATATAGCTATGAGCGTGAACGCATGAAGTTGTTAGCGGGCAAGCCTGGCTGGACCACGAAGGCTGATGTCGTAGTGATCGGCTCTGGCGTTGCTGGATTAACAACGGTCTTAAATCTGCGCGCCTCTGGATTATCAGTACTTCTTGTCACAAAAGCTTTGCTTGATGAGGGCTCTACGAAGTGGGCACAGGGCGGTATCGCAGCTGCACTTGGCCCAGGAGATTCACCCGATCAACACGAGAGTGACACACTCATTGCAGGTGCGGGACTCTGTGATCTAGAGGCAGTAAAAATATTGGTAACCGAAGGCCCTGAAGCGGTTCGTAAACTCATCGCTCGTGGAGCGGTATTTGATAAATCTGATTCCGGTGAGATCTCGCTAACGCGCGAAGGTGGACATCATCGAAACCGTATTTTGCACGCCGGCGGGGATGCCACAGGCGCCGAAGTTTCACGAGCACTCCTTGAAGCAATTAAGGGTGATGCTGGAATTGAAGTTATTGAACAAGCACTGGCTATCGATGCACTTCAGGATGCGCACGGGACTGTCTGCGGTGTAACACTTCACGTTATTGGGCAAGGCAGTAGAGATGGTGTCGGTCAGGCGCTATCTAAGGCGGTTGTCATCGCAACCGGTGGACTCGGTCAGGTTTACTCACAGACCACCAACCCATCTGTCTCAACTGGCGATGGAGTAGCGCTCGCACTTCGCGCAGGTGCAGAAGTCGCAGACGTTGAGTTTATTCAATTCCACCCCACCGTCTTATGGCGCGATACGACTGAAGGCGGACAACAACCACTCATCAGCGAAGCGGTTCGCGGTGAAGGTGCGATCTTGCTCAACCACAAGGGCGAGCAGTTCATGGTGAAGAAGCACGAACTCGCAGATTTGGCGCCACGTGACATTGTTGCGAAAGAGATCTTTACTCAGATGCGCACTGCAAATGTCCCACACGTCTGGCTCGATGCGACTGGCATCAAGGACTTTGAAGGCCGATTCCCAACGATTTACGCATCTTGCAAGGCGAATGGCATTGACCCTACTCAGCAATTAATCCCGGTCGCGCCAGCATCTCATTATGCATCTGGTGGCGTATTAGTTGATCTCAACGGCCAAACCACAGTTGCTGGGCTCTATGTATGTGGAGAGACTGCATGTACCGGTGCCCATGGTGCTAATCGCTTGGCATCGAACTCATTACTCGAAGGTCTCGTCTTCGGGGCTCGTATTGCAACTCATATTGCTGCGCATCTGCCAGAACAGCTAGTGCCGGTTGAAGATCAGAACGAAGGCTTCTTATTAAGCCCAGATATTAAATTACAACTGCAATTAGCGATGAGTGAAGGTGCAGGAGTGATGAGGTCTGAGGAGTCGTTACTACAAACGCTTGCAACGCTCTCACAACTTGCTACACGCACTAGCAGCGAGCCACGCATCGAAGCGTGGGAAGCTTCTAATCTTTATCTCTTAGCCCTTGCGATAGTTCGAGGAGCACTGGAGCGAAAGGAATCACGAGGATCGCATTGGCGCAGTGATTACCCACTTACCGACCAATTGTGGAGCAAGCGAATCGTGCAACGCTATGACGTTAAAGGTCAGTGGAGTACTCGATACCTTGAGGTGACACAATGATAGATATTGATAAGCATATTCATGAGCTCATCACTATGGCGATCAGTGAAGATCTTGTTGGGGGAATCGACATCACCTCGCACGCGACCATTGGTAAGGATGCAACTGGCATCGCACATTACCGAACTCGTGAATCTGGAGTCATTGCCGGTATCCCAGTAGCAGTGACAGTTCTGAATACTTTAGGGATTACAGATATTGAAACACCTGTCACCTGTGCCCATGAAAATGAGGCCGGGACTACGATTTTGATGGCGCGTGGAAACCTACGTTCCTTGATGCTCGCAGAGCGCACAACTCTTAATTTTTTAACTCACCTCAGCGGCATCGCAACGTTGACTCGAAAGTGGGTCGATGAGGTCGCTGACACCAAGTGCGAAGTACGCGATACTCGCAAAACCACGCCTGGCTGGCGCACGCTCGAGAAGTATGCGGTTCGTATGGGTGGCGGCACTAATCACCGGATGTCGCTCTCGGATGCAGCGCTTATTAAAGATAATCACATTGTCGCTGCTGGTGGGGTCTTGCAGGCCTTTGATCTAGTTCGTTCGCAATATCCAGATGCGCCAATCGAGATTGAGGTAGATACCCTCGATCAACTCACGGTTGTCATGGACCGTGATCCAGATTTAATCTTGCTCGACAATATGAGTATTGATCTCTGCAAAGAAGCGGTTAAACGAGTTAATGGTCGATTCAGGTTAGAAGCTTCAGGTGGAATAACCTTCGAGAACGCTCGCGCATATGCGCAGACCGGTGTGGATTACATAGCTGTTGGCGCCCTGACCCATTCGGCGAAGGCGCTTGATATCGGGCTAGATCTAAAGATTGAGTCATAAATGCTGCTCACAATCGATGTCGGAAACACCAATACCGTCTTGGGACTATTCACCGATGATGTGCTGAATCGCTCGTGGCGGGTGAAGACTGACCCACGCGATACCGCTGATGAACTCTGGTTGCTCTATCGCCAGCTCATCGAAGGTTATGACGTTACTGGGCTCGCCGTATGTTCGACCGTTCCATCGATTCTGCGCGAACTGCGCGTAATGATCTCCAGATACTTTGCTGATACTGATTGCACCATCATCGAACCCGGGACAAAGACCGGGGTTCCGCTCATTGTTGATAACCCACGCGAAATTGGTGCGGATCGAATTGTGAATACGCTCGCAGCGCACACTTTGTATGGCACAAATGGCCCCTGCATCGTTGTCGATTTTGGAACCTCTACCAATCTTGATGTGGTCTCACCAACTGGTGAGTTCTTGGGCGGCGCACTTGCACCAGGAATTGAAATCTCTGTCGAAGCCTTAGCTGCGCGTGCTGCACAGTTACGCAAAGTCGAGCTTGTTCTTCCTAAAAGCGTCATCGGAAAGAACACGGTTGAAGCACTCCAATCAGGCACTATCTATGGTTTTGCGGGACAGGTAGATGGGCTGGTTCATCGCATTATTGATGAGCTCGAGCAGCTCTACCCGGATACTGGCGAGGTCACCGTGATTGCGACTGGTGGCCTGGCGCCGTTAGTCCTTGGAATAAGCGAGACGATCGATCATCATGAAGAAGATCTCACCCTCATTGGTTTGCGTTTAGTTCACGAGCGTAATTTTTAGTACCATCGGCCGGTGAGCGAGCAAAGTGTTAATACGCCAGAGGATGACCTTCCCGAGCAGTTAAGGATCCGTCGGGCCAAGCGCGCTGCAATTATTGAACGTGGTGGCGAGGCCTACCCGGTCTCTGTTCCCCGGACCAAGAGCCTCAAAGCAGTACGAGATGAGAACACCGGCCTTGATGTCGATGTTGCTACCGGAAAAATTGAGAGCGTCTCAGGGCGAGTAATTTTTAAGCGCGATACCGGCAAGCTCTGCTTTGCAACGCTACGCGAAGGTGATGGCACCGAGTTACAGACGATGTTCTCACTCGATAAGGTCGGTGAAGATTCACTCACCCAGTGGAAATCTGAGATTGATCTCGGAGATTTAGTATCTGTGACTGGCGAAGTTATTACCTCCAAGCGCGGCGAGCTCTCGATCCTTGCTAGCGATTGGAAACTCGCAGCAAAATCACTACGCCCACTGCCAGTTGAACATAAACCGTTAAGTGAAGAGACTCGCGTACGCATGCGTTATGTGGATCTCATTGTTCGCCCTGAGGCGAGACACAATGCCCGCTTGCGTCCACAAGTTATGCGTCAACTTCGCGAATCATTTAACTCACGTGAATTTATCGAAGTCGAAACGCCAATGCTCCAGAACATGCATGGTGGGGCTGCTGCAAGGCCCTTTAAAACATTTAGCAATGCCTACGATATGGATCTCTTCTTACGTATTGCGCCAGAGCTATTTCTCAAGCGTTGCGTAGTTGGTGGACTCGAGCGCGTCTTTGAGATCAACCGAAACTTCCGCAATGAGGGTGCTGATTCCAGCCACTCGCCAGAGTTTGCAATGATTGAGGGTTACCAGGCCTATGGCGACTGGAACACAATGGCGACGCTCACTCGTGAGCTCATCCAAGAGTCGGCGATGGCGGTTGCAGGTAGTCATATCGTTACCCACCATGATGGTCGCCAACTAGATCTTGGCGGAACCTGGCGTGAGGCTTCACTCTATGAATTGATCTCGGCGGGTGTTGGCGTAGAGGTTACTGCGCAGACCCCGCTTGAAGAGCTCAAAACCATTGCTACAAAGCTTGGAATGAAGGTTGATCCAAAGTGGATTACTGGCAAGCTCGCGGAAGAGATCTTTGAGCATGTCACTGATGGCCAACTCAATGAGCCAATCTTTGTTCGCGGTTACCCCGTTGATACATCTCCACTTGTGCGTGCACATCGTGAGATCCCTGGAATCGTTGAAAAATGGGATCTCTATGTCGAGGGTTTTGAATTGGCAACTGGCTATTCAGAGCTCATCGATCCAGTGATCCAACGCGAGCGACTTGTTGAGCAGGCTTCACTTGGCGCTAAGGGCGATGTCGAAGCGATGCCATTAGATGAAGATTTCCTGCGCGCAATGGAATATGCGATGCCACCTATGGGTGGATTTGGAATGGGCGTCGACCGACTACTCATGGCGCTTACTGGACTTGGTATTCGCGAAACAATCTTGTTCCCACTTGTAAAACCAGAAGAGAATTAATCGCGCGATGTCGATTGAGATTCGTCCGGCTCGCACCAGTGATGTGAAGCAGATTAGATCAATCATCGATACCTTTGCTGCTCCTGGAAAGATGCTTGAGAAAGAGACTGTGACGCTCTTTGAAAGTGTTCAAGAGTTTGTAGTAGCAGTTGATGGAGATCAAGTTGTTGGTTGCGGAGCACTCCACGTTCTTTGGGAAGATCTCGCTGAAGTCCGTACCGTTGCAGTCAAAGAAGATTTTCACGGCAAGGGCGTTGGCCACGGAATTATTGAAGCGATCATAGGTAAGGCGCACGAAGTTGGCGTGAAGCGAATCTTCTGTCTCACCTTTCAGACTGAGTTCTTTGGAAAACATGGTTTTGAAATCATCGAAGGAACCCCGGTTGAAGCCGATGTCTACCAAGAGCTCCTGCGCTCTTACGATGCTGGTGTCGCAGAGTTCTTAGATCTCGAGAGCGTTAAGCCAAATACTCTGGGCAATACCCGAATGCTGAAGATTCTCTAGATTTCGGGCATAAAACCCCCATATTTTGGGTTCTACCCTCCAATGAGCACTAATTCTGGGCAGGCGGTCCCTTCGCCATCCCCGATAGGCTTAACCCATCTAGTCCAGCCCCACAGGAGGTATCGATATGTTTGAGCGCTTTACCGATCGAGCTCGTCGCGTTGTTGTTCTCGCGCAAGAAGAAGCTCGCATGCTCAACCACAACTACATCGGCACTGAGCACATCCTCCTTGGATTGATCCACGAGGGTGAAGGCGTTGCCGCTAAGGCGCTCGAGGCTCTCGGTATCTCACTTGAAGGCGTTCGCGCTCAAGTTGAAGAGATCATCGGCCAGGGGCAGCAAGCTCCATCAGGTCATATTCCATTTACACCACGTGCGAAGAAGGTTCTCGAACTCTCTCTCCGTGAAGCGCTTCAACTTGGCCACAATTACATCGGTACCGAACATATCCTCCTTGGATTGATTCGCGAAGGTGAAGGCGTTGCAGCGCAAGTACTCGTAAAACTCGGCGCAGATCTCAATCGCGTCCGCCAACAAGTTATTCAACTTCTCTCTGGCTACCAGGGTAAAGAGACTGCAAATGCCGGTGGACCTGCAGAGGGAACTCCATCAACCTCATTGGTCTTAGATCAATTCGGTCGCAATCTCACTCAAGCGGCTCGCGAAGGAAAACTCGATCCAGTTATCGGCCGTGAAAAAGAGATTGAACGCGTTATGCAGGTTCTCTCACGTCGAACCAAAAATAACCCAGTACTCATTGGTGAGCCAGGTGTTGGTAAGACAGCGATCGTCGAAGGTCTTGCACAAGCAATTGTGAAGGGTGATATCCCAGAGACACTTCGCGATAAGCAGGTCTACTCACTCGATCTCGGCGCACTCGTTGCTGGCTCTCGCTACCGTGGTGACTTTGAAGAACGCCTCAAGAAGGTGCTGAAAGAGATCCGCACCCGTGGCGATATCGTCCTCTTTATCGATGAGATTCACACACTTGTAGGCGCAGGCGCGGCAGAAGGTGCGATCGATGCTGCCAGCATCTTGAAGCCAATGCTCGCTCGCGGCGAGCTCCAGACAATTGGTGCCACAACCCTTGATGAGTATCGCAAGCACTTCGAGAAGGATGCGGCGCTCGAGCGACGCTTCCAACCAATTCAGGTGGCAGAGCCATCTGTCACACACACTATTGAAATCCTTAAGGGACTTCGCGATCGTTACGAATCACACCACAAGGTCTCCATCACAGATGGCGCGCTCGTTGCAGCTGCAACACTTGCTGATCGTTATATCGCAGATCGCTTCTTGCCAGATAAGGCGATCGATCTCATCGATGAGGCCGGTTCACGTCTTCGCATTCGTCGCATGACCGCACCTGCTGAACTTAAAGAGTTTGACACCAAGATTGCTGACGCTCGCAAGGCGAAGGAATCTGCAATCGATGGCCAAGATTTCGAAAAGGCTGCATCGTTCCGTGATGAAGAGAAGAACTTGATTGCAGAACGCGCTGAGCGCGAGAAGGCCTGGAAGGCCGGAAACCTCGATCAGGTTGCCGAAGTTGATGAGGAACTCATCGCTGAAGTTCTTTCGAACTCAACTGGTATCCCAGTCTTCAAACTCACTGAGGAAGAGACAGCTCGTCTACTTCGCATGGAGGATGAACTCCACCGTCGCGTTATTGGACAAGATCAAGCGATCAAGGCTCTCTCACAAGCGATTCGTCGTACCCGCGCAGGTCTCAAGGATCCCAAGCGTCCAGGTGGTTCCTTTATCTTCGCCGGTCCATCAGGTGTTGGTAAGACCGAACTCTCTCGCACACTTGCTGAATTCCTATTCGGTGATTCAGATGCCTTGATCCAGCTCGATATGTCTGAATACTCTGAGAAGCACACCGCCTCTCGTTTGTTCGGTGCTCCTCCAGGCTACGTCGGTTACGACGAGGGCGGACAGCTCACTGAAAAGGTGCGTCGCAAGCCATTCTCAGTCGTTCTCTTCGATGAGATCGAGAAGGCCCACCCAGATATCTTTAACACTCTTCTTCAGGTGCTCGAAGATGGTCGCCTCACCGATTCCCAAGGTCGCAGCGTAGATTTCAAGAACACCGTCATCATCATGACGACCAACCTCGGTACTCGCGATATCTCAAAGACACTTGGTCTTGGATTCCACAACTCATCAGATGCTCTCGGCAATTACGAGCGCATGAAGGCGAAGGTCGCTGATGAATTGAAGAGCCACTTCCGTCCAGAGTTCTTGAACCGTATCGATGATGTCGTTGTCTTCCATCAGTTGTCAGAGGCTGAGATCATTCAGATCGTCGATCTCATGATCGCTAACCTTGATGATCGCTTGCGTGCGAAAGATATGACGATCGAACTCACATCTGCCGCAAAGAGTCTGCTCGCAGCGCGTGGCTACGATCCATTACTTGGAGCTCGACCACTTCGTCGAACCATCCAACGCGAGATTGAAGATGTCCTCTCGGAGAAGATTCTCTTTGGCGATGTAAAGCCAGGCGAGATTACTTTGGTTGATGTCGAAGGTGAAGGCCCATCAGCGATCTTTACATTCACCGGTGTGCCAAAGGCAACGATGCCTGATACACCTGGTGATCTCACCAGCGATAGCGCGCCAACTAAATAAGGGTTGGTAATTAGTCAGCAAGTTTAAAGTGATTGCCGATTGCCTCAATGAGGTGGTCGGCAATCAGGCTTTGTAGCGCCTTCTCACTCTGATCAGGGCTGTGCCAGAGCGCGACTAAATCATCTTTATTCGCACTCTTATTGGTACGAAGATATTCAACAATGAGGCCGCGACATTGGCGATCAGTCCCAACCCAGGCTTGAGTGCGTTTTTCAAATTCACTCTTGGGGTAACCATTGGCTCGCCAGGCACAGATATCACTCACTGGGCATTGTTCACAGAGTGGGCTACGAGCGGTACAGATCAAGGCTCCTAGCTCCATCGTCGCTGCCGCCCACAAGGCACCCTGCGCTGGTATCAACTCTCTTCGCAATCTGCGTTCAACCTGAGATGGTGAGCTGGTGGGGGATTCGATGCCATCAATGACGCGAGCAAAGAACCTACGGATATTGATATCCATGACGAGCGCGCTCTCGTTGTAAGCAAAGGATGCGATCGCTGCCGCGGTGTACTCACCAACCCCTGGCAGAGTTCGTAATACTTCAATCTCGCGCGGTACCTCATTATTAAATTCGGTAGCGATTAAGAACGCAGATTCATAGAGCCGGGTCGCGCGGCGTGGGTAACCGAGCCTGCCCCAGGCAATGATCGCATCAGATCGCTTCGCAGCGGCAAGATCCGCGGGAGTCGGCCAACGATCAAGCCATTGCTCCCAAACCGGCAAGACTCGCTTTACCGGTGTCTGTTGCAACATGAACTCAGAGACCATTACTCCCCATGGAGTGCTATCTCGCCACGGTAGATCCCGCTTATTCTGCTCGAACCACTCGAGGATAACTTCTTGCTTCATTACCCGATCTTGACTTTAGAGATCGCCTGCTCAAGCCGTGCAACTTCCATAATCTCAATACCCGGGACTTTAATATCAGAGCCAACTGGAACCATCGCGCGCTTAAATCCGAGGCGAGCAGCTTCAGCGATACGTTGTTGGGCACCAGTAACTTTACGGATTTCACCTGCGAGGCCGACTTCACCGATCGCGACTAAGTCAGATGGAAGAGCGAGTCCCTTTGCAGCAGATGCAACGGAGAGCGCAACAGCGAGATCAGCAGATGGTTCGTTCATCTTCATGCCACCGACGGTCGCGACATAGACATCGCGGCCAGATAGGCGGATATGAGCACGTAGCTCTAAGACCGCTAAAGTCATTGCGGTGCGGGGGTTATCGAGCCCGGAAGTAACGCGGCGAGAGTTTCCGAAGTCGCGACCTTCTGCAACTGGAGTACCAACGAGTGATTGAATCTCAGCAAGGAGTGGTCTACGGCCTTCGAGCGCAACGGTGACGCAGGTACCGGGTACTGGCTCAGTATGACGAGTAGTGAAGAGTCCGGTTGGATCGGTGAGTGATTCGATTCCGTTCTCGGTCATATCGAAGCAACCAACTTCATCAGATGCGCCGAAGCGATTCTTCATCGCACGGATAAGGCGAAGACGTGAGTGGCGCTCACCTTCAAAGTTAAGGACAACATCGACGAGGTGTTCGAGAAGTCTAGGTCCAGCGATCGATCCATCCTTTGTAACGTGACCAACTAAAACAACGGTGATGTTACGTTCTTTCGCGATGCGAATGAGGGCGCCAGCGACCTCACGAACCTGAGTCACTCCACCAGGTGCACCATCAACGGCGGCCGATGCAATAGTTTGAATCGAATCGATAATTAATAGCTCTGGCTTTACCTGATCAATATGTGCGATTACTGCACCAAGCTCTGTCTCAGCGGCAAGCCATAGATTTGGATCGATTGCGTTAAGACGTTCGGCGCGTAAGCGCACCTGTGATGCAGATTCTTCGCCGCTGATATAGAGCGCAGTCATCTTCTCTCGAGCGCTCTCGGCAGCAACAGATAAGAGGAGAGTTGATTTACCAACGCCTGGTTCGCCCGCGAGCAAGATTGCAGCGCCAGGTACCAATCCGCCACCTAAGACTCGATCAAGCTCTGAGACACCAGATGAGCGCGCCTTCGCCTTCTCAAGATTTACTTCACCGATAGGAGTTGCAGCGGTAGTGACGTTGCCTGCGACTAACGAGAGCTTCTTTGGTGCTGCGATCTCTTCGACGCTACCCCAGGCCTGGCACTCACCGCAGCGACCAACCCATTTAGTGCTGGTCCAGCCGCACTCAGTACAGCGGAATGGATCCTTTGCGGGTGCAGGAGTCTTAGCCATGCCCGAAGCCTATCTGAGGGCGCTGACTTGATCCCTGGTCGGTTGCGCTTATTTCTGGTTGGCGAGCGTTGCTGGGTGAATCACAAAGAGTGGCAAATTGCGCTTGGCGTTCTCTGCCTGGGTTAGGCGAATCGCCTCGACTCGGGCATCGCAGTATTTTTCGAGTTCGGCATAACCAGCAAGGCCCATCAGTGTTTGAAGTTCGACCTTATTTGATTTATAAACCGGCTCAGCGCCGACGTGTGCTTCGGTATTACCAGTGCAATACCAATCGAAGTCTTCGCCGCCATCGCCCCATGCCTTACGTTCGTACTCACCAATGACGGTGATCGAAACAGTCTGATCGCCGACTTCGCGGTTTTCGAATGAGCGACGGATCGGGAGTTGCCAACAGACATCAGGCTTGGTCTCTACAAAGTGGACGCCCTCTTTTTGCGCGAGGTGGTGCAGCACACAACCAAATGATCCGGTGTAGCCAGGTGCTTCATGGTCAACGCGATTTAAAAAGATACAAGAGTTATCAACCATGCGAGTCTTGCGATCTTTATCGAAACCAACTTCAGAGATGTTGAGCTTGTTGCCCTTCATCTTTGAATGAGCTTCATCGTAGTACTGCCACATTTCAGGAGTGAGGCGCTCGGCAATCTTGAGAGTGCGAGTTTCATCATCAGCATCTGAGTAATAGGCGCCATCAGAGCAACAACCAGCATCAGGCTTATCGGCATCAACCCCACAGCAACCAGCGCCATAGATACAGGTGTAATACGAGGTTAACCAGGTGAGATCACATTTAAAGATCTCTTGTGGTGATGCGGGGTCAGCGAACTCAACCCAGTCACGTGCAAAGTTTGGTGAGACCTCCATAGTGGGGCAAGCCTAGTTAATGAGCGTCAAAAGTAGTAATTGGATGAGCTGATATCTGAATAGAAGAATCTGGAGTTCGGTAGAGTCTTCCTTATGAACAAGTGCGTCGGCATTATCGGGGTTGGCAATATGGGGGAAGCCCTCTTGGCTGGACTCATCAAAGCTGGCCACCCAGCAGGTGATATCTGCATTACAGATAAGCGCGCAGATCACTCCGCCGCTCTCGCCGCCAAATATGGAGTCATTGATCAGAAGATCTCAGTTATTGGTGCCGAATGCGAAGTCATCCTTGTCGTGGTGAAACCACAGGATTTAGCCGCAACACTTGAAGATCTAGTCCCAACGCTTGGGCCTCGCGCTGTGATTGTCTCCTTTGTGGCCGGAAAGACGATCGCTGGAATTGAATCAATAGTTGGCGGCGCTCACGCAGTGATTCGAGTAATGCCTAATACCCCAACTCTTATCGGACTTGGTATGTCAGCAATCTCACCAGGAACCCACGCAACCGATGCCGATCTTGGTTTTGTCCGTAATTTCTTAGGATCAAGTGGAAAAGTTGTTGAAGTAGCAGAAGATTTACAAGATGCCGTAACCGCGACAAGTGGTTCTGGTCCCGCCTACTTCTTCGCCTTTGTCGAGGCGATGGTTGATGGTGCAAAGCAACTTGGACTATCTGATGCGGTCGCAACCGAACTCACCGTTCAGACAATCATTGGCGCAGCTGGAATGCTTGCTGAGAGTGGCAAGGATGCTAAGACGCTCCGTGAGAATGTTACGAGCCCTAACGGGACAACCGCCGCAGCGCTCGCATCATTTGAAAGTGATCAACTCGGCAAGATCGTTTCATCAGCGATGGCAGCAGCTGCAAAGCGCTCTGCCGAACTTGCCTGATGAAATCTAGAGTTCTAGTTGGGGCGCTAGCCTTTTCACTCATTGGATCAGTAACGGCTAGTGCAGCGATTAAACCTACGGCTATAAAGATTGCCGCACTGCCGGTGCTCGCTGAGGATAAATTTTTTGCTGGCGCAGGTGGCCAGTGGTTTACGACCCTGCCCTCAAAGCAGGCGATTTATATGGTCGGTAGCGCCGAGCAGGTAGGTGGCCCAACTCAAGGTGAAGTACTAGCTATTGACCCTATAAGCGGCCAGAAGAGTTGGAATTTTCTGACTACGGGTGTGACGGATTCGATCGCGCTCGCTGCAACGCTCGATACCGCTGGAAATATTTGGATTGCAGGAAATACTGCGGCCGTGCCTTCGACGCCAACTCCTACGCCTACCCCAAGTGGTGTTGCAAACCCCAGTGGTGTTGTCGTTACGCCACTTACACCTGCCAGAACAGATTTAACTTTGATCTCAATCTGGGAGGTAAGTCCACGCGGAGTACTTTTGGCGGCCTACCAATATGACGCTGGGACCGTTCTTGCACCCCTTTCCATCAAGAGTGTTAAGGGTTCGTTTCTGCTTAGTGGCGCTAACTTTCAACTCAGCGTTGATGCGCTTGGAAACTTTACGAAATTTGCTCGGGTGAGTGTTGTTCTTGGCAAAGATTTAACCACTCAAAGCTTTAAAGATGGTCTCTATATTTGGAAGAGTTACATCTCAAAGAGCCCCATCGTTGGCGTGACTGGTTGGAAGCCAACGAAACCGAGTCAGGTCATATTGAAAGTTGGCAGCAGAACTGGCAAGGTCTATTCAGCCTATAAAGTCACTGACTCGATGTTGAAGATTGATTTTCTAGCAGGCCTCGGATTAGTTATTACAACCGAAACCGCAAAGGGAATTAAAATCTCACTGCTTAAATAAGCGGAGCGCACCATTCACGCCAGCGAGGGCGTACTTTTGATTGTTGAGAGTAATCCAGTCATATCGCGAGCTACTGCTGAAATCTAACCCTGAGACAAGTTTGATTCCCTTGTCAGCGGTGGTAGCCGAACACAATCTTGTCTGACAGGTGAAGAGAATTTGATGAGCATCGGTTGCAATTGCCGGTGCAGGTGAACCGAAGAAATCTGAAGGGCTCTGCGAGACCGGTGAAGCGGTAGAGAGCGTGGCCCAGCGGAGCTGATCAGCCTTAGGGAGACCAATCCCAGATGAGGCAAGCCATGAGCCTGAAACAACGCCCTTTTCTTGCGCTAGCGCGAGATCAAAGCCTGCGATCGTCGTGCCATTACCTGCAGGATCCGGAGTCGAATAGACCCAATCCTCTGGGTAGATAGTCGAGCGAGTTGCCAGCCTGATCTCTCCGCGGATTGCGGTCTTATCTTGGTTTACTTGCAGGACTGAGTCGTAGAGAAGATAGACAGTGTTTCCAACGTTAAGCGCCCTCGCATGGAAGCCGACATCGCCCGTAGATCGACCATTTGTATCTCGATCACCATCAACGAGTTCGTAACTCCACTTCTCGCCTACCTTTGTCGCACCAAGCAAGATGCCTTGGCTATCGTCGCGGTAGAAGACTTGAAGTCCAGCTGCAGTTGATACACATGCGCTTGAAACTGAGACATCACTTGAGGTGCGGGTTCGAACTGGATCCTTGTAATCGTTGATAGCCGTGCCATTGCCATCCACTACTTCGTAGATCCACTTTTTACCATCGAAGGTTGCATGGCGTAAATCTTTATCAACGAGATCAGAGTAGAAGATATTGAGAGTCTCGACTTTGCCGACCTTAGAACTACAGAGAGATAGTGCTCCGCTGACATCGTGGGTGGTCTTTCCAGATTTATCAGAGTTTCCATCGAGAATTTGGATGCTCCACTTTTTACCATCATAGGTCGCGATCTTGAGGGTACCTAGTTTGCTATCCGTATAAACAATAATTGGCTTACCTGCATAGGTGCTTGCTGAAAGGTTCTTTCCACTCGCTGATGGATCAATGATCGAACTCTTCCATGTAGTTTGCGGAACAACGTTGTTCGTCGTGGCAGCAGGTGAAGCCCCAAATTGTTCATTGGAGGCCGTCACGCTAAATGAATAGTTGCCACCATTTTTGAGTCCGGTGATCGTAATCGGTGATTGCGCCGCACTGAGCGTCTGGCCAGTCTGATTGACCTTCACGGTGTAGTTATCAACGTGAGCTATTCGAGAGTTAGCCGGTGGATCGAAGGTAATAATCGCTGATTTATCAGCCACTAGCGCCTTCACATTGCGGGGCACTGTTGGGGCAGTGGTGGCTACGCCAGCAGGTGGCTTCGTCAACATATCAGCCATCATTGCGAGCAGAAGTGGTCCCGGCTCATGGAAAATTTCTGCGGCATTCAAGCTTGGACACATCACCGAATTCACGCCACTGTTGACGAAGGTATCTTGGTCGAGATGGCTCACTGATGATCCGTTTTGATAGGGCATCGGGGTGTAGAGCTTCGGTTTTACCCCTGCATTCGCGGCGATGCCATTGGCACCAGACCAGACGAGTGTATTGACCAGCGCCTTGCCGAGCTCTGCTGATGGTGAAGCGAGATCTGCTAACCGTGAACCATCCGGAGTCTGAGCATATGCATCAAAGGGTGTTGGTTGATCAATTGAACCTAGGCCAAAGAAACTGTCGTACGAATCATTTGAAAGAAACCCAAGACCATGGCCGAGCTCGTGAAGCAGAATCGATTCAAGATCATATTGATTCGGAGGACAGTTGCCATCAGTACCCAAGTAGAAAGAGCGTGACATCGCTGAGTTAATGTGAATTTCTATCTCAGGATTCGCTGGATCAAGATCTTTACCAGCAAGGGCATTTGCCATCGCTGATGGGTACCAAAGTTCTGAATCGGGTGCACCCTTGAAAGCGTTGAAGAATTTTACCGGCGTGGCAGATGCCAGTACCGAGTTAGAAGATTGTCTGGCATAGGTTGCAGTGATATTAATCGGCGCTATTGATTTCCAATTAACTGCCCAGGCATCAGCTGCGGCTTGAATCGCAACCTTCTCATTCTCTGGAATGTTCACATATTTAAGAATGAAAGTACTCGATGCGGTCTCGTTCTTAGTGTGAGAAGTGCTTGGAGCTTTCGGTGTGACGATCGATTTGGTTGCGGTACCGGCGTAGTAATTAGTCCAACCAGCTGGAGCCCACTTCACTGGAAGAGCTTGTGCAGGAGCGATCGGCAAGATGAGCCCGGTGATGAGGGCGATCGCTCCAGCGAACCTGATTGGCAAGCGCATAATGCGAGATCCTACCGATCTGAGAGGATTGGGGAGTACCCCGTAGGGGCGACAAGCCTCTATTCAAAGGGATCTCTAAGGAAGGGGTGGGCGATGAACGAGGTGACCATCTACTCGCGAAGCGGCTGCCACCTGTGCGAGGTCGCTCACCAGGTGCTCGTAACTCTTCAGGCCGATGCAGAATTCGTGATCACGCAGATCCTCATCGATGGCGAAGCTGATCTCATCGAACTCTACGGCGAGCAAGTTCCGGTGATCCATATCAACGGTCGGCCGCACGACTTCTTTCGAGTCGATCCAGAGCGCTTCTTAAAGGCTATTGCTCAGAATTAATCAGCAGTAAGAAGATCATCGGCATCGATGATGCGATAGGCATAACCCTGTTCCGCAAGGAAGCGCTGTCGATTCTGTGCAAAATCTTGATCGACAGTATCTCGGGCAACAAGTGAGTAGAAGCGAGCAGTCCGGCCATCAGCCTTAGGTCGCAAGACGCGTCCAAGTCGCTGTGCTTCTTCTTGTCGTGATCCGAAGGTTCCAGAGACTTGAATCGCAATGGTGGCATCAGGAAGATCAATCGAGAAGTTCGCAACCTTTGAAACTACGAGACAAGTGATCTCGCCAGAGCGATATAAGTTGAAGAGCTCTTCTCTCTCTTTGATAGGCGTGTCACCTTTAATCACAGGTACACCGAGCGCTTCACCAAGGGCATCGAGTTGATCGATGTACTGGCCAATAATAAGTACTTGCTCGCCCTCATGCTTCTTCGCTAATTCGATCGCGACTTGGCTCTTCGTCGCAGTAGTTGAACAGAAGCGGTAACGATCTTCTTGCTCAGCGGTTGCGTAGTGCATCCGCTCTGCATCGGTAAGAGTGATTCGAACTTCTACGCAATCCGCCGGTGCGATGTAGCCCTGTTGCTCGATCTCGCGCCATGGAACGTCATAACGCTTTGGTCCGATGAGTGAGAAGACTTCACCTTCCATGCCATCTTCGCGGACCAGCGTTGCGGTCAGGCCAAGGCGGCGGCGGGATTGAATATCAGCGGTAAAACGAAAGACTGGCGCTGGTAATAGGTGGACCTCGTCATAAATGATGAGTCCCCAATCGATCGCATCAAAGAGATCCAAGTGCGTATAAACGCCCTTCTTACGAGTAGTAAGAACTTGGTAGGTGGCAATAGTGACTGGGCGAATCTCTTTCTTCGCGCCAGAATATTCACCAATCTCATCTTCATGAAGTGAGGTGCGCTTAAGGAGTTCATCGCGCCACTGGCGAGCAGCGACAGTATTCGTTACCAGAATAAGAGTGGTCGCCTTCGCATGTGCCATCGCAGCTGCGCCCACAATGGTCTTACCTGCACCACAAGGGAGCACAACAACACCAGAACCACCATGCCAGAAACCTTCAGCGGCGAGCTCTTGATATTTTCGAATCGACCAACCATCTTGATTGAGATAGATCTCGTGAGCTTGACCATCGACATAGCCAGCGAAATCTTCAGCCGGCCAGCCAAGTTTGAGTAGCGCTTGTTTTAAGAAACCGCGCTGTCCTGGATGAACAATGACGGTCTCATCATCAATCTGTAGACCAAGCATCGGCGCAATCTTCTTGCCGCGGGTAACTTCCTTCAGAACTGCCGGATCTTGCGATACGAGTGTTAATCCGTGCACGGGATGAGCCTCTAATCGCAGACGACCATAGCGTGACATCGTCTCGGCAATATCAACGAGAAGTGCGTGTGGAACGGCAAATCGTGAATACTTTAAAAGGGTATCGATGACATGTTCGGCATCATGGCCAGAAGCGCGCGCGTTCCAGAGTCCAAGTGGAGTGAGGCGGTAGGTATGAATATGTTCTGGTGATTTTTCGAGTTCGGCGAATGATGCGATTAATCGACGGCATTCATCGGCCAAGATGTGATCAACATCGAGAAGGATCGTCTTATCACTCTGAACAATCAGTGGACCATCGGTCACATTAATTCCTTAATAAAAGCGGTAAGTAGAGCGATTCGAGGCTGGATAGTTGAGGTCAGAATGTATTCGTGCGGTGCATGTGCGCCATCTCCAACTGCGCCAAGGCCATCGAGGACTTGTGCACCTGCAGCTGCTGCGAAGTTGCCATCACTTGCTCCACCCACGCTTGCGCTTCCGATCGCGGGTAGACCCAAGCTCTTGGCAACTCGTTCAAAGGTGGCATAGAGAGATGCTGTTGAAGTTAACTCCAAAGGTGGTCGATTTATTCCACCCGAGACTGTGATCTGAGCTTCTGGGTGGATGGGCTTGAGTGAACGCAATGCGCTCTCTACTCGCTCCATTTCGGCCATCGTAAATGAGCGACTATCGATATCGAGAGTTGCAAGGGCCGGAACAGTATTTGTTGTGGTGCCAGAGTGCATGGTTGTCGGAACCACAGATGTCCCTAACTCTGCATTCTCAACTCCCTTGAGTGCAGCGACGATTGCCGCGATCTCAGTCGAAGCATTGATTCCCTTCTCAGGTTCGAGCCCAGCATGTGCAGCACGACCCGTCACAGTGATCTGATACATCGACGTACCCTTGCGGCCAACCTTTACCTTGCCATCCAGTGATGCCTCTGTAACGAGTACTGCTTCTGCGCTAGAACTTACGCGCTTAATCAAATCACGAGAAGTTTTACTACCAAGCTCTTCATCAGTTGTTGCAATCAGTGCGATTTTAGAAGCGGCCTCTGGAATTTCGGCAATGGCGTAGAGCGCCTGTAAGAATCCAGTCTTCATATCGAAGATACCAGGACCAGAAATCTGCTCGCCACCTTGCGAAACCTGCCAGGACGGTAGGAATGAATCGATCGGCCAGACGGTATCAAGATGAGTCAGGATCACAATCGAAGGTTCTTCTGCGCCCCACCAGAAAATTGGACGACCGTTCTCATCAAAGATCTTTGCGGCAACACCAGTATGTGCGACCGCGATCTCATTTGCGAGAGCGATCACACTGCGGCAGGCCGCGAGATCTTCGCTCGGTGATTGGAGCTCAACCAGCGCTTGGAGATCTTCGAGGAAGCTCATATGAGTATTCTGCCGTAATCGTCTCTGGGGTGGTTATTCGTCGGATTATTCAAGGCTGGATTCGGCGACTGCAACCCCAGTAATACGCGGGATTCGGAACTGGGTGAGTTCACCGGTGGCGTGATCACGGGCGATCAAGGTGCCCAGTGAGATCGAGACTGGATCGATCAATCGGTTGGAGACGCCGCCATTTGAATCGGCATAACCGATCGTCAGGCTCGCCTGCTCTTCAATATATTGATGGAGCAGATCAAGGGTCTCATTGGCAGTTGTGCGTGGAACTTCACGTGGCTTGTGAGCACTCGCCTTCTCACCAGCGCGCAAGGCGCGAACTGCAGAAGTAATGAGCGTTGGAGTTGGCGCAGTGCTCTCAGCGATGACACGTGGTGGACGAGGGCGGTTCTTTGCTCGGCGTACTGCGGGTGCTGAAATTAAAATACCGGTTCCATTTTCGACCGCAGGTAGATATCCGGCCTCACGCAGGCCTGCGATTAATTCATTGATCTCAAAATCGGCGACCAAAACTTGTGGCGCAATTTTACGAAGACGCAGATCCTCTAACTTCTTATCGTGGGTGATCTGGGTGATGAGTCCTTCATCTTCACAACGAATATATGAGGAGGCGCGACCAACTCGGAGTCGTCCATGTCGCTTCGCCACATCGTTGATGAGATATTCGAGTGGTTGCGGAACTGGCGTCTTCGATACTCGCTTTAAGAAATCCTTAATACCTTCACCGGTCTTGCCATGATCGAGCGCGCGGCGGATCGATCCTTCAGTGAAGCGATAGACAGTTGCACCACCACGGCTCTCGATATCAGCGAGAGTTCCCATCTCATTACCGATCTCAATCGTGAGAGGTCCCGGTGCGATTGCACTGTTATCTGCTTGAATCAAAATATGATCAACTGGTTTTGGAAGTGCGGATTCAACACCAAGATCTTCACCAGCAAGTAGGGCCTGGCCAAAGGTTGAGATCGCACCTTGACCGGTGATTCCAAGCCATTCACCTTCACGCAAGATCCACGTGATGTACTCGTCATTACTTCGGGTTGGTAGATCAAATTTCATACGGAGTTGAAGGGAAGCAATATCAGGATCGCTCTCTGGATGTGAAGCGAGCAGAGCGAGAAGTGCACGCTTTAGCCCTGCGATTCCGGCGCGATCAAGCTCTGGTCCAAGGGCTGCAACGCTCTTTGAATCACCTTTTCCTACCAAGCCTGCGACGCGTGAGGTCTCGAGCCAGACCGATACCAGCGAGTGCCAACGATCTTCTGCACTCTTGGTCAGCCAGATATCAAATGCACCAGTTGGTAAGATTGCATCATCGGTATCAATAACGATCAGCCCAGCTAAGAAGAGAGTCTCGGCGACAAATGCTGCGCAACCTTCGTCAACTCCAAGATGCTCAGCAGTGCGCTTTAGATCGCGTACTCCTAATCCACCTGAGCGAAGTGCGGTTGGGGGTTCATCGGACCAATGGTGAGCGAGCTCTTCAGACCAGCGGATGAAGGTTGAGATATTTGCAATCGCGGCTAGATCAATCGCCTTCTGCTTGCGAGTGGTTCCGGCAACTACTGGCGCTGCTGCAACGAGCTCTTTAAATACTTTTCCACCGCGTAGGTGCATACCGACTTCGCGAGGCAAGAGAAGTGTCTGTGAATCAAAGGCGATCAAGAAATGATTTTCGAGTAACCATTTAATGGTTGGGTTTGCCTTTTTAACATCAGCAACCTGGCCACGTGGTGGCCCCCAAGCCATTCGCTCTAAGAGTTCGAGTGCACCTTTAGGCGCTTCTTCTAGGAGCTCAAGGCTGATCTTCTTCGTTGAGAATGGCCCAAGTCCTGCTGGGTTTTCACCAATGAGGGTACGAACATTTGCCGGCATGCGGAACTTCTCACCATCTGCGTAGAGCAGTGCATGTTCGACAAGTAGTGCAAGTGTTGCCTTTGCGAATTTATCTGTGACCCGAAGTAGATCGAGCTGGGTAAATGGCTCTTGAAGTGATGCCGCAGCTACCAAGATATCGAATTGAAATTTATTTAAACGCTCTCGTGCGCGCATGATGCTCGGCATTGATGATGCGCGGGCGGCTAGCGCGGAGAGATCACTTGGGACTGGTGAGAGGAGGTCAGGCCTAGCGGCAAAGAGGCTCGCTAATTCGGCATCAGAGCGCGCGCGTAAGGCATCAGCAAAGGAGCTAGACATAAGTGTCCAAGGCTACCGATTAATCCTTAGAGCTTTTTACGCCTGATTCTCGGATTGAGCGCAGTCGTGACTGAGGCAAGGCGGGAGATAATCGGTGTCACCACTTTTTTGACCAACCGGGCCCGGCGAAAGTCGTGGATTGGCCAGTGATCACGCAGCGCCCGAATTTGGAGCAAGGTATCTGGATTAATTACCCGGGGCTTGCCCACCGCTTCAAGGAGCGGAATATCGTGATGGCTATCTGAGTAGGCATATGAATTCTTGAGATCGATGCCATGTGTCAGTGCTAACTTGTTGACCGCTACCGCCTTCTCTTGGCCATGCAAGAGTTTTCCATCTAACCGACCGGTGTAGACCCCATCAGCGACTTCCGCCACTGTGCCGAGCGCGCCGGTAAAACCTAATTTTTTTGCGATGAAATCTGCCATCGCACTGGGTGATGCAGTGATGAGCCAGACCTCTTCACCTGCGTTGAGGTGGTCGTGAGCGATCTCGATCGTTCCCTGCCATAAAGCGGGGGAGACATATCGGTCATAGACATCTGCGGCGAGGTTTTCGAACTCACTGACCTTGTGGCCTTTAATGAAGTCACAGGCAGCTTGCTGCACGCGATCGATCTCTTCCTTATTCTCTTTTCCGGTTAATTGATACCGAAGGTTGGCAAAGAGAAAGGCGAGGATATCTCGCCGGTTGAAGAAGCCCCTTTGGTACATCCCACGGCTGAGAAAGAAGAGGGATGAGCCCTGCATCAGCGTGTTATCGACATCAAAGAAGGCGACTCTCTTTGCTGTGAGTGCCATGTCACTACCCTAGCGAACGCCCGTCCTGAACCCCTATCCCGACTCCTTTATGCTTCTACCTATGGAGTACCTATGGGGATAAGCGTTCACTTCCTTCGCCACGGCGAGGTCTTCAATCCAGAGAAGATCCTCTATGGGCGCCAACCTGGGTGGTACCTCTCTGATCGTGGCGAAGAGATGGCTCGCACCGTTGCCGAATGGTCGAAGAATCTCGATATCGGGGCCCTCCTTGTCTCACCACTTCAACGTGCGCAAGAGACTGCTGCGCCGATCGCTGTTACACATGGGCTCTCGATTACCACCGATGAGCGATTGATTGAAGCGGGAAATATCTTTGAAGGAAAGAAATTCGAACTTGGCAGTGGCGTACTGAGGCACCCTAAATCATGGCGCTATCTCACCAAGCCGTGGGTACCCTCATGGGGAGAACCCTATGAAGAGCAGGTTGAAAGAATGCTCGGCGCACTCTTTGCAGCTCGCGATGCTGCTGGAGGAAAAGATGCGATCTGCGTATCGCACCAGCTTCCGATTTGGATTCTCCGCTCAGCAGTTGAAGGCCGACGCATGATGCACGATCCACGTAGACGCGAATGCACCCTGGCATCGATCACAAGTTTTCATCTCGATAACGATGGCATGGTTGAAGGAACTTCTTACACCGAACCAGCGAAACACTTGTTACCCACTAAATGAAGAGGCTGACTGCGCTCGCTCTCGTCATCAGTTCTACTTTGCTGCTTACGAGTTGTTCGAGTGGTGGAGTATCCAAAGCGAATGAGAATGCATTTGTCTCTGGGAGTGGCGTCGCTCTTTATATTAAACCTGCCGATCGAAAGCTTGCACCAGATTTAATGGGTCCAACTCTCTCGGGAGAGTCGCTCAAGATTGCAAAGAATCAAGAGATCGTCGTGAATGTCTGGGCATCATGGTGTTCACCATGTCGTGCTGAGGCGCCACTGCTCGCAGATTTTGCAACGCGCTTAGCTGGCAAGGTGCAATTCGTAGGAATCGTTACGCGCGACAACCTCTCATCAGCAACAGCCTTCGTCAATCGATTTAAGATCCCATATCCAAACTTCAGTGATGACGCCTTGTTAGCAGGATTTAGAGGCTCATTGCTGCCTAACGCGATACCGACAACACTGATTATTGATACGCAGAATCGGGTAGCGGTTCGTATCAGCGGCGAAGTCACCTATGCCTTGCTTGACTCCATGATTAAAAAAGTTGCAGCGGAGCCATCCCATGCATAACTTTGCACAGGCGCTCTCTATGAACTTCTTTACCCACCAAATCTTCAGTGGAAACCTTATTCTGGCGCTGATCGTTGCCTTTATCGCTGGCTTAATCTCGTTCTTCTCGCCATGTGTTCTGCCGCTTGTTCCTGGGTATCTCTCGTATGCAGCGGGAATGACTGATGTGAAGAGCAAGGGGCGCGTGGCGCTTGGCTCACTCCTCTTTATTGGTGGCTTCTCTATCCTCTTCATCTCGTATGGAGCGCTCTTTGGCTCACTCGGATCGAAGATCAGTAATAACTCACATTGGCTCACCATCGTCTTAGGTGCGCTCACCATTGCGATGGGCGTTGTCTTTCTTTTCAATCAGAAGTTCTACCGCTCCTTTAAACCGCAGTGGAAGTCGAGTGCCGGTCTCATCGGAGCACCACTCCTGGGATTTCTCTTTGGACTTGGTTGGACACCATGTATTGGACCAACACTTGGAGCAGTGCAAGCGCTCTCATTCCAATCATCGAGTGCGACTCGTGGTGCGATCTTGAGCCTTGGTTACTGCTTCGGCCTTGGGCTACCGCTCTTCTTAGTCGGCATCTTCTTTGATCAATCAGCAAAACTTCGTCGATCAATCTCTCGCCATGGAAACCTCATGACGAAGATCGGTGGCGGTTTCTTAATCATTATCGGAATCCTTCAAGTCACAGGGCTCTGGTTAACCGTGATGAACTCATTTCGAGATTTAATCTCGGGATTCTTGCCGGTGGTCTAAGTGGAGATTCTTCGTTGGATCTGGCGCCAGCTCACAAGTATGCGCACCGCGCTGATTCTCTTAATGATGCTGGGGCTCGCCTCAATCCCGGGGTCGATCTTCCCGCAGCGTAATCAGAACCCGATGAAGGTAACGGACTTCGTAAACCATAATCCGACCCTGGCGCACTGGCTCAATAAGATCCAGATCTTTGATGTGTACTCATCACCATGGTTTAGCGCGATCTACATCTTGCTCTTCGTCTCACTCATTGGCTGCGTACTTCCACGCTCTATCGAGCACGTTAAGGCGATTGGAAAGAAGCCACCTCTTACTCCTAAGTTCTTGGATCGCATGGAGGGCTTTGCACAATTAGATCGGCCAACTCCTGGTGCGCTCGATACCGCTGAGAGCTGGTTTAAAAAGAATCGATTCCGAGTTCGGCGTGAAGCCGGCTCAATCTCTGCCGAGAAGGGGTACTCGCGCGAGACCGGCAATCTCCTCTTTCACCTCTCTTTAGTCTTACTCCTCTTAGCAGTTGCTGCTGGCGGGCTATTCGGCAGTAAAGGCGAGGCGATCCTTAATGTTGGTGACCGTTTTATTAATACACCTACTTCTTATGACAATATCTCTTTCGCTAAGTTCCAAGGTGAAGGCAATATGGCGCCATTCTCACTGCGCGTATTAGATTTCAAGGCGAGTTACGATCTCACAACAAATGCGCCAACTGATTACACCTTGAGGGTTGCTGCAGCCAATCCGATCGGATCGAAAGAAGTACTCAAGACCATCAAGGTTAATAGCCCTCTGACATATGGCAGCACGAAGGTTTATCTCCAGGCGAATGGTTATTCACCAGTCGTAGCCGTGAGAGATAAGAGTGGAAAGCTGATCTTTGAAGGCGCCGTAACTTTCTTGCCACAAGATGGAAATCTCACATCGATCGGTGCAATTAAGTTGCCAGATATGGTCCCGCAGATTGGAATGGTTGCCTCATTCTTACCAACAGCAGATCGTTCGCCAAAGCGCGGAGCTTTCTCATCATTTCCTGAGGTATTGAACCCAAAGCTCTTGGTATCAGTCTGGATGGGTAATTTAGGTCTCGATAGTGGCGTTCCTCAATCGGTCTACCGCGTAGATACCAGCAAGATGAAGCGCATCGGACTTAAGGCACTCAATCTGGGTGAGATCTATAACTTTGGTGAGGGAACTCTCGCCTTTGAAGGCTATAAATCTTGGGTCAACCTGCAGATTGTTGATGATCCTGGGAAGATATACGCATTGGTTGGCGCGATCTTGGCAATCCTTGGGTTACTGATATCACTCTTCACACGCCAGCGCAGAATTTGGATCAAGGTCGATGATCGTGTTGAAATTGCAGGGTTAGCAAAGAATGGCGTACCAGGTCTAGATGAAGAGCTCTCTTCGCTACGACAGGCGCTCGAGGAAGCAGAAGGGTAAGAGATATGACATCACGTAGCCTTGCGTATCTATCGAACTATTCGATCTACTCAGCGATGGTCTTGTACACAATCGCTTTCTTCGCTCATGCTATTGAAGTTTCCTTCTCGGTGAAGACTTCTGAGAGCGACGACAAGACGAGCTTTGACTTCAGTCGTACCGAGAAATCTGGCCGCATCGGTACCGCGATGATGATCCTGGGTTTCATCTTCCTATTCGCTGGAGTAATCCTTCGCGGTGCATCAGCACATCGAGTCCCGTGGGGAAATATGTATGAGTTCTCTATTACCGGAGCTTTAGCATTTAGCGGTGCCTACCTCTTCGCTCTTGCAAAATATAAGTTGCGTTGGCTCGGGCTTCCTGTTGCGATCGCCGTACTTCTGACCCTTGGAACTGCAATCACAGTGCTCTATCGTCCAAGCGCACCATTGGTGCCGGCGCTGAAATCAACCTGGCTGGCAATCCACGTCTCTGCTGCAATCGTTTCGGGAGGAGTCTTCTTACTCGCAAATGCAATCGCTGCTACCTATTTGATTCTCGATCGTATGGAATCACGCGGTGGCCGATCTGAGTGGGCGAAGAAGCTCCCAACACTTGAAGTCCTTGATCAACTCTCGTACCGACTCGTTGCCTTTGTATTCCCACTCTGGACCTTTGCCGTGATCGCTGGCGCAATCTGGGCTGAATCAGCCTGGGGTCGCTATTGGGGATGGGATCCAAAGGAGACCTGGGCTTTCATTACCTGGGTTGCATACGCGGCATACCTGCACGCACGCGTGACCGTTGGTTGGCGCGGACGTAAGGCAGCATGGTTATGTCTCTTTGCTGGCTCGACCTTCCTCTTCAACTATATCTACGTCAATATTTATGGCACGGGTCGTCACACTTACTCCGGCCTCTAAATAATCGTAGGCTCACGTCATGACACTTCTTCACGGTCTCGATCTCCTTTCGACATTTGTCTTCGCCCTCGTCGGAGCTCGAGTAGCAGCAGATAAATCGCTCGATTACGGCGGTATCACCTTTGTCGCAGGTATCGCCTCGATCTCAGGGGGAACGCTTCGTAATCTCTTCCTTGGACTTCGGCCAATTTGGATTAGCGATCCGTGGATCCTTGCCAGCATCTTTGCGGCAGTGATCATCACTCTTGTCTTTAGGCGTGTAACTCATATCGGCCGAACGCTGCTCTTTATGGATACCTTTGGGCTGGCGGTAGCGACCATGTCCGGAACTGAGTTATCACTTCAACTCCACGTGAAGTGGTTCGCCGCGATCCTTTTAGGAGTTATCACTGCTGTGACTGGTGGACTCTTGCGAGACGTTCTCTGCCAAGTAGAACCCGTCTTACTTCATCGCGAAACAATTGGGACGTCATCGCTCATGGGTGCAATTTCCTTTGTGGCGCTCCACCAGCTACATGTTCAGCAAAATATTGCGGCAATCGCAGGTGGCGCAGTTGTTATTCTGACGCGCACCATCTCAATCAGGTTTGACCTACACCTGCCGAAGTTCAACGCTAGAAACTAGAGATTACGTAAGAAATCCGGATTATCATCCGGCGGAATATTCTTTGTTGGGCGAGGACGACGCGGTCCGCCGTTGCCACCATTGTTTTTGCGGCCCCAGACGAGCCAGATTAATGATGCGATGAGGCCAAAGAAGATGACAACAAGTAGCCAGCCCCATTTAGGCATCCTTGTGAAGTTCTCTTGAGGCGTGCGAGCAACATCGAAGAGGGCGTAAATCTGAACGCCAATTCCTAGGAAGACCAGGAGCGCATCGAGTTTGATCATGGCTTTAGTTTAACGCTTTGCTAGCAATGCGAGGGCGAGGGTGCTCGAAAGTAATAGGTGGAGTTTGCCGATCTTTCCAAGCAACGGAATCAGCTCTGCACCCTTCGCGCCGCCCATCACTGAGCGTGAAATGACCATTGAGGTTGGAACCAACAAGAGGGTTGCGAAGGCGTAAGGAGTTATTACTGCAGCGGCAAGCGCGGTCAGGTGAGCGATGAGTAGGAGCGCAATAAAGGCCTGTCGTGCCTTCTCATCACCAAGGCGAACTGCGAGGGTGCGCTTATTCACCAGGGCATCTTTTGGAAGATCGCGAAGGTTATTGATTGCAAGGATTGCGCAGGCGAGAGCTCCGACTGGCATTGCAACGAGAAGTGATTGCCAGGTAATTCGATGTGATTGGACGCTGTAGCTACCGATGGTTGCAACCAGACCAAAGAAGAAGAAGACCGAGACTTCACCAAAACCTTGATAGCCATAAGGATTTTTTCCGCCGGTGTAATACCAAGCAGCAGGAATACAGATTGCACCTAAGAGGATGAACCATAGAGAAGAACGAGCACTTAACAACAAGCCGACTGCAGCAGCGAAACCAAATGCGATAAAGGCTGCGCGCTTAACGGATGCTGCGGTTGCAAGACCTGATCCGACTAGGCGTACAGGACCAACGCGAACAGCATCTGTGCCACGGACGCCATCTGAATAATCGTTGGAGTAGTTGACGCCAACTTGAAGTGCGAGGCTGACCAAAAGAGCGAGTACCGCGTCTAGGAGATTGATCTGGAAGTGTTCTGTGTGGCGTAGCGCGGTTCCGACCAAGACAGGAGCGATAGCCGCCGGGAGGGTACGAGGTCTAGCTCCAGCGATCCACTTATTTGCAGGCATTAGGCCAGTCTGCCAAAGATTTGTACCAACTTCGCGCGATCTGGTTTAGCAATTGATGTGAGAGGCAACTCTATATTTGATAGGAATCGCTTCGGCGAGGCGTGGTTGCCGAATTGTGAGCGTAATTGCTCACGAATCATCGCTTCATCGATCAAGCCATCACTTGCGATCGCAAGTGCCTGCCCCCATTCGGCATCAGGTAATCCGACTGCAATATATCTCTGGGCAGATCCGCTTGCTTCCGAGATTCCATCAAGAAAATCACTTACTGCACCGAGTGAGAGCTTCTCACCACCTGTAACAATCTGGTCATCAATGCGGCCTGCAACTTCAAGGTGACCATCAACCATCGCCCCGGCATCTTGGGTAATGAAATATTTATCGCCAAATGGCTCATCACCAAGATAACCAATCGCCTTCATTGGGCCGTTGAGTTCAATCCGACCTTCAACGATTCGCAGATCGACTCCAGCAAGCGGAGTTCCGTTATAGAAACAACCACCAGACATCTCTGACATGCCATAGGTTGTGACGAGATTGATTCCCACTTCGTTCGCAGCGGTTCGAAGCGCGGCTGACGTAGCTGCGCCACCGGCTAAAACTGCCTTTGCGCTCTTTAAATGTGCAAGCAATGCAGCATCGCCATTGAGTGCGCGGTGAAGCTGAGTTGGCACAATCGCGGTGAAATCTGCGGAGGTATCAACACCTACGATCTCAGTGCCAAGCTCGATCGATCTAACAAGAACATTGATGCCAGCGATATGTGTTGTGGGTAGAAGTAGAGACCAGCGCTCTCCGGGTTCTGCCTGTAGATACGAATGTGATGCGCGGGCAGATGCGATTAAAGCGGCAGCTGAAAGCGCTACAAATTTTGGATTTCCGGTAGAGCCACTCGTCGCCACAACAACGGCGCACTCTGCGGGGACATGTGTCAGATCAGAGAGGTTCCATGTGAGGGCCGGGCCGTCACCACGTAGGGCCGCTTCAAGGGCCTGGCGCTGCTGTGTAATAGACCACTCCTGTGGCACATGCAGCAGCTCTCGCTGTGAAGATTTATCCATGATGGTCGTAGGCTATCGCCATGAGCAAGCCAATCAAACGTGAACCAGGCTCCCGCACGATCCCCGCATGGACCGTTGGCGAAGGTGGCGAGGGTTTTAGCGATATCAGCTATGAAGTCGCTGAAGGCATGGCGAAGATTACGATCCAGCGCCCTGAGGTTCGCAATGCATTCCGCCCACAAACACTCTTTGAATTAGAGAAAGCATTTTCACTTACGCGAGATAACGAGACTGTTGGCGTCATTATCTTTACCGGTGCAGGCAGTGAAGCTTTCTGTTCTGGCGGCGATATCAACGTTCGCGGTGATGATGGCTACCTCGGTGATGATGGCTTAGCGAAAAAGGGAATCGGTCGCCTCAACGTTCTCGATTTACAGATTCAGATTCGTCGTCTACCAAAGCCAGTTGTAGCAATGGTTGCAGGTTGGGCAATCGGTGGTGGCCATGTGCTGCACGTCGTCTGCGACCTCACGATCGCGGCAGATAATGCAAAGTTTGGACAGACGGGCCCAATGGTTGGTTCATTTGATGGTGGATACGGTGCAGGATTACTTGCAGCACATGTCGGCCAGAAGAAGGCCCGCGAAATTTGGTTCTTATGTCGCCAATACGATGCGCAAGAGGCGCTCGATATGGGATTGGTAAATACCGTCGTGCCAGTTGCCGAGCTTGAGGCCGAAACAGTCTCTTGGTGCCGCGAAATGTTACGTCACTCACCAATGGCGCTACGTCTACTTAAAGCAGGACTAAATGCTGCTGATGATGGTCTTGCTGGCGTGCAACAACTTGCTGGCGATGCAACTCTTCTCTTCTACATGTCAGAAGAAGGACAAGAAGGACGTAACGCATATCAAGAGAAGCGCGAACCTGATTTCGGTAAGTTCCCAAAGCGTCCCTAAGTATCTTTTAAGAAGATGAAACTACCGACGGAAATCTTTAGGGATTTCACTGTGCTCCAAATTCCGCTGAGGCAGAGATTTCGAGGGATTGACTACCGCGAAGTCGCACTCTTCCAAGGCGATGCCGGATGGAGTGAGTTCTCACCATTTCTTGAATATGACGCGAATGAATCTCGCCCGTGGCTGAAAGCTTCGCTAGCGGCTGCTTATAAGCCATGGCCAGCGCAATTTCGCAGTGAAATCCCCATCAATGCGACGCTGCCGATAGTCCCAGTCGATCAAGTCGCTTGCGTCTTAGCGAGATTTACTGGATGTACAACCGTCAAGATCAAAGTCGATGACTTTGACATCGGCGCAGGGTTAGTAGAAGAGACGCTCAACATAATTCCAAATGCGAAGATTCGATTGGATGTCAACGGCGGTTGGGATCTCGCACAGGCCCGAAGATATATTGGTCAGTATCTAGAACGCTTTGGTGAGGTCTTTGAATATATCGAGCAGCCATCTCACTCACTTGAAGATCTACAAACGCTCAAGCGCGATGGTTCAGTAAAGATTGCCGTCGATGAAGCTATCCGTAAAAATTTATCTGCTTCAATGGAAAGTCTGCGCAGCGCTGCAGATATCGCCATTCTTAAATGGCAACCAGTTGGTGGTTTTGAAGCGGCGCATACGTTGGCAGATCGAATCGGTCTACCGGTAGTCGTATCAAGTGCACTCGAGACCGGAATCGGAATCTCTCATAACTTGGCACTCGCTGCTTCATTTAAAGAGCTCGACTACGCCTGCGGACTTGGGACGACCTCACTCTTTGAGTCGGATATCTGCGAACCGCCAGTAGTGGCTAAAAATGGATTACTCGAGGTAAAGCGGGTTGTACCTGATCCCGACCTGTTTGAAAAGTATCAAGCTGCTCCAGAGCGCGTAGAGTGGTGGAGTAATAGAGTCACGGAAATATTTGAGAGCGAAGGATTTCGAGAGGAGCTGGTGTGAGAGCAACTGATCTAGCCAGGTCGACGATCCGACAACTTCTCGAACTCGGAATTAGTGATTTCGTTATCTCACCCGGATCTCGAAATGCACCACTAACGATTGCATTGGTAGAAGCCTCTAATCGCGGGCTCGCAGACCTACACACTCGCTTAGATGAGCGTGGTGCCGCCTTTTACGCGCTCGGGGTTGCAAAAGCCACCAATGAATATGTGGTCGTTATCTGCACCAGCGGAACGGCTGTGGCTAACTATCACCCAGCGGCGCTTGAGGCTTATCACAGTGATATTAAAGTCTTATTCCTCACCGCAGATCGTCCGGCGGAGCTGCGCGCTACGGGATCGAATCAGACAACTCTGCAAAATGGCATCTTGGCACCGCTTGAAAACTTTGATGCTGATCATGCGCTCGATCTCTCACATATCTTGACCGGTGGTCCAGTACACATCAACCTTCAATTTACCGAGCCGCTCTTGCAATCTGACACGACCGACTGGCTCGCTGGTATCAAGCAGATCGAGAGTGATGAAGAACCATTCACAAAATCAACAATCGAAGTAGCTCCTCAAGGGGTTTTAGTTGTTGGTCACGATCGCGCTGGTTTCTCAGTTGATGAGATTAATGAGTTCGCCGATATTCTAGATTGGCCATTGATCGCCGAGGATCCACTCTCATTCCCCGATGCGATCGCGCATGCCTCGATCTTCTTAGCTGACGGTGATATTCGATCAGCACTTGGATCTGGCGATGTGATCGTTATTGGTCGAACCACGCTCTCACGAAGTATCAACAGTTTTATCGCTGAGGCAGATCGTCTGGCAGTGATCGATCCTCGGACTGAATTTGTGGATACAAATCGCACAGCCGACTTAGTACTGACTAATCTTCCGCATGTAACAAAAGCTTCGACCGATCAATCTTTTATCGAAAGCTGGCGTGCGGCATCGAAGTCAGCTGCTTCAGTTATAGCGGCCACACAATCGTGGAGTGAGCAGAGCGCACTCACAGCGATCACATCTCATCTTCCCGATGGTGCTGCCCTCTTTGTGGGATCTTCTCGCCCAATTCGAGATATTGAAGGCTGCGCGACACCGCGCACCGGTCTAGCCGTATTCGCTAACCGCGGCCTCGCGGGGATCGATGGGAATATCGCAACAAGCTTTGGTGTCGCCTCACGATTTGAACGAAGTTACGCGATCCTGGGCGACCTCACCTTTTTGCATGACATCTCTGCCCTCACCAATCCAATCACCGAGAATCTGACAGTATTTATCATTGATAACAATGGCGGTGGAATCTTCTCGACCTTGCCGCAAGCAGGAGTCGATGGCTTTGAAGCGATCTTTGGTACGCCACATAACCTTGATATCGAGAGCATCATTAGGGGCTTTAAGCTCCCGGCCATGCGAGTGAAGACGCCATCAGATATTAAGCAGGTGATCGCTCACCAGAGCGAAGGAATCAATTTTGTGATTGTCGAAGTCCCCGATCGGGATCAGAACGCAGTTGAGTTGAAGAAGCTCTATCAGAGCGTGGCAAGTGCGGTGCGCATCGGAATTAACTTAGCCTGACTTTCAGCTAATTCGTCAGCCGGTACTGATCCAGCGACAACTCCACACCCGGCAAAGATTCGACCCTGAGTTCGCTCAACATTGAACTGACCACATCGCAGAGCAATACCAATCTCGCCATCACCACGAGCATCGATCCAACCAACTGGACCGGCATACCGACCGCGAGAAATTCCTTCAAGCTGGTCGATCGCAGCTTTTGCAGCCGGTGTAGGAGTACCACAGACAGCAGCTGATGGATGAAGTGCTTCGATGAGAGAGAAGATATCGGTCTGTGAGGCGCTCTCATTAAGAACACAGGTCACATCTGTCGCGAGGTGCATGACGTTCGCAAGGTGTAAGACGAATGGTGATTCAGGGACATTTGTTGAAGAGCAATATGGTGCAAGCGCATCAGCAACAGATCGAACCGCGAATTCGTGCTCTTCCAGATCCTTCGATGATTTTGCAAGTGACCCGGCGAGAGCAAGATCTTTTGCTTCATCACCAGTCCTACGGATAGTGCCAGCTAATACGCGTGAGGTGACAAGAGATTTACTTAAGCGAACAAGAAGCTCTGGCGTAGCGCCAATGAGATCTTGCACGAGGAAGATCCAGGTTGAAGGATATTCACGCTCGAGTGATTGCAGGAGAGCTTGAAGATCAATCGGTGCATCACTTTTCACGATGCTGTCTCGAGCTAAAACAATCTTCTCTAACTCACCGTTCTTAATCTTCTCCACTGCGCGCTCAACCTGCTTCATCCACTCATCTTCAGAGAGTCCACCTTGGGAGAAGGAGACCGATGGGTGTGATTGAGATGGGGTAGCTATCGACAGCTTTGGCTGTGGCTGATCACCAATCCAGGTAATCCATGCCTTATCGCCTTTACGCCCCACGATGATCTGTGGGATGACAAGTTCAGAAGGTTCGTTCTCATCGAAGGCAAATGATGTGAAGAGAATCGGTCCAGTACCCGAGCCATGCACATTATTTTCGATAGTGAACTTGGAACGTTCTTCACGCCACCAGCGAGATGCATCCTGAAAGCGGCTTGCTCCAACTACTTCTGTACGAGCATGCACTCCAAAACCAATGAGGCCATCACCGCTTCGAATCCAGGATGTCGTTAATTGTGAACCGGGTTGCTCGATGCGAATCGTCGAAAGAGCTGGGCGGAGACCCAAGATCTCAGTCGTTATGTGAGTCGAATCAATTGACATAGGGGAAGTTAAACGCTTTTAAGGCTTTGTGACAAAACGCCACAAAGTTGGAAGCGCAGTGCTCGCGATTGCAATCTTGATGGCCTCACCAAGGATAAAAGGCGTAAGACCTTTCGAGATGGTCCAAGACCAGCTTTGACCCACAACATGATGCAGCCATAGGAGTCCAACGGTAAATGTGAGAATCTCACCAAAGATCATCGCTGGAATAACAGTTGCGATCTTCTGATCCCAACGACGGCCAGCGAGCGCCCCAGTGAGCGCAGATGCGAGCAGCATCCCAATGAGGTATCCGCCCGTTGCGCCTGTGATGACATGGATGCCATGAGCCCCATGTGCAAAGAAGGGAAGGCCGATTGCACCAATTGCAAGATATGCACCAAAGGTTGTGAGACCGAGCGTCGCGCCATACGCGCTACCAAGAAGAAGTGTGGCAAGAGTCTGGCCAGTAACTGGAACGGGTGAACCAGGAATAGGAATTGAGATCTGCGCCATAGCCCCTAAGAAGAGGACGCCACCGATCACGAGCGCTAACTGAGAGGTGAGCGTCTTTCGCGAGATGAGCGCGAGGCGCAGGGTCGCTGTTGGGTGGGTCACTGACATAAGAACTCCAGACTTTAAGTTGTGGGAAAAGCCTACTGGCACGAGAATATACGCGTGAGTAACGCAGCCGATCTTCATAAAGAACCAGAAGCAGTCGCTTCTATGTTCGATGGCGTAGCAAAACGCTACGACTTACTCAACGATCTCTTTAGCCTTGGACGTACAAAGTCTTGGCGCAAGGCGCTGACAACAATTATTGATCCAAAGCCTGGCATGAAGATTCTTGATATCGCTGCTGGAACCGGATCATCATCTCGTCCACTCGCTGATCGTGGTGCTGATGTCATTGCACTAGATTTTTCAAGCGGAATGCTGACAGCTGGTAAGAAGCGAAATCCTGATCTCACATTTATCCAAGGTGATGCGCTGCATCTGCCATTTCCAGATCAAGAGTTTGATGTCACAACCATCTCATTTGGGCTTCGTAATACTCAAGATCCAAAGGCGGCGCTTGCTGAAGCACATCGCGTTACAAAAACCGGTGGCAAGATCGTCATCCAAGAATTTAGCCATCCCACCAATCGCATCTTCCGATTGATCTACATGAGATATTTAATGAAGGCACTTCCTACAGTCGCGAAGAAGCTTGCCTCAAATCCAGAGGCATATATTTATCTTGCCGAATCAATTCAAGCCTGGCCCAATCAAAAAGATTTAGCCACCTTGATGGAAGAGGCTGGCTGGAGCAAAGCAGCTTGGCAGGATCTCACCTTTGGAATCGTCGCAGTCCATATCGGACAGCGTTAATGTCACTAGGAATTCCAGATCTCGATCCAGCGCTCGAATCAAAACTTGCTGCAGATATGGTACGCGTTGAATCTTTGCTTCGATCTCATATCGAAGGCGATTACCCACTCGTTATTGAGACTTCTCGCCATTTAGTTCAAGCTGGCGGAAAGCGATTACGCCCATTGCTCACACTTTTAGGTGCGCAATTTGGTGATCCAACTGCCGACGGAATTATTGAAGCGGCTGTTGTCTGCGAACTTACCCACTTAGCAACGCTCTATCACGATGATGTGATGGATGAGGCACCGCTTCGCCGTGGAGTCGAGAGTGCGAATAACCGTTGGGGTAATACCGTCGCGATTTTGACTGGTGATTACCTCTTCGCGAAGGCCTCACAACTTCTCGCTGATTTAGGACCAGAAGCGGTAAGACTTCAAGCCACAACCTTTGAGCGTCTAGTAATCGGACAGATCACTGAAACGCAAGGTTCGAGCGAGGGTCTTTCTATGCTCGATCATTATCTGCGCGTCGTCGCTGATAAGACCGGATCATTAATCGCAACAAGTATTCGCTTCGGTGCAATCTTTGGTGGCGTGGATAGAGAGACGATTGAGCGATTAGCTGCATATGGTGAGATTATCGGCGCCGTATTCCAGCTCGCCGATGATGTTATTGATATTGCAAGCGAGACCGATGAATCCGGAAAGACACCCGGTACTGATTTGCGTGAGGGTGTCCCGACACTTGTGACACTTCAAATTATTGGATCAGGTGACCCTAAGGATGCGCAGCTTCGCGCCATTCTCTCTGCACCTATTACTGATGAAGCGGTCGTTGCCTCTACCCTTGCTGCGCTACGAGTTCATCCCGCACTCGATAACGCTCGAAAGATTCTTCTTCAGTACGCTGATCGTGCGAGGGCTGAAATCGCACCGCTACCAGCTGGAAGTGCGAAGGATGCTTTAACGAACCTCTGCGACGCGATTGTTACTCGAACCGCCTGATCGAACTAAATCTATTCCGAGTGCGACGAGCGCTCCCCAGATAATAAAGAAGCCGATCCAGCTTCCAAAGGACATGCGTTCATGTCGTATCGCAACACCAATCATGAATTGAAGTGTTGGAGTGATGTATTGAAGTAGACCAATAATTGTGAATGGCAGACGGTTACCTGAGCCGTTGAAGAGCAAGAGCGGAATCGCAGTGACAACTCCAGCGCCAATCAGCAGGGCGGTTAATCCAGCGCGGCTGCCAAAGTGGGAGTGGCCTTGTCTTGCGAGCACGATGAGATAGCCACCGAAGAAGGGGAGTGAGATAAGGGTTTCGATCGATAGCCCTTGAAGTGCCGGAATCCCAAGTTGTTTCTTGATGACGCCATATCCACCCCATGAGAGCGCAAGCGAGATAGCGATCCAAGGTGGGCGGCCATAATCAATTGTCAGGACAGTGACACCGACAACTGCAATACCGACTGATACCCATTGAAGTCTGCGCATCTTCTCTTTCAGCAAGAAGACTCCGAAGGCGATAATGATGAGGGGATTGATGTAATACCCAAGGGCGCACTCGACGACGTGGCCGTTATTAACACCCCAGATATAAACGAGCCAATTAATTGAGATCAGAATCGAGGTTAAAGCGAGCTTGAGAAAGATTCTGATGTTGAGCATCAAATGGAGCGTGGTTCGAAGCTGATGAGTCAGCGTGAGCGCGATCGCGCAGACAAGTAGCGTCCAGACTGATCGGTTCGCCACAATTTCGATCGAACCAGATGGTTCAAGGAGCGGCCAATAGAGCGGGAAGAGCCCCCAGATTACGTAGGCGCTTACTCCGAAGAGCAAGCCAATTTTATAACTCTTCACCTATGAAGGTTAGCGGTAATTCGTGAACTGAACTGCAAACTCCCAAGGATGATCTTTCACCATAGCGATAGCGATCTGGAGGTCATCGCGGCTCTTGCTCGTTACACGAAGCTCATCGCCTTGAATCTGAGTCTTCAAGCCCTTCGGACCTTCATCACGGAGCAACTTGGCAATCTTCTTCGCATTCTCAGTGGAGATTCCCTCTTTGAGAGCGCAGGAGATCTTGTAGATCTTGCCACTGAGCTCTGGCTTGCCGGGATCGAGATGCTTGAGTGATACCCCACGCTTCACGAATTTATCCTTCAAAACTTCGAGAACGGCCTTCGCCTTCTCTTCAGTATCGGCCTCAATGTTGATCTTGTCAGTGAGTTTTTCGAGTTTAGCGCCAGTATTCTTAAAATCGAATCGAGTATCGATCTCACGCTCTGCTTGATTGAAAGCGTTATCAACTTCCATCTCATCGATCTTTGAGACGATATCAAAACTGGAATCGGTTGCCATTACTGAGCCTCCTGCTTACGAATTGAACTACGTGATAAGACTATATGCCCTACGAATCCTATGACGAGGGCGAAGATGATGCCGACGTTTGCGCCAGCCCAAGAGCCCGTTTTTCCGCCGATCGCAGACATGAAGTAGCCCTGCCAGGAGAGCCAGGAAGCGAAGGTATTAGTGACAAAGCCCCAACCAATAATGGTTCCAACACCTACGAGAGCGATAGATCTGAGGTTGTACGCCCCATAGCGCCCGTTGACATCGAAGAGATCTGCTTCTGCATAGTCGCTCTTACGCATGAGTACATCAGCGACAAAGATCGCTGACCAGACTGCGATCGGAACACCGAGCGTGATGATGAAACCTTCAAAGGGGAGGAAGAAGTTCTTTGAGATCCAGACAATGTAGATAGTTCCGATCGCCATGATCGTTCCATCAATCGCTGCTGCAACGTGCCGTTTGATTGGGAAACCTAGTGAAACCAAGGTGAGACCAGATGAGTAGAGATCGAGAATCGCTCCACCGACGAGCCCTAAGAGGGCAACGAGTGCAAAGGGAATGAGATACCACGTTGGTAGAAGTGTGGTGAGTGCGCCGATTGGATCGTTTGCGATGCCATCGCCAAGGTTCTTAGAACTTCCGGCAAGGAGTGCGCCATAGATGACGAGGACGATTGGAACGATTGATGCACCAAAGACAGTCCACGAAATGACGTGCTTGCTCGATGTCTGGCGCGGAAGATAACGTGAGTAATCGGCGGCCGAGTTAACCCAACCGAGTCCGATACCGGTGATTCCGAAGATGATTGCTCCAACAAATCCTTGAGTGCTACCAGCGTGAATTCCAGAGACGCTATGCCATGAGATCTTTGAGGCGGTGAGTGCGATGTATCCAATCGTGAGAAAGATCGTTGCGATGGTCAGCCAACGTTGGATCTTCATGATTGTGTGGAAACCAAGAACGCCACCAAAGATAGTGAGCCCAGCAGCAACGACGAATCCGATTACTCCTGCGAGATTGTGATTGATGTGCCCAACTCGTCCCAAGACTGTCTGCGTTGCAAGCGTTGCGAGCGCGATCAGAATCGTCTCCCATCCAACGAAGATGAGATAACTCAAAGCGCCAGGCAGACGGTTCCCCTTGATGCCAAAGGCAGCTCGCGAGAGGGTCATAGTCGGAGCATTTGAGCGCTTGCCGGCGAGTGATGAGATGGCGACGACGAGAAATGAACCGACGGTACTAATGATTGCAGCGAGGGTTGCCTGCCAGAAGGAGATGCCAAACCCTAAGAAGAATGAGCCGTACGAGAGAGCTAAGAGGCTGACATTGCCGGCAGCCCATGGCCAGAAGAGCGACCGAGCGGTACCCGTTCGTTCTGATTCGTTGATGATGTTAGTGCCATTTACTTCAATCTTTGGCAGATCGCGTGAAATCGTCATGGCGTGGAGTCTAATGGAGTTGGCCGATGAAGGTTGATCCCAGTAGATTGCAGAAATGGAGACCAGCAAATACACCCTCGCCCAAGTCGCAAAGACAATCGATTCAGCTCTGCTCAAACCTGAGATGACGATCGAGGAAGTTATCGCTGGCTGCACGATGGCAAAAAAGTATCACGTGGCATCTATCTGCTGCCGCCCTGCGGATGTTGCACTTGTCGCGCAGCAACTTAAAGGTAGCGATGTTCTCGTTGGTACCGTTGTTGGGTTTCCACATGGTTCATCATCAGCAAAAGTGAAAGCCTTTGAGACTGCACTCGCCGTTGAAGAGGGCGCTGTCGAGATCGACATGGTTATCAATATTGGTTACATGAAATCTGGGATGTATGACGCGGTCCGCGATGAGGTCGCTGCAGTAGTGAAGGCAGCTGCCGGATACCCTGTCAAAGTTATTTTAGAGAATGCCTATTTAACTAAAGAAGAGATTGTGACGGCTTGCCATCTGAGCGAAGAAGCTGGCGCTGCTTATGTGAAAACTTCAACTGGTTTCGCCCCAACAGGAGCGACGCTCGAAGATGTAAAGCTCATGCGGGCATCAGTTTCGCCGGCGATGAAGGTCAAGAGCGCTGGCGGCGTGAAGAACCTCGATATGCTGCTTGAATTTATGGATGCGGGCGTAGATCGCTCAGGCGCTAGCGCAACTGCCGCGATGCTTGATGAGTACGTAGCTCGCTTTGGAGAGTAGTTCTACTCGTTAGAGATCTTTGCGTAACCCGGCTTCACGATCTGATCGATGATTGCTAGGCGCTCTTCAAAGGGGATAAATGCGCTCTTAAGGGCGTTGATCGTTACGCGCTGAAGTTGTTCAAAATCCCAATCGAAGGCATCAACAACTTGATTCATCTCGTGGCTCATTGATGTTCGGCTCATGAGGCGATTATCGGTATTGAGCGTGACCCTAAAGCGTAACTTTGCGAGTAATCCGATTGGGTGTGAGTGGATATCTTTTGCGGCGCCAGTCTGCAGATTTGACGTCGGACAGAGTTCGAGTGGGATGCGGCGATCGCGTACATATTCAGCAAGTAAGCCAAGCTTTGGCTCTGCGCCACTCATATCAATATCGTCAACGATTCGTACTCCATGGCCCAAACGTTCTGCACCACACATCTGAATCGCCTGCCAGATAGATGGAAGTCCAAATGCTTCGCCAGCATGGATAGTGAAGTGAGCGTTCTCTTGGCGTAGGTAGTTAAAGGCTTCTAAGTAATCTGAAGGCGGGAAGCCATCTTCTGGTCCTGCGATATCAAAACCAACGACCCCTGCGTCGCGATACTTGACAACCTTGCGGGCAACTTCATTTGCAAAATCATTCTGACGAAGTGCACATAAGAGTTGTTCGACGCGGATAGTGAAGCCTTCTGCTGCAGCCTGCGCCATTCCGACTTTGAATCCTTCAGTCGTTGCTTCGATGACTTCATCGAGTGTGAGTCCACCACGTGTAAAGAGTTCAGGAGCACCGCGAACCTCGGCATACACCACACCATCACGAGCAAGATCAATTGCGCATTCGCATGCTACGCGGATGATTGCTTCACGAGTCTGCATGACGGCAATCGTGTGATCGAATGTGACGAGATATTTTTCAAGTGAGCCTGAGTTGCATGACTCTTCAAACCAATCCGCAAGCTCATCAGCGTTTGTTGAAGGAAGCTCGTATTCAATCTCTGCCGCGAGATCGATAATTGTCTGTGGGCGAAGACCACCATCGAGATGATCGTGCAGAACCGCTTTAGGAAGTCGCTTTATTTGATCTGGTGTGGGTTTTGTATGGAGAGACATCTCAACCCTCGATTCGTTCGATAATGAGCGGTAGACGACTAACTTTCTCACCAGAATCTGAAATCCTGGTGGATCCTTCAAGAATTTCTAGTGCACGTTCAAAGCGATCTGGTTCATCGGTATGGAGTGTGTAGATCGGATCTCCTGCTTGAATAGGGTCCCCTGGCTTCACATGCATCTCGATACCGGCTCCGGCTTGGACTTTCTCACCTTGGCGCGAGCGACCAGCTCCGAGGCGCCACGAAGCGACTCCGACCTTCATGGCATCCATAGTCACTAATTCTCCGGAGGAGCCAGCAGTAACCACATGCTGCTCCTTTGCGACTGGAAGTTTTGCATCTGGATCGCCACCTTGAGCCGCAATCATGCGACGCCAGTGATCCATAGCAGCACCGTTCTTCAGCGCATCGGCTGGATCCATGAGCGGAGTGATCTTTGCAGCATCGAGCATCTCGCGCGCAAGGATAAGAGTTAATTCCACAACATCTGCTGGACCGCCACCAGCTAGGACCTCAACAGATTCGCGCACCTCAAGAGCATTTCCAGCTGTAAGTCCAAGTGGAACATCCATCGCAGTAATGAGCGCTGTGGTCTTTACACCAGCTCGGGTTCCAAGCTCGACCATAACCTTGGCAAGTTCGCGTGCCTTGAGTGGATCACTCATGAAGGCACCGCTGCCGGTTTTTACATCAAGCACTAACGCAGAAGTTCCTTCAGCAATCTTCTTACTCATGATGCTGGATGCAATAAGTGGAATTGCTTCAACAGTTGATGTGACATCACGGAGCGCATAAAGTTTCTTATCGGCTGGCGCGAGCCCGGCGCCAGCGGCACAGATAACTGCGCCAACATCTTGCAAGACTTTTAACATCTCATCATTGCTTAAGCTTGCGCGCCAGCCAGGAATTGATTCGAGCTTATCGAGGGTTCCGCCAGTGTGACCAAGTCCGCGTCCTGAGAGTTGTGGGACTGCGCCACCGCAGGCGGCGACGAGTGGAGCTAATGGAAGTGTGATCTTGTCGCCAACGCCACCGGTTGAATGCTTATCGACTGTCGGACGAGAGATTGCCGACCAATTCATCCGCTCACCAGAGTTGATCATCGCATCAGTCCAACGAGAGATCTCTCGTGAGTTCATACCGTTGAGCAAGATCGCCATTAAGAGAGCTGACATCTGTTCATCCGCAACAACGCCTCGGGTGTAGGCATCAATCACCCAATCGATCTGCGGATCGTTAAGTTCGTGGCGGTCGCGCTTGGCGCTGATGATTTCTACAGCGGTAAATAGTTCACTCATGAAGTGAGGTTATCGGGTCCGAAGGCCCATGGCAGAAGAGTCGACATTGGGGTTGGCCCATCAGGAGTCATGAAGAGGAGTTCATTTCCGCCGTGCTCAAAGAGCAGCTGACGACAACGACCACAAGGGGATAGGAAGTTTCCCTCACTATCAACACAGACGGCAGCGATTAACCGCCCTCCACCACTGGATACCAGCTGTGAGATGAGACCGCATTCGGCGCAGAGACCAAGTCCATATGAAGCATTTTCAACGTTACAACCGGTCACGATGCGACCATCTGAAACTAGCGCTGCTACGCCTACTGGGAATTTTGAATATGGCGCATACGCCTTAGTCATGATCTTCTTTGCTTCATCGTGGAGAAGCTGCCAATCAATTGTTCTCATTAGTGCGATCCTCCGCGGCTGTAGTGAATGCCATCTGCCTTCGGTGCGCGCACCCGACCAACAAGGCCAGAGACGGCGATGATTGTTGCAACATACGGAACCATCAACATGAATTCTGATGGGATCGAAACACCAATGATCGACAAGGTGCCTTGCAGGTTATCTGCGAAGCCAAAGAGGAGAGCAGCGCTCACAGCGCCCATCGGTGTCCACTTACCAAAGATCAGAGCAGCGAGTGCGATGAAGCCAGCACCAGATGTCATCTCCTTACTAAAGCTTCCAGTAGAACCAATCGTGAAGTAAGCGCCACCAAGACCTGAGACAAGTCCTGCGATGAGAACGTTGCGGAAGCGAAGCTTGTTTACATCGATCCCGACGCTGTCAGCAGCGGTTGGGTGTTCGCCAACTGCTCGGGTCCGCAGACCCCACTTCGTCTTAAAGAGAGAGAAGGTGATGACACCAACGATGAGATACATCAGATAAACGATCAATGTTTGATTGAAGAAGATAGGGCCAATGATCGGAAGCTTTCCGATGAGTGGAATTTCAATACGAGAGAAGGATGGTCCTGAGTTCCAGGTAGCTTGATAAGGAATAAGTAGCTTCTTGTAGAGGAAGTCGGTCAGCCCAATAACAAGGACGTTCAGAACAAAACCAAGGATGACTTGGTCGACTGAGAATTTGATGGCGAAGGTGGCGAGTAAGAGTGAAATCAGTGCACCAGCGAGGGGAGCGACAAGTAAGCCAAGCGCGCTCTTATGGGTAAGGCTTGCAACGACACCTGAGGCGAAGGCGCCTGCGAGGAGCTGTCCTTCAATCGCAATATTAATGACGCCAGAGCGCTCACTGAGTAGGCCGGACATTGAACCAAAGACGAGTGGAACTGCGAGTAAGAGACTGCCCTGGAGCATTCCGGTAAGAGGAATGAACTTTCCGGCAGCTGCCCAACATAAGAAGCCCATCATGAGCGCAACACCAGTGATCGCTGTAGCAAAACCTGCTCGCTTCTTAAGAGCAATCAGTGCGATCGCCGCGACTGCTGCGATGAGAGCAATAATCGAGAAGAGGTAACTTCCGGTTGAGGAACCAATAATCCAGGTATGAATGAGTACCCACTCTTTTGCAAGAGTGAAACCGAATGTTGTCTTGGCGTTTGCAAGGTTACCAAATCCAAATGCTTTGAGTTCGAAGAGTGCGATAACAAAGAGAACAATATGGAGCCAGGTTTGGCGACGCTGGGTGGCGGTAAAGGATTTCATCGCGATGAAGTTCTTCATTATCCGTTCCATCCCTTCGAAGCGAGTGCCTCTTGGGTCTTGAGATTTTTAATTCTGAAGATGAAGCGGACAAGCGTTGGAGCAGCGATGAAGAGAACGATTAGCGCTTGAATAACCAGAACGATATCGAGTGGCGTTGTTGTGTTGGATTGCATGGTTCGACCACCGGTGCGAAGCGCGCCGAAGAGCAGAGCGGCAAAGACTGTACCAAGTGGCTTAGCGCGACCGAGTAGTGCAACGGTGATTGCATCAAAGCCAAAACTTCCTGCAATATCTGCAGTGAGTGCATATTCACTTCCGAGGACGTGAACCGCACCACCGAGTCCGGCGAGCGCTCCACAGAGCGCCATGGTTGCGATCGTGACATAACCGACTGAAATTCCAGCGGTCTTTGCGGCAGCGGCGTTGGCGCCAACTGCGCGGAATCTAAATCCGATTGTGGTGCGGTTGAGTAACCACCAGACAAAGTAGGCGGCAGCTAGCGCGACCAAGATGCCAGCATGGAGTCGGAAATTTGCCCCTGCCAGGTGAGGTAATTGTGAGCTTGGATTTACATCTGGCGCGATTGGATCAAGGCGACCATGGCGTAAGAAGGTGGTGGTCTTGAGAATCCAGAGGATAAAGAAGCCAGCGATGTAGTTCATCATGATCGTGACAATTACTTCATGGGCACCGGTACGGGCCTTCAAGACTCCAACGATTCCGCCCCAGAGTGCTGCCGAAAGAACGCCAGCAAGGAGCGCGAGCATCACGTGCAGTACTGGAGTTAGCGCGAAGTGAAAACCGACGTATGAGGCCGCGATTGCACCGAAGATAAATTGACCTTGGGCACCGATATTGAAGAGTCCTGATTGGAATGCGAGTGCAACGGCTAGTCCAGTAAGAATTAGCGGCGTAGCGGTAACGATCGTCTCTGAAAGCGGATAGAAGCCCCGAAGGAATCCGTGGCTATGAGCAAGGTTTGGGTCATAGACCGAACCTTGGAAGAGAGCGAGGTAGGCATTACCAACAGTTGAAAGAGCGGTTGTAATAAATTTGCCAGGCGATCCAGCGAGCTTGAGGACTTTAGAGTCTGAGAAGGCGATGACAAAGCCAGAGATGACGAAGGCCATGACAAAGGAGAGCGCTGGGAGAAGTGCCGTACCGAGAGCGCGATCTACAAACTTTTTCATCCAACTACTCCCGCCATCAGCAAACCAAGTTTTTCACGCGTTACACCAGAATCAACAATCGCCAATATCTTGCCGGCATACATGACAGCGATTCGATCGGCGAGTGCTAGCACTTCATCAAGTTCGGTACTGAAAAGAAGAACTGCGCGACCGGCATCACGCTCGGCGAGGATTCGTTCGTGGACAAATTCAATCGAACCAACATCAAGGCCACGCGTTGGTTGGGATGCAACTAAGAGTTTTACTGGACGCGAGAGCTCGCGAGCAAGAACAACCTTCTGCTTATTTCCACCAGAGAGCGATGAAGCTGGATCCTTGATCGACTGCGCGCGAATATCAAACTCTTTCGCCTTGAGTTCGGCCTCAGCAAGTACAGCACGAGGTGAGAGGGAGACACCATTGGAGTATGGCTTCTCTCGGTGGGTATCGAGAATTAAATTATCTGCGATCGAGAAGGATGAGATCAGCCCATCAAGTTCGCGTGATTCAGGGATAAAGGCGATGCCTTCGTGTAGCGATTGATGGACAGACATACCCACCAATTCGCGTCCTTCAAGGGTAATTGATCCTGTTACGTGCGGCTCAAGATTGATCATTGCTTGCGCAAGCTCGGATTGGCCATTGCCTTGCACTCCGGCGATTGCGAGGACCTCGCCACCACGCACATCAAAGGAGACATCTTTTACAAGTGCACGCCCGGTTGCATCTGAAATAGTCAGATCAGCAACATGGAGAATAACTTCGCTTACTTTATTAGGACTCTTATCAGGCGCGAGATTAACTGGGCGACCAACCATCAGGGAGGCGAGCTCTTCTTGTGAAGCGCTTGGCTCGGCGCTACCAACAACCTTGCCACGACGAATGACACTGATCCGATTTGCGATGGCCTTCACTTCACGTAATTTGTGGGAGATGAAGATTATTGATGTTCCTTGGGTACGGAGGCGCTTGATGACTTCGAGGAGTTCATCAGTCTCTTGTGGTGTGAGAACGGCGGTTGGCTCATCAAGGATCAGGACCTTCGCGTCATACATGAGCGCCTTAAGAATTTCTACGCGCTGCTGAACTCCGACCGGAAGTGTTTCGACTAGAGCGTCAGGATCGATGACGAAGCCAAAATCTTTAGCAAGTGAGAGTAGCTTTTCACGAGCACTTGTGAGATCTAGCTTTCCAAGTTTTGATGTTGCCTCGTGACCTAAAATAATATTTTCAAGAACTGTGAAAACTGGGATCAACATGAAGTGTTGGTGGACCATACCGATGCCTGCAGCGAGAGCATCGCTGGGTTCGTTGATTGTTACTAGCTCACCATTAACGCGGATCTCACCAGCATCTGGCTGGAGCAAGCCATAGACAATATTCATGAGAGTTGATTTACCGGCACCGTTTTCGCCGAGGATGGCGAGAATCTCGCCATCACCCACTGAAAGGTCGATCGAGTCGTTAGCGAGAAGTGATCCGAAGCTCTTGGTAATGCCTTTGAGTTCGAGAGACACGTATCAACCCTTCACTTCAGTAGAAAATCTGGTGCTCAATCATAATCCCCTGGAGGAATAAAAAATACGGGGGTCTCGCGAGAGACCCCCGTATTCGATGCTTAGTTAATTACTTAACTGAGACTGCTCCTGAAGCGATCTTCGCTCCGAGGACCTTAACGTCGAGTTGTAGACGCGCAGAGACCTTTGTTGAGAAGTCGTGGAGTGGTGCCATTGAGACACCCTTGTTCTTCAATGTGCCAACATAAGCAGCATTGGTGAACTTGCCCATTGCAGTATCGGTGATGACTGACTTAACAGCTTCGCCGAGACCCTTTGCAACAGTTGTAAGGAGTACAGACTTGTACTGAGGAGCTGAGTAGAAACCATCGGTATCAACCCAGACAGTGACTGACTTGCCGCTCTTCATTGACTGTGCTGCAGTCTGGGCGCCGAGGCCACCAGCTACAGGAAGGATGACATCTGCACCCTGTTGTTCAAAGCCCTGTGAAAGCTGGAGAGCCTTGTTGGTGTTAGCGAAATCGCCAACGAATGTTCCAGCTGAAGGCTTAGCAGGATCCCAACCGAGGACCTTGACTGACTTGCCCTTTGCCTTGTTGTAGTAAGCAACGCCCTTTGCGAAGCCATCCATGAAGATGGTCACTGTTGGGTATGGAGCTCCACCGTAAGTTGCGACTGTTCCAGTCTTTGAGTAACCAGCGGCAAGGTAGCCAGCCTGGAAGGCAGCTTCGTTTGTAGCAAAGGTAAGACCCTTGACGTTTGCAACTGGGTTACAGACTGAGTAGTCAGCGTTGCAATCAAGTGCTGCATCATCAACAACAGCAAACTTCACTGTTGGGTTGGCCTTTCCAGCCTTGATGATTTCAGAGCTGATTGCGAAACCAATTCCGACGATAAGTGCACACTTCTGATCAATGAACTTCTTGATATTTGGTGCGTAGTCAGCAGCTGATGCTGATGGAAGGTATGAAACAGTTGAAACTGCTGAAGCAGCCTGTGCGCCTGCCCATGATCCAGCGTTGAATGAGTGATCATCAATTCCGCCTGTATCGAGAACGACACATGCTTTGATCTTTGCAGCATTTGATGCTGGAGCAACTGCTACGCCGGCAACGAGAGTTGCAGCAGCAAGCAGTGTTACTAGCTTGATTGTCTTCTTCAAGATATTTCCTCCTGAGGGATCCCCCATCGATTGGGAGAAGGTTGTAGGGGAATATTAACGATTTTTGAGTACCCATTAACCACGGCGAGCGTTGCCCTCGAGCATCCAATTATCAAGAGTTTGTTACAACTAGGCCATCGATAGGAGAAACCCTCAACTCATTGTCGAAGGTTAGAGGGGAGGACGAGCTCCAACATGCGAGATAGCGATGGAGGCGCTCTTTGCACCAGAGATGAGAGCACGCTCAAGGTTTGCATCCGCAAACCAACTCGTGATGAAACCGGCTGCAAAGGCATCTCCTGCACCTGTTGTGTCGATGACTTCGCTCGCAACGGCAGGAATCTCGATGAGCTCCGATCCGCGGGAGGCAGCGCTGACGCCTTGGCTGCCGCGTTTTACAACGACCACTGGGCAGAGATGCGTAAGAACTTCGAAGGCACGCACGAGTGAGAACTCTTGAGCAACAAAGAGCGCCTCCTCTTCATTCAATAACAAAATGTCAGCGCGAGAAACCCACTCGTGAATGAGAGATGTTGGAACTGCGCGAAGCGCTCCAACAGTCCCTGGATCCAAGAGGACGGGCAAGCCTCGCTCTTTAAATTCATCTACCATCTTGGTGACATTTGCTCGCGCCTTTGGATTAATGAGCGAGTATCCAGAGAGATAGACCGCATCGAATTGATCTAACGGTGGGAGATCTGCGCCAGATAACCCAGAGTTGGCACCGGCATCTGGAAACATCGTGCGCTCGCCATTCTCGTCAACAAGTACAACGACAACACCAGATTTCTCACCGGATGCGCGCGTCTTGTTGTGGCTGACGCAATATCTATCAAGGTCTTTCAGTAAGAAGTCGCCATTCGCATCATCGCCAACGCGGGCACATACATAACTCTGATTTCCAAGGTGGGCGAGCCAAGTTGCAACATTTGCTGCAGCCCCGCCACCGCTTGTGGAAATAGTTGCTTGGGTATCGCCGGTCGCGTGGACTTCGCTCTCCACCATCACCATGACATCGACCATAAGGTCACCGATGCAGAGGAAGTTTTTCATCAGCGTTCTAACTATCTACAGCGCCAACGCGATCTCAGCCGCGAGGCGAGAATTTGCTTTGATGATTTCAACGTTGACATCAAGGCTCTTTCCTTCGCTGACGCGATGGAAATACTCGAGTAAGAATGGTGTGACAGCTTTTCCAGTGATGTGGTTTTGTTCTGCTTCTGCGAGACCGTTCTTCAGAAGTAAATCATGAAGGGTTCGATCGAGCTCGACTTTCACCGGATTAGTGACAATGACAGCGCTCCCAGATGTAGCAACGTTGGCACGCTGATGCCAGATAGCAGCGATCTCGGAAGCAGAATCGACGCGATGCTCGATCTCAAATCCAGATTCGGTGAGATAGAAGCCAGGAAATTTATGTGTCTTGTAACCAAGAACCGGAACAGCGAGAGTTTCTAAACGCTCGAGCGTTGCTTCGACATTGAGAATTGATTTCACGCCCGCACAGACGATAACGATCGGCGTAATCGAAAGTCCACGTAGATCAGCCGATTCATCGAATCCATCGCCTCGGTGTACTCCACCAAGACCACCGGTAGCAAAGACCGAGATGCCAGCCATCGCGGCAATGTGTGCAGTAGCGGCAACTGTTGTCGCTGCGCTCTTCTTTGTCGCAGCTAATATTGCAAGATCGCGAGTTGATGCTTTAACGATGCCATCTTCAAATGCAATTCGCTCAAGCTCTTCACTCTCAAGACCCACATGGATCTCGCCATCAAGAATCGCAATCGTCGCTGGGATAGCTCCGGTCGAACGAACGATCTCTTCTACTTCTAGCGCAACAGTGTGATTGCGCGGCCTTGGCAAGCCATGGCTGATAATGGTTGATTCGAGTGCGACGATTGGCTTCTTAGCCTCAATCGCGGCGGCAACTTCTCTTGAAAATAAGATCACTGGCTGAGGGTACAACGCCTGCTGCATTCAATCTTTAGGGTCAATTAGACCCCAGTGCGAGCCCTTCGCTACTATTCGCAGGCTGCTTCACGAATAACCCTGGCGGGTTGCCCGAGCGGCCAATGGGAGGGGACTGTAAATCCCCCGGCTC
>JBBAMR010000004.1:35078-86358 GCA_040402375.1 Candidatus Nanopelagicaceae bacterium | reverse complement strand
CTCACGATTAATGGTGTGGCAGCGGGGCTTAGAAACACGGGTTGATAACTCTTAATCACCGGGTCCGAATTGCTATTCCACGCTCAGGTCAGGCCGAAGTCCTGTCAGTGGAGCTAGCTATGTTCACAACATGAAATTGTGCAGTAAGGACCTAGTCCGAGTCCTCTTGATCCTCCTGGGTGGGACTGCGGTCAACATTTGGGGGCTGAACTGGATCCCCCTCCATAGTCTCCACCTCTCACCTTTCTGGGCGACTATTCTCTTTAGGGGTTGCTCCTCTGCAGTATCGCTCCTCTTGATTCGGATCTTCTGTCCTACGGCGCTACCGAGGTTTGGGTGGGGGCATACACCGCGAAGGCTCTTGATTGCACTTGGAATTGTTCTCTTTCTTATGGGACCAGCCGTGTTTCATATTAACTATCACCCCTTTAGTTTCACAGACATCGCGATGAGCTTTATCTTTGCGCTGTTCATCGGAATTGAAGAAGATTTCTTCAGCAGGGGTTTTATCTATGGTGGACTTGAAAGATATGGAATCTGGTTTGCGGCAATAGTCTCGTCGGTTCACTTCGGGTTACTGCATCTTGGGAACATCATCTGGGGCGGGCAATCAGCCGCCTACACATTGGCTCAGGCAGTCAGTGCTGGGTCGTTTGGTTTCTTAGCGGTGGCGCTGATGATCTTTAGTGGCAGTATCTGGGTGCCGATCTTGATGCATGGGCTCGCTGACTTTCCGATGCAGTTTGAGACGGGTGCGCAGTACACGAAGATCGTTACGGGTGGGGCTGATTGGCTATATGTCGTGGTCCAGATGGTGATTTACGTTGTACTTGGATCGGTTTTGATTGTGCTCTCACATCCAACAAAACGTGATTGGTTATTGCGTCAGTGGAAGCTCGTTAGTCAGTGAAGTTCGCTTAGGAGCTTCTGCACTTCCTCATTGGCGGGCTCGTTCACCAGCACCAGCTCTAGATCCTTGCGGGCTTGGGCCTTCTTTCCCATCTTTTCGTAGGTTAAGGCTCGCTCGCAATGGGCACGGTTGAGCATCTCTTCGGCGCGGTTCTTTTTAGCCAGGGCTTGCTTAAAGCATTCGAGTGATGCGTCGTACAACTGCTTCTCTCGGAAGGCTATCCCCCGAAGCACCAACATGATCGCTGTGGCATCATCGATATTGGTGATGTCATCGGTGGTCTCAAAGACCGCGTCATAATCTTTCTGGGATAGTTCGATATCAGCGATTGAGATTCCGACAAGCTGATCGGGTTTCATCTCGTGTAAGACGGTAAGAGCATCATCGAACTTCTCGTGAGCCTGCAGGACCTCGACCCAGATAAATCCGAATTGCTGGGAATTTAATATCTCTGTTGCTGAGATGCCATCGGTGATACGGGTAATGGGGCGGATTCCTCTGAAGTATTTGATGACGATTGGATCAGCGAAGGCGCGCTCGCGATCGGCCCAGAGGCCTTGACCCATCTCAATGACTTTATCTTCGTACTCATCATCGTTGACGATGTAGAGAAATCCCAAGATGTTGAGTGCGTAGTTGAGTTTGTCGTATTGCGCACGGAGCTCTTTTGCCTTGGTGACGATCTCTTGTGGTGTCATTGGTTTATCGCCACCGTAGACATCGTTTAAGAATGCGTAGAAATCTTTCTCAGCTCTACCAGAGAGGAATCCTGGGGTTGGTGTTGGACCGTCGAATTGATGAATATCTTGTTGGGCACTTGCTGGGCTCTTGGTAGCTCTTGCCGCTTTTGTACGTGGGTTTGCGCTCTCGGAATAGTAGAGACCTGTGCCAGGGATACCGGCCGAAACAGTGCGACGTCCAGAGGAACTCATTGTGTAGTGGGCGCCGCGTGGACCGAGTGAGAGGCTCGTGGAGTTCTTATTGAAGTTGAGGCGGACCCCAGGGATGATCTGTACTGATTTACGGAAGCGAAGTGACATTTGGTAATCATGGATGGCGGCACTGACATTGGCAACGGTTGAAAGGTGCGGCTTGCTAACTCTGAACAGTCACTCCTCCATGCGTGATTCTCTTGAGTCTTTTGAAGGCTTTTTGCTCTCTAGCCGCATCTCTTGATATCGCAAGAGAGTGAACTTAGCTTGATTGCTCACCGCATCATCAGATGACTTAGCCGCCTCTGTGAGTGGCTCAACAATGGAATCCCCTAAAGCACATAAGAATCTCGTCAATCCGAATTGAGTATCTGAATCGCCTCGAGCAAGCTGAGTAACCAGCTTCTCAACGAGTATCGCCTTCTGATCGTCGGGGACCAAGACCGACGCCGCTCTCCATGCAGTCGAGGCCACGAAATCATCGGGATCAAAGAGCATCTCATCGGTTATTAATCTGTAATTATTCTTATCACCGATTTTTGAGAGCGTGTGGATCGCTTGGCTCTTGGCTTGGGTATTAGCTGATTGCAACTCAGTTTCGAGTTGCTTCACGACAGTTGGAATATCGTTGCGCATGAGCGCCCATGAAAGAGTGTCTCGAACGAAGAAATCTGTCTCGATGGCACATTGGCGAATCAAAATTTCGATGTACTCAGGCTCTGGATAGGTTCCTGCAGCAAGCGCCGCCTTGAGACGTACGGATTGATCAGGGGAATCCAAGAGCGTTTGGAGTGACACGCAGTAATCATGTCTGGTGGCGCTGCGATTGGCAAAGTTTAAAAGGCCCAGATTAATAACTCTCAGTAGTCACTCCTTGCCACATTCTTCTCTCTTGAAAATATTATTGAAAGTGCTTTAATAAAGATATGAGGGCCGGTTTCTAGGCCGACCCCCATGTAGTCCCTAGGCTCTGAACCAAGGACAAATGCAATTGGAAGGCTTCTTGCAATAACAAGGAGCCTTTCAACAGACTTTTACTTATTGAACTCCTGCTGAGCAAAGTCCAAGCCCTTTTCGATCAATCGTTCTGCAGCGAGAGCACCACGGGCGATGAAGTCAGGGAGCTCTTTCTTCTCGGGCTGTGAGAATGGTTTTAAGACATAATCTGCTGGATCTTGTGGGCCCTGTGGTCGCCCGACTCCCATGCGCAGACGGAAGTAATCCGGGCCTGCGAAATGTTTTGTGATGTCTTTAAGGCCGTTATGGCCATTATCTCCGCCAGCGATCTTGATTCGGATTGTGTTGAATGCGATATCTAATTCATCGTGCACCACGATGATATTTTCACCGGTGACTTTGTAGAAATCGGCGAGAGCTTTGAGCGGGGCGCCGGATTCATTCATGTAGAGCTTTGATTTTGCGAGTGTGACCGCAACCCCTGCGACGCGGATATCAGCAATCTCGCAACGGGATTTATGGGAAGAGAATCGTGAGTTACTGCCGAGGTAATCAATCACCATGTGGCCGATATTGTGACGGGTCTGCGCGTACTGATCGCCGGGATTTCCTAAACCGAAAATGATCCAGCGATCAGAAGCGCTCATGCTTATGAAAGGGTGTTACTTAATTATTCAGCTTTTGGAGCTTCAGCAGCTGGTGCAGCTTCTGCAGCGACAGGCTCAGCAGCTGATGAACGCTCTGAAAGGTGCACAACAACCATTGCTGCATCTGAGACAAGAGTTGTTCCGGCAGGGAGCCTTACATCGCCAGCGGTCTTGCTTGTTCCAGCAGGCATGCCTGTGAGATCAAGAACCAAGAATGATGGGATCGATGTTGCTTCTGCTTCAACTTCAATGGTGTTGTTAACGTGCTCGAGGATTCCATCCTTGTCGTATGCACCCTCTGTGTGAACAGGTACTTCAACAGTAACCTTTTCACCCTTACGGACAACGAGGAGATCGACATGCTCGAAGATTCCGGTGAGTGGGTTCTTCGATACTGACTTAGGAAGAACGAGTTCGCTCTTGCCATCGAAGGAGAGGTTAAGAAGGACGTTTGACTGCTTGAGAGCATTTCCAAGCTCACGAGCTGGAAGTACTACGTGCTGTGGCACGGCATTATGGCCATAGATCACTGCTGGAACGAGACCAGCTACACGGTCGCGACGTGATGCGCCCTTACCAAAGTTGGTACGTGTGCTGCCGTTGATTGAAATTTCTGCCACTTGAGTTGCTCCTTTATTCGCGGTCAAAAGCACGCCTCAGGAGAGCAACCCGTCGATTACGGATAATTACTATCCCTCGCCGTGACGAGGTTGAAGAGTAACCCAGCGGTGATCTAATCCCAAAATCGAGGGATTTACGCTCGATTAATGGTGCGGGGTTTAGCTGTGGCCGTCGAAGAGGCTGGTGACTGAGCCATCTTCAAAGACCTCTTTGATAGCGCGGCCCAAGAGCGGTGCGATCGAGAGGACTGTGAGGCGATCAAAGCGGTGTTCTTCAGGAATCGGCAAGGTGTTCGTGACGACCACTTCGCTGACGCGGCTCGCTTTAAGGCGCTCAACTGCAGGGCCTGAGAGGACTGCATGGGTAGCGGCAACGATAACTTCTGCGGCGCCTTCTTCGAAGAGGGCATCGACAGCCTTGGTGATCGTGCCGGCGGTATCGATCATGTCATCGATCACGATGCAGGTTTGACCCCTGACATCGCCAACAACTTTGCCAGTGGTGGATTCGTTAGGGATACGTGGATCGCGCATCTTGTGAATGAATGCGATTGGGCAACCACCGAGCAGATCTGACCAACGCTCTGCAACACGGACTCGACCAGAATCTGGTGAGACGATGGTGAGGCGGTTTCGATCAACTTTACGACCGACATAATCGGTAAGTAGCGGAAGTGCGAAGAGATGATCAACTGGACCATCGAAGAAGCCTTGGATCTGTGATGTGTGAAGATCGACAACCATCAGACGATCTGCACCAGCGGTCTTAAAAAGATCAGCCATCAAGCGAGCAGAGATTGGCTCACGTCCGCGATGCTTCTTATCTTGACGGGCATATCCGTAGAACGGTGCAACAACGGTGATCCGCTTGGCAGATGCGCGCTTAAGGGCATCGACCATAATGAGTTGTTCCATGATCTGCTTATTAACCGGAGCTGCATGAGATTGAAGAACGAAGGCATCTGATCCGCGGACGCTCTCTTCGAAGCGAACAAAGATTTCGCCATTGGCAAAGTCGTAGGCAGATGTAGGAGTAATTGGGATACCAAGCTGGGCGGCGACTTCATCTGCGAGCTCTGGGTAACCACGTCCGGTAAAGAGACGGAGGCGCTTCTCAGAAGCTAAACGGAGTTCGCTCATTGTTATTCCCTCTCGGTTGCGCCTGCGCGCTTTGCTGCGATGGCAGAGGAACTGCCTGCTCTCTTACGTAGGACCCACCCTAGGACATTGCGCTGCTTTGCGCGAGCAACTCCAATAGAACCGGCGGGTACATCTTCGGTGATGATCGATCCGGCGGCGGTATAGGCGCCATCACCGATCGAAACTGGGGCGACGAGCATGGTGTCGCTGCCGATTCGGACTTCGTCTCCGACGATGGTCTGGTGCTTATCGACCCCGTCGTAGTTCACAAAGATGGTGGCAGCCCCAATATTGGTGCCGCTGCCGATGGTTGCATCGCCAACATAGGAAAGATGTGGGACCTTTGATCCATCACCGACAGTTGAGTTCTTGATCTCGACATAAGCGCCAGCCTTCGCACCGGCACCGAGTGTGGTTCCAGCGCGTAAGAATGTGTATGGGCCGACAGTTGCCTTCGCTCCGATATGTGCACCAGTACAGGAAGATTCAATGACGTGAGCACCGGCATCGACGATTACATCAGTGAGTGTGGTGCGTGGGCCGATTACTGCGCCAGTTGCAATCGTGCTCTTGCCGGCAAGAGCTGTGCCTGGGTGGATCGTGACATCAGATTCGATCGTGACATCGACATCAATCCACGTAGTAGTCGGATCAACAATGGTGACACCGGATTTCATCCAGCGATCATTGATCCGATCGCGCATGACTGCGGTGCATTCTGCGAGTTGTGAGCGATCGTTAATACCAAGGGTCTCGGTGTAGTCATTTGATCGAATTGCGAGCACAACGCTATTCGCGCCCTTGATCAGTGCGATCACATCGGTGAGGTAGAGCTCGCCCTGCGAATTATCTTTTGAGAGCTTGGCACATGCAGCGCGCAGTGCGGCATTATCGAAGAGGTAGACCCCAGTGTTGATCTCGGTGATCTCGCGCTCTTCATCAGTCGCATCGCGATCTTCCACGATATGAGAGATCCCGCCATTATCGTCGCGGATGATGCGGCCATAGCCAAAAGGATCTGGCACATCGGCGGTGAGTACTGATGCAGAGCTCGCATTTGCTTCGTGGATCGCAATAAATTCTTTGAGGGTTGAAGTCGTAAGAAGTGGTGTGTCACCAGCAAGGATCAGAACCGACCCGGTGGTTGGTGCGCCGGCGAGTGCGAGCTGGACTGCATGTCCGGTGCCGTTGCGCTCTGCTTGATAGACCGGGATGGCAGCTGGTGCCGTGGCGATGACTTCTGCTTCAACGAACTCTCTGTGGGCGCCAACAACAACGCGTAACTCGCCACCAATGACTGGGGCGATAGCGGCCATGAGATGGCCAAGGATTGAACGGCCTGCAATTCGATGGAGCACCTTGGGCGTCGCAGATTTCATGCGAGTGCCTTCACCGGCGGCGAGCACGATCACAACGTCGGGGTTCTTCACGCGCCTCCGATCGTCAGTGATGTGAGAGTCATTCTACTGTGGCTCCGCCACCAGGTATCGATCCTGGACCCTGGGCTTCAAAGGCCCATGTGCTAGCCACTACACAATGGCGGAACCTGAATTATCCCTTATCGGCTCCCAGAACTCCAAACAGCAGATCTATTGGCACCTAGAACATCTAGAGGAGCTAGAAGCTACTGATGCGCCTCGCCCCATGGGTTGGCCCGCCAGCGCGGACAACTCCGCCCACAACGCCACTAGAACTCAAAGCCACTGTCAGATCGAGCGCCTTCTCTTCATCTTCAACAAGAAATGCCACAGTCGGACCAGAACCTGAGACGATGCAACCGAGTGCACCATATTCGCGGCCGACATCTAGCACTAAGCGAAGTGCTGGGCGAAGTGAGCAGGCAGCGCTTTGGAGATCATTGCTTAACGCCTTACCTAACTCTTTTGCATCTCCGGCGCGCAGCGCTTGGAGCAGCGCATCATTTGCTGATGGCCGCGCGATGCTGAGTCCTTCGCGGAGACGATCACATTCGGTGTAGACCGAAGGAGTTGATAACCCCGAACTCGATAACGCTAATACCCATTGATAAGTGCCTTGAGCGAGAACTGGTGTGAGTTGATCGCCACGACCACGACCGATTGCCGTACCACCGGCGATACCGAATGGAACATCGCTACCAAGTTCTGCTCCGATTCGTTGTAGTTCATCGCGAGAGAGACCGAGCTCAAAGAGTGAATCCATTCCAACGATCACACCTGCGGCATCAGCGCTTCCGCCAGCCATGCCCCCAGCAACTGGGATCTCTTTCTTTAAGTGAATAGAGATATCACTCGTGAGTTGAAAACGTCTGATCATGATATCTGCGGCTTTGTAGGCGAGGTTTGATGAGTCGAGTGGAACTCCAGCAGATATTGAACCAGATGCCTCAAGAATAATTCCGGCACCTTCTGGGCCGTACTGAACTGTCACATCATCAAAGAGTGAGATCGCCTGAAAGACGGTGACGAGCTCGTGATAACCATCGCTATCCAGTGGTCCGACGGAGAGCCCAAGGTTTACCTTTCCAGGTGCCCGGATTACTACGCCGCTCGTGTTCATACCTGCAACCCTATAGCGAATGAGCGATGAGCCGAAAGCTAGAGTGAAAGCTGCTCGGCGATTTTAATGAAGTCTGGCAGCAGCAATGACTCACCGCGCATCGTGGGATCTACGCCGGCTGCAGTGATCGCATCTGATGCTGGTGCGCTGCCACCAAAGAGCTCTGAGAGTGCGCTACGAAGCATCTTTCGGCGTTGGGCGAAGGCGTGATCAATGACGCTGAAGGTTCGAAGTCGCATCGCTTCATCACCAGCTGGCGCATGGCGCACAAAACGAACGAGTGATGAATCAACGTTCGGTACCGGCCAGAAGATCGACCGCGCGACGGTGCCAGCAGATGACATATCTGCCCACCAGGTCGCCTTCACTGATGGGGAACCATAATTTTTGCTGCCAGGTTTTGCCGCTAATCGATCAGCAACTTCACTCTGCACCATCACCACGCCAGAGCGCAGCGTCGGGAACTTCTCCATAAAGCGAAGCAATACTGGGACTGAGATGTTGTATGGCAAGTTTGCAACGAGAACTGTTGGCTCTACCGGTAGCGCATCAACAACCATCGCATCGTTGGTGACGACAGTTAATCTGACGGGATCAAACTCGTGGCGCTCCACTGTATGCGGTAGCTCTGCGGCAAGTCGCTCATCGATCTCGACAACCACGACCTCTTTAGCAATCTCAAGTAATGCAAGAGTGAGTGATCCAAGACCGGGCCCGATCTCAAGAGCGACATCATCTGATGTGACATCTGCGCTCTTCACGATGCGGCGACAGGTGTTGGCATCGACTACAAAGTTCTGTCCGAGTTTCTTTGTTGGGTTAACACCGATACGTGCAGCGATCTCACGGATCTCAGCTCCCCCAAGTAGGCCTGACATTAGGCGAAGGATCCAAAGAGGCGCTCGGCGTTTGCCGAAATAACATCACAGAGCTCATCAAGATCTTGGTCGCGCTCATCGGCAATCAATCGTAAGATCGATGGAATCTGCGCCGGAGTATTCATTAAGCCGCGATGTGGTGCAGGAGTAAGAAATGGCGAATCAGTCTCAACAAGTAAGAGTTCGTTAGGAACGAGCTTGACCGCCTCACGCAGCGCTGGCGCATTCTTAAAGGTGACGGTGCCAGCAAAGGAGAGGACGTAGCCCTTATCAATACATTCACGGGCCATCTCGGCATCGCCGGAATAACAGTGAAAGATAGTGGTTTCAGGGGCGCCTTCTTCAATAAGCGTATCGAGCACGGCGCGGTGGGCATCGCGATCATGAATAATCAAAGCCTTCTTAACGTTCTTTGCAAGTGCAATGTGGCGGCGGAATGAGTACTTCTGTCGCTCTTGTAACTCAGGCGCTGTTCTAAAGAAATCTAGCCCGGTCTCACCAATGCCACGTACCCGTGGATCAGTAGCAAGCTTCTCAATTCGAGCAAGGTGGGCTTCAAGGTCGTCAACGACAGGAGCTTCATTTGGATGCAGTGCAACAGCGGCTAGGACGCGACCCGGGAAGGCATGGGCCATCTTCACGCCCCACTCAGATTGATCTGCTGAATACCCAACCTGCACGATCCGATCAATTCCGACTGATGCTGCTTGATCCAATATCGCTTTTACTTCTGGTGCATCTGGTGCTGATTCGGTAACGAGTTCGATATGTGCATGGACATCAACGCAAGGACGATTGAGTCTCTCGGGAAGCGGCGCAGGTAGGCGCTCTTTCTCTAAACCAAATCGATCAGCCATGAAGAGTCGAGCTACTTAGCCGTTGGCTCTTCAAGACGTGGGAACAAGACTGCGCCCTTTGTCACGCGTGCGCCAGCTTTGATCTGACCCCAAGTGTCAACATCAGCAATCTTCTGTGATGCCAGATCGGTATCCATGCCGAGCGCTGCCCAGAGAGTTTCACAGGTTGAAGGCATAACTGGATAGAGCAAGACAGTCAGTGCACGAATCGAATCCGCAGTGTTGTAGAGAATCTCATTGAGCTCAGTTGCGCGACTCTCATCCTTGGCAACGATCCATGGCTCACGCTCAGTGACGTAACCATTGACTCGCTTACAGAATTCCATGATCGTGTTGATGCCACCCTGGAAGTCCAAGGCAACCATCGCCGCATCAGCCTTTGCGACAGTCTCGTGAAGAGCTGCTTCTAAGCCTGCATCATGGGCGATCGCTGGAATCGCACCATCACAGTACTTTTCGATCATCGCGATCAAGCGTGAAGCTAAATTACCAAAGTCATTTGCGAGCTCTGATGTATATCGCGCGCCCATATCTTCCCAAGAGAACGAACCATCTGAACCAAATGGAATCGCACGTAAGAAGTAGTAACGGAAGGCATCGACGCCAAAGTGATCGGTGATATCAGATGGTGCGATACCAGTGAGTTTTGACTTAGACATCTTCTCGCCACCGACTAAGAGCCAACCATGAGCAAAGACTTTTTTAGGAAGAGGTAGCCCTGCTGCCATCAACATTGCAGGCCAGATCACAGCATGGAAGCGCAAGATATCTTTACCAACAAGGTGAACATCGGCAGGCCAGGTCTTAGCAAACTTCTCGGCGCCAGCAGTACCGGCTTCATCACCGAGTCCGACTGCAGTTGCATAGTTCAACAACGCATCGAACCAGACATAAATAACTTGCTTGGTATCCCACGGAACTGGAATTCCCCAGTCGAAGGTTGAGCGAGAGATCGAAAGATCAGAGACTTCACCTTCAAGGAATGAGATCACTTCATTGCGCGCCGATGCTGGCTCGCAGGTTGATGGATCGCTCTTGTAACGCTCGAGGAGCGCCGGGACAAAGGCAGATAATCTAAAGAACCAGTTCTCTTCACTGACGATCTCGCAAGGCTTGGAGTGGGTCGGACAGAGCCCACCTTCTAAGAGATCACCTGGAAGTTTGAACTCTTCACAACCGATGCAGTACGGACCTTCGTATTTTCCAGAATAAATATGGCCTTGATCTTTAAGGCCTGAGAGGAAGCGTTGTACGCGTTCCATGTGACGAGGCTCAGTGGTGCGGATGAAATCATCGTTGGCGATATTGAGCGCTTGCCAGACTGGCTTCCACGCATCTTCAACGAGGCGATCACACCAAGCTTGTGGCGCAACACCGTTCTTCTCGGCTGTGTTAAGAACCTTTTGGCCGTGCTCATCTGTGCCGGTCAAGAACCAGACAGATTCACCGCGTTGACGGTGCCAACGGGTCAGAACATCGCCAGCGACAGTTGTGTAGGCATGGCCGATATGCGGCGCATCATTCACATAGTAAATCGGCGTCGTTAAATAGAAAGATTTCTCGCTCACGAGCCCATCCTATCGGCGCTCTTGTGGGCCACCATGACATCGAAGACTTCGCGCTTGGCTATTCCAGTTGATTTTGCGACCTCAGCGATCGCCTCTTTCCGGCTCTCGCCCTGGCCTTCGCGATCGAGGACCATGCGAGCAAGATCTTCTGGTGTAAAGGTTTGGGTCGAACGATCAAAGCCACCGATCACCAACGTGATCTCCCCCAGGATCTCATTCGCACCAGCCCAGGCAGAGAGCTCTGAGAGTGTTCCGCGAATCGTCTCTTCATAGGTCTTCGTCATCTCGCGACAGATTGCACCGAGGCGATCGCTACCCAAAACGCTCTCACAATCACGCAGTGATTCAAGTAGACGATGTGGCGCTTCAAAGAAGATCATGGTGCGCTCTTGCGTCGCTAGCTTCTCGAGCGCTGTGATTCGAGCTCCTGATGTGCGTGGCAAGAATCCTTCAAAACAGAATCGATCAGTAGGAAGACCAGAGAAGAGCAGCGCGGTTGTCACAGCGCTTGGACCTGGCAGGACTCGGATCGGAACTCCGCGAGCGATCGCTTCGCGCGTCAGGCGATATCCAGGATCACTAATTCCTGGCATGCCGGCATCGGTCACAACTAAGAGATCTTTTCCGCTCTGCAAGATCTCAAGGAGTGGCTCAAGGCGTTCATTCTCATTGCCCTCGAAGAATGAGAAGATCTTTGCCTCATACGTAATGCCAAGCTCGGCGCAGAGGCGGCCAAAGCGGCGGGAATCTTCGGCGGCGATGAAATCTGCGCTGGTGATCGCCTCTTTGAGTCTGGTTGAAGCGTCGCCTGGATTTCCAAGCGGGATCGCAGCGAGAATCAACATGCACCTATTCTCGCAGGGATGTTCTGCATTTGCCCAACCCCTTACCCTTAAACCATGAGGCAACTGATGGCGCGTTTGCAGGACCCGCTGAACGCTCTCGGCTTTGCCCTGATCGGGCTATTGATGCGCCTCTGGCATCTGGGTCAGCCAAAGGGCTACATCTTCGATGAGGTCTACTACGCAAAGAATGCGCACTCACTCGCGCTCCACGGCGTCGAGATCAACGATAAGGGAATGGCTGATTTCATCGTTCACCCACCCGTAGGTAAGTGGCTAATCGCATTGGGAATCAAGGTCTTTGGGTATAACGAATTTGGATGGCGCGTGAGCTCAGCCATCATCGGATCACTCTCGATTGCACTGATCTATCTCGTGGCGAAGCGACTTTTTAATAGTCCACTGATTAGCTCATCTGCTGCGATCTTAACTCTTGCAGATGGGCTACATCTCGTTCACTCTCGCACAGCGCTACTCGATATCTTCTTGATGTTCTTCCTTCTCCTGAGTTTCTACTTCCTACTCTCTTCTCGACATTGGCTCGCAGGAATATCGCTTGGACTTGCCACCGGTGTGAAGTGGAGTGGTCTTTACTTTATCGTCGCCTACTTCTTCTTCATGATCTACGTTGATTACCGACAAGCACAGGCACTCGAAGAAGAGTCGCCAGTGAAGTTCACTATTCGGAATTCACTCTGGAAGAGAATTCTGCAATACGGAGTTCTGCCAATCGCGACCTACATCGCGACATGGAGTGGCTGGTTTATTAGCAACAGTGGTTGGGATCGCACCTGGTCAACAAATATCGTTCGTAACTTCTGGCACGACCATGCTGAGATGCTGAACTTCCATACTTCTCTTGTTGAAAAACATTCGTACTCTGCCAATCCATGGAGTTGGTTGGTGATGGGTCGACCAACATCCTTCTTCTATCAAACACCGAAGGGTTGTGGCGCAAGTACCTGCTCGCAAGAGATTCTTGCTCTCGGAACGCCGTTCTTATGGTGGAGTGCGATCATCGCAATCGCCGCCACCTTTGGGTATTGGATTGCACGCCGTGAATGGCAGAGTGGGTTGCTTCTACTCAGTCTTGGCGCAGGTTATCTACCGTGGTTCCTCTTCCAAAAGCGAACGATGTTCTCGTTCTATGCGATCGCCTTCGAGCCATTTATTATTTTGATTATCTGTTACGTCATTTCAAAGTGGCTAGAAGAACCGAAGAGCGAGGATCATCTGCAGCTACCTCGCGTGGTGCGGGAGCGAGTGCTGTACGCCTATCTTGCAGTGATCGTGCTCTGTTTTATCTACTTCTCACCGCTCTACTTTGGCTCTGTGATCAGTTATACGAGCTGGCACGCCCATATGTGGCTACCTAGTTGGATCTAATTCGAGAGCTCTAGATTGCCTCAGAGTTGTAATCGTGAGGTGTCGCTGCTTCTTCAAGGAGAGTCTGATCAAAGAGTTCGCTTCGTGTGACGCCTGGAAGATCGAGTTGGTTAAGAAGTTCTTGTTCTGCGCTCCACTGACCAGGAACTGTTAGGTCGATCACGCGCTTTGAAACGATCGCCTTCGGCGCAGTTGCATATGTTGGCTTTGGAACATTGACTGGGTTCCACGAGGTGCGATCCTTCGGAAGCACAACAACACCTGATGGATCTTCGCGATCAGCAAGTGGGATCCAATGTTCGGCAGGATGAGTTGCAGCAGCGAGTGAGATACGAACAGTTGGATCGAGTTTGATCTCGGCCGTCATAATCTTCTCAAGAGTATTAAGTCGACGTGCCTTGATCTGCTCGGTCACTATCTGGCGACGAACTGCAACGAGATAGATACCAAATCCTGAAACTGGGATTGCCAAGATCGACCAAGCCATCATTCCAAGTGTCGCTGCAAATCCGGTAGCAAGTGTTAAGAATGTAAGGCTTGAAAAAATTGTTCTGCGCTGTGCGACAACTCTGCGCTTCTCCTTCGGATCCATGAACTCTGGCGCGAATGAGGCGCGAGGTGACTCAGAGAGGGAACGGATCGCACTCTTATAGCGATCGCCGGCCTTCGAAGAACTCTCTTCGTGGCGATGAATCCAACGTGGCAGGAAGTACGCGCCCCACATCACCAAGATGATGAGATAGATAATGCTGGACGCCATGGAACGAAATCGTAATTCCACGGTGCCCGATTGCGATGCATTTAGGGCATTTATAGTGATGTGTCTTTTCGAGCCTTTTTCTATCGAACTTCTGGATTAACTCGGACGAAGATCATATGGTCTCGCCAATCGCCATCGATATGAAGGTAGCGCGAGCGCATCCCTTCAAAGGTGTACCCAGCTTTCTCGGCAACCCGTTGTGAGGCGCTATTTTCAGGGCGCATATTGATTTCGATGCGATGTAGTGAGAGCTCTGAGAAGGCGTATTCGGTGAGGGCAATAACTGCCTGAGTAATGATTCCCCGGTTAGCTACGCGGCGATCGACCCAGTACCCGATATATCCGCCTCGGTGGGCGCCGAAGATGATTCCGCCAAGGGTTATCTGGCCAACAAAGCGCTCCGGCGACTTCCCCTCACTCATCCAAATTCCAAGCGAAAGGGTACGAAGGCTCTTCGCCTCGCGTTTACCGGTAATCACCATCTCTCTAAAAGAAGGCAAGGGAATATGGCTCTCGATCTCGGGTCTGGTCGCCTCCCACGGCGTCAACCATTCGTGATTCTCGCGACGAACTCGATCCCACGCCTTGTGATCGCGAAGGCGTAAGAGGCGAAGTGTGATCTGGGTCGATTCAGTGCCCTGAACATGGGTTCGAATAAGAATAGTCATGGGTGCTTACGCCTTAGTGATTGCGCTCGAGGACCATGACATCGACGAGATCGCCAGCCTTTGCGCCCATGGAATCTGCCGGGAAGGCGATTAAGCCTTGGGCATCAGAGAGCGTTGAGAGGAGATCTTGTTCGGGCAGCGCTGTGACCGTGAGTTCTGGTGTCGATGAGAGTGATGCTCTGACCAGAGTTGTGAACCCAGGAAGTGAATCGAGGTCGTGCGTGAGCTTTGCCTGCACAACTGATCGATGGATGTTGGGTGCGCCCAGCATGGTGCGAATCATTGGACGGATAAAGAGCTCAGCTGAGATGTAGGCGGCGATCGAATCTCCGGGAAGAGTGACAACCGGTGTCTTATCGGGTCCAATCGTGCCGAAGTTATGACGACCTGATTCGCTCATCAGAGGCAAGACGGTCTCAATGCTTCCCATCTCTTGCAGCGTCTGCGTAATGAGATCAAAGGATTCATCGTGGCTCTCACCGCTGATCACAATGAGATCGGCACGGACGAGTTGATCTTCGATGATGAGTTTGAGCTCATGTGAATTCTCGGGGATGGTATGTACGCGATATCCCATCGCGCCAGCCTCTTTAACGGCGGTCGTAAGCATCCACGAGTTAGTCTCATACTCATCTTCGCTATCGCGTAGGCGCCCGCCTGGTTCTACCAAGTCATCACCTGCTGAGATCACGACGACGCGTGGATGAGGTCTGGTTGGTAGACGATTGAGTCCGATCGATGCAGCGAGACCGATCTGGGTAGATCGAATCCGTGATCCAGATTTCAGAACTAACCGCTCGCCAGCAAAGATATCCTCAGCCAAAGTCGCGCCATGCGCATCGAGCAATGGCATATCGAATGCCGATAGCGGCGATGCGATCACTAGGAGTTCTGCGGCAAAGTCTTTGACTGAAATCTCACGATCCATGGTTCAACCATACTTTGCGCCTGCTCCCTATTAAGGTATTGCCATGCGAAACGGAGCAGATCGTGAGTCAGATAAGTCACGTCTGCGCAGAGAGTTCCGCGAAGAACGACGAGTGCGCTTTATGGATGAATCCTGGTTACATATTCTGGGATCGAAAGAGTTCCAGTCAGTCACGACCGTTGCGAGCTATCACTCATATGGCGATGAGCCTTCAACTGCTGATATCAATGCTGAATTAATCAAGCGCGGAGTTCGACTACTGCTCCCCCGATTGTTGCCGGATAAAGATCTCGAATGGGTCATCTGGGATGGAAATGAGAATTCACTCGCTGCCCATGGCAATACCTTTGAGCCACATGGTTTTGCGATGAGTGACTTTGGCTCGATTGATTGTGTGATCGTTCCGGCGCTTCGTATCGACCGTGCGGGTAATCGTTTGGGTCAGGGTGGTGGCTCTTATGACCGTGCACTTGCCAAGATCAACGGGTGGAAGATTGCATTAGTTCATCATGGCGAGCTCACGAGTGAACCATTCCCAGTTGAGGCGCATGACCAAAAGGTAGATGCAGCGGCAACGCCAGATCTAATCGCTAGGTTTGCCCGACTCTAACTCTGCTAGATAGCGGTTGTAGCGGGCGAGATCATCTTCTTCGCCCATCGCAGCGGCGCGATCTGCGGCGCGATCAATACGACGGGTCTCGCGGCCATCGTCACGAACCCACTGAATAAAGGTCGCGATCAGCGCGATCAAAATTGGAATCTCACCCATCGCCCAGCCAATGGCGCCACCGGTGTGCTGATCGCTCAAGAGATCTAGGTTCCAGGGACGATGCAGCAGCGCGAAGTAGCCGCCATCAAGCAACGATGTGGTGGAGAGGATCGTGATCGAGAAGAAGGCGTGGATACTCATCGCCGCAAAGAGCACGATGATGCGGACTATGTAAGGGATCTTGCGCGGGTTCACATCAACGCCGACGATCACATAGAAGAAGAGATACCCAGTTAAGAGAAAGTGGACATCCATAAAGAGGTGGCCGGTGTGACTACGCATCAGCGTGCCAAAGAGTGGAGTTAGGTAGAGCGCAAAGAGTGAGCCATCAAAGATTGCGAGTGCGGTAACTGGATTAGTAATAATAATCGAATATCGAGAATGAATTAATGAGACTAGGGATCCGCGTAGACCGCGCTCTTCTTCGGTACGTCCTGCCGGAAGTGTACGAAGTGCAAGGGTGATTGGAGCACTCAGGACAAACCCAATCGGTGCGATCATGCCGAGAGTCATGTGAGCGATCATGTGATACGAAAATGCGAAGTGCGAGTAAACGCCGAGGCCACCTGATGTTGCAAAATCTGCAAAGGCGATACCGAAGGCAAAGGCGATGGTGCGACCGACTGGCCACTTATCTCCGCGACGAGAAAGTGCCACTACTCCGCGAATATAAAGCGCAGTTGCAAGTATCAAGGCGCCGAGGAATACGCCATCTGGAATATATGCAGCGAGGATGCGAAGTACCGTGGGCCGGGCTGGCATTGAGAGCCCAGTGAGTGAGACGACTGGATCAACTGCCGACGTTGCGTAGCGTGGATTAACTGGCGGTTGTGAGGTCGACAACCATGCACCCAAAGCAACAGTAATCACCATGATAAGCGATTCGTTTATTAGTAATGAGTAACTCTTAAGCGCACTCCCGCGAGCAACGAGGGTCTTGCGGTGAACAACACCGAAGCCGATCAAGATTGCGGTGAGGCCGATCTTGAGCGCGATAATCAGGCCATAGAGCGAGGCCCAGCCAGCGAGGAAATCTAAGCGAGTCCAGGCATTGGCGATACCGCTGATTGTGACAATCACTGCGCACCAGAGTGCGATAGCGCTAAAGCGTGAGAGCGAAGCTGTGCGCTCGTCAGGTGCGATCACAATCAGACCAATAACGCCGCCGACCCAGATCGCAATAAAGAGAACGTGAAAGAGGAGTGAGCCAGTCGCTGCGCCGTGATTGCTGGCGCTGCTCGCATGGCTATTAAAGACCGGTGTAATCAAGGAGATGATCGAGAAGACGAGTGCCCAATAGATGCCGCCAACTTTCTTGGCGCGCTGCAAGAAGATCAGCACCCCGAGACCAGCAACTAATTGGATCAAGTAATCGCGGCCAACAGAGGTCTGTGTGAGAAAGGATCGAAGCGTTGTCGCATCAAAGGCATCAAGTAAGGAGCCACCGAGCAGATTTGCCAACTCGGTAAACGCCCCTCCAACAATCGTTACGAGCGTAACGAAGGTTGCTAAGTGGGCGAGCTTCTTTACTCGGAGACCTTCATTGGTTAGTCGGCCTCGCTCTTCCCGGATGAAGAAGGCGATCGCGAAGATCAACCCAAAGGCGATAATCGCAGAGAGCAGATAGAGCGCTTTAGTTATAGATAGAAGTGCTGTGACAACTGGGTTGCTGGAGAAGGTATGGAGCTCAGCAAAAAATCGCACCAACTATTCCTTCTCTACCTTCTTGGTTGCTGGAGCTTTCTTACGAGATCGAGCCTTGCGCTTATCTGCTTGACGCTCACGCAATAACATCCGTGCATACCAAACGAGGAAGAGCCCAACAAAGATCGCAAAGATCATCATAATAATGATGAAGATATCTGCAGTATGGCTAGATTTATTTGTTGCAGGCGCAGTGGTTGTGACAACTGGAGTTGCACTCGGTGAAGCGAGCGCAGCCGGTGCATTAAAGAGGAATGTGTACGAACCAGTCAGCGGTGCATCACTTGTCGAAATTAGCGTGTAGGTCACGGTGTAGACGCCAGCAGCGATAAGCGGCTTAAGTCCGATTACAGCGCTTGCATCAGTAATTGTGAGTGAGCCATCATCCACACGAAGACCAGATGGATCTGTGACAGAGAGAGTTGTGCCTTGGTCGGTCAGCGCAGATGTTCCGGTTACCGATACGGCATTTGGAGCGCTCGCAAGAACTGCGCCAGAAGCTGGTGATGAGGATGTGAGGGTATTGGCCATTGCTGGAGATATGGCGATAGATGGGGCCAGCGTTGGAGCGATGAGCAGGGCAAGTCCGACTAAGCCAGCGATCGATACCTTCTTCATAATCCCAACTTTACTCCCCTGGGTCGCTTACGCGAGCTCTCCGATTAGAAGTAATCCGATCCTCACTTTAGACTCAGGTTATGCCTACCTATGAATACGCCTGCACCGCGTGCGGCCATGAGTTCGAGGTATTCCAATCCTTCTCTGATGAGGCGATCTCCATCTGCCCGCAGTGCAAGGGTGAGGTCCGAAAGGTCTATAACAATGTGGGCGTCGTCTTCAAAGGATCTGGCTTCTATAAGACCGATTCACGGTCGAACGCACCAACTGCCACTCCATCAAATCCACCAACGTCAGCTACCAAGCCCATAGTGGATTAGCCACTAGTGGATTAACCACTAGTTGATTAACCGTGATGTGGGGGTTTATCTCCACGGATCTCGGCATCGCGCGCATCTTCAGCTGCGATCTCTGATGGATCTTTAATCTCATCATCGCTGGTCTTAAGAGGAATGTTCTTCTCCATCATGTGACGACCCTCCCTTAATCCATTTCTAATCCATTATCGGTACATGTATTAATACCCGATATTCTTAGGGTACTAGCCATTCGGCTCAGATTTCACCCAAACCCTGATTGAGGAACCATGTTCGAGAAGCTTGGCCACGCTGTGGTCCGCCGGCGCAAATCAGTCGTCGCGCTCTTTATCGTCGCGCTGATTGGACTCGGAGTTCTCGCAGGTCTGGCAGTGCCTCGCCTCTCAGGTGGCGGTTACTCAAACCCCAACAGTGATTCAGCGAAGGCCACGAGCTACTTGATCAATACCTTTCACACAAAAGATCCAGCAGTCGTCATTGAAGTGAAATCTTCAACATCAATTAATGATCCTGCTGTCGTTGCATCTGCCGCAGCACTTGAGAAGTCAGTCGCTGGTGAGAAGGGTGTCTTAAAGACGCTCTCCTATTGGAGCGCTGGAGGTGCGCCAAATCTTGCAAGTAAAGATCAGAAGGCTGCCTATCTCTTCATCTACTCCACGGAGAACGATCCAACGCTAGCGAAGCCGCTGGGTAAGTTAATCGCATCAAAATACGATGGCACCTCCCAAGGTCTACGTGTTTATGTCAATGGCGTTGCTGCATTTAGCTCTGCACTCTCAGAGAAGATATCGAAAGATCTCGCACTCGCTGAAGGTATCTCTGTTCCGCTGATCTTCCTGCTCTTACTCTTCGTCTTTGGTGGCCTTATCGCAAGTGCAACACCGCTGATAGTTGGGGTGAGCGCCATCATCGGTTCACTCGCCATCATCTACTTAGTATCACTTGCAACTGGCGTCAGTATCTTCGCGCTCAATCTGATTACTGGTATGGGCCTTGGGCTTGGTATCGACTACGCACTGCTCATGGTTAATCGTTTCCGAGAAGAGCTCCATCACGGTAAAGATGTAGAAACTGCGATCACCAACACAGTAAAGAGCGCCGGTAAGACCGTCTTCTACTCTGGCCTCACTGTATTTATTACCCTCGCAAGCCTCACCTTCTTCCCGTTGATGTTCCTAAAATCATTCGGCTACGCCGGCATGGCTGTCGTTGCCATGGCGGTCTTAGCTGCACTTGTGCCATTCCCAGCCATTCTTGCGCTCATTGGCACTCGCATTGATTCTCTTGTTGTACGTAAGAGTGCGATCGCACCAAAGTCTGATGGTCGTTGGTCAGAGACTGCGCGCTTTGTAATGCGCCGTCCGGTTGCAGTTGTTGTACTTACGCTTACGGTCCTAGCCGTTATCGCCTCACCGATTCGAAATATCGTCTTCTCGCAAGCAGATCAACGCGTTATGCCAGCATCAGCTCGGATTGCAATTGCTAATGCAACTTTTAGCGCTGATTTCCCAGGGCAAGAAGGCAACCCAGTGGAATTTGTGATTCCAAATGCGAGATCGATGGCAACAGAACTTGCTGATTACGAAGGGAAGATCGCTCGCGTAAAAGGAATTGTCCGAGTGACTCCTGAACAATACGCCGGCACCGCGGTGCACTTCTCGGCAGTTCATTCCATGAGCCCACGTACCAACCAGGCTCAGGAAATGATTAAAGCAATCCGCGCAATCCCAGCCCCAGCAGGAACTCTCGTCGGTGGTGTCGCTGCAGATTATTCGGATACGCAAAGTGGTATCGCCAAGACTCTTCCGTGGGCACTTGGCTGGATCGCACTTGGTGTCCTCGTACTTCTCTTCCTCTTTACAGGATCAATCATCTTGCCAATTAAGGCAGTGGTGCTTAATGTGATCTCACTTGCTGCAATGATGGGTGCACTTACCTGGATCTTTATCGGGGGTCATATGACCTGGCTCGTTGGCTCCTTCACTAATACCCACACTATTGATACCTCAATGGTGATCTTAATTTCAGTCGTGACCTTTGGGCTATCGATGGATTATGAGCTCTTCTTGCTCTCTCGAATCAAGGAAGAGCATGACGCTGGCATGGATAATAAAGATGCGGTGGCAACAGGACTTCAGCGATCTGCCCGAATCATCACCGCTGCTGCGCTCTTACTTGCGATCGCCTTCGCAGCCTTTATCACTAGCGGCGTCACTAATATCAAGACACTTGGATTTGGTGTTGCCTTTGCGGTCTTGATTGATGCAACTGTTGTCCGTGGGTTGCTCGTCCCAGCACTCATGCGACTCTTCGGTGAACGCAATTGGTGGTCACCCCTGTGGATGAAACGCTTCTCGATCGATCATTGAGTAATATTGAGCGGTGTCCCTTGACGACCACGTTTAGTTACGCACTCAAGAGCGAAGGAAGATATTCGAAGCTCCGACGGTTACTGCAGCGGCGGCTAGTAGCCGGCCTGTGATAATCGATGATGCTCCAGTTGTTATTGCCGCGTTACTCATAAAAGTACCGACCAAAATGTCGCTGGCACCAGTCGTTATAGCGCCACCAGCAATCCAATAGACGTTCTTGGCTTGAGCTCCGTTGATGAGTTTCATGCTTATGCTGGCAGTCGTGTTCATGGCCGCTGGTGTGTAAAAGAAGAATGAAGAGTTTTCATCGCCTTGTCCATCGAGCACCACATCGCCAGTAACGGCTATCGCGGCCCCTCCAGGAGATAGATGAACCCCAGGGGCATATGTGAGTCCACCCAGATCTGCGGTGCCTGTGGTACCGCCAACGCCGGAGATGCTGGCGATAGCTGCCGACAAATCTACTACTGCATCACTGGACACTCCCATGGCATGGTACTCGAGGCCTTCCACCGACGCACCCACTGTAAGGGCCGCTCCAGCAAGTATTTGGTATTCGCCCGCAGTGGCCAGCTGGATGGCGAAAGGAACATGAGAGTCCAAACCAGCAGCAGATGCTGGGGATCCCACCACAAAGAGAGCGGAAGCTGCAGATAATGCGAGGAATGGAAGAATCTTTTTCATCTGAATAACCACTCTCTGTAGGTAACGTGGAATTGGGCAACTCCTATTTCACCACGAAATCACTTATTTGAAAGAATTATGTCAGGACATACTTTGTTGTGCTTGGCGCCTATCTCCCATAGAGATAGGCGCCAAGCACAACAAAGTTAAAGAGGCTAAAAAAGAGGTGCGCAAACCCGGTGATAGTCAGGGAAGATATAGAGTTTCGAATATCTTTTCCCAGCAGAGTCAATCCCTTAATTTCTTCCAAGGCGCTGATCAACGAGAAGCTCTCTCGCAGCGCCGAAAAGATCGAAATAAGCGAGAAAATCCCTGATGCGGCTACGATTCCCATGGTTAAGGTTCGCAACGTCAAATCAGATTTGTTTGAAAGATGCCCTGTCAAAGCCAAAGCCAAGATAACTGCCAACAATAATGTTGGAGCCATTTGCGCACGAATTCGACCAGATCGTTGGTCATACCATAATTTTAAAAGTTGATTTTCATTCATCTTATGACCGTACTCTCTCCGGTGCATTAAGCATGCAACTGGAGGGGGTGTTCAAGATTTAAAAAACTGAATGAGTAAGCGTCCCGGCATAGGACCCAGCCGCTTGGCCAGAAGGGATTGTCACAATAACTTGTGCGAGCCAATTAGCGCTATTGACCCCACCTGAGCCACTGACACTCAAAGCCGGCAATGATGGGAATAAAGGTGATCGGCTCGCGACCATCGAGGCCACTCCTCCAACAATCTGCAGGTGGCCAACTAGGTATGAAATAGCGGTTGGCGGAATTGTGTTACCCGAGCCATCGGTTAATGATGTCGCCTCGACGGTAACGCTCCAGGAAGTTGCTGAACTACCTGAACGGGAATCAGTCACAGTTACAGCTCCCAATTCCCCTGTCGCTGAAATACCATCTCGAGAGTCTGGAATTTGAAAGATTGTTGGCACCGAGATTGAAAGCGCTCCGGTTGGCGACAGGGCATCAGATTGCGAGCATCCTATAAAGATGTTTGCAGCTCCGATGGTGACTGCAGCTACAGCGAGCAGGCACCCACTGACAGTACTGCCAGCTCCTATTGTGATAGCGGCACTGCTCATAAATGTCCCAACCAGTTTCCCACCAGCCCCAGTCGTGATTGCCCCACCTATCGCCCAGTAAACATCTTTTGGTTGCGCTCCATTGAGGAAGGTCATTGCCCCAGCCGTTGTATTCATTGCAGCCGGCGTAAAGAAGAGAAAAATGGGGTCGGTTTTGCCCTGACCGTTAAGAATGACATTGCCTGTCATCGCAAAGGCAGCGCCCCCAATCGCCTTATATATTCCGGGCGTAAATGTATTTTCTCCTAAATCAGCTGCAATCTCCGTTGCACTCAAACTTGCCGCGCTGGCAATGGCTGCCTGAAGATCTACGACAGCGCTAGCAGAGACTCCATCGAATTGTGGCGCGAGTCCAATCGTGCCGGCGCCAACTGTTAGTGCAGTCCCTGACAGAATCTGATAATTAGCGGCAGAAGCTAAATCAATGGGTGAAGTTGCATTTGCAGGTGTCAGTACTAGGTCGGTTGTAAGCGTCAGTAATGCGATCGTAAGAACCCAAGGCTTTGAGCTTTTCCTTAATCGCATTTTCTAAGCATCTCATCTTTCGTCAGTACTCCCTAATGGTAATTAAATTACTAAGCCACGCCAGTAATTCCCAAAATATCACTACTTTGTATCGGGTTAGTCCATGCAAGTCCAGACATTGACCATGAACCTTCTCGCAGTCGGCATATGGTGCGCGTATGAATACATCACATCAAGGCAAGCAGATCTTCCTCACGGTGACGGTCGTTATGGTTGCACTCTTCATCTCTCCCATTGCTGTAAACGCAGCCGGCACTGGAAACACCCAACTAACTTTGACTATCAATGCCACAACAGGCACAAACGGTGGAGGCGGAAATAATGGTTATCTCTCCATTACTGCACCAGCTTCTTTGAATTTGGGTTCTAATATCGCCTTCCCTGCCTCTTACGTCGTTACATCTGGATTGGTGGCAGTAACAGATACCCGAAATACCTCAGTAGGGTGGACCTCTACAGTCATAATGTCGGGCTTAACGTCGTCAACTCCCGGGGTACCACTCATCCCTGCTTCAATATTTTCATACGACCCGGGAGCGCTCTCAGTCTCTGGAAGTGGAAGCTCGGTCGGAGCTCAATCTACAAATGCAGGTATTCTCTCTAGCGTGGTGACCACGATTGGTTATCACACCAACGCTTCTTGGACGCCAAGTATTGGCCTCACATATACAAGTACGCCTGTTGATGGGACATATCAAGGAACGATGACTTCATCAGTATTTTAATCCAAGCATCAACGCATGCGACTAGTCCCGCGGATCCCGGTGGGCTTGGAATTCGTATCTTCCAAATTCCGAGCTCGGTTCAGGGTAATCCGCTAGCTAGCGCGTATATCGTCTTTGAACTGCAACCGTCGTCGACCGTCTCAGAACTTATTCAAGTTGCGAATACCACGAGTGCGCCGATGGACGTCACGCTTTATCCAGGCGCTGCCACGAACATCAAGGGAATCTTCTTGCCCCTGGATGCCAATCATCCAAATCTCCTTAGTTCATGGACCACCATTACGCCCAATGCCGTGAGAATCGCTCCGCACTCAAATGCAATCGCTACTGTGACCATCACAGTTCCCGCAGATGCCCCAACTGGGCAACAGGTAGGAATCGTTTGGGCATCTATCAAGACCTCACCTAACTCAAATGCCGTAGGTGGAGTAAGTCGCGTTGGAATCAGAATGTATGACCCTGTGAGTGTTACTCCCGAGAACACACCTGGAGCGGGCACATCACATTCTGCCGGCAGCAGCTCCTCGCTTCCCTTGGAGTTGACCAGCTTGGGCTTAATTATTCTTCTAGCGATGTTTTTTGCACTCTTTATTCTCCGAAAGGAGAGGAAGCGGGCAAAGCGACGGAGGAGAAAGCGCCGTGACTCGGAATAAGGCTATAATTGTCGACATCAAAGCCACGACAGATTCCTCATTAAGACCAACTCAGCGGTTGCTGACGCTCTCTAACTATCTATCAATGTCTCCAAAATCGTACGATGAGATTGCTAAATTTCTAGCGCTGAATACCTTCTTCGACCAAAGGGTCAGCGCCTTGTACATCGGTGAGCTCATTGAGACGGGCGTCATTTGCGTCGTTGGAGCATTTGGCTGGAGCACCTCTGAGTACAATGCCTTTATCGATTTTCCAATCGATCAAAAGTACCCACTCAGCGAGTCCATACGTTCTCAACAAATAGTAGCTATTGAAAATTCTGAGAGTTTTGCCACAGATTATCCCTTGATGAAAATTTTTTCCAGGAGCGGTAGATGGGTATTCAATGCGTCAATCCCTGCCCACCCCATCGGCGGTATCACTTTTTATGCTGATGAGATCTGTGAGATGGATTTGGAGACCGAACTTTTCTTTATCGCGGTTGGCTCTCTGATAGGCCTCTATGCAAGTCGCTTACCACTTGCTCTCGTCGACGTTGCTCGCAAAGTTAGACAAGAGATCGATCTACCTCCGATTCCATTAACCGATCGTCAAGTCGTGATTGCCGGGCTGCTCGAGCGAGGGTTTAATAATGCTCAAATCGGCCTAGAGATTGGTTATAGCGAATCTTTGGTTCGACAAGAGACTGTCGCCATCTATCGAAAATTACAAGTGACTGGCCGCCAGGCTATGCAAGCTATTCGTAGACTCAAACTCCACAATGAAGCCAGCTCGGAAGAAGGTCAAGAGTAAACGAACTAGGAAAATGACACAGGTCATGCGAAATCGTTCGACGTTAGCTCACATTTGATAAGAAAAATACATGAAAGCGCCACGAAATACTGGTGTCCCAGACGGGAGTTGAACCCGTGACCTACCGCTTAGGAGGCGGTCGCTCTATCCACTGAGCTACTGGGACGTATGTGCCAACTTTATCTGACTACTTTGACCAATATTCTCAGCCAATTCACGTGCATATACCTGTGGAGTTAACCCCAGATCGCATCGCTCTCCGCCTACAATGAGCGATATAGCCAGTGGGTAAGAACTGGTTCATTTACGCTTACGAGGGGTCATCCATGTTGAAGAAATTTAAGAAGATTGCACCAGTTCTGCTCGCTGCTGGGCTCGTCCTAGCTTCAGTGACTACAGCGAACGCTGCGGCGGTGAAGCAGGGCACCAAGTGCACCACTTCCAAGGCAGTCACAACAGTTGGCAAGGTTAAGTACACCTGCACAACGAACCCAGCTGGCGCTCCTGCCGGCCTCTCATGGACAACCGCTGATTGCATCTCTGCTGGCAGTGCTTATGTTGCAGCGAAGGGTCAATATGATGGCTTTACGACATCACAGACCAGCACGCTCTCTGCCATTAAGGCCTCGATCGACGCCTCAAAGCGCTCCATCGAAGTTCTTAACCAGGGTATCGCTGCAACCAAGACCAAGCAGTACATCGTCGGTTATGACCACACGGTAAAACCTTCAGTTGCTATCAAGGTTGTCGGAGTAGATGCTGCAATCGCAGCCATCACAACTCACCTCGCAGAGATCACGGCGAAGCGTGATAACGCCGGTAAGCAGCGTGACCTCACTGCTGTCACTCTCGCTGCCAAGTACACCGCAACTCAGATTGCTACTTGGACCACGAGCCCAATCGGTGCACTCAGTAACTCGGATGTGAACGTTCAGAACTTTGGCAACTGGATCCGCGCATACGAAGGTTATGACAAAGCGATGGCGAGCACTCAGAAAGATATTGCGAACCTACAGAAGGTTCCAAACAACTTCACCGCAAAGCTAGTCAAGGCGCAAGCTCAGGTTGATGATATGACTAAGCGTTATGAAGAGGCGATCGCTAATCAGCCAACTCAGTCAGCGACAATTAAGTCAGCAGCAACTCAGGCGCTCGCAGTTCGTAAATCTGCATGCAAGGTTGGTCTGTAATTAATTACTAATTAACCAATCGTAAGCGTCTTCAGGGTCGCGCTCGACGGATACTTAAAGAGTGCCGATCGAGCGGGGCCCTGAAGTACTTTTCCGGCAAGTGCGAATCGTGAACCATGTGCTGGGCAGAGCCATTCGCCACCTTCTTGCATGACAGTGACGCCATTATGTGTGCAACTTAAATTCAAGACTGTCAGTCCTTTAACTCCGGCAGCGGTACGTACAACGGCAATTGATGATCCATCAGCGAGATCGACGGTGATTGCGCCACCAACTTTTTTAAGCGCTGGGTTCTTCGCGAGATCGATATCGAGCTTGCCATCCTTACGCGATTTAATACCTTGACCCGCAACAGCGGCAGAGGCGATATCGGTTGAGACTCCAACGGCAAAGGCGATTGCTCCACAGAGGAGTGCGCGGCGGCCAATCTGCCCGGGCTCGATATCTGTCACTTTCTTATCCATAAGCTCTTTTATCCTTCTCTGCTTTCAATTACCCTCACCATGTGGCGATTGGCACGGCCCGAAGATATCTCACCTTGCGGTTGCTTGCAGTGGGATTACTGCTCCTGCATCTGGGAATACGCTTAATCTTTCCACAGCCGACCATCTTCTCGGACCTTATTCTCTTTAATCTGATCGCACTCTCTTCGGCGCTCTCGGCCTATTACGCCCCACTCTTCAATGATCGCCTTGCAACAATCACAATTGGATTCGCCTTGGGGTTCTGGACCTTCGGATCGCTCGTGAGCTCCTGGAACTCATTTATGAGCTTTCATCTTTGGCCGCGAAGTACCGATATCGCCTATGCGCTCTTCTACCCACTCATCCTCTTCGGGATGATTCGTGCGCTCTCGGCAAAACGGCGGGTGCGGGCGCTCGAGCTTCTCGATGTTCTGATCATTGCACTCGGAGTATCTGGCGTGATTGCCTCACTCTTATTAGCACCAGCGATGGTGAGATTCTCCGGAACACCATTCACCGTCTTCCTCTCAATTCTCTATCCCATCGGGGATTGTGTGCTCCTTGCAATTGCGATCGTCGCAGTCATTCTGCAGCGAACAGCTCCACGATCGATCATCATGCTCGTCGGTATCGCCATCTTTGCCGCGACCGATCTCTACTTCCTCTGGAAATCTGCCACAACGGGATATGGATTCGCATCACTGCTTGATGATGGCTGGTTATTAGGTCTGGTGATTATCGCCGAATCGCTCTGGCATAAAGGTGGCGAGGGTGAACTCTCTGATCGCGTAACAGGAGTTGCGGCGACGCTCGCACTTGTAGCAAGTGCGACGATCCTCGGTATCGCGGCGGTCAGACCTCATTACTTCCCAACATTTGCGCTCGTACCAGCGCTCATCACCATCATGCTCGCCTTCTTGCGAATGTCGGTGGCACTTCGAGAAGCTCGCCTTGCTCATAGCGACCGAGAGTTGGCCCGTATTGATGAGCTCACTGGCCTGGCTAACCGGCGCAGGTTCCTCTCTGAAGTCGAGATCCTGGGCCGCCGAGATGGCACGCTCCTAATTTTAGACCTTAATGGATTTAAGCAGATCAATGATTCGCTCGGCCATGATGTTGGGGATCAATTATTGAGGCAGGTCTCATTACGATTCTCTCGCTCGCTCTCACATGGCGCGCTGATTGCAAGGCTCGGCGGAGATGAATTCGGAGTCATCATCTATGGCGATGAATCACATGGGATTGAAGTCGCACAGGCCTTGCTCGCTTCAGTGAGCTACCCGATCACACTTCCTACTGGTAGTGCTTCGATTGGAGTGAGTATTGGAAGAGTACGAAGTGATGGTAAAGGTGATTTACTCAAACGAGCTGATAGAGCGATGTATGAAGCGAAGCGCAGTGGCGCGGGGATGGTGCTCGCCACAGAGTGACTTACTTACTCTCCTCTGGTTTGCGAACTTTGATCTCATCTAACCGAGCAAGTGATTCGAGCCGCTCGCTCGCGTGGTTCACGATCTGAACCGGATAATCATGAAGGAAACCATCAAGGACGTTCCATGGTTCGTGGATATCTTTGGCAGAGAGATGGGCAAGCTCTGGCACATACTTTCGGATGTAATCACCGTTCTCATCAAAACGCTTACCTTGTTCAATCGGATTGAAGACACGGTAATACGGTGAGGCATCAGTACCTGTGCCGGCAGTCCACTGCCACCCATGTGAGTTAGAGGCGACATCCCAATCAACGAGATGCTCCTTGAAGAAATCAGCGCCGAGCTGCCACTCTAAATGAAGATCCTTCACCAAGAACGATGCAACGACCATCCGAGTTCGGTTATGCATCCAACCTTCGCGCACAATCTGACGCATCGCGGCATCAACAAATGGGTAGCCGGTCTTGCCTTCACACCAGGCGCGGAACTTATCCCCCGGTACGTCGTATCGCATCGCAGCAAATTGCGGCGCATAGTATTGATCAACGGTATGCGGATTGTGGTGGAGTACATCGCTATAAAACTCACGCCAGGCAATCTCTTTCCGGTACGTGTCGTGCGCCGGTGTTTGATTGAGCTCAGCAAGCAGTGTGCGCGGATGAATCTCGCCGTACGCAAGGTGCGGACTTAATTTACTTGTGCCATCTATCGCGGAGAAGTTACGGCGCTCATCATATTGATCAAGACCATTCTCTTTAAACCAGCCCCATCGCTCGAGAGCAGCCTCTTCACCAGCAGGTACAACCGTTACATCTTCTGGCATCTTCCAATTTGGGAAGGATCGATCACTATCGCGTGGAGTTACTGTCGGAATCTCAATCGGTGTCTGCGCTGGGTCGCGCCAACCATGTGCCAGCCATGCTCGATAGAACGGTGTGTAGACCCGATACGGAGTGCCATCACTTGGCTTACGCACTCGACCTGGTGCGACCGCATATGGACTGCCGGTGCGGGTGAGCGTAATCCCAGCAGCTTCGACGCGTTGATCGCGAGCAAGCCCAAAGGGCTCGAACTCTTCAGAGATATGAACTTCATCTGCGTCGTAGCGCTTCATTAACTCTTGCAGCACTTCAACTTCATCGCCCTCAATCACATGGAGTGAATGGCCCAGCGATCGATCGAGTTCGCGAAGTGATTGGCTCAAATAAGCCAAACGTTTTGCACCAGTGTGGCTGCGGAGCTTTGGATCGAGAATGTAGACCGGAACAACTTCATCGCCAGCTGCAATCGCAGCGTTCAGCGCAGGGTGATCGGAGATCCGAAGATCTCGACGAAACCAGAGGATAGAGCGGGTCACCCGCCTATCCTCTCACGCAAGTACGGAGAGTTAGTTGTGGAGTTGCTCGACTGAGGCATCCCAGCCTTTGACCTGGTCAACTTTACGTGGACCGTGGCCAATATAACGAGCTGATGGACGCACGAGGCGGCCAGTCTTCTTCTGCTCCAAGATATGTGCTGACCAACCAGCGGTACGCGCTGCCGTAAACATTGATGTGAACATCGGTCCAGGAACCTGCGCAAAATCAAGGATGATCGCAGCCCAGAACTCAACATTCGTCTCAAGGACGCGCTCTGGATGGCGTTCGTGCAATTCAGCGAGCGCTGCCTTTTCGAGTTCTACAGCTACTTGGTAACGAGGTGCACCAAGTTCTTGTGCCGTGCGACGCAGGGTGCGAGCACGTGGATCTTCGGCACGGTAGACGCGATGACCAAAGCCCATCAAGCGTTCGCCGCGATCCATAATTCCCTTAACGTAAGCGCGAGCATCGCCCATCTTCTCGACATCTTCGATCATGCCAAGTACACGTGATGGTGCACCACCGTGAAGTGGTCCAGACATCGCACCGATTGCACCAGAGAGTGCTGCGGCGACATCGGCACCAGTTGATGCGATAACGCGTGCAGTAAATGTTGAGGCATTCATTCCATGCTCTGCTGCTGAAGAGAAGTAGGCATCGATTGCGCGAACGTGAAGTGGATCAGGCTCTCCACGCCAACGAATCATCATGCGCTCAACAACAGTGTGCGCCTTATCAACTTCAGCCTGAGGAACCATTGGCAACATCTGTCCGCGAGCAGATTGGGCAACATATGAGAGAACCATGACTGATGCGCGTGCGAGATTGCTACGAGCTTCTTCATCAGAGATATCAAGGAGTGGCTTAAATCCCCAGGCAGGTGCGAGCATCGCGATCGCAGATTGCACATCGACTCTAATATCGCCAGAGTGCACTGGAAGTGGGAATGGCTCTGCTGGTGGAAGTCCAGGATTAAATTCGTCGTCGACGAGCAAGCCCCAGACATTTCCAAAGCTGACGCGACCAACTAGGTCATCGATATCTACGCCGCGATAGCGAAGGGCGCTGCCCTCTTTATCCGGCTCAGCGATCGTTGATTCAAAGGCGATGACGCCCTCTAGTCCAGGCTTGAAATCTTCTGACACGGCTTCTCCCAATCGCAGGCGGCCACAACTGGCCGGTAACAGACCCTAGGTTGGCATTGACCCGCCCGAATCGCAAGCAAACACCTCCAAGTAGCCCCGCACGGGGAAAGTGAAGTTAGATACACCTATGGTAATGGAAGAGAGAAGTGAGGCCGAAAAGGCGGCCCGGGATGCGATCCGTGCAATGCGCAAGTCCTATGGCGAGATTGGCCTCGTCGATGTCGACCCAGATCCAATCATCCAATTCCAAAGCTGGCTCTCTGAGGCGGCAAGTAATTCGATGGTGGTAGAAGCGAATGCGATGGTCCTCTCCACATCGACAACGGAGAGCATCTCTTCTCGAACAGTTCTCCTCAAAGATGTCACATCCGCGGGCTTTACCTTCTTTACCAATTATCAATCCCATAAGGCGATCGAGATCGCATCCAATCCTCAGGTATCGCTGCTCTTCCCGTGGTACGCCATGGAGCGCCAGGTGATGATCCAAGGTATCGCTACTAAAGTTTCGGCAGCCGAGAGTGATGATTACTTCGCCACACGTCCTTGGGGTAGCCAGATCGGCGCATGGGCCTCCGCTCAATCAACCCTGCTCGCCGATCGCGCAGATCTTGAAGAACGTCAGGCAGCCTTTGCAGCTAAATATCCTGAAGGTAGCCCAGTTCCACGCCCTGAACATTGGGGTGGTTACATCGTCGCGCCAACTACGATTGAACTCTGGCAGGGTCGCTACTCACGATTGCATGACCGAGTTCGTTATATCCAGACCGACTCCTCAACCTATGGCGGTTGGGATATCCAAAGATTTTATCCGTAAGTCCTATCGATAGAAGAGGTACACGATGAGCGAGATTATTATTCCGAGCAACCTCAAGCCCGTTGATGGCCGATTTGGTTGCGGTCCTTCAAAGATTCGTCCTGCCGCACTCGATGCCCTCTCTGCATCCGGAAGAACAATTCTTGGAACATCACACCGCCAGAAGCCGGTCAAGAACGTTGTGAATCGCGTGCGCACAGGTCTTGCCTCACTCTTTAATCTGCCAGAAGGATATGAAGTTGTTCTTGGTAATGGCGGGTCTACTGCCTTCTGGGATATCGCAACATTTGGACTCATTGAGAAGAAGTCACAGCACCTCACCTTTGGTGAGTTCTCCTCAAAGTTTGCGCAATCGGTGAAAGAGGCGCCATTCCTTGATGAACCTACAATCTTCACATCTGAGCCAGGTTCACACCCACTTGCTGTGGCAGAAGCTGGTGTCGATGCCTATGCCCTCACCCACAATGAGACGAGTACTGGTGTCTCTATGCCAATTATTCGTCCAGCGGGTACCGATGGCGCATTGGTCTTAGTCGATGCAACAAGTGCTGCCGGCGGATTAGATCTCGATATTTCACAATCTGATGTTTATTACTTCGCCCCCCAAAAATCCTTTGCATCTGATGGTGGACTCTGGATTGCGATCATGAGTCCAGCTGCAATCGCACGCGTAGCAAAGATTAAGGAGAGCGGTCGCTGGATTCCAGCCTTCTTTGATCTGCAGATTGCGATTGATAACTCACGTCTTGATCAGACCTATAACACTCCGGCAGTTGCGACCTTAATGCTCCTTGCTGAGCAGATTGAGTGGATGAATCAGAACGGCGGATTGAAATTTGCCGCAGGTCGATCTGCTGATTCTTCATCTCGCCTCTACTCATGGGCCGAGAAGACCTCGTACACCACACCATTTGTTACAGACCCAGCGATGCGCTCCAAAGTCGTTGGAACCATCAACCTTGATGAATCGATCGATGCGACTGAAGTATCAAAGATCTTGCGCGCCAATGGCATTGTTGACACTGATTCCTATCGCAAGCTCGGTAAGAATCAACTTCGAATCGGTATGTTCCCAGCAGTTGATCCATCAGATGTCGATGCGCTTATTAGCTGTATCGATTTCGTCGTAGCAGCCTTAGGCAAGTAATGAGTTACAAGGTTCGTAGGCTGGTGACGCTCGCTGTCTTGGTTGGCGTCTTCTTACTTGTCCTCGTAAAAAGCCACTAATACATCGTCGACTTTCACGCTCTCGGGTGTACTCAATTTGTGGCGCAGGAATAAGTAGGTAAATAAGGGTGTGAGCGCGGTGATAGCGCCGCAGAGACCAATCGTTTCACGTACTCCGATTTGGGTGCAGAGCCATCCAATGAGCGGTGATCCAAAAGGTGTACCGCCCATAAAGACCATCAGGTAGAGACCCATGATGCGACCACGAATGGCTGGATCGGTGTGGCCTTGTACATACGAGTTCGCTGAGATCATCATCGTGAGCGCCAGCATTCCAACGATCGGAAGCGCTAAGGCATAGATCAAATACCGTGGTGCAAAGGCGATCGCCGAAAGGCTTGCGCCAAAGATCGAAGCAAATCTCAAGATAAAGCGAACGTCGCAACGCATATCCAATCGGGCCGAGATGATCGCAGCGCTGAGTGAACCGATCGCAAGGATCGTGCCGAGGAAGCCATAAGTAGCAGGTCCCTTATGGAAGATCTGGGTTGCCATGAGAGCGTTGTAGATCTGAAAGTTAAGGCCGAAGGTTCCGGTAAAGAAGACGGTAATCATGACGGCGAGAATGTCAGGACGCGCTCGCACATACTGGATCGCCTGCTTCGCCTTTGCTCTCGTTTTAAGCGGCTCTTCAATGAAGAGATCTGATTCTCGAATTACCAAGAGCGACCAAATAACAAAGATATATGAAGCGGCATTTAAGAGGAAGGATGGACCGGTATGAAAGGCTGCAATTAAAAGCCCAGAGATACCGGGACCGATGAGTCGGCCAAGATTGAAGTTCGCAGAGTTAAGGCTTACGGCATTAGCGAGATCGCTCTTGCCCACCATCTCTGATGTAAACGCTTGGCGAACCGGCGCATCGAGTGAACCAAATGCTCCCAACAGGAAGGCGAGAAGAAAGACGTGCCAGAGTTGGACGTGATGTGTCACTACCAACAATCCGAGAATCAGAGAGGTGAGCCCAGCACCGACATTGGTAATAAGTAAGAGCCTGCGCTTGCTCATGCGATCGGCGAGAGATCCTGCATAGAGCGAGAAGATCAATGAAGGCAAGAACTGGACTCCAGTCACAAGACCGAGATCACGCCCGCTATGGGTGAGCTCAAGTACCAACCAATCTTGTGCGACGCGTTGTGCCCATCCCCCGATATTTGATACGAGATTTGAGGCGAAGATTAAACGAAAGTTTCGGTGGCGGAAGGAGCGTAGTGAACCAGTCTCTCTTATTACGAATGCCACCTGATAATTCTAGTCCTGGATGTAGAGTGAAGCCATGAGACAGACAGTGGCGGTACTACTCGCTGGAATCTCGTTATGGGTGGTTGCGCTCGTGATCGAGATAGCACGAAGCGCCCCCTCAAATCAGATCTGGATCTGTATTGGTGGAGCGCTTCTTGGAGTTATTGGTTTGCGATACTCAGTTCGACGAATTCGTCGCGAAAGTAAGTGATCGAGGATTAACCCTCGATCTGTGCAGCAATTCCTTTAAGTACTTTTCCAAGGCGGGCAGCATCTGGTCCTGATGGATGGCGACCGTGACGTAGGCCGTTTCCGACCTTGTCGAGCATCTTGATCGTATCTTCGATAATCGTTGCAAGATCATCAGCATTGATACGAGTATTAGCTACAACTGAAGCGGATTCATCAATGATGCGTACTGAGAGCGCCTGCGGTCCTTTGCGACCTTCGGCGATACCGAACTCAAGCTTTGTGCCTGGCTTGATTGTGGTGACACCGGCAGGGAGTGCATCTGATGCCAGGTAGACATCTTCGCCCTCTTCATTGGAGATAAAACCAAAACCCTTTTCAAGGCTGAACCATTTAACGCGGCCAATAGGCATCGGCTACTCCTTTCGAGATTTCACATGCGGGACGGTTGGTACTAGAGAGTGCAAGAGGGATAGTTTAACGGATATTTCAGGGGGTGGATCAAAGAGAAGGGGCGAGATGGATCAGTCAGTGACGACGAGCGCCTCAGAATGAGCGCCACAGCCATGATCGACCGAGACCACGCGCGCATCTTCGGGTGAGAGCGCATTGGCACAGACGCCAAAAGTCGACCGAAGTGATCCAGCGATCGGAAGGAAGAAGGCGCAGCTGGCACATGGCTTTGGCGCATATTGAGCAATAGGAGTGTTCGGTCCGCGATCGCCTTCGTACCAACGCTTACTAGCAGCATCGCGGCCAACGATCGAGAGAACGCGTGCGCGGCCTAAGCCAAATTCAAAGAGTTGTGCCGGATCAAGCTCTTCATCAGATGGGAGCGCAGCAAAACCTGGAACAAGTCGCTCATCATCGGCAGATGTTGGGATGATATCTCCGACACCAAGATCACCTGGCTGGATGCGATCTTTATAAGGAACCCACTCTGGTGCAATCAGTGATTCGGATCCTGGAAGAAGTACTACATCGCAAATTGTGGTCGGTGCATCTTCGTCAACCTTTGCAATGGTAACTGCCCAACGCCATCCGTGATAACCCGGGAGTGATGCTTCAAAGAGATAGGTGGCAATGCGATCATCAGTATCGATCGATACTAACTCGCCGACAAAGGCGAGATCGTTGGCATCTTCAATCGCAGCAGCACGAGCCTGCTCCAATGCGCCAAAGAGATCCTTTTCCATGTGAGAACCTTACTGCACGAAGAAAGCCCCCGATTTCTCGGGGGCTTGGATTAACTTCGCTTAAGAACCTAGAAATCTAGTTCTTCTGGACTTTAGGTAAACCTAGAAGTCCATATCCCCGCCGCCCGCTGGAGCCTGCTGCCCCTTTGGCTCTGGCTTATCGGTAATGACCGCCTCGGTTGTGAGGAAGAGCGCTGCGATGGATGCCGCATTCTGCAGTGCAGAGCGCGTTACCTTTGCAGGATCGATGATTCCAGCTTTGATCATATCGACATACTCACCTGTCACCGCGTTGAGTCCAAAGCCATCTTCGAGATTACGAACCTTCTCGACAACAACTCCACCTTCAAGACCGGCGTTGATTGAGATCTGCTTCAACGGAGCTTCGATTGCGAATTCGACGATGCGAGCACCTGTTGCTTCATCACCTGTGAGTGAGAGCTTTGTGAGTGCCTTGCCAGCTTGGAGAAGTGCAACGCCACCACCGGCGACGATTCCTTCTTCTACTGCAGCCTTCGCATTACGTACTGCATCTTCAATACGGTGCTTACGCTCTTTGAGTTCGACTTCTGTCGCTGCACCTGCCTTGATGACAGCTACGCCACCAGCAAGCTTTGCGAGGCGCTCTTGGAGCTTCTCACGGTCGTAATCTGAATCGCTCTTCTCGATCTCGGCGCGAATCTGATTGACGCGGCCCTTGATCTGCTCGGCATCGCCTGAACCTTCAACGATTGTTGTCTCTTCCTTTGCGACAACGACCTTGCGGGCGCGGCCAAGGAGTGACATATCTGCAGTTTCGAGCTTGAGACCAACTTCTTCAGCAATAACAGTTGCACCGGTGAGGATTGCAATATCTTGAAGCATCGCTTTGCGACGATCTCCGAATCCTGGCGCCTTCACAGCAACAGATTTAAAGGTTCCGCGGATCTTGTTCACGACGAGTGTTGCAAGGGCTTCGCCCTCAACATCTTCAGCCAAGATCAAGAGTGGCTTGCCTGATTGCATAACCTTCTCAAGGATGGGAAGGAGATCTTTGATATTGCTGATCTTTGAATTTGCAATGAGAACATAAGCATCTTCAAGAACGGCTTCCATACGATCTGAATCTGTGGTGAAGTAAGGAGAGATGTAACCCTTATCGAAACGCATTCCTTCGGTGAGCTCGAGCTCGAGTCCAAAGGTGTTGCTCTCTTCAACAGTAATTACGCCCTCTTTGCCGACCTTATCCATCGCTTGCGCGATCATCTCGCCGATTGTTGTATCTGCGGCAGAGATCGATGCAGTTGCGGCAATCTGTTCCTTCGTCTCAACTGGCTTTGCCATCGATGAGAGCTCGGCAGCGATCGCTTCGACCGCCTTCTCGATTCCACGCTTGAGCGCCATCGGGTTTGATCCCGCAGCGACGTTACGAAGTCCTTCACGGACAAGTGCTTGAGCGAGGACGGTTGCGGTTGTTGTTCCATCACCGGCAACATCATCAGTCTTCTTAGCGACCTCTTTGACGAGCTCGGCGCCGATCTTCTCCCATGGGTCATCGAGTTCAATCTCTTTTGCAATGGAGACGCCATCGTTAGTGATGGTTGGTGCTCCCCACTTCTTCTCGAGGACAACGTTACGACCGCGGGGTCCAAGGGTGACCTTGACGGCATCTGCGAGAGCGTTCATGCCGCGCTCTAGGCCACGGCGGGCCTCTTCGTTGAAGGCAATCATCTTTGCCATTGCGATATCTCCTCTAATACTTGGGTATCTATCTAGTCGGTAAAACCACCCGGCGGTCGCGTTATCACTCGACCCCCTAGAGTGCTAAGCCCAAATCTAGTCCAAGGGCTAGGCAGGCTCAACTCGGGCAGGCTCAACTCGGGCAGCCCCGCGTACTCCATATGGACGCTCGCGCAGGCCAGGCCTAAACTAGGGCTAATCGAGAGGAACCTCTCGACCTTCATCCTACGGATCGTCGGGCACGTACCTGCCCGGAGAAGGAGTAACTGAGCCATGGCTTCAGTCGTATTCGAAAATGCATCACGTATCTACCCAGGCACCTCCAAGCCTGCAGTCGATAAATTAAACCTCACAGTCAATGATGGCGAATTCCTCGTCCTCGTTGGACCATCAGGTTGTGGAAAATCCACCTCACTTCGCATGTTAGCTGGCCTCGAAGAAGTCGATGGCGGAACTATTCGCATCGGCGATCGCGATGTCACCAACGTTGCACCAAAAGATCGCGATATCGCGATGGTCTTCCAGTCTTACGCGCTCTATCCCCACATGTCAGTCGCTGAAAATATGGGCTTCGCGCTAAAGATCGCTGGCATCGATAAGGCTGAACGTGATCGCCGAGTTCTTGAAGCAGCGAAGCTGCTCGATCTCGAGCCATATCTTGATCGCAAGCCAAAGGCGCTCTCTGGTGGACAACGCCAGCGCGTTGCTATGGGTCGCGCAATTGTTCGCGAACCACAAGTCTTCTTGATGGATGAGCCGCTCTCTAACCTTGATGCGAAGTTGCGCGTAGCGACTCGTACTCAGATCGCAGCGCTCCAACGCCGCCTCGGAATCACAACTGTCTATGTCACACACGACCAGGTTGAAGCGATGACCATGGGCGATCGTGTCGCTGTTCTCAAGGATGGTCTCCTCCAGCAGGTAGATACTCCTCGCAATCTTTATGACAACCCAGCAAATGCATTTGTTGCTGGCTTCATTGGATCACCAGCAATGAATCTCTTAAACGTTCAGGTTAGTGGCGGCAAGGCTCACGTTGGTGGCTTCGATATTGATGTTCCTGCATCAGCGGGATCAATGGTGACTGTTGGTGTTCGTCCAGAAGGATTCACCCCATCAGCAACTGGTTTCAAGGTTCTCGTCGAAGTTGTGGAAGAGCTCGGCTCAGATGCATTCATCTACGGAAAGCCAGTTGATGAGAGCGTGAAGTTTGCTCACTCTGGCGATGAAGGCGCACAAGTCATTGTTCGCTGGGATCCAAAGAATCCACCAAAGGCTGGTGAGACCATCACTGTCTCAGCCCTGCCAACAGCGATTCACCTCTTCGATGCAACAACTGGAGAACGTCTCGTTAAGTAAATAGTTACGAAAAAACCCCGCACCTTACGGTGCGGGGTTTTTTTATTTATCTACTCCAATGACTATGCGAGAGCCTTCTGCAGATTCTGATCAATCGCATCGAGGAAGGCCTGCGTATTGAGATATGGCGCATCTTTCGAGATCAAGAGCGCAAGATCCTTTGTCATCTTCCCTGATTCAACGGTCTGAATACAGACCGCCTCTAGGGTCTTAGCGAATGCGGCAAGCTCATTATTGTCATCGAGCTTTGCGCGGTGAGCTAAGCCTTGAGTCCAGGCAAAGATTGAGGCGATTGGATTAGTTGAGGTCTCTTTGCCAGCCTGGTGATCGCGGAAGTGGCGAGTCACAGTTCCATGAGCAGCTTCAGATTCAACAACCTTGCCATCTGGCGTCATGAGAACTGAGGTCATGAGACCGAGTGAGCCATAGCCTTGTGCGACGGTATCGGATTGAACATCGCCATCATAATTCTTACAGGCCCAGACATAGCCACCTTCCATGCGAAGTGACATGGCAACCATGTCATCGATGAGACGGTGTTCGTACCAGATTCCAGCGGCCTCAAAGGCTGCCTTAAATTCTACTTCGTAGATCTCTTGGAAGATATCTTTGAAGCGACCATCGTAAGCCTTAAGAATCGTGTTCTTGGTAGAGAGATAGACCGGGAACTTACGGAGTAGACCGTAATTGAGTGATGCGCGCGCGAAGTCGCGGATCGATCCATCTAAGTTATACATCGCCATTGCAACACCGGCTGCTTCGAAGTCGAAGACGGTGTGCTCAATCGGTGCTGAGCCATCTTCTGGAACGAAGGTCATCGTAAGCTTGCCGGCACCCGGGATCTTAAAGTCAGTAGCGCGGTACTGATCACCAAATGCGTGACGGCCAATAACAATCGGCTTAGTCCAGTGAGGCACTAAGCGTGGCACATTCGAGATGATGATTGGTTCGCGGAAGATAACGCCACCGAGAATATTGCGGATCGATCCATTCGGGGACTTCCACATCTTCTTGAGGCCAAACTCTTCAACACGAGCCTCATCAGGAGTGATGGTTGCGCACTTGATTCCAACGCCATGCTTCTGGATCGCCTTCGCAGCATCGATCGTGATCTGATCATCAGTCTCATCGCGCTTTTGGATGCTGAGGTCGTAGTACTCAAGATTGACGTCGAGGTAGGGCAGGATCAACTTATCTTTGATGAACTGCCAGATGATACGTGTCATCTCATCGCCATCGAGTTCGACAACGGTTCCGGTTACTTTGATCTTATTAATGTTAGAGCTCCTTCACATCTGCTTGCTTAGCGCGAACCGCTTCGGCCGCGACTTTGAGTGCTTCAACTTCACTTGGCGTGAGTGCGCCCTCAACAACTTTACGGATTCCGGTTTTACCGATCTCTGCTTCAACGCCGAGGTAGACGCCTTCAATGCCGTACTGGCCATCGACCCAGGCGCAGACCGGCATGACGAGACCGGAATCTTCAATAACTGCCTTTGCCATACGAGCAGCAGCGGCAGATGGTGCGTAGTACGCAGAACCGGTCTTAAGTAGCGCGACAACTTCAGCGCCACCATTACGTGTGCGCTCAACGAGATCGGCGATCTCTGACTCACTGAGTAGCTCGGTCAATGGCTTGCCATCAACGGTGCAACGACTTGGGACCGGAACCATGGTTTCACCATGTGATCCAAGTGTGAGGGTCTTTACTGATGCGACTGGTACTGAGAGTTTTTCAGCGACAAAGTTGGTGAAGCGGGCAGTATCAAGCATGCCTGCTTGGCCCATGACCTGATTCTTTGGGAAGCCGGTCGCAAGTTGAGCAAGTGCTGTCATCTCATCAAGCGGATTTGATACAACAATGATCACAGCCTTTGGTGAATGCTTTGCAATATTTTCTGCAACGCCACGGACGATGCCAGCATTAACGCCGATCAGATCCATACGTGACATACCTGGCTTACGGGGCAGACCAGCGGTGATCACAACAACATCGGAGTTCGCAGTCGCTTCGTAGCCGCCGCCCTCAGCAGTAGTGGTTGCACCAACGACCTTAGTCTCAAAGCCTTCGATTGCACGAGATTGATTCATATCGAGAGCGAGACCTTCTGGCTTACCTTCGAGAATATCTGTGAGAACAACAGTCTCAAAGATGTTGTACTCCGCTAAGCGAAGCGCAGTCGTTGATCCATAAAATCCAGATCCAACGACAGTCACTTTTCCGTGTAGTGCCATGTCCTTCTCCGCCTTATCTCGTTATTGATCTGCCAGTAATGCGTGAAAATCCAGTCGAAATGCTACCTCGCGTGCGGGAGCGTTATTGCCACAACGATGAGGGCAGCGGCGATCCCAAGGGGCAGATAGAGCTCAATTCGGCGCTTCATGCCGATCCGCTGATACCTAAGGTAGGTATATCCGGCGGTGCCCACAGCCAAAATAACGCTTCCAGCCCGAACCCGATTGATGAGGGCGAGGCCAACCCCGATCACGGTAAAGGCAATTGCGAGCTGCTCTTGCTTCGAAAGGTCTGACCACTTGCTCATCAACGGAGGGCTGCCTCAACCACATTTGTCAGCAACATGGCGCGCGTCATCGGGCCGACTCCCCCGGGATTTGGCGCAAAGTGGCCGGCGATCTCACGAACATCAGGATGAACATCGCCAAGCAATCCAGCTTCGGTGCGAGTGATTCCTACATCGAGAACTGCCGCACCAGGTTTAATCATTTCGGCGGTAATGGAGTGAGGATTGCCTACTGCCGCCACCACGATATCTGCTCTGCGAGTATGGAACAGAATATCTCGGGTTGCTGTGTGGGTAGTTGTGACAGTCGCATCATCACCTCGACGAGTAAGAAGTAATCCAAGTGGACGTCCGACAGTTAGGCCGCGACCGATAATGACGATCTCTGCCCCACGAGTTGAAACATCGTAGCGATGGAGAAGTTCGAGAATTCCGCGCGGTGTACAAGGCAGTGGGGCTGGGTCACCGATCACAAGTTTTCCAAGGTTGAGCGGGTGAAGGCCGTCGGCATCTTTACGAGGATCGATCGCTTCAAGAATTGCATGAGGGTTGATACTTAACGGCAGAGGTAGTTGAACGATGTAACCAGTGCACTCTTTTGCGTTATTGAGATCGTTGATGGCAGCAAGGAGATCTACCTGCGATGTTGAGGAAGGGAGATCGATGCGGATCGAATGAATTCCTACTTCGGCACAATCTCGATGCTTGCCGCCAACATACATATGCGAACCAGCGTCATCACCCACGAGAATTGTGCCGAGCCCTGGCTTATCCGCCATTGAGGCTACTCGAACTTTGAGCTCTGCCTTGATGGCAGCTGAAGTTGCTCTGCCATCCAAGGTAATTGCGCTCATGGTGCGATCCTATCTTTTAACTAAGCGTGCGAGAAATGTCGTGTTCCGGTGAAGAACATTGCGATACCTGCAGCGTTCGCAGCAGCGATGACTTCCTCATCACGAACACTGCCCCCAGGCTGAACTACAGCGCTGACGCCGGCATCGATCAAGATCTGTAGGCCATCAGCAAATGGGAAGAAGGCATCACTTGCTGCAACGGATCCACGAGCGCGATCACCGGCTCGCGATACCGCAAGCTTTGCTGAATCAACGCGATTGACCTGACCCATGCCAACTCCCACCGATGCGCCATCGTGGGCCAAGAGAATTGCATTGCTCTTCACCGCCCGAACTGATCGCCAGGCAAAGGATAAATCAGCCGTCATCGAAGCAGAGAGCGGTGCGCCACTTACTTGCGTCCACTCAGCAGCGTTATCTCCGGCGGCATCGATCAGATCTGATTCCTGGACAAGTAGTCCGCCAGAAATCGGCCTGACTTCAACACGTGGAATCGAATACCCATCAATTGTTAATAATCTGATGGAGGGTTTCTTACTCAAAATCTCAACCGCTTCTGGTGCGAATGATGGCGCGATCACAACTTCAGTGAAGATCTCACTGAGCTTGGTGGCCATGGCAACATTTACCTCACGGTTTGCAGCGACCACGCCACCAAAGGCTGAAACTGGATCGCAAGCATGAGCTTTTTCGTGAGCCATCGCAATGTCGTCAGCGATAGCGATGCCACAAGGATTTGCATGTTTAATGATTGCAACGCAGGGCTGCGTATGATCAAATGCAGCTCGTAGCGCCGCATCGCCATCGGTGTAATTATTAAATGACATCTCTTTGCCATGTAGCTGATTAGCTTGTGCGATGCCACGGGAGCCAGTTTCGCCGTAGACAGCAGCACCTTGATGAGGGTTCTCGCCGTAACGAAGTCCAGAGATGCGGTGCCAAACCTGAGCTCGCCAATCATCACTGTGATCGATGCGCTGACCGAGCCAGGTAGCGATTGTCATATCGTATTCAGCCGTTGTTCTAAAGGTCTCCATCGCGAGCTCGATACGTTCCGCGAGGTCGAACCCACCAAGGTCAAGCGCTCTATGAACTCGTGCATACTGTGACGGGCTACTGATGACCGCAACCGAGCCGTGATTCTTAGCCGCACCACGGAGCATGCTTGGTCCGCCGATATCAATCTGTTCAATACATTCGGCAAAATCATCAGTTGATGCGATCGTCTGACTAAAGGGATAAAGATTCACCACGATGAGATCAAAGGGCGCAATATCATGTGAGGCGATTGCGGCTAAGTGCTCGGGATTATTTTGATCGGCGAGGATTCCACCGTGAATACGTGGATGCAAGGTCTTCACGCGTCCACCCATCATCTCAGGGAATCCGGTGTAATCCTCTACTGCAGTAACCGGGATTCCAGCACTCGCTAAAGTTTTGGCAGTTGAACCGGTCGAGAGAATTTCTACGCCAGCTGCCTGCAAGGCACTTCCGAGCTCGATGAGGCCACTCTTGTCGTACACGCTTATCAACGCTCTGCGAATCTGCTTATGTTCACTCATCTCTATAGCTCCCCGTTTATCCAGCGTTCGAGCGTCTCAACGATGAGAGTGCGCTCGGCAATCTTAATCCGTTCGTGCAGCGATTCTTCGGTATCACTCGGTTCGATCTCAATGACTCGCTGGGCGATAACGGGACCGGTATCAACGCCAGCATCGACCCAATGCACCGTCGCACCGGTTTCGGTTGCACCCGCAGCGAGAGCGTCTCGAACAGCATGTGCGCCCGGAAAGGCGGGTAAGAGCGCAGGGTGGGTATTCATGACTTTAAATTTTTCAACATACTCTGGCGAAAGGATGCGCATGAAGCCGACGCTCACAACGAGATCAGGGTTGAGATCACTCGTTGCCGCCAGGAGCGCTGCGTTCCACTCATTGCGATCACCAGAGATTGGGAGATATCGATCCTTTACGCCCGCGCTTCGCGCGCGAGATAACGCCATTGAATCCCGATCAGAGATCAATCCGACGAACTCAACTCTCTCGCCAAAACCTGCATCAAAGATCGCCTGGGCAAGAGATCCGGACCCTGATGCGAGTAGGAGGATTCGTTTAGCCACGGTTGCGCACCTTTGAGATTCCAGCAGGAATGTAGGTGGTGAAGAGCAGAACGATGGCAAAGGCAGCACCAAAGAAAGCGCTTACTCGCCACCACGCGACTCCTACTAGTTGTAACTGCGATGTGAGTAACTCACCAGATGAGAGAAATGCAATCACCGTAGCGATGAGGTTGGTGAGAAGTGCAGTCCGAAGGGCAAAGATCTGGCGGTTCTTGAAAAGCTTCTTCTCGCGCAGGATCGGCAGAAGGACGATGAATGCGAAGACCACAATCAGAAACGATCCGAAGGTAAGGAGCGGGTGTCTGCCAGTAGGTAGCGCTGCAAAGATCGGGATGGCAGGAATGCCATGAACTGTGTAACTCATGGCGCTAATACTGGTTCCTGAGCCCAGATGAAAACCGATACCAGTGAGATATGCCAACGCAACGAAGGCAGCATTAGGTAGGTAGAGGATTTGAATAGCGAGGAAGAGAAAACCACCGACAATTCCTGGGGCGATGACAGTACCCAGATCACGGAGAACGCTCCAGTGTGCAGCGAGTGAGAGCGCCAGAGCGATTCCGGCTAATCCCCACAGCGAGAGTAAGGCATGGCAAGCAAAGCGCAGGTACCTATTCTCAGCGGCTTTAAAGTCATAGGTTGCGATGTAAGAGATCGGGAAGGTGAAGAGCGGCACTAAGTACCAGAGCGGTTGTATCCCACCACTACGAGAGAGCGCTGCAAGAATTGTGGCAATCACTGTGTAAGAAAGTGCGAAGAAGAATCGTGCGCCTTCGATCTTAGGAAGCGCTTCTACAACTTTTGGGAAGCTCTTACGGATCGCCCAGACCGGGAAGATCAGCGCACCGAGCGGCAAGATGGTTAAAGCGCCGGCGAGGTGATTACTCGCGATATTGAGATGAAATGGAACGAGGTGAGCTCCAAGCCAAATCCATACTGATGCGCGAATCGGATCAGTGGTATTTCCAGATTGGCTACCTGCAGTTGCCCAGGCGAAGAGTGAGATAAAACTTGCTGGAAAGAGAGTAAGTGCGACGCTCCGCGCGGCCTGTTGTACCGAGACCGCGAGGATACGTCCTAACATTTTTTGCTCTACTAACCGAGCAATTTGCGCATCAAGGCCGCGGTCTCACTTGGAGTCTTGCCTACGGCAACCCCTGCAGCTTCGAGCGCCTCCTTCTTTGCTTGTGCGGTTCCAGAAGATCCTGAAACGATCGCACCAGCATGGCCCATCGTCTTTCCTTCAGGTGCAGTAAAGCCTGCAACATAACCAACGACTGGCTTTGTGACATATTCCTTGATGAATGCTGCAGCGCGCTCTTCAGCATCGCCACCGATCTCACCAATCATCACAATTGCCTCTGTCTGAGGATCATCTTGGAAGGCGCGAAGTGCATCGATGTGAGTTGTTCCGATAATGGGATCTCCGCCGATACCGATCGCTGTTGAGAATCCAAAGTCACGGAGTTCAAACATCATCTGATAGGTAAGGGTTCCAGATTTCGATACGAGACCGATCTTTCCAGGACCTGTGATATCTGATGGAATGATTCCAAGATTAGATTTTCCGGGGCTGATTAAACCTGGGCAGTTAGGACCAATGAGTCGTGTTGTTCCCTTTTCAACTGCATATGCGTAGAAGGCTGCCGAATCATGCACTGGGATTCCCTCAGTGATAACGACGCAGAGCGGAAGCGCTGCATCAATCGCATCCATAACCGCTGCCTTAGCAAACTTCGGTGGGACAAAGACAACCGATGCGTTCGCACCAGTCGCAGCGATCGCTTCAGCAACTGAGTTGAAGACAGGAAGTGACTTGCCTTCGATCTCAACAACTTGGCCACCCTTGCCCGGTGTTACGCCACCAACAATATTGGTGCCAGATTTGATCATGCGTCCAGTGTGCTTAGTTCCTTCGGAACCTGTCATACCTTGAACGATAACCTTGGTATTTTCATCGATGAAGATAGCCATTACTTAGCCGCCAATTCTGCAGCCTTTGCAGCTGCTCCATCCATCGTCTCGAGCTGCTGTACCAATGGGTGCGCAGCTTCATTGAGGATACGACGACCTTCGAGGACGTTATTTCCATCAAGGCGTACAACGATCGGCTTAGTAGCTGTATCGCCGAGCATCGCAAGTGCTTGAACAATGCCATTCGCAACAGCGTCGCAAGCAGTGATTCCACCAAAGACGTTAACGAAGACGCTACGGACATCAGGATCGCCCAAGATGATTGAGAGACCATCTGCCATTACCTGTGCAGAAGCTCCGCCACCAATATCTAAGAAGTTCGCTGGCTTTACGCCAAACTTCTCACCAGCATAAGCAACAACATCGAGTGTGCTCATGACCAAACCAGCACCGTTTCCGATGATGCCAACCTGGCCATCAAGCTTCACATAGTTAAGGTTCTTCGCCTTAGCAGCGGCTTCAAGTGGATTAGCTGAGTCTGAGTCAGCGAGCGCAGCATGATCAGCATGTCTGAACTGCGCGTTCTCATCGAGCGTAACTTTTCCATCAAGCGCAACAATCCGGCCATCTTCAGTCTTTACGAGTGGATTGATCTCCATCAGAGTTGCATCTTCTGCGACAAATGCTGCCCACAACTTAAGCAGTACATCAGCTACTTGATCGACAACTTCTGCTGGGAACTGTCCCGCTTTAACAATCTCAAGCGCCTTCTCCTTTGAGATGCCAACGTTAGGGTCGATACCCACGCGCGCTAACTTCTCAGGTTGAGTATGTGCGACTTCTTCAATCTCCATACCGCCAGCAACTGATGCCATGACGAGGAAGTTACGGTTGGCGCGATCGAGCAAAATTGCCATGTAATACTCTTCGGCGATCGGTGCTGCCTGGGCGATCATGACTTTGTGAACCGTGTGGCCCTTGATATCCATTCCAAGGATTGCTTCGGCTTTAACGCGGGCATCTGCTGCATTCTCTGCCAACTTCACTCCGCCAGCCTTACCGCGGCCGCCAATCTTTACCTGTGCTTTAACGACAACTTTTCCGCCCATAGATGCAGCTGCGGTTTCGGCCTCTGCTGCAGTTGATGCAACAGCGCCACCGAGGACTGGAATCTGGTGTGCTTCGAAGAGATCTCGAGCTTGATACTCAAAGAGATCCACTCACAACCCCGATCTTTAATAGCGGACTGGTTCCGCTAACGGGTGGATTCTAATAGGAAATTAGAGCTTCTCTACCGGCGCATAACGCAGTAGGAGGCGCTTCTCACCAGCAGTTCCAAAGTTGATCGTCGCCTGAGCCCGGTCGCCATCACCACTGACCTCGGTCACGGTGCCCAATCCAAATGTGTCGTGGGACACACGATCTCCGATGCTCAGAGCGATCGTCTCAGAGGTTCGTTTTCCGGTCGCCTTCGGTGGCGGTCCAAAGGATCTCGATGATCCAAGGCCACTCGTACGAGTTGTCATGGATGAGGATCGTTGGAGCTCGTTCCAGGTGACGAGCTCTTCAGGGATCTCAGATAAGAATCGTGATGGTGGGTTGTACATCGGCGCACCCCACGAAGACCGGTATTCAGCGCGCGAAAGGTAGAGGCGCTGGCGGGCTCGTGTGAGTCCTACATATGCCAAGCGTCGTTCTTCTTCAATCTCTGTTGGATCACCGAGTGTGCGTGAGTGCGGGAAGATTCCTTCCTCCATGCCTGTTAAGAAGACGGTAGGAAATTCGAGCCCCTTCGCGGTGTGCAACGTCATCATCGTCGCGACGCCCCCATGATCTTCACCATCTGGGATCTGATCAGAGTCGGCAACAAGTGAGACTTGCTCGAGGAAGCCAAGGAGTGAGATCTCCTCACCATCATCAACTTCGCCTTCTTCATACTCGGTCGCAACTGAGATGAGCTCTTCGAGGTTCTCGATTCGGCCCTCATCTTGTGGATCTTGTGAATTTTGAAGTTCAGTCAAGAGACCGCTCTGCTCAAGGACCGCTTGTGCAATAACCGATGGACGAACCTTCGCCTCTACCAGGGTGCGCATCTGATCTATTAAGGCGACAAAGTCACGGATCGATGCCGCAGAACGAGCCGCGATATCAGATGAGTGATCGAGTTGATTGAGTGCGCTCCAGAATGAGATCGCAGAGTTCTTTGCATGGCTATCAATAATCTCGAGAGCTCGGTCGCCGATGCCACGCTTTGGGGTATTAATGATTCGACGCAGTGAGATCTCATCCTCAGGGTTGACGAGGACTCGTAGATAGCCGAGAAAATCCTTGACCTCTTTACGTTCGTAGAAGCGCACTCCACCAACGACTTTGTAGGGAATCGCCATCCGCATAAAGGTCTCTTCAAAGAGACGAGATTGAGCATTTGTTCGGTAGAAGATTGCCGTATCACCGGGGTTAGAGAGGTTCTCATCGCGCAACCGGTTGATCTCGCGTCCAATAAAGCCAGCCTCATCATGGTCGGATTCAGCAAGGTAACCAGTGATCGGCGCACCAGCGCCCTCTTGCGACCAGAGGTTCTTCTCTTTACGTCCAGAGTTATTGGCGATCACCGCATTTGCAGCACCGAGAATATTTTGCGTGGAACGGTAGTTCTGCTCAAGGAGAATCGTGGTTGCGTTCTGGTAATCCTCTTCAAATTGTAAGATGTTTCGAATATTTGCCCCACGGAATGCGTAGATCGATTGATCAGCATCACCCACAACGCAGAGCTCGGCCATCGGGATCGCCTCGTAAGGAGTGCCGACAAGTTCGCGAATTAAAATGTATTGGGCATGGTTTGTATCTTGATACTCATCGACTAATACATGTCTAAAGCGTGAGCGATATCGATTGCGAGCTTCTGGGAAGCGCTGCAGGACATCTACGGTTTTGCCGATGAGATCATCGAAATCCATCGCATTCGCTGATTGGAGACGGCGTTGGTAGACGGCAAAGATTTCCGCAACGATCTGTTGAAAGGCATCGGTCGCTTGTAATTGAAAATCAGCTGGCCCCATGAGTTCGTTCTTTGCCGATGAGATCAGACCTTGAACCGCTCGCGGGGTGTACTGCTTTGAATCGAGGTTCATATCTTTCATGATGACGGTGAGTAGGCGAACGCTGTCGCTTGAGTCATAGATCGTAAATGAGTTGGAGTAGCCAAGGCGTGATGCCTCTTGGCGCAGGATTCGCACACAGGCGCTGTGGAAGGTTGAGACCCACATACTGCGAGCCCGATCTCCGACGAGATCGGCGACGCGCTCTTTCATCTCGGCGGCGGCCTTATTGGTGAAGGTGATGGCGAGGATTTCGAAGGGTGCAGCACCACGATTGGCCATGAGGTAAGCGATACGACGAGTGAGAACCCTCGTCTTTCCTGAGCCTGCGCCCGCGACGACGAGCAACGGAGTACCCTCGTGCACTACCGCCGCTTGTTGTTGTGGGTTTAAGCCCTCTACTAATGACACGGGGCGAGCATAGCCCCGAGATAGGACAAATACTTATGCCTCCAGTTGCCCAGCCGATGCCTGATAGCGATGTTGAGAGAGTTCTCATTGTTACAGCCCACCCAGATGATCTCGACTTTGGAGCTGGCGCGACTATCGCTCAGTGGACTGATGCTGGTATTCAGGTCTCGTATGGCATCTGCACCAATGGTGAGCAGGGTGGAAGTGACCTCACGGTAAGCCGTGAAGAGATGCGCAAAATTCGACAACGCGAGCAGACCAATGCCGGCACAGTGCTTGGCGTCTCCGATATTCACTTCTTGGAATATCACGATGGCTTGCTCGAACCAACTATCCAATTGCGTAAAGATATTGTCCGCCTCATTCGCAAGGTGCGTCCACATCGTTTAGTTGTGCAGAGTCCAGAGCGAAATTACGATCGCGTCTTTGCCTCACACCCAGATCACCTCGCAGCTGCTGAAGCTGCGATGCAGGCGGTCTATCCAGATTGTGGCAACCCATTCGCCTTCCCAGATTTACTCAAAGACGAGGGACTAGAACCCTGGAACGTCTCAGAGGCGTGGGTTATGACAAATGAATTTAGCGATCATTACATCGATACGACGAGCACCATTGAACGCAAAATTCTCGCGCTACGTGAGCATGTCAGCCAGATTGCTGATATGGATGCAATGGGCGAACGAGTTCGCGAATGGGGCGCTACAAATGCGAAGAACGTTGGCTTGCCTGAAGGCCACTTTGCCGAGACCTACAAGGTTGTAACGACTAAATAACCTCCACCTCCGCGCGGGGTATACCCTCTAGACTGATTAAATGAGCAGAAGCGATCGTCATCGCAACCGAAGGCGCATCCTCCTTGCGCAATCACTGCGTGCCTTCGCCTATGGATATACCGCAATCCTCATCGGTAAGGCTCTGGCGAAGAGTCATTCATCGGGGCTGGTCGTCGGTATTACCCTCTCAGCAATTATCTTGGGTGGTGTGCTCACCTCATTATTAATGATCCCGCTCAGCAAACGCTTCAGCCGTCGTGAGCTCTACTGCGCCTTCTATCTCTTCATCTCACTCTCTGGCATAGCGCTCTATTTTTATCCAAAGATCTGGGCGCTCACCATCGTTGGCTTACTCGGAGTTCTCTCCACAGATGCAA
>JBBAMR010000004.1:0-34978 GCA_040402375.1 Candidatus Nanopelagicaceae bacterium | reverse complement strand
ATAGCCGCGGCACTTCTCAAGCTGGTTTATGGCGTAGCTACGTGGGACTGGGCGAAGCGCTATCACGTGCTAAAGAAACCTGGCCACAGATGAGGTATCTACTCTTAGCCGCACTCATTCTCGCAATTAATTTAATGCCTATTTTTGGCCCACCTACCTGGGCAGTTGTTCTCTTCTATCGATTAAATACTTCGATGAATTCAGTGGCGATGATTATCATCGCAGTGCTCTGCGCAACGCTGGGGCGTTATCTTCTCGCCATTACATTTAAGAAAATACGTAATCGGCTCAAACCTCAATACCTTGAGAACTTATCTGCTGCTCGAACTTTTCTGGATAGAGGTAGGAAGTTACGAGCGATCTACTTCGCAATCACCGCCTTCTCACCACTTCCATCAGCACAGATCTTTGAAGCAGCTGGACTAATGGGTGTACGGCTGCTGCCTTTGATAGGTGCATTTGCCTTCGGTCGCACCGTCACATACACGCTTTACTCTCTCGGTGCGGGAAGCGTTAAGGGTACAAATATCGGAGGCGTTCTCCTTGATGGAATCAAATCACCGTGGGGCATAGCGCTGCAGATCGCTTCACTTGCTGTGATCTACTACATGACAGTTCGGAAGAGCTGGCCACAGCCTCGGTGACCAGACCCTTCACACTTCTTTAATTCGACGCATCTCCGTAATTGAAGGTTGTCACACAGCCACCATCAACAGTCACGATGGAGCCGGTCATAAATGATGCTTCATCAGAGACTAGGAAAGCAGCCACGTTGGCAACTTCGATAGGTTGCGCTTGACGTCCAATTGGCTGCATGCCTGCTGCCTTTTCACGACGAGCGATTGCTGCTTCTAGCTCACCTGGAGCTAGCGTCGCACGACGGCGACCGAGGCTGGTGTCGATATATCCTGGGCAAATTGCATTGATGCGAATTCCATCCGGAGCATAATCAACTGTGAGCTGACGGGTGTAGTTGATGATCGCACCCTTAGATGCGCAATATGCGGCAGCCTTCGGAGCCCCGATGAGCCCATAGGTTGAAGCGATATTAACGATCCGACCATCGCGCTGCTTGAGGAAGTGTGGAAGTGCATACTTTGTACAGAGGAAGGTTCCGCCGACATTGATAGCCATAACTCGCATAAACTCTTCGAGTTCGATCTCGTGCGTGCGCAGCTGTCCGCCACCAACACCAGCATTGTTGACGAGGATATCGAGTCCGCCGAAGGTGGCAACCGTCGTGTCAATGAGATTCTTTACTTGATCTTCCTGTGAAACATCTGCCCGAACGAAGATTGCCTCGCCACCGGCTTCCTTAATCTCAGCAACGGTACGTTCGCCATCTTCGACAATGACATCAGAGACCGTAACTTTTGCTCCTGATTCAGCAATTTTCTTTACGGTTGCCCGGCCGATTCCATTTCCCGAGCCAGTAACAATCGCTACCTTGCCTTTGAGATCAGTCATTTTCGCTCCTCTAATTATTCGACGATGGTGCGGCTTAGGAATACGGTTGCGATAAAGCGCTTAAAGAGTGCGAGCGGGTCTGAATCAGTAAGTTCGACGGTCTTTGCTCCGGTTCGAACTGTGCCTGGGATCCAGGTAGCTTGCTCTGCAAAATCGCCATTATGGAAGCTGATCTCAATCGTTGCAGGAAGTGTGATCTCTGGCTTGCGGATCGACTTAACGTTTGCCACCGCATCCTTCGCCTTCTCGTTGATGAGCTTGCAGGCTTCAAGTGGGTGCATGGAGTTCGCTGCAAGGCGAGAGACGCTCTCCTTCACAACAGCAGCGCGAACATCAGGTGACCAGAGTTCGGTCTCAATACGTGTGGTCTCATCACCAGTAACAAGGACAATTGGCACACCGTAGTGCTGAGCGACCAAGCTATTAAGGCCTGCTTCAGAGACGATCTTTCCATTGAGCTTGATATCAGCGATCGCGCGAGGATTGTAGGTATGTGAAAGTACAGAGCTATCACTGCTCATTGAGCCGTGGTAGCTCACGAAGAAGATTGCGTCGAATGAACTATCAAGGCCCTGCATCATGTACATAGGCTTATGTTTTCCGGACAAGTAGCGTGCGTTACCTGCGAGGGTGGCAGGCTTGAGGTTCTGCATCGTTGAGTGTGAGTCATTGACAAGAAATTCGGTGGCTCCTGCTGCCATCGCGCCTTCGATACTTGCATTGATTTCGTTCTGAAGAAGATCGCGGTAGTAGCCATATTCAGGATTGCCGTGTAAACACTGGGTCCAATCAACTACTCCTGCTGTGCCTTCCATATCTGAGCTGATGTAGATTTTCATAAGAGAGCCTTTCTTGGTCGGAATTCTGGTTGAGTAGAACTTTCGGTCATCAGTGTGTACGTGGAGCCTTCCATGCCAGCGGCACCACCATGGTTGCCATCAGCGGTGAGAGCGAGGCAACGTAGCTCTGCTCTAAAGTCATCAGGGAGAGCTCTTGCCTCTTTCAGTGCATCAAGACAGGCATCTTCAGCGCTCATTCCATGTCGCATATTTTCTACGACGGTACGGGCGGTGCCACTGCGTAGTGAGAGTTCACCGCGGCCAGTGCATGCCGCTGCGCCATAGCGAATATCAGCATAGTTACCAGCACCTGCGATTGAAGAGTCACCAACTCGACCTGGATGCTTATACGGATAGCCACTAGTGCTGACGCCGCAGACGATTTCGCCGGTGCGGTCGCGCGCAATGATGTTAATCGTTCCCCATGGACCCTCGTGAGGTGCAAACTTCTTGACGAGCTCGAGAGCAGCCAATCGGTAGCGGAGGTCTCCGGTCATAGCCTTGGTGTTCTCGCCTTCAATCGATTCGACTGGAATCTCTCGAAGCTGTTTTAACCAGAGCTCTTTCGCCTCTGGCGTGAGTAACTCTGCTCGGGCAAATCCAACTGAATCTGCGAATGCTTCAGCGCCTTCGCCTACAAGGAGAGCGTGCTGTGGCAACTTCTCCATGACAGCGCGAGCGATCGAGATCGGGTTTGGGAAGTTCTTTACAGCACCAACAGCTCCAAAGGCGCGCGAGGAGCCAACCATGATGGATGCATCAAGCTCTACCTCGCCACGTGCATTGGGAAGACCGCCCGTGCCGACATAATGATCAGCGAGATTATCTTCACAAAGAATCAATCCGCGTTCGACTGCCTCAAGTGCCGAACCACCGCGCATCAAAATCTCCATCGCAGCAGGAATTCCAGCTTCACTTCGCTCACTACCGATAATGAGGGGACTGAATTGATTAGCCACTATGCATCTTCCTTTTCTGAGCTGTTGAGGGGTGTCGATAATCTTTAAACGAGCAGACAAGCCGCCTGATGCTTCTCATTGACGCTCTTGAGTGCTGGATCTACTGTTTTACAGGCATCAATCGCGACTGGGCAACGACTGCGGAAACGACAGCCAACCATGGCGCTCTTGATTGATTGCAGCTCGCCACTTGGCGCCTTCGAAATCTGAGAACCAGAAGTCATCTTTGGGACAGAACTCAGAAGGAGTTTTGTGTAGGGATGTGAAGGATTATTAAATACTTCTTCGGTCGGGCCGGTTTCTACAATGCGACCCAAATACATCACTGCAATGCGATCACTCACTTGACGCACAACGGCAATGTTATGAGAGATGAAGAGCATGGTGAGGCCAAGATCCTGTTTCAGATCCATGAGTAGATTGACTACCGAGGCTTGAACTGAGACATCGAGGGCCGAGACGACTTCATCAGCAATTAAAATCTTGGGTTCGAGGGCGAGTGACCGAGCAATTCCGATTCTTTGACGTTGTCCACCAGAGAACTGACGTGGGTATGAGCCCAGCGCATCCTTGGGTAGCCCTACCAGGGAGAGAAGTTCGAGGCACTTTTCTTCGACCTTATCGTCAGGGACAAGTTTATGAAACGAGATCGCCTCGCGAAGCACCTGGCCGACAGTCATTCTTGGATTTAAAGATGAGAACGGATCTTGGAAAACCATTTGTACATTGCGTCGCTCTTCAAGAGTGCGCTCTTCACCGACAACTTTGCCACTGAGTTCGATACTTCCAGACGAGGTCTTATAGAGACCAACAAGTGTGCGTCCTAGTGTGGATTTTCCGCAACCCGATTCGCCAACAAGACCAAGCGTCTCACCGGCCACCATCTCAAGTGAGACCCCATCAACAGCAGGAACGTTGAATACCTCTTTTTTGCGAAGACGATCAATCACTGATTGACGCTTTGCGAAATGCTTTACGACATCCTTCGCTGCAATTACTGTCTGGGTCATCGCGCCACACTTTTCTCTGAATCTTCTGAGGCCCAATTCACGTGGTTCTTGCTATGGAAGCAAGCGCTCAATGATTCTGCCATGGGAAGAAGGTTGGGTTCTGATGTTTGACACTCACTTGTTGCTGCAAAACAGCGTGGGGCGAAGGGACATGCCACAACAGGTTGGGTGAGATTTGGAGCTTCACCAGAGATCGTAAAGAGCCTATGGACTGCTTTATCTGGGTCTGGTGCCGCTTTAAGAAGTGAGAATGTGTAGGGATGGGTGGGTTTAGTAAATACATTCTCTACGGTTCCGGTCTCGACAAACCTTCCCGCATACATCACCTTGATATCGTCACAGAGCTCATTCACCACTGCGAGATCGTGGGTAACAAAGACGATCCCTAGCCCCGAATTCTCGCGGAGTTCCTTGAGTAGACGGAGCACCTGGGCTTGGATCGTGACATCGAGGGCGGTCGTAGGTTCGTCGCAGAATAAAATCTTGGGATCACCAGATAGGGCGATTGCGATTGCTACTCGTTGGCGTAATCCGCCTGATAACTGATGTGGATAGAGATCGTAACGAGATTCGCCATCTGTGATTCCGACCTTTGCCATCAACGAGAGGGCAATCTTCTTCGACTCCTCTTCGCTCTTTCCAAGGCGATATCGAGGTACCTCTGCGATTTGATCACCGATTTTGATGACAGGATTAAGTGCGGCAATCGCATCCTGAAAGATCATGGCACTGTTATCTGATAGCAGCGCTCTGCGCGCTTTAGGCTTGAGGCCAGATAAATCAACTCCATTGATGAAGATTTTGCCGCCTGTGATTCGGGCGTTCGTTGGAAGTAGGTCAAGAATCGCCTTCAGGGTAATAGATTTACCGCTACCTGACTCTCCTACAATTCCAATTGCATCTCCTGGATTAATATCGAAAGAGACCCCGCGGATCGCCTTCAAGAGTCCACGACCTGTCTTGATTTCAACAGTGAGATTTTGTACCGAAATAAGTGGTGTGGTCATTTATCGTTCCAACCTTGCTACGAGGCCATCACCAATAAGCGATAATGAAAATCCAACATAAACAACCATAAGTCCAGGAATAGTAGCTAGCCACCACTGCTCAGTGATGTAAGGCTGTCCTTCTTGGATCATTGAGCCCCATTCAGCGGTAGGAACTGGAACGCCGAGTCCCAAATATCCGAGTGAGACAATCGCCAGAATGCTCAGCACAATGTCGCTCATCGCAAAGACGATTGATTGGGAGATGACGTTTGGGAGCATGTGGCGGAAGAGAATGCGTCTTCCAGGAAGACCTGTGAGTTTGGCGGCGTGAATGTAATCCTGCTCTTTGGCAACCAGAACATTTGATCGAACAATTCGACAATACGCTACCCAGCCGCCGAGCGTGATTGCCACGATAATGCTTTTAATTCCTGGGCCAAAGATAAAGACGAGAGCGATAGCTAGAACATAGAACGGGAACGCTAGGAATGTATCCACAATGCGCATAATGAATGAGTCTGTCTTACCGCCCTTCCAGGCACTTAACAGACCGAGGCAGACTCCAATAATGTAAGGCAAAATCACGGCAGATAATCCAATTGCGAGATCCACACGAGCTCCGTAGATAAGACGTGTGAATACGTCACGTCCCAGCGGATCAGTGCCAGCCCAGTGATGAATGGAAGGCCCAAGCAAAGTGTTCATTAAATCTTGCTCTGTTGGGTCGTAGTGGGTTATCAGCGGTGCGAAGATGGCAACAAGTGCCAAGAATCCAAGTAGACCTGCGCCAACATAGAGCGTCTTAGATGATTTCACTTAAGGACCACCCGGGGATCTAGAGCTGCATGAATCAGATCTGTGACCAGACTGACAAGTACGACGACGAAGGCGAAATACAAAGTAACTCCTTGAACGATTGGATAATCACGTCGGGCAATCGCGTCGACCATCAGTGAGCCAGTGCCTGCCATGGCGAAAACTCTCTCCACAACGACCATAGAACCGACGAGGTAGGCAATATTGATACCAAGAACAGTTACTGAGGCGATAATCGCATTTCGTAAAACGTGCACTCGGGTGATTCGAGCGGTTGAGATTCCTTTCGCACGAGCAGTCAAAACATAATCTGAATCCAAAATTTCCAGCATGCTGGCACGAAGACTTCTAATAAGAATTGGCGAGAGAAGGATTGCTATGGTGAGGGAGGGAAGGAAGATTGAGTGGACTCTCGAGAAAAAGGTATCGCCGAAACCAGATACGGGAAAGATTCTAAATTTGAGTCCAAATAAGAGAATAAGCATGACGCCAACCCAGACCTGAGGCATTCCTAGACCAATAATGGGAATGGCTCGGACTACCTGGTCGCGGAGCGCTCCACGCTTTGAAGCGGCCAAGATCGAGAGCGGGAGGGCGATGAATATAGAGAGGAGCACGCCTCCTGTGAGGAGCATTCCAGTCAACGGCAGCCTTGCAAGAATGAGTTTGAGTACCGGCTCATGGTTATAGAAACTTGTGCCTAAGGAGCCATGAAAAATATCAGATACGAAATGGAAATATTGAATGATGAGTGGGCGATCGATGCCCAGCTGGTGATTGATCACTTTAACCTTTGCCGGTGTGGCATTTTGCCCTAGCAATACATCCGCTGGATCACCAGGAATCGAATGGACTATGGCAAAGACTGCGACCGAAATACCGAAGAGAACGGGAAACATTTGAAGTAGTCGTTTACCGACATACGATAAATAACTCACTTAAATGTAACCCGTTCTCTCTTGTATCGATTAGGCCAACGAAGACGTTGGCCTAATTAGTTTCTCTTATGAAGATCTGAAGAATAGCCGAAAGCTTAGTTAGCCTTCTTCACATCTTCCATACGATAGGTATACAACGGATTAACAGTGAATCCTGTGATCTTGTTAGTCCATGCATAGAGGTACGGTGGGTTAACTGTGAATGCCATAAATGCATCTTCTGCAGTCTGCTTCTGAACGAAGGAGTATGCAGCCTGACGAACCTTTGGATCCACGTTTGTCTGACCCTTAACAACAGCAGCATTTACAGCAGCATTGTTGTAGTTGGTGTAGTAAGCGTGTGTGCCGCCATCTGGTGTCAAACCAAATGTCAACAACTCATCTGGATCCACGATATCCATGGTCCATGCAGTAAGAGTCATCTGATATTCCATCTTCTTCTGTGTTGCACGTTGTACAGATGGCTCCTGTGCTGTGATGGTCATTGTTACGCCGATCTTCTTCAGCGCAGCCTGGACGATTGAAGCTGTCGCTTCATGTGTCTTGTTGCCGCCGCGGATGAGGAGATCAAGCTTTAGACCCTTTGCATACTTACTCATCTTGAGTTCTGCAGCAGCCTTCTTCAAGTCAAATTGCTGTCCTGGAGTTGTCTTATCGTAGAACTGGACTCCTGGAGCAAGGAATGAGTTTGAAGGTGAGGCTAGGCCTGAGAAGACGACCTTACTGATTGCTGCACGGTCGATTGCGTACGAGATCGCACGACGAACGTGAACATCAGAGAGTGCAGGGACCTTGTGATTGAATGCAAGGAAGTTTGATGCAGCAGCAGGGAAGATACCTACCTTGATATTTGGAGAAGCCTGCAATGACTTGATTGTCGCTGCTGGTGGCTCTTCATTGATATCAGCCTGTCCACCCTTGAGCATGAACTCACGAGTGTTGTCATCTACAACATACTTGAATGTTACAGAGTTGAGATAAGGCTTTCCTGGCTGCCAATACTTCTTGTTAGCAACAAGCTTGAGTTCAGTTCCCGGTGTCCAGTGGTCAAGCATGAATGGACCGGTACCGATCGGTGCCTTGAAGTATTCAGCAGCTGTGACGCCACCGAAGTTATTCTTCATGACTGAGTTAGAGAAAGAAGCTAAGTCAGCGAGCAATGGCGCCCACTTGAACTTTGTTGTGATAACGACGGTGTCAGCAGCCGGAGCTTCAACGCTTGCGATGGCCGTGTTCAAGAAGCCCCAACCATCGCCCTTTGTGGCGCGATCAAGTGAGAACTTCACGTCAGCAGATGTCATTGGGGTTCCATCTGAGAACTTCACATCTGTACGTAATTTAAATGTCCATGTGAGGCCATTGGCTGATGTTGAGTAGCTCTTTGCTAACCATGGCTCAAGTTTCGTTCCATCGGTGCTCGCACGGTACAAGCCTTCATAAACTTGCTGCTGTGGGAAGATCGAGTCGTTCTGTGCTAGATCTGGATCAAATGTTGCAAAGTCTTGGTTGCGCACCATGACGAGGTCTCCCTTAGGTGCTGCATTCTCAGCGCTCGCAGGCAGGATGCTTGCGACCAATGAACCAATGACAGCCGCAGCGAGTGCAAGCACTCGGCGTGACTTCTTTGAAGTAACCATCTGTTTCTCTCCTATCGAGGGTAAATGCTTGATCAGATCAAGCATCGGGTTGCTGACATGGAGCAAACCTGAACTAGTACGACCAGTCCGCTTTGCGTGACAACCTCAAAATCGTATGCGAGAACGCTGGAATAAGCACTACTTATCAAGAACTTATTTTCACTCCGTTCCATCTCGGGGCCAGTAACAAAGATGCTATAAAGCCCAAGCCCTAGAGATGAGACCTGCGGGTTGTAGGAGTTGCCTTGCGCTATACCCTTGTCATCTATGTACGAGTTACTGAGAAGTAAGGGACTCCCCCTTCACGCAATCGTTGAGATCTTTGAGTCAGCTATCGAGAGAGTCCACACCTCGCATCATGATTGTGACGCAGATCTCTCCGGTATCACTATTGCAGTAAAGGATATGGTCGCGATCAAGGGGCATCGCAGGGGAAATGGCAACCCAGTCGATATGCAGAGCGCGCCCCTCGAAGAACGTAACGCGAGAGTCATCGATCAACTTCTTGACGCGGGTGTGAAAATTGTTGCAACGACTTCTCTCCTTGAATATGCAGCCGGTGCCCAGCATCCTGATATTCCTGAGACTCGCAACCCACTAGATACTCGATTAACTGCAGGAGGATCAAGTGCGGGATCGGCGGCGCTAGTAGGAGCAGGAATTATTCCGCTCGCAGTTGGCACCGATACTGGTGGATCAATACGAATCCCAGCGGCATACTGCGGAACAATTGGATTTAAACCAACATCTCAATTAATTTCTTTAGATCGTGTAACTGCATTAGCTCCTACCTATGATCATCTCGGATACATCTCTCAATCAATTGAGCTGATTGAGGAAGCGTTACTAGCAACCACAGAGGTACCTCTTGAAAAGCCAGAACTTTCACAGCGCATTCGCCTTGGAGTACCGAACTATCTCGTTGATGATCAACGTAATGATGAACGAATCTCCACTCGCTTCCGTGAGATCGAGGATCGTCTTCGTGCCAATGGCTTTGAGCTCGTCGATATTGATGCCAGATTGCTCGAGAAATTCCGATCAGCCTTCATCGATGTTGTCTTGTACGAAGCCTGGGAGATCTATGGCGCGCAGGTTCAGAGCGATCCAGGGCATTTTGGTGATGAGACTCGTCGCCTCTTTCTTCTCGGTGAGGCTGTAACAAAGGAAGATTATGAAGAGAAATTTGAGATCCGCCGCCAAGCTTTAGTCGAGTTAAGTGAGTATATGAAAGGAATCGATGCACTCATTATGCCGACAGTTCCGTACTTCGCTCCCAAGACGACCCCTCCGATTGACTCAGAGCTTGGTAGTTATGAGAGCCTCTATACCGAAATTTTTAATGTCAGCGGTCAACCAGCGATCACACTCCCTGCCCGTTGCGAGCCACTACCTATGGGAATCCAACTTGTTGGCGCTCTTCAGGCAGATCTCACGCTCTTAGAAGTAGCACGAAGAGTTCTGCCCTTGCTCGGCTAAGGCTTAAAAGAGTGAGTGACCGCCATCAACAGAGAGAGTTTGACCTGTTACCCATGAGCTCTCCTCTGAAGCGAAGAACTTCACCGCGTTTGCGATATCTGTAGGTTTACCCAAACGTCGTACGGCGATCGCATCAATGATCTTCTTCTGGCCATCATCGCCATAACTCTCCCACTGCTTCTGCGTCGAAGGGTTTGAGAGAATAAATCCTGGCGCGATGCAATTGACTGTGACTCCATGTTGACCAAGTTCGTAGGCCATCTGCCTGGTAAAACTTATCTGTGCTGCCTTCGCCGTTGCATACGCCTGAATACCAGTGAGGCTCACACTTCGTCCGGCGCCTGAAGAGATCGTGACGATCCGACCCCACTTACGCACTTTCATACCGGGCACAACTGCACGCGTGCAGTGAAAAGTACTCATGATATTTGCGCCATAGATTGCGGCCCACATCTCATCAGTAATCTCTTCGAGTGGATGATGGACTTGTCCAACAACGCCACCAGCGTTATTGACCAGAATATCTACAGGACCAAGATCGTTGAAGTACTGCGTTGTGAGCTTCGAATTTGAGAGATCAACGTCAGGAAGATCTACCCGGTGGACGCGATGCCCAAGTGCCTCTAACTCATCTGCAATCTGCCTTCCGATGCCGTGGCCTGCGCCAGTAACTACCGCAACTTTGCTCATGGCTATTTGACCCCGATCGATTCTGCAAGGAACTCCCGCATGGTCTGCTGGAATAGTGGCGCCTCTTCACGCTGAGGTGAGTGGCCAGACTTCTCAAATATCACGAGCTTTGAATTCGGAAGAAGGTCGGCAATCACTTGTGAACTCGCTACTGGAGTAACCCAATCTGTGCGGCCTACTGTGACCAGGGTCGGCACCTTGACGTTTGGGAGCGCCGGCTTGAGATCGTAGTTTGGAACGTTGTGAACAAAGCACCAGTTATGTGACTCGTGGCGATAGAAGCCTGCTTCGACTGCCTTTGCAGAGGCGACTGGGTCGTAATTGAAGTCATAGAGCGGAATGAGTTCGGCCCAGAGCGCTTTGAGGTCTGCATCATCGCGGACCTGACCCGACCAGTATCGGTCGAAGTTCTCCCAGTTCAGCTCCACGCGATCTTGCTTGCGAGCATTCTGAACGAGGGTTTCAAAGTTGCGCTTATCGGCTGTGGTGTCGCGCAAGATCATCGCACTTACTCGATCAGGATACGCCACTGCATATTCGAGCGCAACGATTCCTCCATAGGAACCACCAGCTACGACGATCTGTTCGACGCCCATCCACTTGCGCAATCCTTCAACATCATCAGCCCACGCCTTATGCGAGAAGGGAGCGTCACCTTTACTGATGCCGCAACCGCGGGCATCGAAGACTACAACTTGGAAGAGATCAGAGAGTGGACCGAAGGTTGCCTTTGGCTCATGGAAGGATCCGATTCCGCCGCCGCCGTGATGCGCGATCAGGACTGGCTTATTAGCACCGCGACCAATAACTTCGACATAGAGCTCTGCTCCATTAATCGTTACCCACTCAGATGTTACGTCGGAATTCGACATCAATTTTCCTCTCGAATAGTCGAGTGGAACTCTAGTTGTGAAAATGAGATTTGGATAGAGATGGCGTTACTGAAGTAATTAGCGGACTGAGACCTTTTCGATCGCAACTGTCTGCTTAGGAGTGCCATCAGTGCTGCCATTAACGGTGCCTTGAGCTGCAATCGCCTTAAGAATATCTAGCCCCTTGGTGATTGTTCCCCAACGGGTATATGACGGAGGCAGAGTTGTATCTCCGTAGACGAAGAAGAATTGAGATCCATTGGTATTTGCACCCGAGTTAGCCATCGCAACGATGCCGGCAGGGTAATCATTGGTAGTCACTGTTGGGAGATTCTCATCGCGGTAGGTGAACTGTGGTCCACCAGAGCCGGTCGCAGTTGGATCTCCGCATTGGAGAACAAAGAGCCCAGCAGTTGTGAGGCGGTGGCAGAGTGTCTGATCGAAGTAGCCACCCTTAGCGAGAGCGGTGAGTGCAAGAACGGTGAGCTGCGCCTTCTGGCCATCAGCTGCAACAACGATGTCGCCGCAATTCGTCACAAAGGTAAAGGTGCGATTTTTAAATGGTGGCTTGATCGCAGGCGGAGTGATCTGTGGTGGCTGGTGACCGACAGCTGTTGTGGGGCGACACTTCAGCGCAGAGCCAGCGGCCTTATTTTTACCAGCATGATCGGCGGCCTGTGATGCGATTGGTAGAGCAGCGAGAAGAGTGGCAGCAAGGAGACCAACCAATGTGGTGCGCTTGGTGCGGCTACTGATCTTCATACTTACTCCCATTCAATCGTTCCTGGCGGCTTACTCGTCAGGTCGAGTGTGACTCGATTAATTTCTCGTACTTCATTGGTGATGCGGGTTGAGATCTTCTCCAGTACATCGTACGGAAGTCGACTCCAATCTGCAGTCATTGCATCTTCACTTGAAACTGGGCGGAGAACAATGGGATGTCCATATGTTCTGCCATCTCCCTGAACTCCTACGCTGCGAACATCTGCAAGTAAGACAACTGGGCACTGCCAAATCTCTCGGTCTAACTTGGCTAACTTTAATTCCTCGCGGACGATTAAATCGGCTTTTCTTAGAATTGTAAGACGATTCTCAGTAACTTCACCGATGATACGAATGCCGAGTCCTGGCCCTGGGAAGGGTTGGCGCCAGACAATCTCTTCGGGCAGGCCTAGCTCGAGGCCAGCCTCACGAACTTCATCTTTAAAGAGCGTGCGAAGCGGTTCAATGAGTGCGAACTGAAGGTCATCTGGAAGGCCGCCGACATTGTGATGAGATTTAATCGTTGCAGCACCTTCACCGCCGCCAGATTCAACAACATCTGGGTAGAGCGTGCCCTGAACTAAGAAGTCAACGGATTCATGTGCTGAGAGCTCACGTGCTGCTTCTTCGAAGGTACGGATAAATTCACGACCAATAATCTTGCGCTTAGTCTCTGGGTCAGTCACACCAGTGAGGGCATCAAGGAACTTCTTCTTTGCATTTACCACCATCAACTGCACGCCAGTTGCTGCTACAAAATCTTGCTCAACTTGTTCTGCTTCGCCTTCACGCAATAGGCCATGATCAACGAAGACACAGGTGAGTTGGCTACCAATTGCCTTCTGAACAATAGCTGCAGCGACTGCTGAATCAACGCCGCCAGAAAGCCCGCAGATAACACGCTTGGTACCAACCTGCGCCTTAATCTTTTCAACTTCAGTTGCGACAATATTCTGAGAGGTCCACGAAGGAGTGCAACCAACGATATCGATGAGCCAACGTCGCAGAACTTCTTGGCCATTCTCTGAATGAAGAACTTCTGGATGAAACTGAACTCCAGCGAGAAGAGCGTCACTACTTTCAAAGGAGACGATCGGGGTATCTTCAGTTGATGCCGTAGATGTAAATCCTGCAGGAGCGCTGGTGACGCTATCACCGTGTGACATCCATACTCGGAACTCAGTATCGAGCCCGCCGAGTAAACGAGATGATCCATCGTGAGTCATTGTTGTGCGACCAAATTCAGATTTACCAGTCTGGCTAACAACGCCACCGAGGGCAGCGGCCATCGCTTGGAAGCCATAACAGATACCGAAGATCGGGAAGTTGTGATCAAAGATTGTTGGGTCAAGTGTTGGCGCACCTGGTGCATACACACTAGAAGGACCGCCTGAAAGAATAATCGCCTTCGGCTTCTTTGCAAGCATCTGCGAAACCGGCATCGATGATGGCACGATCTCGCTATAGACGCGTGCTTGACGGACTCGGCGCGCAATTAACTGCGCATATTGAGCACCGAAATCAACAACAAGTACGAGATCTTGTTCAGCCACGCGCGACGACAACCTCTACGCGTTGGAACTCTTTGAGATCTGAATATCCAGATGTTGCCATTCCACGACGAAGTGCGCCAAAGAGGTTCATAGAACCATCAGCAGTGTGTGACGGACCAACGAGAATCTCTTCGAGTGAACCCACGGTGCCAACTTTTACTCTATCGCCACGTGGAAGTTCATCATGTGCTGCTTCAAGGCCCCAGTGCCAACCCTTGCCAGGTGCTTCATGAGCTCTCGCTAGTGGTGATCCCATCATGACGGCATCTGCCCCGCAGGCGATCGCCTTTGCGATATCGCCAGATTTTCCGACAGAACCATCAGCAATAACGTGGACATAACGTCCACCAGATTCATCCAGGTAATCGCGTCGCGCACTTGCAACTTCAGCAACGGCAGAGGCCATCGGAACAGAGATACCAAGAACGGTACGCGTTGTATGAGCTGATCCCCCACCAAAACCTACGAGTACTCCAGCTGCGCCAGCGCGCATTAAGTGGAGCGCTCCGGTACCGGTTGCACAGCCACCAACAATGACAGGTGCATCGAGTTCATAGATGAACTTCTTGAGATTGAGTGGCTCACTCTTTGTCGCGACATGCTCTGCTGAAACAGTTGTTCCGCGAATCACGAAGATATCAACGCCAGCTTTAATAACATCGTTCGCAAACTCTGCTGTGCGTTGCGGGGAGAGTGCTGCAGCGACTGTGACACCCGCTGCGCGGATCTCGGCGATACGTGCCTTCACAAGCTCTGAGCGAATCGGAGCTGCATAGAGCTCTTGCATGCGACGAATCGCTTGCTCTTGTGGAAGCGAGGCGATCTCAGCGAGTGCAATACGTGGATCTTCGTGACGAGTCCAGAGGCCCTCTAGATTGAGGACACCAAGTCCACCGAGCTTTCCGATCGCGATCGCGGTATCCGGTGAGACGACTGAATCCATCGGGGCTGCGAGCATTGGTAGAGCAAACTTGTATGCGTCGATCTGCCAGGAGATCGAGACTTCTTCTGGGTCGCGGGTACGACGGCTCGGCACGATCGCAATATCGTCGAAAGAGTAAGCCTGACGAGCGCGTTTTCCGGGTCCGATCTCTATCTCATTCATCTACTTGCCACCTCTGTTGTAGTTAGGAGCTTCGGCAATATCAAGGACATCGTGTGGGTGGCTCTCTTGCAGGCCAGCGGCAGTGATCTGAATGAGTTGGCCATTCTTCTGTAACTCACTGATCGTTGCAGCACCGGCGTATCCCATTCCTGAACGGAGCCCACCAACGAGTTGATGAACAACGGTTGCGACCGAGCCGCGATATGCGACCTTTCCTTCGATACCTTCTGGAACTAACTTATCTTCAGCAAGAACATCGTCCTGCATGTAACGATCCTTGGAATATGACTTCTGCTCTCCGCGAGATTGCATCGCACCGAGCGATCCCATTCCGCGATAGCCCTTAAATTTACGACCATTGAGTTCGATGAGTTCACCAGGTGATTCATCGCAACCAGCAAGGAGCGAACCAAGCATCACGCTATCTGCACCTGCAACGATCGCTTTAGCGATATCGCCTGAATATTGAAGTCCACCATCTGCAATCAGTGGGATGCCAGCAACAGAGCAGGCCTTATGTGCTTCCATAATTGCGGTGACTTGTGGGACACCAACACCGGCAACGACGCGAGTTGTGCAGATTGATCCTGGACCAACACCAACCTTTACCGCATCTGCACCAGCATTAATCAGAGCCTGCGCACCAGAACGAGTTGCGACATTGCCGCCGATGATTTGAATATCTGGGAAACTCTTCTTGATACGAGCAATCGAATCGAGAACTGCGCGATGATGACCGTGAGCGGTATCGACAACAACAACATCCACACCGGCTTCGATCAAAGCAGAGGCGCGAGCGAAACCATCGTCACCAACACCGACAGCGGCGCCGACGATTCCGTGCTTTTTAGCATCAAGGACATGTTGGACTTGCGCATCGATCGCAAGGTTGCGATGAACGATGCCGATTCCGCCGGCCTTTGCCATCGCGATCGCCATAGTGCTTTCAGTGACGGTATCCATCGCAGAACTCACGATCGGAATAGCGAGCTCGATTCCGCGTGTAAGACGAGTCGTTGTGGCGACCTCAGAGGGAACTACATCTGAGGCATCAGGCAGGAGGAGAACATCGTCGTAGGTCAGTCCGAGAAGGACGACTTTTTCGCGAGCAGCCTCATTCATGGCCGTATTCTACTAGGGCAGAGAGCGCAGAATTAAACGCCTATAGACCTACTGCACGCTCAATATCGCTACAGGCGCTCATTAAATCAGTGGCGAGGGTTGCACCCTTGAGCTCTTGCGTGCTCCATCCTGGGCCGCCAACAATCACAAGTGGCTTTGGCCTCACTGAAGGCAGATCGGAGATATATGAGAAATCAGCATTCTTGCGAAGTTGAGCCCAGAGGAAGATCGCTGGAGGTGCGCTTCGACGAACTACTTCGTTAATTGCAGATGCAGGTGTGCGCGCACCTAAGAATTGGATCAAGATTCCTCGTTCGGAGAGCGCGGCAGCGAGCGCAGTAATCGCCAACGAGTGCGTCTCTTCACCAATGCTTGCAATCAGCACCGGACGTGGATTGATCTTGGGGGTGCTCGCGTGAATTCGGTTATTAAATAATCGCAGAATCAGATCGGAGAGCAGATGCTCGATCTCAATACCCTCGCCAGTACGCGCCCAATCATCTCCGACGATGACAAGTAGAGGTACTAAGACATCGTGCCAGGTCGCTTCAATGCTGTGGGCTTCTAAGTGACCGGCAAGCGTCCTCTCAATGAGTTCACGGTCTAGTGATCGCGCAGCTCGTAGGAGCTGATCAACAAGTGCGTGATCGTTTGAGGTGAGCAGTGGGTCCAGCAGATGTGAGTGGTGGGCGTTTTGAGAGTTCTTGTGTAACTCAGAGTCAGGTAGCGCGAGCGCAGCTCTCGCCGCATCAATCGGTGGCACACCTTCAATAATTAATTTGCGCATGTAGAGCAGGCGGGCGAGATCTTCGTGGGAGTAGCGGCGATGCGCACCGTCGATATGTCCGCTTGGTCCGATTCCGTACCGTCTGGCCCACGTTCGAAGCGTTCCGGGGGCGACACCGATCCTTCTGGCGACCGAGGCAACGCTCATCTCAATCTCAGATGTGTAGCGATCGATGCTCTCCATACCCCAAGCATGGTCGTAAGTGAGGGAGATCTCCACCTGAAATCGCTTCACAACCTGTCCAGTACTTGAACAACCTATGAAACGATTGTAGAGTCCCACCTATGAACGAAAACGCACGGTTACCGAAGCCAGTGGCCTCCTCATGGGAGTGGCAGTTCTCCGGCGCCTGCCGAGACCTCCCCTCAGAGATGTTCTTCCATCCTGATGGCGAGCGTGGACCTCGCCGCCGTAATCGCGAAAATACTGCGAAGGCGATCTGCGCAACCTGTCCCGTTATCCAGGCCTGCCGCGAGCAAGCACTCGCTGCCCACGAGCCATATGGCATTTGGGGCGGTCTCTCGGAAGATGAACGCGTCGCAATCAACGAGCGTCGCAACTCGGTCAGCGCTGTAGCGAATGAGCTGTCAACTGCTTCGTAATAGTTGTTATTCAATAAAAAAACCCCCGAGATGATCTCGGGGGTTTTTCTTGTACTTAGTGGGTGTACTTAGTGGGAGTGCCCGCCAGGTCCATGTGAGTGACCATGTCCTGAAGCTGCCTCTTCCTTCTGTGCTTCTGGGGTCTCGAAGACGAGCGCCTCAGTTGTAATAAACATCGCTGCAATCGATGCCGCATTGGCGAGTGCAGAACGAGTTACCTTGACTGGATCGATGACGCCATCGGCAACGAGATCGCCATAGACTTCAGTACCAGCATTGAAACCTTCATTTGGCTTCATGGTGCGGACCTTTGCAACAACGACATAGCCTTCGTGGCCAGCATTCTCTGCGATCCAACGTAGCGGTTCATCGCACGCCTTCTTGACGAGACGAACACCCACTGCGCGGTCACCGGTGAGTCCAAGATCGCCATCGAGCGCTGATGCTGCATGTACGAGAGCAGCTCCGCCTCCGACAACGATTCCTTCTTCAACAGCTGCACGAGTAGCTGAGATTGCATCTTCAAGGCGGTGCTTCTTCTCCTTGAGTTCAACTTCAGTATGTGCGCCGACCTTGATCACGCAGACGCCACCAGCGAGCTTTGCAACGCGCTCTTGTAGCTTCTCGCGATCCCAATCCGAATCGGTATTGGCTAATTCATTACGGATCTCGTTGACGCGTGATGCAACATCAGCCTTATCGCCAGCGCCATCTACGATTGTGGTGGCATCCTTAGTGATAACGACTCGACGTGCACGACCAAGTAGATCGAGAGTCACGGCATCAAGCTTGAGACCGACCTCTGCTGAGATCACCTGTCCGCCGGTGAGGATCGCAATATCTTGGAGCATCGACTTACGACGATCACCAAAGCCTGGAGCCTTCACAGCAGCTGATGTGAATGTTCCGCGCATGCGGTTCACAACGAGAGTTGAAAGCGCTTCACCCTCAACATCTTCAGCGATGATCAGAAGTGGCTTATTAGCCTGAGCAACCTTCTCAAGTACCGGCAGGATCTCGCTCAGCGCTGAGATCTTCTGGCCCGAGATCAGGATGTAGGCATCATCGAGCACTGTCTCCATGCGATCTGAATCAGTGACGAAATATGGAGAGATGTAACCCTTATCGAACTGCATACCTTCAGTGAAGTCGAGTTCGAGGTTGGTGGTTGACGATTCTTCGACGGTGATAACGCCATCTTTGCCGACCTTATCCATCGCTTCTGCAATGAGATCGCCGATCGCCTTATCTTGTGCCGAGATCGTTGCAACATCTGCGATCTGTGACTTGCCTGAAACGGCCTTTGAATTCTTCTTCAGCTCTTCAGCAACTGCTTTGACCGCTGCTTCGATACCAAGCTTGATCTCCATTGGCTGCGCACCTGCTGCGAGGTTACGTAGACCCTCTTTGACCATTGCTTGCGCAAGGACAGTTGCAGTTGTTGTGCCATCTCCGGCGACATCATTGGTCTTCTCAGCAACTTGCTTAACGAGCTGTGCGCCCATGTTCTCGGCTGGATCTGAAAGTTCGATTTCTTTAGCGATGGTGACGCCATCGTTAGTGATGAGCGGGGCGCCGTATGACTTTGCGATAACAACGTTACGACCCTTAGGCCCAAGTGTTACTTTGACAGTGTCAGCGAGAATATTGACACCGCGCTCCATCGCGCGACGAGCGGTCTCATCAAATTGAAGACTCTTGCCCATCTGGGTTAGTTCTTCTCAATAATGGCGAGAACGTCACGAGCTGAAAGAACGAGGTACTCCTCATTGTTGTACTTCACTTCAGTTCCGCCGTACTTGCTGTATAGAACAACATCGCCAACTTTGACATCCATCGGAGTGCGGACGCCGTCGTCGAAACGACCTGGTCCTACTGCAACAACGGTGCCTTCTTGTGGCTTCTCTTGTGCGGTATCTGGAATGACCAAGCCTGAGGCGGTCTTCTGCTCAGCGGCATTGGCCTGAACGACAATACGATCTTCAAGTGGCTTAATGGCGATTGCCATGATGCGCTCCTTCTTATGAGAACTCGTTAGCGAGTGGGTTAACGTCACCCCCATGGGGTCTGGGATTAGCAGACGGGCCCCGAGAGTGCTAAAGCCGACTCTACTAGCGCCAGAGGAGCCTTTCCAATCCAGAGCTGGAATCTGCGGCGAAGCCGATCCCCGTAGGGGTCTGGCCGGCGGTGACCATGAGGCTAGTGAGGGTGGCGACCATCGCGCCATTATCGGTACAAAGGCCGATCGGAGGGGTCCGAAGCCGGATGCCAGCCAGCTCGCAGCGGCGGGCCGCTTCGGCTCGGAGGCGGCTATTGGCCGCAACTCCCCCGGCAATAATCATGCTCTCGTAGCCAAAGGTCTGAGCTGCTGAAATCGCCTTACTCAAAAGCACATCAACGACCGCCTCTTGAAACGATGCCGCAACATCTGCGCGGACCGCATCAGGGGTCGCTTTGAGGTATCTCGAAGTCGCAGTTTTTAGCCCAGAGAATGAGAAGTCGTAGAGATGCTCTGCTAGATCGTTTGCATGAGTGAGTCCACGGGGAAAATCTATTGCGCTCGCGTTACCCGATTGCGCGAGGCGATCGATCGCAGGCCCGCCAGGGAAATCTAGATCTAACAATCGTGCGATTTTATCGAATGCCTCACCTGCCGCATCATCAATCGTCGCACCAAGTACTTCGACATCGGAAGCTAAATCACTCACTTTAAGAATCGAACTATGTCCACCGCTGACAAGTAATCCAATCGCTGGTTCTAGAACTCGATCGTGGTCGAGCGCATCAACTGCAATATGTGAAGAGAGATGGTTAACGCCATAGAGCGGCTTGTCGAGTGCGAGTGCTAATCCAGATGCCGCTGATGTACCAACAAGTAATGCACCAATCAAACCAGGACCTGCGGTGACACCCAAGGCATCGATATCTGTCAGCGAAACTTTCGCCTCAATCAGCGCTTGTGCAATGACGTTCTGCATCGCTTCAAGATGTGCTCGGCTCGCAATTTCAGGTACGACTCCACCAAAGCGAGCATGTTGCTCAACACTCGATGAGATGACATTTGCGAGCAAAGTGCGACCGCGAACAATTCCGACGGCAGTCTCATCACACGAGGTCTCGATTCCGAGAACTAGTGGCTCATTCATATATATATTCACGAGGCGAGCTCCTTGCGCATAACAAGGGCGGTCTTGCCAGGGCCGTAATAATCAGCCCGCTCTGAGATCTTTCGAAAACCATTAGCCTCGTAGAGTGGAATCGCTTCAGTGTTATTGAAGCGAACTTCAAGCATCACGGCGATCGCCTTCTTATTGCGAGACCAATCAATCAAGCGCTTTAAGAACTCACGGGCGATCCCCTTGCGACGAAACTCCGGTTTTACCGTCATTGTGAGGATATCGGTCAAGTCGCCCACCAGCATGACACCGGCGTAACCGATCACTGAACCTTCACTTTCAGCGACAATGTAATAGCGATCCTTGGCGGCGATCTCTTCCTTAAATTGTGCGAGTGACCACGGATCTTCGCCATTGTAGATCTCTTGTTCGAGTGAATACATCACGACCGCATCCATCACATTGACGGTTCGGAAGGTGATTCCAGCTGGCAGGGGATAAGCGTCGGGGCGACGAAGATAGAGTGGCTCACGTAGGTTTTGAGAGATCGAAAGTCCTGCAATCGCAGCAGCCCGAGGTGGTGTGCGCACGATTGCCACACCCAACTCTTCAACAATCTGATGAACGCTCACCGCTGGTTCGGTGATGCGATGACCTTCAAAATATCTCGCCCAGAAAAGTTCTTTACGTCTGGCATCAATTGCCACAATGAAATCTTCAAGGCTAGCATCGACAGCTACGGCGTCGAGTGAAGAAACTCCGATCCAGGGAATACCCCGGCCAAGTGCAAAGCTCTGACCGAATGAGATACCAACTCGAAGGCCAGTGAATGGACCAGGCCCCATACCAATCGCAATCTGATCAATAGTATTTTTAACAGCAAGTGCTTGTTGCACCAGCTTTGGTAAAACCTCGCCATGTGCCAGTGCATCATCATGATGTAACTCGATAACTACCTGACCATCTCGTACGATTGCAACCGATGTGCGATCTGTCGAGGTATCAATCGCAAGGGTGGTAGTCATAATGAGAATCCGCGCCAACGAGCGCCATGGCCTTTGGATGTCACCACGCGGTCATTATCGCCAACGCCAAATTCGATCGTAATCTCTAGGTATGAATCAGCTAGCCGATCGATAAAACTCTCACCCCACTCAATCACGATAATCGAGCTCTGCAACTGGGTATCGAGGTCGAGGTCATCAAAGATCGCCATCGGTTCGCCCACTAAGCGATAGGCATCGACATGAACGAGAGTCTCTTTGCCGTGATGGATACGAGAGATGACAAAGGTCGGAGAGGTAATCCCAGTGATTCCGAGGGCTGATCCGATGCCTTGGGTGAGCGCAGTTTTGCCAGCGCCTAAGTCACCTTTGAGGAGCACGAGATCGCCGGCGTGGAGTTGTTCGCCAATGAGGGCGCCAAGTGATTTCATCGCATCGGGAGATCTCACTACGGCCATAGGGCAAGAGTAATGCCACCGGCCAATTGAGAGAGTGAGGGGTGCAATAGAAGAAGGGCCCCGGTCTCCCGAGGCCCTTCTGACTTAAGCGCTTTCGCGAGGATTAATCCTGCGAGTAGAACTTAGGAAGCGCTGCTTGGAACTTCAGATCAGCAGTTGATCCACCCATCTTGCGGACAGCTGTTGTCAATGGACCGCCTGAGCGGTGCTTGCCATTTGCTGAGGCATAGGCCAAGAGATCTGCAACTGTTGTGTACTGCTTTGTTGTGAAGTTACAGTGGTTTGTTCCATTCGCTGCAGCCGTCGATGTCACAGGTGAGCCTGTTGCGCCGAAGGTTGTGTAGTGAGTTGGAGTCAAACCGTAGATCGAGATCAAGTTAGAAGAACCACGAGCTGTGTGAGCCTTGAGATTCGCTTTGATCTGAGCTGCATATTGATCTGCATACTTATTAGCGAGGTAGGTTGAGTTACCTGCTGGAGTGATTGGATCCGCAACTCCAACCATAGTGATGGTTGGAACGCTAACTTTGCCGGTCCACTGAAGTAGGCCACGCATCTTTGCAAGCGCTGCTGGTGTAGCAGTCGCACGAGGTGCAGCTGCAAGGTAGGCAAGCATTCCACCAGTTGCGGTTGAGCCGCTCAACGCAGCGCTATATGTGCTCGCTTCGGAAGCGACCTGAGCTGCGTAATCGGTCTTTGAATTATCAAAGATCGCACCGCCAGATTGCTGCTCGACATCGAGAGTTGCCAAGATAGCTAGAGCTGCTGCATTGGTTCCATTTTCAAGGATTCCAAGTGCCGGACTACCAAGAAGTGCGAAGCCGGTATAGCTCGATGAGTTCGCTGATCCTGGACCAGTTGTTCCATCAAAGTGCGCGCTCTGAGTTGGGAGACCAGCCATAAGGCCGATCAACAGAAGTGCTGAACGAGATGGGACTGCACCAAGGCCTGAAGCAGCGACAGAGGCTGGAGTCGTATCTGGCCATGATGGCTTTCCAGTTGCGAGCTCTGTTCCGATGCCGACCTGCAACTTACCCATAACGGTGAAGACCTTGCCAAGGTCACCCATGGCTTCGGCATATCCAGCAGCGCCAGCTGAGTAATTACCAGCCTTGATTGACGGATCGAAGAAGGTCTTGAGACCCCAGAGGAAGTCGCCTGCCATCTTGAGTTCAGCTTCGACGCTCGATGATGCAACACAGAGTGGAGCTACAGCTGAGAGCTGAGTTCCGAGCTTCTCTGCAAGACCTTGAGTGATAAAGCCACCGAGAGATTCTCCCCACGCAATAACGTGAGTTGTCTTGGTGAACTGTGTCTTAAAGGTATTGATGAGTTCGACATCGGTTGCAACGCCAGAATCACCATTCCATCCTTGACGTGCAAAGCCAGATCCCATAACTGCAAATCCCTTACTCAAAAGGTATTGGATGACAGTTGCATTTGGACCAGGTTGTGGAGTGTTTGTGACCTTGTATCCACCGATCAATGGGATCGCAGCCGGAATATCAACGTTGTAGCGATATCCGTGTGAGTACAGGTAAACAGTTCCGTTGAAGTTTGCTGGAACCATCATTGAGTATGGCGCACCATCAGAGGTGGCACCGACGCAAGAGCTAACAGGGACCTTGCCATCACACGCTGGTGCGGCATGAGCAACTGTTGGAGCTGCTGTGAACGCGAGTGCTGCGAGAGCTGTGGCTCCGAGTACCGCAATCTTCTTGTGCATAGATGAGATATTCATTAGTTAGTTGGCAATCCCTTCGCTGGCATGGCTGTTCGGGCTGGAGCTGATTTAACAACTGGCGCCGTTCCAGAATCGGTTGAATAGAGGGTGTACTTACCAGCGCCATCGACTGAGACAGCGTTTCCATCGGTTCCGAGCTTTCCAAACCAGTAGCCGGAGTAACCGACGTGGCTCTTAGCGCTATAGGAGATGGATGAGAATGCTGCAGAAGCGAAGGTAGAGCCCTTAGCTTCAATCGCCTTGATCAAGCTTGCACGAGTTGGATTTGTTCCAGCTGCGCGGAGTGCTTGCACTGTCATCATCGCAGTATTCATACCAACGAGAACGTTGTTATCGAAGGTAGCGCCTGCGTTGTACTGAGTATTGACGCTCTTAAAGAGGTTGACGTACTCATCGGTTGCATCAGAAGGTGATGGCAAGAATGAGGCGGCAATTGATCCAGCAAGTGCTGGAGCCAATGGTCCGAGCAAGCCCTTGAGGGTTGTTCCATCGCTACCGACAGAGCCAAGGATCATCTGTACTTTGCCAATGAGGCCAGCCTTGTAGAGACCGCCGGCGAGAGCGCCGGTAGCACTGGTGACACCAAACATGATGACGGCATCTGCCTGTGCAGTTGCAAGAGTAGTAACCCACTTACCTACGACTGATGGATCAGCCTGAGATAGTGATGAGTAAGGAATCTTTGCGACGAAGGTTGTGCCGGCTGTTGCAAAGCCCTTGAGTGCATCTGCACCAAAGTCATCATCTTGGTAGATGAGAGCAACTTTTTTGCCCGCAAAGTTATCTGCAAGGTACTTACCCATGACCTTCGCTTCAGTTGCGTATGAAGGGAAGAGAGGGAATGTTGTTGGGTACTTCTTCATATCGGCAAAGGCACTGAATCCGGTATTCACGAAGAGACGTGGGACTTTGTGGCTGTTGACGAGGCGAGTTGTCGCTTCGTTATTTGCAGTTCCGAGAGTACCTACGAGTGCAAAGACCTTATCTTTGAGGATGAGATCATTTGTGACTGAGAGAGTCGTTGCCGGTGAGTATCCATCATCTTTAATGACGAGTTGGATCTTGCGACCATTCACTCCACCATTTGCATTGACGTAATCAAAATATGCCTTCATGGCATACGGCACCTTGTTGTAACCAGGAGCTGCTGCGCCGGTGAGCGGAACAGTAATACCTAATTTGATAGTTGAGCTGGTAACGCCAGTCTCTGCGTGGGCAGGGAGCGCACTGGTAACCAGTGCCGCTGCAGCGATTGCCGCTGCTGCGATGATTCCGCCCTTATTTCGACGCGAAACGAACATGAATTTCCTTCCATTGAGGGTATGTAGGAATTGCCTTTATGAAGTTGTAGTGGCGACTACTTGTGACGACGTGGGATCCTGGGTCCGTTCGGTGCGAGAAGCACGGTCACGATCAAGAGCACGCTCGTTACAACGCCTGGCAAGTTTGCGGTGACTCGATCCGATCCTCCCAAATGTGTTGCAACGACATTCGAGAGTTCTGGAATAGCTACCAACACTAGTGCGCCAACAATGCTACCCCCGAGGTTACTGACACCCGCAAGCACCGCACCAGTAACAAGCGTGAAAGAAAGGGTTAAGGTAAAGGCCAATGGGGCGACCAATCCAAGGAGCATCGCAAAGAGCGCGCCGGAGAGGCCTGCTACGGCAGAACTGAGCGTAAATGCCAAGACTTTTGCCTTAGCGATATCAATGCCCGCAAGTGCTGCTGCAGTCGGATTAGCCCGTACTGCGCGCCAGCGCCTTCCATAACGAGTTGATAACAAATTCCGTAAGAGCCAGAAAATAGCCAGAGCGGCGGTTACTGCGACCCAGAAGAACCATCGGTACTGCGTGAAATCTTTGCCGATCCAGGTTGGTGCAGTGCCGACATCGAAGGGAAGACCCTGCTCGCCGCCAAGGATATGGAATTGGTTTGCGAGCGAGGGTAGACCAACTGCGAGCGCGAGAGTTGTGCCCGCGAGGTACGGGCCACGCAATCGTGCAGCGGCGATTCCCAGAACATAACCAGCAAGTGCGCCGGCGATGCCACCAATAAGAAATGTGAGTGGATATGGAAGATGCCAGTGAATCTGCGCAATGACTGCGGCATAGCCACCGACCGCCAAAAGTGCGCCGTGACCAAGTGAGATCTGTCCAGAGAATCCCGTTAAGAGCACGATCGATGCGATTGCGATGGCATAGATAGCAACCTGTGCGCCTTGATAAGCACGTAGCTCATCAACGTGGCCACTCGCAAAGAGCAAGATCGCACCAATCCCAAGTGAGATCAAGAACCTGGCAGCTGGACTTTTACGCTTCACGGCTGCCTCCACGTCCGAAGATACCTTGCGGGCGAATGAAGAGGACGATGATTAAAATAATAAAGGCAGCGCTGAAGGTGACTTGAGTGCCGATATATTGCAAGATAAAGGCGAAACCGACTCCAAGTACTAATCCACCAACAACTGCGCCGATCAAACTTTCAAGTCCACCGATGACTGCTGCAACAAAACCACTGACGAGAAGTAGATCGAGTGAGTTTGGTGAGAGATAAGCAGTCGGCGTCACTAAAGCGCCAGCTAGCGCACCAGCGGCGCCGGCAAATGCCCAACCGATTGTGCGAATTCGATCAACGCGAATACCTGAGAGCCTGGAAATTTCTGGCTGGAAGCTCGCTGCTCGAAGTGCGAGACCGAGCCGTGTGAATCTAAATATTGCAGCAAAGATTGCTAAGACAATTGCCGCGCCAATCACAATCGCTGCGTTGAGTGGCGAGAATGGAATTGTTGTGTGGCCAATCGTGAAGCCCTTGCTAGAAAGCGGTGATGTGTATTGCAAGAAGGTATTGCCCCAAATCAGGCCCACTACTCCGCGAATTAATCCCAAGATACCAAGAGTTGCGATCACAGGTGCGATCGATTCAACCGCAGTTCCTTTGCTCCGCTTCGCAAGCGGCCTCATCACACATGATTCAACAAGTGCGCTAATGAGCGCGCCAGCGATGACTGCGATAGGAAGCGATAGCCAGTAGTTATGCAGGCGACTCATCGCTTCATAACCAAGGTACGTAGAGAGCACCGCTTGACCAGCAGCCGCGAAATTCACAACGCGAGTAGATCGCCAAACTAAGACGAGAGATAGTGACATCAGCGCATAGATCGAACCGCTACTTATGCCTACAAGGATTGTGTTGAAGAAGGTCGCCATTAGAAGCCCAAATATGCTGCTCGAAGTGTTGGATCACTCAGTAATGATGCTGAGGTGCCAGAGGTAACAAATTTTCCAAGATTGATGATGATTCCTCGATCTGCGATCCCAAGTGCTGAGATTGCATTCTGCTCAACCAGAACTACTGTCAGTCCGTGGCGTGCTCGTAGTGAATCGACAGCGCTGAAGATCTGCTCAATGATCAGTGGCGCTAATCCCAGTGATGGCTCATCTAAGAGCAAGAGCTCTGGTCGGGCGATCATCGCTCGGCCGATTGCAAGCATCTGTCGTTCTCCACCTGACAAGGTATCTGCGCCCTGCTTCATTCGCTCACCCAGTCGCGGAAAGAGTTCTAGAACTTCTGAGGTAGCGAGCGCAATATCGGCCTTATCTTTACGCCAGATTCCGCCAAGCTCAAGATTTTCAGCAACGGTGAGTTCTGGAATAACCGCCTTGCCCTCTGAGACATGAACAATTCCATGGCGAACTAAATCTTCGGCACGTCGACCAAGAATAGATTGGCCCTTCCACGATGCAGATCCAGATGCTGTTGGGATGAGTCCCGACAATGCGCGAAGAAGTGTTGTCTTTCCTGCGCCATTGCTTCCGATGATCGTCACTAACTCACCAGGTTCAATTGTGAATGAGAGATCTTTAATCGCGGTGATGGCGCCATGCTGAACATGAAGGTGGTCGACGATAAGTGTCACTTCGCACCAGCTCCAAGATAGGCAGCGATGACTGCTGGGTTTGCTCGTACTTCTGCAGGTGTGCCTACTGCAATGAGCTCACCAAAGTTAAGGACATAGATTCGATCACAGACGCTCATGACGACATCCATATGGTGTTCGACAATAAGAACAGAGGTACTCCCCCGAATATTGCGGATTAGCCCATTCATCCATTCAATATCTTGCGAGCCGAGTCCACCGGCTGGCTCATCCAGCATTAAGAGCCGTGGATTACTTACAAGTGCCCTGGCAATCGCTACTCGCTTAGTGATTGGGTAAGGAAGAGAATCAGCGCGTCGGTTGGCGATATCTGCGCAATAGGTATTTTCAAGTGCAACCTGAGCGCGTTCACGAAGGTGCGCTTCACTCTTTCGGTCAGCCCCGAAGATTGATCGCATGAGACCAGCCTTCGCGTGAAGTTCAGCGCCGATCATGACATTTTCTAGAACGGTGAGATCACCGAAGAGGCCAACCCCTTGCAAGGTGCGGGCAATCTGGTGATCAACAAGCTCATGTGGTTTAAGCCAATCGCGCTTCTCACCATTGAGTGTGAGTGCGCCAGAGTTCGGAGGGACGATGCCAGAGAGGACATTGAAGAGCGTGGTCTTGCCGGCGCCATTAGGACCGATTAAGCCGACAACTTCTCCAGGATTGATGTGAAGTGAGATATCTGTGAGCGCCTTCAAGCCACCAAATTGAACGTTTACTGAGTCGATCGCGAGGAGAGATGGGGTCGAACTATTCACGACCTACCTCCTCTTCAATCTGGCGTGCACGCTACTTATTAACGAGCTCACTAACGAAGGTAGATTCTAGGCAATCGGCTCGCAATTCGTGTCGTTATTTCATAATTAATTGTGCCCGCGGCGCTCGCCCAATCATCAGCACTAAAGCCGTCAGCGCCAATCACCGTCACATATTCACCAGCCAGTGCTTGAGTTTCAGGGCCGAGATCAACTACGCACTGATCCATCGAAATTCGCCCGACCAATCGAGCAAGTTCTCCGAGATAGGAGACGCCAGCAGTTGAATCTGCTCGGCGTGGAAGACCATCGCTATAACCCATGCAGACGATGCCAAGTTTTGTATCTCGATCGGTAACACCAGCTCCGCCATAACCGACTCGGGATAGGGCAGGCACGCTCTTGACGTTGACTAACTTCGCCTTAATACTCATTGCCGGAGTTAATCCAAGAACTTCAGAGCTGCCCAAAGTGGTGATATCTGGGCTTAATCCATACATCGCGATTCCAAGTCGGAGCATCTGCTTGTGCGAGCTTGGATGTACAAGAGCGCCTGCCGAATTAGCGGTATGGATGATCTCGGGAAAGATCCCCTCGCTTTGCAAGGCATTGAGCAAGACATTAAAGAGAATAAGTTGTTGATCGGTGAAATCAGAATCTGGTTCATCAGCCCGGGCGAAGTGGGTCCAAAAACCCACGACATGGAGCGAATCTTTAACCTCGCGCAGACGAATCAGGAATGGATCCCACTCATCCAGGAATCCACCGCGAGTCATTCCTGTGTCTACTTCAATATGTACTCGAGGGGTAATCCCCGTTCGCTCCCCTGCCGCAAGAATCTCTTCCAGAATTGCGAGCGAAGAGATGGAGAGATCGATTCGTTCACGAAGCGCTGAATCAAAATCTTCTCCTGGCGGAGTGAGCCAAGCTAGAACTGGCGCAGAGATTCCAGCAGCTCGAAGCGCGAAGGCTTCTTCTAATAACGCTGTCCCGAGCCACGATGCACCTGAGTCAACTGCAGTACGAGCAACCTCAATCAAACCATGGCCATATGCATCAGCCTTAACCACGGCAAGAATCTGTGCATCACTCGCGCTCGCAATCTTTCGAATATTAGATGCGATAGCTCGTAGATCTACTTCTACATAAGCGCGCAGCTCGCTCATTCTTCAATCACCACCATAGCTGAAGCGATGCCGGCATCATGAGAGAGGGTCACATGTACTTTCTTGCCCTGCAAAAATTCTTCAGTCGATCCTGACAACTGAAAGGTTGGCTTTCCGCTATCGAGGTTGATGATCTCAATATCCTGCCAGTGGAAATTCTCTTTCGAATCCATCGCTTTAGCGATCGCCTCTTTTGCAGCGAAGCGGGCGGCAAGTGAATGGATCGGTCTATCTAGCTCAGTGCCTTTGAAGAGACGCTCTTTGAGAGAGGGCGTACGGAGTAGTGATTCTTCAAAGCGCGCGATATCAACGACATCAATACCGATTCCAAAGATCATGATGGCTGCCTCGTTGAGGGCCAAGCACGATCAAGTGCGATCAGGAATACGAGCAGTGAACCACCGATAAGAACTCCACCCAAGAGATCTGAGAACCAGTGTGTGCTTCGAATTAATGAGACGATGCAGACCGTGATGGTAATGAGTGCGACCAACCAGTTGAGCTTGATTCCCCGAAAGGGTTGGCGATTGGTGTAGCGATAAATTAAGTATGAGCACATTCCCCACGTGAGGAGGGCATTTGCCGAGTGGCCACTTGGATACGAGAGCCCACCGTCGTGCAAGAGATCGAGTGCAAGCCGGGGCTTTGAGCGTCCAAAGATTAATTTTGATAATCCGACGACGCCATTCAAGAGGAGAAGTGCTGACACTGATAAATAGATTGGTCGCCAGGATTTAAAACGCCAACCAATAAAGGCTGCAAGTATCAGCAGCACCGTCGCTGTAAAACTTCGAAGCCCTAAATCATCGAGAGCTAAGAGCGCATGACTCGATGCCCCCTTAAAGGTATGGTGCTTGAGGTTCTTAATCCAATGATCAAAGCGGTAGAGGTAGCTCTTGGTCATGACTTGCTCGGTAACAATCAAGAAGCCCACGAAGAGAATCAAGGATGCTCGAAAGGCGCGGAGCATTTCGGAGCGTCTGATCTCTGGAAGGCTATTAAACATTTATTCCACCGTGACAGATTTCGCCAAGTTACGTGGTTGATCAACATCATTCCCGCGAGCGATCGCCATCTCATAGGCAATAACCTGCAGCGGCACTACCGAGAGGACTGGCTCTAAGAATGGATGCGTCGATGGAATACGAATCATGTGGTTCGCACTCGAAAGCTCACCATCACCAATTGCAATGATCACAGCCCCACGAGCCTTTACTTCCTGAACATTGCTCGCCATCTTCTCGGCTAAGAGCGAACCAGTCGCTGGCATGATCGCAACAACTGGGGTTCCTTGATCAATGAGCGCGATCGGACCATGCTTGAGCTCACCGCCGGCAAAACCTTCAGCATGCATGTAGGCGAGTTCTTTCAACTTGAGTGCACCCTCGAGCGCTGAGGGGAAGCCAACATGGCGACCTAAGAAGAGCATCGAGCTCGCATCCTTAAAGCGTCGAGTGAGCTCGCGCAGCGGCTCAACCGTCTCAAGAACTTGCTCGATCTTTCCTGGAAGTGCCGAAAGATGCGCAACGATCTCATCGTGCTCGGTGGCGGTGAGCGTTCCGCGTACTCCGCCTAAATGAAGACCAATTAAATACATCGCAATGAGCTGGGTGAGAAATGCCTTAGTTGATGCAACGGCGATCTCCGGGCCGGCGTGGGTGTAAAGAACAGCATCGGACTCGCGTGGAATCGTGGATCCATTGGTATTGCAGACTGCGAAGACTCGTGCGCCTTTACTTCGTGCATAACGCATCGCCATGAGGGTATCCATCGTCTCGCCTGATTGAGAGATTGGGATAACTAAGGTCGAGCTATCAACACTTGGTTCACGGTAGCGATACTCAGAGGCGAGCTCGACATCGACTGAAATATTTGCCCATTTTTCAATCGCATATTTCCCGACGAGTCCGGCGTGGAAGGCAGTTCCGCAAGCGATGATGACTACCTTGCTAATACCTTCGAGGTTGATGCCAGCAGTAATTTCAGGATCGAGACCAGCGGTGCGACCAATTAACGTATCGGCAACTGCCTTGGGTTGTTCGTAGATCTCCTTCAACATGAAGTGTTCGAAGCCACCTCGCTCAGCGGCAGATGCATCCCACGAGATCTCGTACGCCTTCTGCGGTAAGACATCACCTTCGAGGTTGGTAATAACAATTGCATCAGCGGTGATATCGACGACCTCATCTTGACCGAGCTCTAGGGCGCGCTTGGTGTAGGCGATAAAGGCAGAGACATCAGATGCGAGGAAGTTCTCACCATCTCCTACTCCGACAACGAGTGGTGAGTTTCGTCGCGCTCCAACAATGCGGCCCGGTTCATCAGAGTGGATCGCAAGGAGTGTAAATGAGCCACGAAGTTCGCCACAGACTTCACGCATCGCTGCTGCGAGATCTCCGTTGTGCTTCTTACGCGCATCACTCAAGAGATGCACGACAGATTCAGTATCAGTCTCTGATGAAAAGATATGTCCGCGCTTCTCAAGTTCGGTGCGCAGCTCGACATAATTTTCAATGATTCCGTTGTGAATGAGGGCGAGCTTGCCCTCGTTATCAAGGTGTGGATGGGCATTCGTATCAGTTGGTCCGCCATGAGTCGCCCAGCGAGTGTGGCCGATGCCGCTATGAGCATCAGGGACCGATGTAAGAGTTGATTCAAGATTGCCGAGCTTGCCGGCGCGCTTTTCAATCCAGAGTGGTTCACCTTTACGGACTGCGAGTGCGATTCCTGCTGAGTCATATCCACGGTATTCGAGTCGGCGGAGTCCTTCTAAAACTGGCGAGAGGGCTATTGCCTTACCGGTATATCCAACGATGCCACACATCTAGCCTGGCTCCTTTAATCAGTGAAACGCTACGAGAGTTCTGATCTTACTAGGGCTGCTATTTCATTGGCGATTTGCTCGGCTGCATCAGCTGTCGCAGCCTCCACCATCACGCGGACCAGCGCCTCGGTACCTGATGGCCTGACAAGGATCCGTCCGGTGCCATTAAATTCTGCGCTCTTTGAAGCGATCGCACTCTGGATCGCCTCTGACGAAGCGAGCTCATCCTTCTTTACATCTTTAACATTGATCAAGACTTGTGGGAATCGGACCATGACCTGGGCGAGCTCAGCCAAACTCTTACCTGAATTCTTCATCGCCTGCATGAGGTGAAGCGCAGTGAGTAAGCCATCGCCAGTATTAGCATGTTCGCGCATGATGATGTGGCCAGATTGTTCGCCGCCGAGTGTGTAGCCATCAGCAAGCATTTTCTCAAGTACATATCGATCACCGACCGCAGTGGTCTCGACCTTGATGTTAAGTTCGTTCATCGCCTTTAAGAAGCCGAGGTTACTCATCACGGTTCCGACAACAGTCTGCTTCGTGAGCTTGCCCTGTGAGTGCAGATCTGCAGCAAGGATCGCCATAATAAAATCACCATCGATCTCATTGCCATCAGCATCGACAGCAAGACAACGATCAGCATCGCCATCATGAGCAATGCCAAGATCGGCACCTACTTCAATGACTTTGGCTTTGAGATTTTCTAAATGAGTCGAGCCGCAGCCATCATTAATATTGAGACCGCTTGGTGCTGCTGAGATAGCAATAACATCCGCGCCTGCGCGTTCATATACTTTAGGAGCAACTCGTGATGAGGCACCGTTGGCGCAATCAACAACGACTTTGATGCCACTCAAGTTTGATGTGAGGGATGAGAGCAAGTGGAAGATATATCGCTCTGCGGCGCTCTCATCAGTAATGACTCGACCAACATCTGCACCAGTCGGACGTTCCCATGGCTCTTTTAACCGAGCTTCGATCTTTGCTTCGAGCGCATCATCGAGTTTTCCGCCACCCTTGGCGAAGAACTTAATTCCATTATCTGGCATTGGATTATGTGAAGCGCTAATCATCACGCCAAGGTCTGCGCCACTTTCGGCGACGAGAAAAGCGATAGCGGGAGTGGGCAGTACTCCAACGCGATAGACATCTACGCCAGCGCTAGCAAGACCAGCGATAGTCGCAGCTTCTAGGAATTCACCGGATGCACGCGAATCATGACCAACGATCGCCTTAGGTCGGTGCCCGACAAAGGCTCCGACTTCACCAAGAATGTGGGCAGCAGAGACAGCAAGATTTAGAGCTAGTTCTGCAGTGAGGTCGCGATTGGCTAAGCCCCGAACACCATCAGTGCCGAAGAGTGCCATTTATCTTCCAGATCCAAGCAAGGTATGCCAGAAGTGAGAGAGGTAAATTAACGCTTTGAGTATTGTGAACGCTTACGAGCCTTCTTCAGGCCGTACTTCTTGCGCTCGATAACACGTGGATCACGTGTGAGGAAGCCAGCCTTCTTCAGTGCTGGACGGTTCGCATCACGATCGATCTCATTGAGGGCACGTGCAACTCCGAGGCGAAGTGCGCCAGCCTGTCCTGATGTTCCGCCACCGTTGATACGGGCGATAACATCAAAAGCATTCTCAGCACCAACGGTGCGGAATGGCTCTGATACGAGTTGTTGGTGAACCTTATTTGGGAAGTAGACAGCGAGTTCCTTGCCGTTAACAATCCACTTGCCAGAACCTGGAATTAAGCGAACGCGCGCAACTGCCTCTTTACGACGACCGGTTCCGCCACCTGGTGCCTTGATTGATGGACGGTTTGTCGCTGCAGCTGGTGTGCTACTTGAGTAAGAAGTAAGGAGTTCATCCTGTGCGTCAACTGTTGTTTCGAGATCTGACATTTTTATTCGCTCCTATTAATTCTTTACGATCTGGGAAATTTGGGTGATTTCAAATACTGAAGGGTTCTGCGCAGCGTGTGGGTGTGCTGGTCCTGCGTAGACCTTGAGCTTTGAACCGACCTGACGGCCGAGCTTGTTCTTAGGAATCATTCCGAGGATCGCCTTCTCAACAACGCGAGTTGGATCCTGGTTGATCAAATCTGCATAAACGATCGAGCGCATTCCACCTGGGAAACCTGAGTGGTGGTGAGCCATCTTCTGAGCTGCCTTTTGACCGGTGAGAACAATCTTCTCAGCGTTGATAACGATGACGAAGTCACCCATATCGATATGTGGCGCGAATGTGGTCTTATGCTTTCCGCGAAGCAGTACTGCTGCATGTGAAGCGAGGCGACCTAGTACTACGCCTTCTGCATCGATGACATGCCACTTACGAGTAGTAGCTTGGTCACC
>JBBAMR010000003.1:79554-127053 GCA_040402375.1 Candidatus Nanopelagicaceae bacterium | reverse complement strand
AGAGTAGATCGCCGCCGGACATCATTTATAAAGAGCACCGACTCCTCGCACTTGCGGGTTGAGTAGGTGCTCTTTTTTTCTGCCTGCATCTCTCTGTGGCGCTCTCGTTTTTCACAGGTGATTTCTCTCCACACCATCTTTGCATTGAGCGAATTCTCTCGCCATCAATTCGTTACCTTGTGCGCGGATGAACTATGCAAAGTTCTCAGTAGAGAGAGGTGAGAAGAGATGGCAAAGACAGATAGAACAAAGAGCGTCAGATCGAAAAGTCATGAGAGTGACAGTGCAATCGATGAGGGATTTGAGCCATGCAATGAAGTGCTCTTGGTCGGCAGAGTGAGTGCGCCTGCCACCGCTCGTCATCTTCCGAGTGGCGATAAGGTTGTTGAATTTCGCATCATCGTCGATCGCAAGGCTCGTGGAAAGAAGCGTGAGGTCGACACCTTGGATATCGCAGCCTGGAGCGCCTCGGCTCGAAAATCGGCTCTCTCGGTCAAGGGTCAGGATTGGATTGAGGTTCAAGGAGCGGTGCGCCGCAGGTTCTGGCAGGCACCAGATGGGCTAGCAAGCCGTTGGCAGGTTGAGGCGCTCTCCATCACCAAGCTTTAGCCCTCACGCTCTTCAATTCCTCCCCGATAACCACGCATCGGTGAGCGCAGTTGGTACGGTACGCGTATGAATGAGAGCGTTAATCATCACGACATGCACCACGACATGCACCACGATGGCGAAGAGTTGAGCCAATCTGGCTCGATTGATTCGATCCGCGACCGAATTGCGGCGGTTCAAGGCCATGAGTTAGATACCCATGTCACCGAATACGACGCGATCCACGACCAACTCCAACGCGCGTTGACCGCAATCGACGGCATCTAAGAACGCTCATGAAGACCCGGCTCGATGCAGAACTAGTCCGTCGCGGTCTCGCGCGCTCTCGTGAGCATGCTGCTGATCTCATTGAATCACGCTCAGTTCTCGTCGTAGGAATTCCTGCAACAAAGCCAGCAACGCAAGTAGATGCCGAAACTTCGCTCACGATTGCGGGGGAGCGAGATGATTACGTATCCCGAGGTGGGCATAAGTTAGCTGGTGCACTCGATGCCTTCCCTGAAATTCTTGTAGCTGGTCGGCGCGCACTTGATGCAGGTGCTTCAACGGGTGGCTTCACCGATGTCTTACTCAAGCGCGATGTTGCCGGCGTTGTCGCTGTAGATGTTGGGTACGGTCAGATGGCCTGGGAGATTCGCCAGGATCCTCGAGTAACTGTCCTTGATCGAACTAACGTCCGTCATTTAACGCAAGAACAAATTGGTGATCCGGTAGATCTCGTCGTTGCTGATTTAAGTTTTATCTCACTCTCACTCGTCTTGCCTGCACTCTCTGGAGTTACTCGCGCTCAGGCCGATTTCTTAGTGATGGTAAAGCCACAATTTGAAGTAGGTCGGGAACGACTCGGCGCAGGTGGTGTTGTGCGCGATCCACAGCTTCGAAAGATCGCGGTGAAAGATGTCGCCGACGCTGCCTACGATATGGGTCTCGGGTGTTACGGAGTTGTCGCGAGTTCGTTACCTGGACCGAGCGGTAACGTCGAATACTTCCTATGGTTGAAGCGGGGAAGTAATGAGTTATCGGATGCGCAACTAGAAGCAGCAATTACCGAAGGGCCACAGTAAATGGTAAATCGTAAAGTTCTCTTAGTTGTCCATCCAACAAGAGAAGATGCTCTTGTACTTGCAGCAGATCTGGCCCGCGAGCTCCATCAGGTAGGAATTACTGTTCTTTCAAATTCGCCACATTCGATCGTCCACGTGGACTCTGTGCAGTCAGTGAACGATATTGAGATTGCTGTTGTTCTCGGCGGTGATGGCACGATCTTGCGTGCGGCAGAACTAGTGCAAGGCCACGATATTCCAATTCTTGGTATCAATATGGGCAACGTTGGGTTTCTCGCTGAAATTGATAGACCATCTATCTCGGCGATTGTGCAAGGAATTCTCGATCGTAGCTACACGGGTGAATCCCGATTACTTCTCAAGCATTCAGTTGAGCGGGCGGGGAGCACGGTTCATACTGGCTGGGCGCTCAATGAAGTGACGGTTAGCCGAAATGATGCACAGATGGTCGAACTTTTTGTTCAAATTGATGGGCGTCCGCTCTCTCGCTGGGGGTGCGATGGCGTGATCGCAGCAACTCCAACCGGATCCACTGCCTACGCATATTCTGCGGGTGGTCCAGTGATGTGGCCTCAAGTTCATGCGATCCTCTTCTTACCTTTGGCAGCCCATGCGCTCTTCTCGCGCCCGATGGTGATCTCACCAGATTCAACGATCGCGATTGATATTGAGTCGAAGAATTGTCAGCTCTCTGCTGATGGCATGCGCACCTTCCCACTCGAACTCCGAGATCGCGTTACCATCTCGAAAGCGATTAACTCGGTTCGACTCGTTCAACTTGATCAAGGTGGCTTCACAGATCGCCTTGTAGCAAAGTTCAAATTACCTATTGAAGGTTGGCGCGGTGAGTGAGAGTAAAACTCCTGCAGTAAACCAACTTGAGGAGATCTCAATTCGCTCACTCGGCGTTATCGAGAGCGCTCAGATTGAATTTGGACCAGGCCTGACTGTTCTTACGGGGGAGACGGGTGCTGGAAAGACGATGGTCCTCACCGCCCTTGGTCTAGTCCTCGGCGGAAAGGGCGACGCTGATTTAGTGCGAACAGGGTCTGAGCGAACAGTCGTCTCCTCGCGATTTACTGTTACACCGCAGATCAGTGAAGCTATTCTCGATCTCGGCGGCGATATTGAAGGCTCCGAACTCTTACTCACTCGAACTATTGGAGCTGAAGGAAAGTCCCGCATCACAATTGGTGGCGCACTCTCGACTACATCTAAGGTTGCCGGCTTTGCTGAGGGGCTTATTGAAATTCACGGCCAGTCAACCAACCTCAGATTGGCAAAGCCTGCTGTGCAGCGAGAGCTCTTAGATGCCTTCGTCGGCGCCGAGAGCGAACTCGGCTCTTACCAAGAGAGCTTCGACGAGTACCGATCTCTTGCAGAGCGAATTGCACTATTGAAGAAGGAGAGTGCGCAGAAAGATGCGCAGATCGCCGAGTTGAAAGCTTTTGTAGATGAATTTTCAAAGATCTTGCCAAAGAGTGGGGAAGATCGCGAGATTGAAGATGAGATTAACCGACTTGGCAGCGTAGAAGAGCTCCATAACGTGATCACGAGAGCTCTCAATCAGATTGAAGATGAAGAGCGCGGAATCATCTCCTCACTAAACCTAGCTCGTCGTACCTTGGAATCAATTAAAGGCAAGGATTCCACGCTTGATCGAGCGATTGATAAATACTCGACAGTTCTCTTCGACCTCGCGGATTCAACTGGAGATCTGCTCTCATACCTCGGTCGACTTGAGGCGAACCCGGCGCGCTTTGATGCTTTACAGCAACGTAAGGCGGGGATTAATTCTTTAATTAAAAAGTTTGGAATTGGTTCAGATCGCGAAGTAGCCTTTGAAGAACTGATCACCCGCTTTGAATTCTCGCAGGAACGGATTGCCGATTTAGTCGGCGGAGATGCGCGGATCATTGAGTTAGAGAGAGAACTCGCAACAATCTTTATGAGTCTCAAGAAGGCAGCGAAGGTTCTCACTGCAAAGCGGAATTCCGGGGCAGAGAAATTATCGAAGTTAACAACTTCTGAGATGCAGAAACTTTCTATGCCGAACTCGGAGTTGATTTGTGAGATCAACACCGCCTCTGGTGAGACATTCTCCGAGTACTCCTCGACCGGGCTAGATGAGATCGCCTTGCTATTTGCCGGGCATGCCGGGGCCAACCCGCTCCCGTTGTCGAAGGTAGCCAGTGGTGGTGAAACATCGCGTGTGATGCTCGCGCTCTCAGTTGTCATTGCTGAGTCATCTCCGATGGGAACATATATCTTCGATGAGGTAGATGCTGGCGTTGGTGGCGCGGCTGCTGTAGAGGTTGGGCGGCGTCTTAAGGCTCTTTCAAAGATCGCCCAGGTCATTGTTGTCACACATCTCGCCCAGGTAGCCGTCTGGGCCGATCACCACCTCTTGGTTCAGAAAGATCAGAGCGGCTCGGTCAGTTCTAGTGATGTTTTGATGCTCGATGACGCTGCCCGTAAGGTTGAAATCGCTCGAATGCTCTCTGGCCAGGCCCAATCCGAGACCGCCCAGGAACACGCAGCAGAGCTCTTAGAGTTGGTACGAAAATCAACTCTCGCTTCGTGATAAGTTAGCGCTCCATGACCAGCCCTCATGTTACGAAACATCTCTTTGTCACCGGGGGCGTTGCTTCAAGCCTTGGTAAAGGCCTCACAGCTTCAAGCCTAGGACGTCTCCTTTCATCGCGCGGAGTCCGCGTCACGATGCAGAAGTTAGATCCCTACCTCAATGTTGACCCTGGAACGATGAATCCATTCCAGCATGGCGAGGTATTTGTGACCGATGATGGCGCGGAGACCGATCTAGATATCGGCCATTATGAGAGATTCCTTGATCGTAGCCTTGAAGGTTCAGCAAATGTGACTACTGGCCAGGTCTACTCCAATGTGATCGCGAAAGAGCGACGCGGTGGCTATCTCGGAGATACCGTTCAAGTGATTCCACATATCACCAATGAAATTAAGGAACGTATCCGTTCGATGGCTGGCCCAGATATCGATCTGGTGATCACCGAAGTCGGTGGGACAGTAGGCGATATTGAATCTCTTCCATTTTTAGAAGCTGCTCGCCAAATCCGTCAGGATGTTGGTCGCGACAATGTCTTCTATCTTCACGTCTCACTAGTTCCATATATTGGACCATCAGGTGAACTTAAAACTAAGCCGACCCAGCACTCAGTAGCTGCGCTCCGTTCAATTGGTATTGCTCCAGATGCGATCGTCATCCGTTCTGATCGAGAGATTCCAGATTCAGTGAAGCGCAAAATCTCGAATATGTGCGACGTTGATCCAGAGGCGGTTGTCGCTGCGGTTGATGCTCCTTCTATCTACGATATCCCTAAGGTAATCAACTCTGAGGGTCTTGATAGTTATGTAGTACGACGCCTAGGTCTTACCGCGACCGAAGTCGTGTGGGGGGAGTGGGATGACCTCCTTAAAAAGGTTCACCATCCAGAGCACCATGTAACTGTCGCACTTGTCGGAAAATATGTTGATCTTCCTGATGCTTATCTCTCGGTGACCGAAGCGCTTCGCGCTGGCGGTTTTGCTAATAATGCGAAGGTACACATCAAGTGGATCCCATCAGATGATTGTGAAACTCCTGCTGGTGCACAAGCGAACTTGGGTAACGTGGATGCAATCTGCGTACCAGGGGGATTTGGCGTTCGCGGTATCGAAGGAAAACTCGGCGCACTCACCTACGCCCGTGAGAATAAGATCCCAACTCTTGGTCTCTGCCTTGGACTTCAATGCATGGTCATTGAAGCTGCACGATCCCTCGCCGGAATCCTCGATGCTAGTTCGGCGGAGTTTGATCCAGAGACACCAAATCCTGTGATCGCAACGATGGCATCTCAAGAAGCGATAGTTGCTGGGGATGGAGATATGGGCGGCACAATGCGCCTCGGTCTTTATCCAGCAGTACTCGAGAGTGGTTCGATCGTGGCACGCGTCTATGGCTCCGAACTTATTCAGGAGCGCCATCGCCATCGCTACGAAGTGAACAACTCCTATCGCGATGTGATCGGAAATACTGGCCTGAAATTCTCCGGGCTCTCTCCAGATAAGCACCTCGTCGAATTTGTCGAACTCCCAGAGTCGGTTCACCCGTTCTATGTAGGAACTCAAGCCCATCCAGAGTTCCTCTCTCGTCCCACAAGGCCACATCCGCTCTTCGCGGGGTTGATTGCGGCTGCGATCGCTAATGGTCTGAAGAAGGGCCATGAAAAGCACTGATGAGTTGGTACGTGAGTACATTTCGCATCTGCGGGTCGAAAAGGGTCTAACGAAGAACACGACATCTGCCTACGAACGCGATTTAGCTAGGTTTGCGCTCTTCTTAGAAGACCTTTCAATCACGGCAGATGCGTTGACCGCTCCGTTGATGGATGAATTTGTCGCGACTTTGCGTGGCAAAGGTGGAGGATCCGTCCTTGCCGAAAGCTCAATTTCACGAGCGGTCGTAGCTATCCGCAACTTTTATATCTTTGCAGCGAAGGAAGAAGGCTTCCTCAATCCCATCAAAGAGTTTAATCCGCCGAAAATTCCTAAGCGACTCCCGAAGGCCTTGTCAGTCGAAGATGTTGAATCTCTCTTGCTCCACGCGCATCGAGAAGGTGATCTCTTCTCGCTCCGGGATGTTGCTCTAATAGAACTACTCTATGCAACCGGCGGACGAGTCTCTGAAATCACAGCACTCACTCTCGCTGACATCTCAAAATTAGGCGAAGAACAGGCTCTCGCAATCCGGTTAAAGGGTAAGGGTGGAAAGGAGCGAGTCGTTCCAGTTGGTCAATTTGCTCAAGGATCACTCGATCAATATCTTGTTCGGTTGAGACCTTCACTTGCAGGTGATCGTAGAGTTGAGGCTCTCTTTCTCAACGCCCGTGGCGGCTCATTAAGTCGTCAGAGCGCGTGGTCAATTATTGCAAAGGCTGCAGATCGCGCTGGGATTGCTGGCGATGTGACGCCACATTCTTTACGACATTCTTTTGCAACCCATCTACTTGATGGTGGAGCGGATATTCGTGTTGTTCAAGAGTTATTGGGGCACGCCTCCGTAACAACCACCCAGATTTATACCTTGATCACCATTGATCGACTGAGAGAGAGTTATGCGCAGGCCCATCCACGGGCCCGTTAACTACAAGTAAGAGAGAGTTATCTGCCGCGAAGTCTGCGGGCAATGATTGATTGATCGCCCTTGGCTTCTAAATCAGCGATGATGATGGCGAGTGATTCACGCACGATACGGCCACGATCGACCGCAAGTCCAAGGTCTCCACGAAGGGCCAAGCGAGCCTGCTCGAGATCGTACAACTCATCTGGTGAGAGGTAGACAGTGATCTTCTCGTCGTGGCGCTCACGCCCGCTAGGGGAGCGATCAAAGGTATTTGTGCGACGTCGTGGGGTTTGACGAACTGACTTCTTCGCAGCGGTTGCCATAGTTGCCGTAGGAACATCTTCAACGGCAGTTGGGGCAGCGTTAGGAACAGCGCTTAACGTTGTTGATTGACGAAAGAGTTCATCGGCTCCGGGTAGTTGTACGCGTCTGCTCATTTGCTGCCTCCTCGGGCGATCAATTCTCGTGCAAGTCGGCGATAAGACATCGCTCCGACCGAACTGCTGGCAAAGGTGGTAATCGGTTCGCCTTGTGAGGTCGACTCCGAGAATCGAATGGTGCGCGCGATGATGGTGTCGAAGACCTCATCAGGGAATTGATTGGCGATAAGTTCAAGAACCTCACGAGAGTGAGAGGTCTTACGATCGAATCGGGTAGCAAGAATTCCATCGATCTCAAGAGCTGGATTGGTATTCTCTTTGATGGTTTGAATCGTGCTCTTCACGAGCGCGAGACCATGAATCGCAAAGTACTCACACTCCATTGGGATGATGACGCCAGCTGAAGCGGTAAGGGCATTGACAGTTAATGTGCCGAGGGATGGGGAGCAGTCGATCAAAATGACGTCGTACTCATTAATGACTGGAGCCAAGAGCTTGCGAAGCTTGTGCTCCTTCGCGATTTCGCTAACAAACTTGGCTTCTGCGGCTGCCATATCTTCATGGCCGCGGATGAAGTCCATGCCCGGGACATTTGTCTTGAGGATCGCTTCGTGAATATCTGCTTGCGGATCGTTGAGTAAATACCAAATTGAGTTGTACTGCTCATTCTCAAAGGGCTTGATTCCTAGGCCAATTGTCATGGAAGCTTGTGAGTCAAAGTCGACAAGAAGTACCCGGCGACCAAGTTCAGCGAGCGCAGCTCCGAGGTTGATGGTGGTGGTTGTCTTTCCAACGCCACCCTTTTGGTTAACGATCGAGATTACTTTGGCAGGACCTTCAGCAGGTGCAGAGACGACATCTGGAAAGTTAAGTGGAGGACGACCAAGGGTCACTGATGTCTGAGCGAGCTCTTCGTCGCGATTTGTCGATTTAGCGTCGAAGCGAGAAACCTGCGAATTAACTTTGGCCATGGCGGGACTCTAGGGCGCGTGTATTCGAAAAGGCAAGCTCGAGTGGGTACGGTTCACCCATGAACCCGGGAACCGAAGAGTCAGAAATTCTGATCCAAGAACCCGTACAACCAGCGGAAAATACTGGTTTTTCGGTACATCTAGTCAATTTTGATGGTCCATTCGACCTCCTTTTGCAGTTAATTTCACGTCACAAAATGGATGTCACCGAGATCGCACTCGGGGCGGTGACCGATGAATTCATCACTTATATACGTGCCCTAGAAGGCGCAGAGGATGGTTGGGATCTCGATCAGACCACAGAGTTCCTGGTCGTCGCGGCAACGCTCTTAGACCTCAAAGCTGCCCGATTATTGCCATCTGGTGAGGTTGAGGATGAGGGAGATCTAGCCCTCCTTGAAGCGCGCGATCTACTCTTCGCTCGTCTCCTCCAGTATCGAGCATTCAAGGAGATCGCCTCGATCTTCACCGCTCGGATCGATCTCAATACCCGTTCCTTCCCTCGGATGGTCGCTTTAGAACCCCACTTTGCCCAACTGCTCCCTGAAGTCCTTATTGGCGTTGGGGCAGAGCGCTTTGCCGCAATTGCCCAGCGCGTCCTCTCTCCCAAGGTTGAGCAGACCCTTTCGATCGAACATATTCACCGCCCGTTAGTGAGCGTTTCGGAGGAGGCGGTCCGGATCGTCGACAGCCTGCGCTCGAGTGGCCGATCGAGTTTTAGATCCCTCATATCTGACGCCGACTCCACGCTCGTTGTTGTAGCCCGCTTCTTAGCCCTATTGGAGCTCTATCGTGAAGGCGTTCTCAGATTTGAACAAGTTGTAGCCCTTGGCGAGCTCCAAGTGACCTGGGTAGGGACTGCAACCGGCGATGTTCAGGTCAGCGATGAGTTTGATCTTCAACCAAGTAGCCCTGATACCGAGACAGAAGAGGCATAAATGTCTAAAGAAGAAGTAAAGAGAGCGATCGAGGCGATCCTCATGGTCGTCGACGAACCCCTCTCAGAGCTCGTGCTCGCCCAAATCATTGAGGTTCCGACCGAGGAGATTGCGGGCCACTTAGTCGAACTCGCACAGGCTTACGAGGGTGAATCCCGCGGCTTTCAGCTCCGAGCTGTTGCCGGGGGATGGCGCTTCTACAGCCACCCAGATCTTGCCCCATTGGTCGAGAAGTTCGTCCTAGATGGACAGCAGAGCCGGCTCACTCAGGCCGCACTCGAAACTCTCGCCGTGATTGCATACCGCCAACCGATTTCTCGCGCTCGAGTCTCGGCTATCCGAGGAGTAAATGTGGAGGCGGTCATGAAGACCCTGGTCACGCGCGGCTTGGTAGAGGAGTCCGGAACCGAGCATGAGACGGGCGCAACCCTCTATCGAACGACCTCTTACTTCCTTGAGAAGTTGGGGCTCAACTCACCCACCGATCTTCCTGAGCTAGCGCCATTCCTGCCTGACATCGATGCCCTCGATGAGGTTCTTGCAACCCTCACCGATTAGTTGAGAGTCTCTTGGGGGAGGTAGGATAAGCTCCAGAGTTCGAGTGCAGTAAAGCACCCGGCCATACCCATGAATCGTAGAGATTCCGGAGCCCACCACGATGCCACTTATTCGTTTACATAAAGTTCTCGCTGATGCAGGCGTAGCAAGCCGTAGAGCCTCTGAAGAGATGATTCTTGATGGACGTATTAGCGTCGACGGTGTACAAATCCTCGAGCTTGGCAACAAGATTGACCCGGAAATATCTCAGGTTGAAGTTGATGGTGAAGCAATAACACTTAGTAAGTCTAAATCTTATTTGGCTTTTTATAAGCCGGCGGGAATTTTGTCAACGATGTCAGACCCTGAAGGACGTCCAAACTTGGGCGATTTCTTTACGGGCAGAAATGATCGCCTCTTTCACGTAGGTCGACTCGATAAGGAGTCTGAAGGTCTCATCTTGCTCACCAACGATGGCGATGTGACGCATCGCGCCACGCACCCTTCCTATGGGTTAGTTAAGCGATATTTGGTAGAGATTGAGGGTGTGCTCTCTAAGGGTGATATCGATCAATTGCTGAAAGGTGTCGAATTAGAGGATGGCCTGGCTAGAGCGCTTGATGTGAAGACAGTCCGTCAAATTACCCAGAAACATTCGTGGGCGGAGATCTCGATCCATGAGGGTCGTTACCATATCGTCCGTCGAATGTTCATGGCCTTAGATCTCCCGGTTATTCGTCTGATCCGTACCGACTTCGGACCGATCTCAATCGGGGAGCTGAAAGAGGGGCGTTGGCGAAATCTCAATGAGGGAGAACTTACAAAACTCTTTAGCAATCTAAAGTTAAAGCGATAAATCGAAAGCAGTAATAACTATATATCTATAAAATTATATTAGCTCCGCAAATTTAGGCTACTTATCGATAATAACGTGATAAAAAATGCATCGAGAAAACTCTTTATCGATATTATGATAGTTGATATTTTGGGATCTATGAATGTCGATATTCGGCACAGCATAAAAATAGATAAATAAATAAAAAGCATTATCGATTGAGGGATGATCACTCATCGGCCGAAAGGGTAGAGTATGTTCATGAAGGTACGAGCATTTCGAGGGGCGACCCAACTTGCCTCTGATACAGCGCAGGAGATGGAGAGCGCTGTCTGCGAACTCCTCCTTGAAATCTTTAAGGCAAATGGTATTGATCGTGCGGAGCTGATCTCAATCCTCTTTACCGCAACCCCTGACCTCACCTGCGAATTCCCAGCTAAGACCGCCAGAGCCCTTGATCTTGGAGCGGTTCCGTTGATCTGTGCTGTCGAAATCGATGTCCACGGTGCACTTTCCCGAGTTATTCGTGTGATGGTGCATGCGCACTCAGATCTCTCTTTAGAGGCTGTCAGCCATATCTACCTCAGGGGCGCCCAGAGTTTACGGCGCGACTTAGCTCAATGATGGAGATCAAGATTGTTGGTTCTGGACTTATTGGGACATCTTTGGGGCTAGCGCTCGCAGAGAAAGGTCACCGAATCACAGTTCAGGATAGAGATCCGAGCCATGAGAAGATGGCGAAGGATCTCCTTGGTTCGCGGTCAGGGGAAGGTGAGAGCGGTCAACCCGACCTCATTGTCATTGCGACCCCGGTGGAGAGCGTTCTTGAGCTTCTCCTTGAACAATATGCGCGCTACCCTGAAACTAGGTTTATAGATATTTCTGGATTAAAGTCCAACCTTTTACTTGAGGTTGCAAGAATTCCAGGGCTCAATGCTCGATTTCTGGGAACCCATCCGATGGCTGGCAGAGAGCTTTCGGGGCCAGAGTCGGCACGGGCGGATCTCTTTGAGGGTAGAGCGTGGATCATTACCCCGAGCCTGCAGACTCCACCTGAATTCCTCCAGCTTGTCCGTGCCCTCTTAGAGGGAACTGGAGCCTCTATCTTTGAGCTTGATCCTGGGCTCCATGATGAACAGATCGCACTCGTCTCACACCTTCCTCAGGTGATGTCGACGCTTCTGGGAGTAGAACTATCCGAGGTCGATGCAGAGGAGTTGACCCTCGCTGGGGGTGGCCTCCGTGATATCTCACGTTTGGCAGCGAGCGACCCAGAGCTATGGGCGACACTTCTGACGATGAACTCTCGCGAGCTCTTACCGCTACTTGAATCTTTAAAACAATCTGTCGATAAATTGGTAGATCGATTGGAAGCGGGGGATCGAGAAGGGGTCAAGGAGATCATGGCTCTTGGCAACCTTGGCCGCGCAAAGATTCCAGGCAAGCATGGTGGGAAGGTCCGGGAATACCATCTCTTACCGATCGTCATCGAGGATAAACCAGGACAGTTGGCAAAAATTTTCCGCGAGTGCGAATTGATTGAGGTAAATGTGGAAGATCTCACCATCGAACATAGTCCTGGACAAGAGACTGGATTAGTCACGCTGGCACTCTCTGAGAGTGATGCAACGAAGCTCCACCAACATCTCAACGCCCAAGGATGGTTGGCCCATTCGCCGCGATCCGTATAGTTTTTATTAACAGTAAGGTTCTCCTATGTCGACTACCGTGATCGCAATAGATGGTCCGAGTGGTTCCGGAAAATCATCCACAGCCAAGGCGATTGCTCTTCGTGCTAACTGGGATTACCTAGACACCGGGGCGCTCTATCGAGCAGTTACCTGGATCGCACTGACCCAAAATATTGATAACCCACGCGAGTTAGTGCGAGCATGCGAGGAGATCGGAATCACCTTCGTTGGCGATCCTGATAATCCGCGGATCTTCGCGGGGGAGAGCGATATTTCAGAAGTCATCAGATCGCTACGCATCACTGATCAGGTAAGTATTTATGCCCAGATGAGTGAAGTCCGCGAGTACTTGCTTCACATGCAGCGGGAGATGATCCATTTAGCGCCGCACGGGATTGTTGTTGAAGGTCGCGATATCGGAACTGTTGTTGCGCCAGAAGCTCATCTCAAAGTTTTCCTGTATGCAGATCTCGATCAGCGTACTCAACGTCGCGAACGTGAGATTGCACATCTGGAAGCGAACGCAGTTGCGGATACCCAGGTGATTGAAGATTCCCTCACAAGCCGCGATGAGATGGATACCAAACGAAAACTCTCGCCATTACGGATGGCCGAAGATGCCCTGGAGATTGACTCTACAAACCTTGATCTTGATGAGGTCGTTGACGTCGTCTGGAGTTGGCTGAAGGAGCGAAACCTTCTAGGTCTTCCAAAGGTAGCGGTTATCGGTCGCCCCAATGTTGGAAAATCGACTCTGGTTAATCGCATCATCGGCCGTCGCGAGGCGATTGTTGAAGATACTCCTGGCGTCACCCGTGACCGTGTGAAGTATGAAGCGGAGTGGAATGGTCGCCGCTTCCTTCTTATTGATACTGGTGGCTGGGAAGTAAAGCCTGAGGGCATCTCTGAAAAAATTACCGCAGGATCTGAGATAGCAATCGCTGAATCAGATGTCATTCTCTTTGTAGTCGATGCACAGGTGGGCGCGCTTGATGAAGACGAGGCTCTGCTTCAACTCCTTCGCCGTTCTGGAAAGAGCGTTATCTTGGTCGCAAATAAAGTTGATGGAAATGCAGAAGAGACTCTTGCTCACGGTTTGTGGAACCTCGGACTAGGGGAGCCGCACTTTGTATCTGCCCTTCATGGTCGTGGCGCTGGAGATCTCATGGACCTTCTCATCAAGACGTTGCCAGAAGTTGGAAGCGAACCGATGGATGATGGATATCGTCGTATCGCTCTAGTAGGTCGTCCGAATGTCGGAAAGTCGAGTCTGCTTAATGCTCTCGCTGGCGAAGCTCGAGTGCTCGTTGATGATGTTGCTGGAACCACTCGTGATCCAGTTGATGAGCTTATAAATTTTGGTGGATCAACCTGGCGCTTTATTGATACTGCGGGAATTCGACGCCGTAGTCATCAAGATTCAGGAACCGATTACTACGCATCACTTCGTACCGCGACCGCACTGGCTCGTGCAGAAGTTGCCGTTATCGTCTTCGATGCTTCAGAACCTCTGACAGAACAAGATATTCGAATTGTGACCATGGCTGAAGAAGCCGGACGTGCACTAGTGCTTGTGATGAACAAGTGGGATATGGTCGATGAGGATCGCCAACAGCAACTCGCGAAAGAGATGGACCGCCAACTCGAGCGCTATCCATGGGCTCAACGCGTGAACTTGTCTGCGAAGACTGGTTGGCACCGAGATCGCCTAGCGCCAGCGCTTCGAACATCGATTGCGAGCTGGGAGAAGCGGGTTCCAACCTCAAAACTCAACGCCTTCTTAGGAGCCCTGATCTCGGCCACACCGCCGCCAGTCCGTGGTGGAAAACAACCAAAGATTCGCTTCGCAACACAGGCAGCGATCATGCCTCCAAAGTTTGTCATCTTTGCGAGCGATTGGGTTGAGGCGTCGTATCGTCGATTCATCGAGCGTCGCTTGCGTGAAGAGTTCGGCTTCGAAGGCAGTCCCGTAGAAGTTGCACTGAAGATCAAAGAGCGCGACAAGGACTAGTTCTCGATGGTTGCTCATGAGTAAGCGCGCAGAAGTTCTCACGATCCCCAACGGGATCACCCTTCTTCGAGCCCTCGGAATTCCGCTCTTTCTCTGGGTTTTTCTTCATAGCCACAACGCAGCTTTGAGCTTTTTGGTACTCACGCTCGGGGCGATGACGGATTATCTCGATGGAAAGATTGCACGTCTCTTGCATCAAGAATCAGCTCTAGGAGCCGCGATGGACCCAACGATCGATCGGGCCTATATTGCCGCGACGGTCTTCGCGCTAGCGATCCGTCACTTCATTCCATGGTGGGTCGTTCTTGCTCTTGTGATCCGGGATGTGTGGATGGCCCTTGCACTGGCGATCAAGAGGAAGAGATCTGGCGAGATCTTTGAGGTCTCCTTTCTTGGTAAAGCCGCAACCTTCAACCTTCTCTACGCATTTCCCTTCATCCTCCTCCAGGGCGAGAATGGCCTGGGCAGATTTGCTCATAACATTGGGTGGAGTTTTGCCATCTGGGGGATAGGGTTGTACATCTTCACAGCGATCGATTACACCCGAGACGCTTTCACCTCCTCGAAAGGAAGAACCATCTGATGTCGAATGCTCCTGAGAATCTGAAGTACACCAAAGAGCACGAGTGGGTGGAAGAGCTTCCTACCGGAAATATTCGAATGGGCATTACCGACTTCGCTCAAGGAGCTCTCGGGGATATCGTCTATGTACAACTCCCAAAGGTGGGCGATCAACTCACCGCCGGTTCAGTCTGCGGAGAAGTTGAATCAACAAAGTCAGTCAGTGAGATTTATGCCCCAGTTACGGGCAAGGTAGTTGCGATCAACTCAAGCCTTGATAGCGCCCCTGAGTCCATGAACTCTGATCCATACGGTGCCGGCTGGATCGCCGAAGTCGAACTCTCCACTACTCCAGATGAGTTGCTGAGCGCAAGTGAGTACCAAACTCTTACCGCTTGACCTCTTCGTGTCACCCGAATAGTGTCAGCCTCCAGTTGAACTCAATGCTTTTTATTGGGTGAAAGATTCCAAGAATGACTGTCGACGCAAAGATGAGACTGTAAATCAGGGGAAGGGGAGTACGCCATGAATTCATCGCAGCACCCCGGCGGCTCACATGGAAGTGGCGAGAGCTCCCCTGCAAGCGATCTCACATCGACGATTCATCTCTCAGCTCTTCGATCAGTCCGCAATCAACGCAATATTGAAGAGATCTTCTCGAACCTCTCCCAGCAGGAGAGAGATGTCCTCTCGCAACTACCAAGGACGAGTGCGATGTTGGTGGTCGTAGCTGGCGCAAGTAAGGGCTCTCGCTTCTTGATTAATAGCGATCTCACCTCAATCGGACGCGACCCATCTTCGGAGATTTTCCTCGATGATGTGACGGTTTCACGTAAGCACGCTCAAGTGGTTCGAACAGCAGAAGGCTTCAAAGTCATTGATTGTGGAAGCCTCAATGGCAGTTATCTCAACTCCGTCTCAATCTCGGAAGAGAAGTTGAGTGTCGGAGATGAGCTTCACATCGGTAAGTTTCGATTAACGTATTTCTCTGGAAAGGGTAATTCATGAGCGTTCCTGCGCGCGCCTATCTCAGCATCGGCGAAGTTCTCGGAAGATTGCGTGGCGATTTCCCTGATGTCACCATCTCGAAGATTCGCTTCCTCGAAGCTGAAGGTTTGATTGATCCGCAGCGAACACCATCTGGCTACCGTAAATTCACAAGCGTTGATCTAGATCGTCTCCGGTATGTTCTCGCCGCCCAGCGCGACCAGTATCTGCCGCTACGCGTCATTAAAGAGAATCTCGATGCACTTGACCGTGGCCTCACACCGTCAGTGACTCCTGGATCTGCGCCAACTCCACGTCTTGCCACAGTTGACGGCGAGTTCACCGCTGAGCATTTTGCGGCAGAGAGCGAACTCAGACTCTCTCGTAGTGAATTGCTGCAGAGTGCAAACCTTGATGAAGAGCAGTTAGTCGAACTTGAGTCATATGGATTGATCGAAATAAAGGGCCGCTTCTACGATGCCGATGCGCTAGCTGTCGGTAGAGCTGTTGCCGAGATCGCCGTCTTTGGTATTGAAGCTCGCCACTTGCGTGCTTTTAAGAGCGCGGCAGATCGTGAAGTGGGTCTGGTCGAACAGATTACGACACCTTTACTTCGTCAGAAGGGTTCCGATTCAAAGGCGCGAGCAGAGGAAGTTCAGAAAGAGTTGGCAGCGATCTCTGTTCGTCTGCATGCAGCGCTAGTGCGCGCCGGCCTCTATCGATCCAAGTAAGGATCACACCCTATGGACGATCTAGTCCCTGTTGAAGTCGTTGGCGTCCGAGTAGAGATGCCTTCTAATCAGCCAATAGTTCTCTTGCGAGAAATTGGTGGCATTCGTTACCTCCCCATCTGGGTCGGCGCAGTCGAAGCGAGCGCTATAGCTTTCGCTCAGCAAGGCGTGCTTCCGGCGAGACCGCTCACTCACGATCTGATGAAGACTCTGATTGATGAGATCGGAGTTCCCCTCCTGAGTGTCCACCTCACAGAGGTGCGCGACGGGATCTTCTACGCCGATCTCAACTTTGAAGGGGGTGCAGCAATCTCTTCCAGGCCTAGCGACGCGATCGCTCTTGCAATGAGGACAGGTACACCTATCTTCGCCGCACGGGGGCTGATCGAGGCGGTCGCCATCGAGATCCCAGATGCAGCCGAGGATGAGGTCGAGAAATTTAGAGAGTTCCTTGATCACATCAATCCGGACGATTTCTTAGGCTAGTTAAGGGTTCAACTCCGAGTTGAGAGTTTCGGCGCGTGTCGGTGATTGCATTATCGAAACCCTCAACCTATCCTTGAGGTATTCCCCATAGAAGTGAGCTCCCATGAATCAAGAGGTTTCGGCGACCGAAGTTGGTTATCGCGGTGCGACAGCCTGCGTAGCGGCGGGTATCACCTATCGCCAGCTTGATTATTGGGCACGGACTGGCTTAGTTGAACCCGGCATTAAAGGTGCTACCGGATCTGGATCACAACGACTCTATGGCTTCCGAGATATTTTAGTTCTTAAAATTGTAAAGCGTCTCTTAGATACAGGTGTATCGCTACAAAATATCCGAACGGCCGTTGATCACCTCCGCGGTCGCGGGGTAGCAGATCTTGAGAGTATGACCCTGATGAGCGATGGCGTCTCGATCTATGAGTGCGAGAGCGCTGATCAGATTGTTGACCTTCTCGCTGGGGGCCAAGGTGTCTTTGGAATTGCAATCTCGCGAGTATGGACTGAGGTCGAGGGTTCATTAGCTCACCTCCAGTCTGAGGCGAGTGATAACGGACTCACCTCTGGACACGATGAATTATCCGAGCGTAGAAAGAGAAAAGGCGCTTAAACCTTTACTCTTCCCCAATGGGTATTCGGGGAACATTTGAAGATCGTCACATCGGGCCAGACCATGAGCAGGTTGCTGCGATGCTTGGCTCTCTGGGGGAGGGCAATCTCCAAGAATTCGTGAAGCGTGTCGTCCCCGCGAATATCGCAATCGGAAACCTTCTCGCAGAGATTCTTCCGGGAGCAGTCTCTGAAGAGGAAGCGATCCAAGAGCTTCGAGCAATCTCACAGAAGAATTCGATCAAGAAGAGCTACATTGGTACTGGTTACTACGGAACCATCATTCCGCCTGTAGTACTTCGAAATGTTTTAGAGAATCCCGCTTTCTACACCGCATACACCCCATATCAACCTGAGATTAGCCAGGGAAGACTAGAAGCTATCTTTGCATTCCAGACAGCAGTGTCAGATCTCACTGGACTTTCCATTTCAAATGCTTCGATGCTCGATGAGGCGACCTCTGCCGCCGAAGCGATGACGCTTGCTCGCCGGTTGTGGAAAGGTGACGACGCTGCAGCTTTCTTTGTTGATACAAATCTTCACCCACATGTAAAGGCCGTTATCTATACTCGAGCGAAGCCACTTAAGTTGAAGATCGTAGAGTGTGCAATCGATAGCGCTGCGCTTGCAAGCATTAATGAAAAATTCTTCGGTGGAGTCATTGCACAGTTTTCAACATATGGTGAAGCACAAGATCTTGCTCCCGTAATTGCCTTACTCAAGAAAAATGAGGCAGTAACGATTATCGATGTGGATCTACTCGCAGCAACTCTGTACAAATCAGCAGGGGAGTGGGGCGCAGATGTTGCAGTTGGTTCGGCTCAACGATTTGGTGTTCCAGTCGGATTTGGTGGACCACATGCAGGCTTCATGGCAGTCAGAGATGGCTTAGAGCGTTCACTACCTGGTCGACTCGTCGGTCAAAGTATTGATAGCCACAACAACCCGGCCTTTCGCTTAGCCCTTCAAACCCGCGAACAACATATTCGCCGCGATAAGGCGACCTCGAATATTTGTACCGCCCAAGTACTTCTTGCAGTGATCTCTGCCTTCTACACAATGTGGCATGGCCCAGCAGGTCTTAGAGTGATGGCTGAACGGGTACGCAATCAGACGCATTCACTCCGTACAGCAATCGCTGCAGCAGGATTTTCTGTGACACCTGGTGATGTATTTGATACTTTCACGGTTACAGGCGCAAAGGTACATGATGTACTCTCGCGCGCTGCGCAAGTAGGAATTAACTTGCGTCTGATTTCTGAAGATTGTGTTGGAATCTCGTTAGATGAAACTGTTTCCGATAAAGATTTGAGCGCTCTAGCATCAATCTTTGCTGTGACAGTTGAAACGAAGGGGAGTGGAGCTCTCGCCTTTGCGAGAGACACTGATTACCTCACGCATCCGCTCTTCTCGACATATGGATCTGAAACTTCAATGCTCCGTTATTTACGTACACTCGCAGATCGCGATTTAGCGCTTGATCGCACGATGATTCCATTGGGTTCATGCACGATGAAGCTCAATGCAACATCCGAGATGATCCCAGTGACCTGGCCTGAGTTCTCGTCGATCCATCCATTCTCACCAACCTCTCAAAGCACTGGGTATCGCGAGATGATCACTCAGCTCTCTGATTGGCTTGTAAAGATCACTGGCTATGATGCAGTCTCGCTTCAACCAAATGCGGGTTCGCAGGGAGAATTCGCCGGCCTTCTAGCAATCCGGGGCTACCTCGATGCGCGCGGTGAGACTCATCGTGATATTTGTTTGATCCCATCGAGTGCGCATGGAACAAATGCCGCAAGCGCTGTCATGGCTGGCATGCGAGTAGTTGTGGTCGCTTGTGATGATGAAGGCAATGTAAGCGTCGATGATATTAAAGCGAAGATCGCAGAATACAAGGATGTACTAGCCGCATTGATGGTGACCTACCCATCAACACACGGCGTCTTTGAATCTGCTATCTCAGAGATCTGCGAATTGATTCATAACGCTGGCGGACAGGTCTATGTCGATGGGGCAAATCTCAACGCTTTGGTCGGAACTGCCCAGCCTGGAAAATTTGGAGCTGATGTTTCCCACCTCAACCTCCACAAAACTTTCTGTATTCCACATGGAGGCGGGGGACCAGGAGTTGGTCCAGTAATTGCTCGCGCACATTTGGCTCCGCATTTACCAAACCACTCTATGGATATCACAGCGGGACCTGCAACAGGCCCAGGTGCGGTCAGTAGCGCACCATTTGGTTCAGCGTCGATCTTGCCAATCTCGTGGATGTATATCCGCATGATGGGCGGGGAAGGCCTGATCCATGCGACTCAGGTAGCGATTCTTTCAGCGAACTACATCGCAAAGAGGCTCGATGAACATTTCCCTGTCCTCTACAAGGGTCAGAATGGTTACATCGCGCATGAGTGCATCATTGATCTTCGTGAGATCACAAAGCTCACCGGCGTAACAGTTGACGATGTGGCGAAACGTTTGATGGATCACGGTTTCCACGCACCGACTGTCAGCTTTCCGGTCGCCGGAACCATGATGATCGAGCCGACAGAATCTGAAGACCTACGCGAAATTGATCGCTTTATTGATGCGATGATTGCGATTCGTCATGAGATTGCCGAGATTGAGAAGGGTGCTTTGGTGATTGAAGAGTCACCGTTGCGCTTCGCGCCTCACACCGCCAAGGACCTTTTGTCGACAGAGTGGGATCGTAAATATCCCCGCGAGAACGGAGCCTTTCCAGAAAGTGCAGCTCACAACGCCCACGGAATCGGCGCAAAGGGTAAATACTGGCCAACCGTTGGTCGTATCGATGGCGTCTTTGGTGATCGCAATCTAGTGTGCAGTTGCTCACCGATTGAGGATCTCGCGATCAATTGAAGCTAAGAGGGGTCCCTTCTGGAGATTCCTTATTAGTTAACATAATGTAGATTATCGGCGATTTAACCTACGCGTGATCGCCCAGCCAGTCGTCTTTTTGAGCGCTTCAAAGACGATCGCCTTGCTCATCTTCGATCGACCTTTAGTCCGCTCAATAAAGGTTATAGGGACCTCGGTTATTCGTAGACCAGCATCATGGGCTCGCATCGCGATCTCGATCTGAAATCCGTAGCCAATCGATTCAATTGAGTTGTAATCGATCTTCTGGAGTAATTCTCTACTGAGTACTCGAAAACCACCGGTAAGGTCTTTATAGGGCAATTTAAGGCCCCATTCTGCATACCAGGTGCCGACCCTTGATATCGCTTTTCGATAGGGCGGCCAGTTTTCTACCGCTCCGCCAGCCATCCACCGTGTCCCTAGGGTTAAATCGGCAGATTGCGAGGCCTGGATGAGCCGGTGAAGCTCCTCTGGTTGATGTGAGCCATCTGCATCCATTTCGATGAAAAAGTCGAACTTTCGATCAAGCCCCCAAGCAAATCCTGCCTTGTATGCCGGTCCTAGGCCTTCTTTGCCGCTCCTGCGAAGAATCGATATTCGATTGCTATGCCCTGCGACCAAATCTGCAGTTCCATCAGGTGAACCATCATCGATGACAAGGATGGAGAGATTGGGGATAGCTTGAGCTTCTAATCGAGCGAGGAGCTCAAGAATATTCTCTGCCTCGTTATAGGTTGGAATACAGAGTAAGTAGGTTGACATAATGTTTACCAGCCGAGAGCAGCGATGAGTCGATCAACGCTCGCCCCAAGTCCATATTGATCTTTCATTGCGTAAATCGCACTCAGATCAGCGGGCGAGGATGGAACCTTAATCTCCATCTGTGGCAGGGGCACATCCAACGCGCAATGGACTAACTTCGGAGCGATCGCGATGTACTCACTCCCCTCGATTAACCGTTTACGTAACAATGGTGTCAATTGATCGTCATCTGCTTTCGCTGCAGAGAGCGCTTCTTCAATCGTTGTGAACGCATTCGCGATAACGGCGGCGCCCTTCTCGCCGATTCCACGTACTCCAGGCAATCCATCGGATGCATCACCGCGAATCATGGCAAAGAGCGCATAGCGTTCACCCGGGATTCCATACTTATTCTCAATCCATTTCAGATCAACGACCTCTTGTTGAGAAAATCCTTTGGCGAGATAGATGACTCGAACCTTGCGCTTATCGTCTACAAGTTGAAAAAGATCTCTATCCCCTGTGACGATATGAATCGGACCTTGCTCCTGTTTGGAAAATGTTGCAATCAAATCATCGGCTTCATAATCATCAACACCAACCATTGGAAATCCAAAGAGATCGAGAAGATCGAGAAGCACCGGGATTTGTGGTCCGAGGGTATCTGGCTCTTCTTCTTCGCCACTCTCATCTACTCGGTTCGCTTTATATCCTGGAAATAGATCTGTGCGCCATGTAGGACGCCAATCCCCTTCAAGGCAGGCCACAATTCGATTGGGGTTGTACGTGGAAACTAATCGCGCAGTCATATCGAGAAAACCGCGTATCGCATTTACCGGGCTGCCGTCAGGTGCAACCATCGTATCTGGCATACCGTAGTAGGCACGGTACCAGAGCGATGCGCTATCTATGAGTAAGAGACTCATGCAACTGCTCCTGCGTAACTAATAATGCCACGATCAACTCTGGCAAGTGCATCACGAGCAACGCCTTCGAGATGAGGGGAAGCGATTGCAATCTGTCGTAGCAGATCAATAATCTGTTTCATTGAGCGAACAAAATCTCCAACAGTTAACTCGGTTCCTTTGAGAATTGCCGAAAGTGAGTGGCCACTCGCCCATCGGTAGGAAGCCATGCAGAATCCAAAATCTGGTTCTCTCATCGCTTCGAGTCCAATATCTTCTTCATCTTCGTGAATAACCTTCCAGCGTTCAATGAGTTCGGCAAGTGAGTTCTGAACCGCACCATGTGGAATCTTCGGTGAATCATCCCGACGGGCTTCATAAACGAGAGCCGAAAGTACGCTGACTATTTCAGATGCCGTTAACTCATCAAAAGCTCCCAACCGAATCATCTCAGCTATCAAGAGATCAGTCTCACCATAGATCTTCGCAAGGATTAAACCCCATTTGGTAATGACTCCCTGATCGAGGTAACCATATTTCTCGAGCATGATCTGTACTCGATCAAAGCGCTTTGCGATGACATCTGTCCGATTACTCATGCGGTCCGCAAGGCCTTTACTCTCGCGGCGAAGCCGTTCGACGCGTTCGGCAAAGCGAGCGTGCAACTCTCTATCCGCGCAACCATGTGAAGGATGGGCGCGAAGGGATTTTCGGAGAGAAATAATCTCCTCCTCTAACAAGAGCGCTTTCGACTTTTTCTGTTTGCTCATACTCTTTTCAAGCTCTTTCATATCTGCTCTGATCTGCCAATACTCTTCGAAGTCGCCGAGGTGACATTCCATATCGTTGACCAGGCCACTCATCGCACTTTCGTTGCGCTTAATCTGTTTTGCCAATCCGACCACGGCCTTATCTGCTTGATATTGAGCGAAGGATGATTCCAGGCTTGTGCGCGCCCGCTCTGCACCAAATTGCGAGATGAGATTAATCGTCATGTTGTACGTCGGCTTGAAAGAGCTCTTAAGTGGATAAGTTCGAGTAGAAGCCAACCCCGCTACTGATGATGAATCGACATCCTTATTCCAGAGAATGACTGCATTGCCTTCAATATCGATACCTCGACGGCCTGCTCGACCGGTTAACTGTGTGAACTCCCCCGGTGAGATGGATACGTGGGATTCGCCGTTCCACTTACTCAGTTTCTCTAGAACTACGGTGCGCGCTGGCATATTGATACCTAGTGCGAGCGTCTCCGTTGCAAAGACACACTTCACCAGACCTAGCTGGAAAAGTTCCTCAACTGTCTCTTTAAAAGATGGCAGCAAGCCAGCATGGTGGGCTGCAATTCCTCGTTCAAGCGCTTCGAGCCACTCATGGAAACCGAGCACCATCAGGTCTTCTTCCGGAATATTCTTCGTCGCACGAAAAACTATTTCGCGAATCTGGGAACGTTCTTCTGCATTGGTGAGCCGAATTCCGGCAGCGAGACATTGATGCACGGCCACCTGGCAGGCATTGCGAGAAAAGATAAATGTAATTGCGGGAAGCAGGCCTTCACGAGCTAACTTTTCGATGACGTCGGCTCGATCGAGCTGGCGAAGCTTGGGTGAATTCTTATCGCTCTCGCGCCAGTTGCGTTGATTGGTTTTGTTGGAAGCCCCGTATTTAATCTTTACTTGCCGATAGCTATCTTTTTCTAGACGGATTATCTCAGGGTTAATCTTTCCGGTTGCCAAGAACAGATCGAGCAGCTGGTTACCAAAGAGAACATGTTGATACAACGGAACTGGGCGAATTTCGCTGACGATAACTTCAGTAGAACCTCGAACTTCATTGAGCCAGTCTCCAAATTCTTCAGCGTTGGAGACCGTAGCTGAGAGAGATGCGACTTGAATCGTTTCAGGGAGGTGAATCAGGATCTCTTCCCAGACGGCTCCCCTAAATTTATCTGCAAGGTAGTGAACTTCATCCATGACGACAAAGCCAAGATCCTTCAAGGTGTGTGACTTGGAATAAATCATGTTGCGAAGAACTTCGGTCGTCATGACAACAAGTGGTGCCTCTGAGTTGATAGAGGTATCGCCCGTAAGTAATCCGACCCGACTCTCTCCATACATCTCTTTCAGATCTTGATACTTCTGGTTGGAGAGCGCTTTGATCGGTGCGGTGTAGAAACACTTCTTACCCTGCTCGATCGCTAGGAAGGCTGCGAACTCACCAACGATCGTCTTACCTGCGCCAGTCGGTGCGGCGACTAGGACGCCCTTCCCATCTTCCAATGCTCGGCACCCTTCAATTTGGAAATCGTCTAGCGGGAATGGGAATTTCGCGCTGAACTCCGCCACCTTTCCATATTTGGTTCGCTTCTTCGCAGCGGCAAAACGTTCTGCGGGGCTTAATTCGTTCATAGCGTCCAAACTTTGAGCGCACCTGGCTGCACGGCAGCGGTGACGGGTAGGAGATCAACGTACTCGCCATCAGCGAAGGCCTTTGCATCGGCTTCAATCGAAATAGTTTTACCTTGAAAGAGTTCAACCGCTGGGTGTCGCAAATGCGTTCCGGTATAGACGCGAGGAAAAACCATAAGAAGTGTCATAAGTGAAACTTTATTAAGTACGACAAGGTCGAGTGAACCATCAGCGTGATTAGCCGGCGGACAGATTTTCATCCCGCCTCCATAATTCGGTCCATTCGCAACTGCAATTAACATGGCAGTTCGTGAAAACTTTTTTCCATCGAGAGTGATCGTGAAGTGAATTGGTCTAAATGTGGCTAATACTTGGAACATGGCGATAACATATTTCGCCTTCCCCGCGAGATAGGTGATCTGATTTGCGCGCTCATTTACCAGTGCATCAAAACCAAGACTCATAACTTGTCCCGCCAGGGTCCGCCTCCCGGTGTGATCAATCGACATGGAATCAATCCGAGCGGGTGCGTTTTGTTGAAGATGTGTGATGATCTCGCTATTGCTCTTTTTAAATGTTCGAATAGCTCGCGAAAAATCGTTACCGGTTCCGGCTGCTACCACGGTGAAAGGGATCCCCGAAGAATCTAAGATCGGCAGGAGCGTGTGGAAGAGGCCATCTCCCCCAACAATAATCACGCCATCGTATTTCTTGGAAGCGAGCTCAGTCCTCACCTGTGCAGACATCACGTCTGGGCCGAGGATGCAGATGAGAGTGCTTTGGATGCCAGCTCGCTCGCTCTCCTTGATAAATGAGCGTGCGATACGCTCTGCCCGACCATTTCCAGAGAGTGGATTCACCACAACGAGTAAGTGATCAATCATGAGGAAGGTTCTTTTCGCGCTCTGCGCTTATCGTTCAGTAGCGCAATTCCGCCTGCTGCGAAATACAAGGCAACCAATGGCAGGGCAAGCAGTGACATAGTGACCGGATCCCCCGTAGGCGAAAAGGCAGCGGTGAAGAATGTAATCCCAAAGATTGCAAAGCGCCATGGCTTCAAGATCGCTCTACCGCTGAGGATTCCTGCAAGATTAAGTGACACCAGAAGAACTGGAAATTCGAATGCGCCACCAAAGACGAGAATTAATCTCAACACAAAATTCAGGTAATCATCAAAGCGAACTAGATTATTCAAAGAGCTCGGCGTGAATCCAAGAAGCGCTTTGACTGCAAGCGGAAGAACTCGATATCCAAGGTAGGCGCCACTGGCGAAGAATGGAGTGGCGAAGAAGAGAAAGATGACCGAATATCGTTTCTCGCGTTGATGTAGACCCGGCGCAACGAATGCCCAGAGTTGGTAGAGCCAGAACGGTGCAGCAAGGATGATCCCAACAAGGAATGAGACTGTGACTTGGAGATTGAGCGGACCTAAAACACCGTTAACGTAAAGCGATCCGCAACTCCCGAGGCCAGCGAGGTGAGCGCGATGGAGATTGCAGATTGGTTTTGCTAGAAGATCAACGATTCGCGGATAGAACGCCCAGCCAATTCCAGATGCGACAAGTATCGCTGCTGCAGCACGGACAACTCTCTTACGTAACTCTCTAAAGTGTTCGAGGATCGGCATCCGGCCACCCGTGTGGGCAACCATGCGTGAGGCTACGCAGTCTTATCTGGATCGGGCTTCTTCTCATCGCCATTATCTTTGAGCTCGCTTTTGAAAATCTTGAGCGACTTGGCGATCGATTTAGCTGAATCAGGGAGGCGCTTAGCACCAAAGAGGAGAACGAGAACGAGAATGATGAGAAGCCAGTGACTTGGTTGTTCGAGGCCGAACATGAACTACCCCTTTGCATCGTGTAGCCACCTCATGAGTAGCTATCCCCAAGATTAGCGGTAGAGGGCGAGAATCGCATCCAATCGGGCGTGATACGCCTCTCTGAAGGCGCGAGGTTCCACGACCTCAACTCTTCCTGGGAGAGAGGAGAGAGATCGAAGGAGCCATTCCCGGTCCCCCAGCTCAAAGGTAACCTCGATCTGATCCTCGGTGATTGCCCGAGAGGTGACGATAGTTGGATGGGCCTCGATAAAGAAGAGATTTCGACGACTCAAGATCACTCTTATCGACTCTACCTTTTGAGTTGAAGTTCGGATCTGCGTTGGGCGGATTGCATCGGGAACTTCTTGCGCCTTGATAATTCGATCATGTCGGAAGTGACGCATCTCCCCGGATAGCGTACAAAGCGCCTTTGTATAGAGGTATCCCCGGGATCCGTAGGTGAACTCTGGGAAGATCGTTCGGGTAGTGAGTGAATCGGTCCTCGCAGACAGGTAATCGATAGAGAGTGCGATTTTGCGAAGCGCTGCAGTTGCGATGATTTCATCCCATTCACCTTTGAGTACTTCGGATTGCACCGAAAAGAGTTCGAGTTGTGTCCGCTCTCCTTCAGCAACCATCGCGATGAGTCTGGCCATAAGGCCAGTGATGCGCTTCGTGATTTCTGGGTCTTGGGCGATAGGTAGAAGTGCCTGCAAACCCAGTGTTAGAGAGGCGATCTCTTGGAACGAAAATTTGCGAGGCAGGTCTAGATTTTGTGGGTTATTGATAGCAACATAATCATCACTGAGTTCCATATCAATCAGTTCCAGATGTGAATACCCGGGAAGACCGCACATGAAGAGCATCTCGAGATCTTTAAATATTTGGGACGGAGTCGAATCAAATCGATCTGCTAACTCGGCAATGCTGAAGCCAGGATTGTTAGTAACAAATGGGATGAGATCCAAAGCGCGCGAGGTCCGATCTAGTGAGCTCTCAGACATTGAGCTTCTCCCCTATCCAAGCAATGAAGCTATTTCGACTATCCGACGGTGAGATCAAAATTGCCGAACTACCTGCAACTGCGAGCGCTTCAAAGAGTTCGTCTTCACTCTCAAAGCGAGTCGTGGCACGGTCCCAGTCACTGTCCTGCGCTTCGAGGATCGAAATATGGCGAAGTTCATGTGCCCGTCCAACCCTCAGAAGGATCACTGCCTCAATCGCAACAGCTGGGTCTCTATCTGCTGTGATATCGCCGGAAATCGTTCCGTTAAATTCTCTCTCCTTCTTTAAGGTCGACTCAATCTCGAGGTCTTCACCAATGCGGATCAATTTGAAACGACGCACATCCTTCACTTCGAGGTCGAAAGCAATCAAGTACCAAAATCCTTCGCTCAGAGTCATGCGAAGTGGTTCGACTCTTCGTCGCGAATCTTTGCCGGCCCGATATGTAAAGGAGATAACGCTGTCAGTGTTAATGGCTGACCAAATTGATTCGAATCGCGATTCTGGAATTTCTTGACTGATAAGTGGCAGAGAGAGTGATTCGCTTTCAAGGAGCGGAAGAACAGATTCCAATTTTCTTAAGGCGCTCTGTCCGGATCGCGAGAAGAGAGTATTTTGCCAATGAGCTGCTGCTAGTGAGAGGAGTGAGATATCAAGTGGATCGAGTTCACCTATCTCCTCAGGCTGGAAGGCATACGAGGAGGGCTTGATGCGATAACCCGCTTCATCGTCAAAGAGTGGATCATCTGTGCCAACTTCAATCTCAAGTCCTAAATCGCGCAGATCGTTCTTATCTCGTTCAAACATCCGCTCCTTAGTCTCGGCGCTACCCGAGTACCCAGCGACGACCTCGAAGATCTCGGATTTTGAGAGGAAACCACGCGAAGCGAGCAGGGCCATCGTCAAATTGATGAGTCGCTCACTCTTCTGGGATCCCGTTGTGCTCATGCGCCAAAGATAGAGGAGCTGGAAGATTTGCTATCCTCGACACATGAGAAACCGTGGACATATTCCCCAAGACAACTCCAAGATTGCACTTCTGGCTGGCATAGCCTCGATCTTCATTCTCACCGCTTGCGGTGGTAGCGCCAAAACTTCTCCCACCTCAGCTCCCGTTACAACAAATACACCAGCATCATCCCAATTACCTACTCAAGGGGCTACACCTATGACGACTAGTTCTTCTTCTCACTCATTTGAATTTCCAAAGATTGAGGGAGCAGCTGGCGCAGCACCCACAATCATCGCACCGAAGGGAACTCCCCCGTCGACTCTTGAGATCAAGGATTTGGTTATCGGCGCAGGAGCGGTCGTTCAACCAACATCAACTGTCACCGTTCACTACCTCTTAATGGCCTGGAAGACTGGCGAGATTATCGACTCATCGTGGAGCCGCGGAGCTCCTTCAACCTTCGGACTCAATCAAGTGATTCCAGGATGGCAGCAAGGAATGCCGGGGATGAAAATTGGTGGACGTCGCGAACTTCTTATTCCACCTGCGCTTGGTTACGGTGATATGGGATCAGGGCCAGTAGGACCGAAAGAGACCTTAATCTTCGTTGTCGATCTTATTGCTCTGAAGTAGAACCCTCTTCAGCCGGGAGCCCGTATGCGCCCTTAGATGGGCGACGGCGTCGCAATGGTGCTGTGATTCCAGGTGCAAGTCTTCTCGCCATGATGAGAAAGCCGGTGTGGCCAATCATTCGATGCTGAGGTCTCACCGCTAGGCCTTCGTGATGCCAGCCTCTGATAATTGTCTCTGTACTTTCAGGTTCAGTAAATCCAGCAGAGTCTTTAATGGTCTCAGCCATTTGCGAGAGCTGAGTTGTTGTCGCGACATAGGCAAGTAGAACTCCGCCTGGATCGAGCACATCAATCGCCATCTCCACGCACTCCCATGGTGCCAACATGTCGAGGACGATTCGATCATATCTCTTATCGCGATCTACCTCATCCTGGAGCGATCCAACAGTAAGAGACCAGTTTGCTGGCTTACCTCTAAAATAATCAGTGACATTTCGTGTTGCGATATCTGCAAAATCGTCACGTCGTTCAAATGAATCAACGAGGCCACTCTCACCAGTTGCACGTAAGAGCGAGATAGTGAGCGCTCCTGAACCAACACCAGCTTCAAGAACCCGAGAACCTGGTGCAATGTCCGCAACTCCGACGATCATCGCAGCATCTTTCGGATAGACAATGGTGGCGCCTCGTGGCATTGAGAGAACATAATCTGCCAGGAGCGGACGGAAAGCTAAGAACTTTAATCCGGCTGTTGTTTCAACAACGCTTCCTTCAGGCAGACCAACAATCTGATCATGAATCAACCAACCTTTGTGCGTGTGCCACTCCCCTGCCTCTTTGAGTGTGATTGTGTGAAGCTTTCCCTTGGCATCAGTGAGTTGAACGCGATCACCGTAGTGAAAGAGGGCCTTCTCGCTTGGGGTCATATCGGTCATGAGCTCATCCGTTCTGGAAGCTGGTCTTTATACATGTGGTGAAGCGTTTCTACATCGAGATTGAGAAGTGACTCTACGACGATCGTCCTTGGATGTTCGGCTACTTCAACGATATGAGGAATCGCAAGGGTGAGCGCACCGCTCGCCTGAGCAGAGGTTATTCCGACAATCGAATCTTCCAGAACCAAACAATTGGCAATATTTACTCCAAGCATCGACGCAGCTTTGATGTAAGGCTCGGGGTCTGGCTTGCTCTTCGATACATCATTGGAGGAGACCGAAACCTGAAAGGTGTTGGCCGCCAGTGAATTGAGGGTCGCGTTAATCAAAGTTCGTGGGCTTGCAGAAACTAAGGCCAGTGGTATCCCTGTCTTGTGAATTTCGGTAAGTAGTTCTTTGCCACCTGGCATGAATGTGATGCCGCGTTGAAAGAGTTTTTCAACTCCTGCGATTAATTCGTTCATGAAGAACGTTCCATCATTGACCCCAACGAGTGAGTGCATGTAATCACCAACGCGAGGAAGAGGTCCTCCGAGGCAGTGACGCTGGTCATCTTCACTCCATATGTAGCCAAAGCGAGCCATCAGGGCGGTCTCTGCCTCTAACCAGTAAGGCTCAGTGTCAACAAGGGTGCCATCCATATCAAAGAGCACGGCTTCAAAGGTCGTTTGCCTCATGTGGCGTTGAAATACTTGGCTTCAGGGTGATGAACGATGATTGCCGATGTGGATTGCTCAGGATGGAGTTGGAACTCCTCCGAGAGCAGGACGCCAATTCGTTCTGGTTCGAGAAGTTCGCAGAGTTCTCGTTGTTGTTCTAGATCAGGACAGGCTGGATATCCAAAGGAGTAACGCGATCCTCGATAACCTTGATCCAAAATCTCCGCCAAGTCTGGTGAATCTTCACTGGAGAATCCGATCTCACTTCGAATTCGAGCGTGCCAGTGCTCGGCGAGTGCCTCGGTAAGTTGCACAGAGAGTCCATGAAGCTCGAGATACTCACGATAGTTATTAGCTTCGAAGAGTTTCGTGATGGCATCACTCACCGATTGACCCATTGTAACAACCGTAAAGGCGACGGTATCGATCTCACCGCTCTCTTTACTGCGGAAGAAATCACTGAGACAGAGTCGACGATCACGGCTCTGTCGGGGGAAGGTGAGGCGCATCCGTTCGAGGCCCTTGGACTCTCCTTCATGGTGCAAGATCACGAGATCATTTCCTTCGGAATAGCATGGGAAGTATCCATAGACGACAGCGGCGTTCAGCCAACCCTTGCTGGCAACATCATTAAGAAGTGAGCGAAGTCTTGGACGGCCCTCTTCTTCAACCATCTTCTCGTATTCACCGCGATTACCTTTGAGTCCCCACTGGCCCACAAAGAGTGCTCGCTCATCAAGCATGCCAAGATAATCGGCGAGGGCGATCCCCTTCACTACTCGAGAGCCAAGGAATGGTGGATTTGGCAAAGAGTTCATCTGAGATATATCCGAACGCGTCGTATCAGTATTAGCTAACTTGTTAAGACGAGTATTTGGAGTTCTGCGTTCGCGCAGTGGTGGAAGAGTTGCACCGGGCTCACCACGTTTCATCCCAATCATCGCATCCATGAGATGAAGACCTTCGAAAGCATCTTTGGCGTAGCGGACGGTACCCGGGAAGAGAGAGGCGAGATCGTCTTCAACGAAGCTGCGAGTCAGAGCTGCTCCCCCAAGAATTACTGGCCAACGTTGATCCAATCCTCTACTTGTGAGCTCTTCCAAATTCTCTTTCATAATGACAGTAGATTTAACGAGCAATCCGGAGAGTCCGATGACATCAACATCATTTTCAGTTGCGGCATCGACAATCTGATTGATTGTCTGTTTGATCCCAATATTTACCGTCGTGTAGCCATTATTACTCAAAATAATATCGACAAGATTCTTTCCAATATCGTGAACATCGCCTTTGACCGTAGCCAAGAGGATCGAGCCACGACCTGCATCATCGCTCTTCTCCATATGTGGCTCCAGTATCGCAACGGCGCTCTTCATCACTTCCGCGCTCTGCAATACGAATGGCAACTGCATCTCGCCCTTACCAAAGAGCTCACCGACTACCTTCATGCCAGAAAGTAGGTGATCATTAATAATGGTGAGCGCCTTCATTCCGGTTGCGAGCGCCTCGTTCAAATCTTCTTCAAGCCCAACCTTCTCACCATCGATGATCCGTCGCTCTAGCCGTTCGCCAAGTGGAAGTGCAGCCAACTCAGCTGCGCGTGTGAGGCGATTTGATTTCACTTCGACGCCATCGAACAGTTCTAGGAATTTTGAGAGTGGATCATAGATTGTGTTGCCCTGCTCATCAAAGGTACGGCGATCAAAAATCAGATCTAAGGCAACAGCTTTGACCGCTTCATCGATTCGAGCCATTGGCGTGATCTTTGAAGGATGAACGATCGCTGAATCTAAACCGGCTTTCACGGCTTCTGCAAGAAATACCGAGTTCAGAACAATGCGAGCTGCGGGATTGAGACCAAAGGAGACATTTGAAACACCCAGGGTTGATTGAACCGTGGGATACAACTTCTTTAACTCCGCAATTGCTGAGAGGGTCTCAATGCCGTCGCGTCGAGTCTCTTCTTGGCCGGTCGCAATGGGAAAGGTGAGAGTATCGATGAGAATATCCTCAACCGACATTCCCCAGTTCTGCGTGAGGTCTTCAATCAACCTCGTGGCTACTCGAATCTTCCACTCACTAGTGCGGGCTTGACCCTCTTCATCGATGGTGAGTGCAACTACGGAAGCACCGTGTTCTTGAACAAGAGGCATGATCTTTGCAAATCGACTCGTTGCTCCATCGCCATCTTCATAGTTGACCGAGTTGATAATGCTTCTACCACCAAGGCGTTCGAGTCCAGCCTTCAAAACAGCTGGCTCGGTAGAGTCGAGCATGATGGGAAGGGTCGAAGAGGTAGCAAGGCGTGAAGCGAGTTCACTCATATCAGCAACTCCGTCGCGACCAACATAATCCACTGATAGGTCGAGCATATGAGCGCCATCTCGGATTTGGTCTCGTGCGATTTCGATACAACTCTGCCAATCTTCCGCAATTAACGCATCTCGAAAAGCTCGAGAACCATTGGCATTTGTACGCTCACCGATAGCTAGGTAGGTCTTATCCTGTTTGAACGGTACAAATTGATAGAGCGATGAGGCTCCACTCTCACGTTCAAGATTTCGGCCTGGTGTAGGTGACATGCTCAAGCGATCAACGACCGCACCAAGGTGTTCCGGAGTTGTGCCGCAACATCCACCGATGAGTGAAATTCCATAATCTGCGACGAACTGGCTTAAGTACTGTGCGAGTTCATCTGGTGAGAGCGGATATTCAGCACCTTTGGGTCCCAAGATAGGAAGCCCTGCATTTGGCATGACTGAGATCTTCGCCTGGGAGTTTTTACTCAACGATCGTAAGTGCTCAGACATCTCGGCCGGGCCGGTTGCGCAATTGAGTCCGATGAGATCAATCCCGAGTGGTTCAAGCGCGTTGAGAGCTGCGCCAATTTCGGAGCCGAGCAACATCGTTCCTGTCGTCTCAACAGTAACTTGGGCAATGAGAACGATGTCACGATCTGCTTTATCGATCGCAGCACGTGCGCCATTAATCGCAGCTTTTGCCTGCAGGAGATCCTGCGTGGTCTCAATGAGTAGCGCATCAGAACCACCATCAAGCAGACCTTGAGAAGCTACCTCGTACGCATCTCTTAGATGTTGATATGTGGTGTGCAATAAGGTCGGAAGTTTCGTGCCTGGACCAAGCGACCCAAGAACCCATCGTGGTTTCTCTGGGGTTGAGTAATTATCTACTGCACGCCTTGCAATCTGTGCACCAGCGAGAGCCAACTCATAGATACGATCTTCAATTCCATACTCTGCAAGGTTCGCCCAGTTAGCACCAAAAGTATTTGTCTCGATTGCATCCACACCAACGTCGAGATAGGACTCGTGAACTTTCTGCACAATATCGGGACGAGAAACGTTCAGGATCTCGTTACAGCCTTCAAAGCCCTGAAAGTCATCGAGGCTGGGATCTTGAGCCTGGAGCATCGTTCCCATGGCGCCATCGGCAATTACCGTGCGGCTTGCAAGCGCCAGACGGAGTGACCCAGGTTCTTTACTCATGAGAGGAGAAGGCTATCTGAGTTAGATCGCTTAGAGCGCCAGGCCTAACAGAGCGTCTAAAGCTCGCGATAACTCCCCTGCTCCTTGCTGAGTAGGCGCAGCATCAACCCGCTCGGCCCATACACGAAGCTTTGCAAGGACAGCTGGGGTGTCAAGATTCTGTGAGAGCGAAGTGATGATCTCGCTCATCAAGCCTTCAGTGGGTGAGACAAATTCTCGTGAGAGTGCGGAGCGAATGATCGCAACCGATTCGGTTGCTTTCTTCAATGACTCGTCACTCCACATGCGGTCGCTTTGATAATGATCTTGTAGAAGTGCAAAGCGAATGATCATTGGATCAACACCTGCGCTAATGAGCTTTGAGACGAAGACGAGATTCCCCTTACTCTTGCTCATCTTTTCACCATCGAGACCAACCATCCCAGCATGCACATAATGGCGAGCAAAGGGTCTGCCAAGGAGCGCTTGTGCTTGTGCCCCGCTCATGAAGTGATGCGGGAAGATGAGATCCGAACCGCCGCCTTGGAGATCTATAGAGAACTCCTGATCGTTCTCAGTAAGAAAATCCTTGCCGATGAGGTAACGCAGAGCAATAACGGAACACTCGATATGCCAACCTGGTCGACCATAGCCGTGAGAACTCTCCCAACCGGGTTCATCATTCTTATTTGCCCACCATAGAACGGGATCGAGCGGATGTCGTTTTCCTGGCCGAGCAGGATCTCCTCCGCGCTCAGAGAAAATCGCGAGAGCTTCATCCAAAGGGATCGGTAGTTGAGGAAGGAAGCTCTCGATATCGAAATAGAGATCGCTCTCTACGCGATAGACGTAACCATTTCTCTCCATCTGGGTAATGGTTAGATCGATGAGCCCCATGACGCCAGTCGCCGGAACATAGTGATTTGGTGGAAGAATATGTAGAGCAGTCATATCTGATCGGAAGAGTTCGACTTGTGAGGCAGCGAGTGATTGCCAATCAACATCATCACGGGTAGCGCGTTCTAGGAGTGGTTCATCGATATCGGTGATGTTCTCAACAAAGGAGACCTTCGAACCCGCAGCGCTTTGATAGCGATTGATGAGATCAAAGGCGAGATAGGTCGCTGCGTGACCAAGGTGCGTTGCATCGTATGGCGTAATGCCGCACACGTACATGGTGAATGAAGTGCCGGGATCAATGATCTTGAGTCCCGCCTGCGTATTGAGGGTAAGCAGTGGCGGTGTGGAGCGCAGCGACGGGCTGTACAGAGTTGGCCACGAAGGCCATTCGATCTCGAGGTTCATAGAGTGCAATCGTAATCTAAAAAGGTGGCCAAGGGACGGAGGGCCATTCCTCAGAAGGGAAGGGAAAGACTGGATCTGCCAAGAGTTTGCTCGTTCTATCTGCGAGCGCGGCGAGATCTTCATCCGAGAGATAGGTATTGAGATCGAAGCTCTCGATATTTGAGCTAAACGTCTGCAGGTTTATGAGTAGATGATCCGGCACTGGCGAGCCAGCAAATTGCCACAAAACTGTTCGCAATTTGTCTTCAGTGTGGAAGGTAAGGCCGTGATCACATCCATAAATCTCATCCTCTGAAACTGGGAGGATGTGGCCAAATTTTCGATCGGTGTTATTGATGAGTACATCTAAAAGAGCCATCTTAAGAATCTGAGGGTTTTCACTTTGTGCGATCGTGACGATATCGATCTCTTCGTTAATATCGATCCAACGCTGTACTGAACCGATTCCGAATGCTCCTTCTCGAAGAACCGTCTCGGGAACGATTCCAAATGAGAGCGCTTCTGATACGAGATAGGCAGCAACTTCGCGCAGCGCAAGATCACCTTCCGGAAAATCCCATAAGGGACGCTCGCCGGCAATTGGTTTATAGATCACCTTAAGGAGGCCATCGCCACTTTCTATCTCACCCAACAAGGTCGCATTGGAAGCATCTACGAGACGACCTAATACCGAGATCTCCCCGGTAGTGAGTTCGTCAGACATTAGCGCCGGTAGCCATTCGCGCGAGGACATAGATGGCCGTCAACATTTATTGGTAATCCACAGAATGGGCAGACCTGCCTGCCGGCGCTGATAACGCTCTCCGCACGTTCTATAAAGGTACGAGCCTGGTGAATGCGAAGTGAAAGCCGAACCAACTCTGGTGCATCTTCAAAGAATTCGGCTTCGTCATCATCAAGCAGATCATCAACTCCTTCCGAATTTTCAGCTTGAATTTCGATGGTGAGCCGCTGTGAAGCGTTATCCCAGCTCATACCAATTACACCTACGCGAAAATCTTCCTCAATGGGAAAATCCAAAGGATCGGAATCACGATTGTGAGCGAGAGCTAGTTCATCAAGACTTGCGAGACCACCAGTACGAAGTTCACGCAGTAAAATTTTTAGCCGTTCTGCGAGCGCTTGAACCTGGGTTTTTTCGATCAACATCGAGGAGAGCCCTCGAGCGCTACGAACCTGAAGAAAGAAGGCTCTCTCGCCCGGAACTCCAACGGTCCCAGTCGTAAAGCGATCTACCGGATTGTGCTCAGTGGTTACTCGACTCATCGGCGCACAGGTTTCGCAGGCTTAAGAGTTGATCCAGCTCCCCCACCGAGTGTTGATGAAGATGCACCGGATGTGGTTTCATGGAGATGAGCGTTTGAATTCACTACCTGTATCTGCGCTCCACCCGGAGATAGCGAGATCCGAGTGATCGAGGCAGGATCGATAGAAATTCTTTGAAAGTTATCCATGTGCATCCGCAAGAAATGTGCCGTGATCGCCTTAATAACATCTCCGTGTGAAACAAAGAGAGTTGTCTTTCCTGGCTTTGCGAGTCTATGGATGCACTCAATACTTCTGGCCAACATCTCTAAAAAGCTCTCACCTTCGGGAAAAGTCACCGAAGTCGGAGCTCGTTGTATGGACTCCCACAGCGGATGCTTTGAAAGAGTAGCGAGCTTCTTGCCACTCCAACTCCCATATTCCATCTCATTGATCCCACCATCTCTGATGAGTTCAATCTCCGGATGTTTCTTGACAAAGGGTGCAATCGTCGCCTTTGCGCGCAACATAGGGCTGACGACAATTCGAGAGATCTGTAGCGCTTCCAGCTCACTCACGGTTGCAAGGGCTTGCCTCTTACCTCGCTCAGAAAGTCCCACCGAATTATCGCGGCCCGCAAGAACTCCCTTTTCGTTCGCAACGGAGTGGGCGTGGCGAAGAAGCACGATCTGAGAGGTGCGCGTCATAGTGGAAGGCTACCGATCTTTTGAGTGTCGCGTTGGTAGCCTCCCCTCTATGGAGATGCGCGCACTCGGGAACACTGGACTTCAACTCTCACGTCTAGCCCTCGGCACGATGACCTGGGGGCGAGATACCGACGAAGATGAGGCGGCAGATCAGCTCCGCTCCTATCTTGAAGCCGGCGGCAATTTCCTCGACACAGCAGCCATCTACGGCGATGGCGATAGCGAACGAGTCATTGGTGGTTTCCTCGGAACACTCATCAATCGCTCCGACCTCTTGATCGCAACCAAAGGTGGACTCTCCCATCGAGATGGCGAACGAAGAATCAATAACTCGCGTTCTTCACTTCTCGACGATTTAGATCGCTCACTCGCCCGTCTTGGTGTCGACCACATTGATTTATGGCAGGTGCACGGATGGGATGAGAACGTTCCATTAGAGGAGACGTTATCGGCGCTCGATTTCGCTGTTGCTTCTGGCCGTACCCGTTACATCGGACTCTCAAATCTGCGCGGATGGCAATTAGCCAGAGCTGCAACTCTTCAGAACCCAACCTTTGGAAAGAGCCCGATAGCTTCGATCCAGAGTGAGTATTCACTTCTCAATCGTGATGTAGAAAACGAACTCCTTCCTGCGGCGCAAGAGTTAGATGTTGGTGTACTTGCATGGTCTCCGCTCGGTCGAGGGGTTCTCACCGGAAAATATCGAAACGGTTTACCCTCTGACTCACGCGGTGCAACACCACACTTTGCCGAGTTTGTTGCGCCATATATGCATCCTCGGAGTCGAACAATTGTCGAAGCAGTCTGCGTTGCCGGAGAGGGCCTGGGTTATAGTCCGCTTGAAGTGGCCCTAGCCTGGGTTCGCGATGCACCTGGCGTGACTAGCTCAATCGTAGGAGCGCGAACTGGCGCTCAACTTCGTGGTGTGCTTACCTCAGAAGAGATTTCCCTGCCAGACCCCGTCCGCATGGCCTTGGACGAGATCTCGGCGACCTTCAGTAATTAATTTCTTCGCAGAGAGAAGAGTTAGCAATTTGAGAGGAAGCGTGCGAGCACGCGAACTCCAAAGACCAATCCCTCTACTGGAATACGCTCATCAACGCCATGGAAGAGCGCGAAGAAATCGAGATCTTCTGGCAACTTCACAGGGCTATATCCGTAGCCAATAATTCCAAGGTCTGAGAGCGCCTTGTTATCTGTTCCACCACTCATGAGGTAAGGAACTGGGACTCCTTCAGGATCTTCAGCAATGATGGCATCGCACATCGCTTTTACGAGCGGTCCATCGAATTCAACTTCAAGCGCCTTATCTCGAACCAAGATCTCTACCTCAGCATCGCTGCCAGTAAGTTCTCGGATCGTATCTGCGAGTTCATGCTCAAATCCAGGAAGGAAGCGACCATCTACTACCGCTGAAGCTGAACCCGGAATCACATTCGCCTTGTATCCAGCCTCCAGCATCGTGGGATTTGCAGTGTTCTGAACAGTCGCACCCATCATTCGAGCAGCGCCACCGATGTGCTTAAGAAGTGGACGAGGGTTAGTCGGGTCATATTTTTCACCGACTAATTCTGCAATCTTAGAAAAGAACTTTGATCCAGTCTTCGTCTCCCGTGCTGGCCATTGGTACTCACCGATTCGAGTGACCGCCCGCGCGAGTTTAGTTAACGCGTTAGCAGGATTAATAAATGAACCATGTCCAGCATCTCCGTGCGAAGTCAGCTTCATCCACTGGATACCCTTTTCGGCGGTCTCGACGAAGTAGAGACGGTGTCCACCAGTGATAGTGACCGAGAAGCCTCCGACTTCTGAGATCGCTTCGCTATAGCCTTCAAAGAGTTCAGGACGATTCTTGACGAGCCAACGTGAGCCATAGGTGCTACCCGCCTCTTCATCAGCGAAGAAGATTAAGAGCACATTACGAGGCGGCGTGAATCCGGCACGGGCCCATGCTCGCACAACGGCGAGGAACATGGCGTCACCATCCTTCATATCAACGGCGCCACGGCCCCAGATATAACCATCTATTAAGAGTCCGCTAAATGGGTCTACGCTCCAGTCATCTGCATTTGCTGGAACAACATCGAGATGTCCGTGAACGACGATACCTGGACGGCTCTGGTCTGCACCTGGAATCTTCGCGATCACGTTGACTCGATTTGGTCCGGTCTCGAGTAACTCTGATTCGATACCAACTTCAGCAAGTTTTGCAGCGCAATACTCTGCGACCGCCTTCTCGTCGCCTTTTCCTTCGCCGTAATTGACGCTAGGAATTCGGATCAATTCCTGGAGGAGAGTCACAACATCTGCTTCCATCTCCGCCATTTGTTCAGGCGTGAGGTTGTATTGATTCGGACCGATGTGTGAGCCAGTAGATGTCATGGCGATATCTTGCCTGAAAAGCGCTCCATTTCCCAGACGTCACGAGGATTGCTATATTTCTCCAAAGGTTGCCAGAACATTGGCGATGTAAGACACCCGTCCGGGTGGCGGAATTGGCAGACGCGCTAGCTTGAGGTGCTAGTCCTCGCAAGGGGTTGAGGGTTCAAGTCCCTTCTCGGACACACAGATTTGGTCAACAGTACGAATGAGTCAATCGAGTCTCCCAGGGATGGCAGGATAGCGCCCATGGCGAACCTCACCTATTACTGCGGAACGATGGATAGCGGTAAATCCACGCTCGCCCTACAGACAGCTCACAACCATCACAGTCGCGGTCGCACCGGAGTGATCTTCACCAACAAGGATCGCGGCGGACCTGGCATGATCACAAGTCGACTTGGCCTGAAGAGCGAAGCGGTCGAAGTGAATAATGGTCTCGACCTACATAAATTTGTCGTAGAGATGCTCAGCCGTGGTGACCGCGTTGAGTTTGTTATCAGTGATGAGACTCAGTTCTTTGATCCGGAACAGATCGAACAACTTGCGAAGATTGTTGATGGGCTTGGTATTGATGTATATGCCTTTGGAATCCTCACTGATTTCCGAACCAAGATGTTCCCCGGTTCAGCCCGCTTAGTGGAATTGGCAGATCGAGTGCTGCCGCTTCAGGTCGAAGCCCTCTGTTGGTGCGGTGAGCGCGCCACACATAACGCACGCGTCTCCTATGGACAGATGATTACTGAAGGCGAGCAAGTTGTTGTGGGAGATACCGACGACCCAGAAGCGGTCGGTTACGAAGTACTCTGCCGCAGACATCACATGCGCCGAGTAACGAGTCGTTCCGCCGGGGCTGCTAGGCCAGAGCCACTCCCCTTTCAGGATATGTAAAGAAGGATTAGATAGGCATTATTTTTCAGCGCGCCCCAAATAACAAACCACAAAGAGCCAAAAACTAACCACAAAGAGATAGAGGCAATCATGGAGACAAAGGGTTATGCAGTACCAGCAGCGAATGCGGCGCTAGAACCGTGGACATTTACACGCCGAGATCTACGCGAGGGTGATGTTGCTCTGGATATTCTCTTTGGCGGAATCTGTCACTCAGATATTCATCAGGCCCGTGAAGAGTGGGGTCCTGCAATCTTCCCTATGGTTCCAGGCCACGAGATCGTTGGACGTGTGACGAGTATCGGGAGCGCTGTATCGAAGTTTAAAGTTGGAGATCTCATCGGCATTGGCGTCTTCATCGACTCTTGTCGCACCTGTGAAAATTGCGTTGCTGGTCTCCAGCAATACTGTCTCAATGGAATGACCGGCACCTACAACACCTACGAACGTAACTCCGAAACTGTCGCGATGGGTGGCTACTCAAATAAGTTTGTGATCGATCAAGATTACGCAGTTCACGTTCCAGCCAACCTCGCGCTCGAAGGTGTCGCACCATTGATGTGCGCTGGCATCACGCTCTACTCCCCTCTCAAGCATTGGGGCGCTGCGCCTGGTAAAAGAGTTGCCATCATGGGCCTTGGCGGTCTCGGACATATGGGAGTGAAGTTCGCTGCTGCTCTTGGCGCCCACGTCACGGTCCTATCTCACTCACCCAATAAGAAGGCAGATGCCCTGGGTATGGGTGCTGATGACTTCTTAGTCTTAGAGTCAGATGAATCATTTGCACAGGTAAAGCGAAGCTTTGACCTTATCCTCAATACTGTCTCGACCGATGTTCCTATCGAAAAATATCTCAACCTACTTAAAGTCGATGGCACCCTTGTCATGATTGGCCTGCCAAGTAATCCGGTCACCTTGGGAATCGGAACCTTAATTGGCTCTCGTCGCTCTCTCTCAGGTTCGATGATTGGTGGAATTCCGCAGCTCCAAGAGATGCTCGATTTCTGCGGTAAACACAATATCGTCAGTGATGTCGAAGTCATCAAACCTGAATACATTAACGAGGCGTACACCCGGACAGTAGCTTCGGATGTGAAGTACCGCTTTGTTATTGATTCAAGCGCCTATTAATCCAGCGCTACCGCAAAGAAACCTTAGAGGAAGTGATGCGCACCGCTGGCTATCAGCGGTGCAATGAAGATCGCTGGCAGAAGATTGGCGACAGCTACCTCTTTAATACGCAGGACTCTTAAAGCGATGCAGAGCAAGAGAACTCCCCCGACGCAGGTCATTGCTCCCACTTGGTAAGAGGTCATGACGTTGCCCAGCCCCCAGCCTGCGAGGGTCCATAACCCTTGGTAAATGCCAACTGGAATAACGGAGGCCATCACACCCCAACCAAACGTTGCCGCGAAGGCGATCGAAGTAATCGCATCCAATGTGCTCTTTAAGATCAGTTGTTGCGTGCCAGTTCCCATTCCATCTGAAATAGAGCCAAGTATTGCGAGCGGACCAATAGCGAAAAGAAGAGAGGACGCCATAAATCCTTCAAGAAAGTTCCCTCTGCTGGAGGACGAGAATCGTTCACGCAGGATCACACCAAACCGTTCCAACTTACTCTCGATATCGAGCCAGGCCCCAATAATTGATCCGATCAGCAATGAGGCGAGAACGGTGAGCAAAGTCCACCCTCTTGGTAACGCCGAGACAAATGAGGGTTTCCACAACTGCATGAGGGCATCCGCCGCTGCGAGTAGCGTGACAAAACCCAGAGAATCGGTGATCAAAGATCTCGTCTTCTCGGGAATTCGATTGCCGAAGAGAACGCCTAAGCCGCTCCCAGCTGCGATTCCCATAACATTGATGAGAGTGCCAACACCTCTAAACATTTATCCAGAGATTCCAAAGCGGATAAGTGAGACGATTCCTACGATTAAGCAATAGAGAGCAAATGGTCGCAGTGTTTTCGTCGCAAAATATTTAACGAGAAAGGTTACAGAAATGAATGTTGCGATGAAGGCGGTGATCGTTCCGGCAAGTAGAGGTCCACTCGAACCAGCGGCAATTGCACCGTGGTGCAAAAGCTTGGGAAGTTTAACCAGGGATGCACCAATAATCGCTGGGAAGGCGAGCAAGAAGGCGAAATCAGCAGCAACAGATCGTGAGAGACCGCGAAGCATGCCAAAGCTCATTGAGACACCAAATCGTGAGATGCCGGCAAAGAGCGCCGTGCTCTCACCCACTCCAACGACAAAGGCCTGTCCGAGTGAGACGCGTTCAACTATTGCGGCATCAGAGTCTTTAGCCCGCGCATGAGCATGTCTTCTATTGGTCAGGCGCTCCACGCAAAGAAGGAGGAGGCCATTGATAGAGAGGAAGAAGGCCGCAAAGAGTGGCTTTCCAAAATTCTTTTCAAAGAGCTTATTGAGAGCAAGTCCGATAATGGCGACAGGAATAGTTCCGACAATTAATCTCATAAGAAGTGGTAATCCCGAACCAGCGGATGCAGATCGTCGTATCCCCCGCCAGGCACTAGCCAAGATCTCAATCCATCGACGCCCATAAACCAAGAAAAGCGCGATGGCACTCGCGAAGTGGAAGGCAACTGCGATCAATAAATACTGCGGATCAGCGGCAAAGACCTTCCAACTTCCTCCGAGCCATGCCGGCAATAGGACCGCATGTCCGAGGCTAGATACCGGAAAGAGTTCTGTCACTCCCTGAAGGAGTCCGACTACGATCGCTTGAAGATAGGTGAAATGAAACATAGCGCCAGCCTACAGGCAGGTAGAGTCTGAACATGGGAAGTGAGCCAAGAACAGAATCCGGCGCGAAGAAATTATCGATCTTGCGGATCCTCTATCCCCAACGAACGATTCCTCTGATGCGCTGGACGGGGAGAACCCGGTGGGATCTCTCTCTCAATCGGGTGCTGATTCTCATCTTTGGATTGGCGATCTTCGGACTTGGCGATGCGCTCCTGATTCAATCCGATATCGGAAACGCACCGTGGTCTGTCCTGGCTCAAGGAGTTTCACGGCACACTCCTCTCTCGCTCGGTGAGTCCACCTTTGTGATCGGGTGTTGCGTCCTGCTCTTGTGGTGGCCGCTCAAGGAACGACCAGGTTTTGGAACGCTGGCAAATATCGCGGTGATCTCACTCTTTATCCAAGTTGGGGTCACGATATTTCCCATGGTCGCTCACAATTGGCCACTATCAATCGTGATGGTCTTGGCTGGTATTGCTTTAGTCGGGGCGGGATCGACGCTCTATATTACGACCGGACTTGGGCCCGGACCTCGCGACGGCTTGATGACTGCGATTCACAAACGAACCGGTGTGCGTGTTGCGCGGGTACGTTTAGGTATAGAGATGTGCGCACTTATTAGCGGTGCTTTATTGGGCGGCCGATTAGGCGTCGGAACTGCGATGTTCGCTATCTTGATCGGTTACTCGATCGCAATCTGGCTCGGCATTGTTAAGCACTTCGCAGGGTCCAATCAATAGGCTCCCTGCCGATCGATCTCAATAAAGTGTTACTTCGCGTAAATGGCTTGCTCCCGAAGAACCCTCGGTAGGCGCTGAGTGGGCTTGGGTGTGGACTCTCAATCACGTACTCCGGTGCAAAGAGTCCTCGATATTTTTGAGCATGGCTCCCCCACAAAATCCCTACAGTCGAGGACGTGATACATGATTCTAAGATCGCACGGGTGAACTCTTGCCAACCAATCTCAGAGTGACTGAGTGACTCCCCGGGTCGACATGTGAGTATCGTGTTGAGAAGAAGAACACCCTCCCCTACCCACGGTGAGAGGTCTCCGTTCACGGGAGTTGGGAAACTGAGATCTGACTCGTACTCTGCGAGAATATTTCGAAGTGAAGGTGGATATTTCACATAATGAGGTGATACCGAAAATGCCAAACCATTTGCCTGGACTGGATTTGGATAAGGATCCTGACCAAGTATCACGACTTTGATCTTTGTTGGTTCGACCTGCAACGACGAGAAGATGAGCTCTCGCGGAGGATGTGTCTCCTGAGTTCCAAGGCGATCATCAATCTCTTGAAGCAGGGTTAATGATTGGCCCAACTTGTCATGCCACACGAGCGGTAGAAGCTCAACCAGCGGCGTTAGCGAACCCATTAGATAGCCCGCGCGAAAAATCGCCCATCTTCTTGATGAACAGCGATCTCGATACCGTAAGCCTTGCTGAGGTTAACTGAGGTTATAACTTCCGAGATTGGGCCAGCAGCAATACTCTGACCATGACTGAGAAGGAGTGCATGGGTTGAGCCTTTCGGAATCTCTTCCAGATGATGAGTGATGATCAGCGTCGCTGGTGCAAAAGGATCCTTGGATAGGAGATCAAGCCTCTTCAGGAGATCTTCACGACCTGCCAGATCTAGCCCTGCCGCTGGCTCGTCCAGCAAGAGAATTTCAGGATTAGGCATCAGTGCGCGCGCAATCAAAACTCGCTTCTTCTCACCTTCGCTCAGGGTTCCAAATGTTCTATCACGAAATTCACGAACCCCAAGGGTTGTAAGCAGACTTAACGCCCGGGATTCATCCCATAAGTCATACACCTCATTCCATCGCCCGACGATGGCGTAAGCAGAACTCATGACAAGATCTAATACGAGCTCGCTATCTGGGATTGGTGCCGTCAAGGTAGAGGTTGTGATTCCGATGCGTGGGCGTAGCTCGAAGACATCACACTTTCCCAAAACTTCATTGAGGATCGTGACGGTTCCAGAAGTTGGATGGATGGCAGTCGAGGCGAGCTGAAAGAGTGTGGTCTTCCCGGCGCCGTTAGGCCCAACAATTACCCAACGCTCTTGTTCACTGACCTCGATGGAGATCGGGCCAAGGATCGCCTGACCACCACGTTCAACAACAACCTCTTCACACTTCAATACTTGGCTCACAAGGCTGAAAGATACCCGTTTGTTCGAGTTCAAGACGATAACCTCACCCAATGGCTACAAAATATACTGGGTTGATTCTCGCCTCCGGGATTAAGAATGGGGATCCGAGCCAGGTAGTTCTCGAGGCGCTCGCTCCATTTTCCATCACAGTCCTCTCATCTGAAATCATGACGGTCAGAGATCGATTTGTCTTCTCGCTTCTCATTGAACTTATCCCAGATCACCAGGAGTCAATCTCTACAGATCTGGATGCCATTACCAAGCTTGGCGAGATTGATATCGCTTATGAATTCCAAGCCTTCGATTTCGCAGCCGCCCTTGGGAGGGTTCCGATCACTCGAGAACTGCGAATCATCGGTACGAAATTGACTCCAGAGGATCTCTTCACAATCGCATCGACATTAACTTCGACAAATGCCGTTTACTCTATGAAGGTAGAAAGCACGCTCAACTATTCCCTGTCAACCTGGTTAGTAGATACCTCGCTCGCAGATCTAGATGCCAATCTTCAGGGCCTCAAAGAGATCCTGCACACCCGGGGATTATCCTTCGCATCAACTACTGCAATACAGAGTGCAGGCGAGGAGATTGCTTTCTTGCTGGACATGGATTCAACCTTCATCAATGAAGAAGTGATCGATGTGATTGCCAGAATCGCCGGTGTTGAGACCGAAGTCGCAGCAATAACGGAGCGCGCGATGCAGGGAGAACTTGATTTCGCCGAATCCCTTAAGGACCGCGTCATGCTCCTCAAGGGCCAACCAGTCTCGATTCTGAGCCAAGCACGCGATCAGATCACCTTCACCGAGGGTGCCTTAGATCTGGTCCATTCTGTTCATGCCGCCGGAGGTCGAATCGGGATTGTCTCTGGTGGTTTTCATGATGTCATCGATGAGCTTCTGGCCCCGCTCGGCCTCGACCTCGTTATCGCCAACCGCTTTGGAAGAGAAAAAGGACTCTTAACGGGGTTAGTTGAAGGACCAATTATCGATCGAGCGGCGAAAGCTATTCATCTCAAGAACTTCGCGCTTGGATCGAAGTTTTCCGTAGCGATCGGTGATGGCGCAAACGATCTAGATATGATCGACGCAGCTGATGTTGGAGTCGCATTTTGCGCGAAGGAAACCCTGCGTAGAGCTTGCGACGTCATAGTTGAAGAGCGTGATTTACGGCTCGTTCTAGCGTTGATTGGCCTTTAAAGACGACAAGCCAGGATATCTGTCACGATGATCCCTCGGGCTCCAACGAGCCAGAGATCGTCCATGACTCTATTGACCTCTCGCTTTGGGACCATGGCGCGCACTGCGCTCCATCCCTTTTTCTGAAGCGGTGAAACTGTCGGAGACTCGATCCCTGGTGTGAGAAGGCAGGCTGCCTCCAAAGAGGAATCGAGAATGTCGTAATCAACGAGAACGTATTGCCTCGCCATCACGACTCCATTGAGTCGACGAATTACGGTATCGAACTCTGGTGCTCGATCTGCTGAGCTGCCTTCAATAAGGATCGCTTCACTTTCTAAGATCGCATCTGCGAAGATATGTAAGCCAGCTTGGCGAAGAGTTCCTCCAGTCGAAACAACATCGGCGATGAGGTCAGCAACGCCGAGTCGGATCGAACTTTCTACCGCACCATCAAGTCGAACGATAGATACAGCAATTTTACGCTCACGAAGATATCTCTCTAGAAGGAGTGGATAGGCAGTTGCAACTCGCTTTCCATCGATATCGGCCAAAGAGAGGGTTTGACCTTCTGGGGCGGCAAACCTGAAAGTGGAACGACCGAAGTCCAATGGAAGAATCTCATGTGCGGATGCGCCAGAATCGAGAAGGAGATCACGTCCTGTAATACCAAGGTCGAGTTCACCAGAACCAACATAGATCGCGATATCCCGAGGACGAAGATAATAAAACTCAATCTCATTCTCTGTGTCAATGAACGTCAGATCGCGAGCATCAGAGCGTTGGCGATATCCCGCCTCACGCAGCATCATCATGGCGCTCTCTGAGAGCGATCCCTTATTTGGAACAGCGATCTTCAACATGGCTACTCCTTCTTATCATTCATATTTTTCATACTATTCTAATTATTCTAATTATTCTAATTATTCTAATTATTCTAATTATTCTAATTATTC
>JBBAMR010000003.1:75483-79454 GCA_040402375.1 Candidatus Nanopelagicaceae bacterium | reverse complement strand
CTAATTATTCTAATTATTCTAATTATTCTAATTATTCTAATTATTCTAATTATTCTAATTATTCATTATCATGAGGAAATATCCTCTTCTCTACAGGGTTCGGTAGATATCCTCCGGAAGTAAACCACGTGCCACCATGAGTACCTGCAACCGGTAGAGGAGCTGAGATATTTCAAGCGCGAGATTTTCGTTGCTCTCGTGTTCGGCGGCAAGCCAGACCTCACCGGCTTCTTCGAGGATCTTCTTACCCATTGAGTGGAGACCTGCATCAAGCGCCTCAACCGTTCCGGAGTTCGCAGGACGAGAGTTCGCTAGAGCCTGAAGCTCTTCAAAGAGTTGCTCAAAGTTCTTCATTGAAGGATTTTACTCGACTCCGGAATTTGCCGCTGCCAATTTACGGAGCGTATCGAGCATCTGGGATGGCGACTGCGCCTTGTAAACCGCACTGCCAGCAACAAAGGCATCCGCTCCTGCTGCAGCGGCAGTAGCAATCGTCTCTATCGAGATACCACCATCAACCTGAAGCCAAATGTCACGATCGATCTGATTAAGTGCAGCACGAGCACTCTCAACCTTTGGCATCATCTCAGTCATAAAGCTTTGTCCCCCAAAACCAGGTTCGACAGTCATAATCAGAATCATGTCGAGATCGTCTAGCAACTCTTCTAAAAGATAGAACGGGGTGGCGGGCTTCACCGCTATACCCGCACGGGCACCAGCGTGCTTGATCGCCTCAATTGTTTTTCGCGGATTCTCGCTCGCTTCATAATGAAAGGTAACACTCGCGGCTCCAGTACGAGCATAATCCGCAGCCCGCTCATCTGGATCGATGATCATTAAATGTGCATCTACCGGAAGCGATGTTCCTGCGATGATCGCCGCAGATTCTTCAAATGAAAAAGTCATGTTCGGAACGAAGATATTATCCATCACGTCGAGGTGAAGTAGATCTGAAGATTGCGCTACACGATCGATTTCAAACGCTAGATTCTGGCGATCAGCATTGAGAATGCTGGGGCACATCCTGACTCGTCGACTCACAGAGCTAGGATACCGCCGAGGTGCGCGAAAAGAGCGCCATGAACATCGAATCTGTTCCGTGTAGGTCAGACCACATCTGGATCGTGCCATCGGGCTGTAGGAAGTTCATGGACCTTGCTGTCGCAGGAATAAATGGCTCTAGTGATTCCAGGCGAAAATCTTTGTGACGGTATAGGAAGTCTGCGACCTGGGCTCCAGTCTCACTTCGGTGCGGTGAGCATGTAACAAAGGCTATGAGACCTTCAGGGTTGAGAAGTTTTACACCCGCGTCCAGGAGATCGCGTTGGATTTTCACTAATTCTTTAAGATCACTCGGCTCTTTACGCCATCGTGACTCAGGCCGACGGCGAAGCGCTCCAAGACCACTGCATGGCGCATCAATCATGATTCGGTCATACATAACCTCTTCTGCGGGTAACTCCTCACCACGAAATGAGATCACATTGGCTACAGGGACGACATGTGAGACGAGTTCTGCACGGTGTGGAGTTGGTTCGTTAGCAGTGAAGCTATCTTTGACACGCTCCTCATGAAGAAGGTTGTAGAGCATGGCAGCTTTTCCACCTGGACCTGCGCACATATCTAACCAATTGAGATATGGGAGATCCTGATGGGTATTGAAAAAAATCTCACTTATGAGTTGTGAGCCCAAATCTTGTACACCGGCTCGGCGCTCATGAATCGCTGCATATGATCCTGGCATCTTTGTTGCACCCACCGCATAATCGTTACTAGGGATAAGCTCGCCACCCTCTTGTAGAAGTTCATCTCTAGTCGACTTACCAGGCCAGGCAACTAAGTGAGGAGCAACCGGGGTGTTGTGCGCGATCAATAGGGATTCGAGCCGACCAGCGTCCCTTACCTGTTCGCCTAATGCCTTCACAATCCATTCTGGATGCGAATGAATGACCGACAATTCGGTGAGCGCGCTGAAGTCAGGAGGTTCGCGAAGTATGGAACGAAGGATGGCATTGATATATGAGGCCTTACCTTCGCCTGCAACTGCTCGGGCAAGCTCTACAGTTGCATCGACTGCAGCGTGATCTGGGACGCGCATCTCGAAAATTTGATGGAGGCCAAGGCGAAGAAGATCTACCACTGCGGCATCAAGTGTTTCGAAAGGGCGATCAATCTTCGATCTAATGGAAAAATCATGCTTACCTTGCATTCGCAAAGTGCCATAAGCAAGTTCGGTAGTAAAACTGCGATCGCGTTCATCCATCGTTGAGTCTGCGAGCAAGGAAGGAAGTCGAATATTTGCGTAAGCGCCTTCGCGGTTAACCTGTGAAATCAATTGATAGGCAACGTAACGACTCTGATCAGGTTTTGCCTTTTTAAAGGGGCGATTGTTTGCGGGTTTACTCACTCGCTACGCTCACCTGAAGTTGCTCCCCTGCTTCGAGTCTGGCGCCTCGCATGAAATCAACTGCTGACATCCGCTTCTTGCCTGCTGGCGTCACTTCGCCGATCTCAATAATGCCGTCAACACATTGAACATAGATGCTCGCGCCTTCTGACCAGATCTCGCCAGCGCGGCGATTGTCATTGCGAAGAAGTGTGAGAGAGGCATTGTGGATACGCAGTAGCGAGCCACGAAATGAGGTAAATGTTCCTGGGCGATGTGCGAGCGCGCGGATCTTTCGGATGGTCACTATCGCCGGCTGATTCCAATCAAGCTCACCCATCTCCTTCGAAATTTTTGGAGCGAGGGTAATTCCCGAGGTGCTCTGAGGCTTTGGACGTTCGGCTCGTTTAATTTTACCGACGGCATCAAGGACCAAATCGGCACCGCGTAATGACATGAGCTCAAGCAACTCCTCCGTGGTTGCGTGATCATCTATCGCAATCTCTTCTTGGCTATAGATAGGACCAGTGTCCATGCCCTTATCCAATTTAAAGACAGTGATCCCAGAAACTTCATCACCTTCCAGAATGGCCCATTGAACGGGCGCGGCGCCCCGCCACTTAGGAAGAAGAGAGAAGTGGAGATTGAGCCACCCGAAACGAGGTCCATGCAGAAGTTCTGGAGGAATCAACTTTCCATAGGAGGCGGTCACAACTAGCTGAGGCTGCACATCGAGAAGATGCTTGTTGATCTCTGAGATATCAGCAGGTTTAGAAACGAGAATACCTTTGTCGCTCGCCCAAGCGGCGAGCGGATTTGCCTCAATCCCCTGACCACGCCCGACCTTGCGGTCTGGATGAGTGATCATGGATGCGAGTGTGTGCTCGGAGCCCATAATCGCCTCGATGATAGGGACGCTGATGAGAGAGGAAGATGCGACCGAAATTTGCAAAAGTTACTGTCCTAATCCGCGGGTAGAGTGAGGTGAAACTTTGATGATGGGTGTGTCGCTACTTGAGTTAAACCATTCGCTCTCGCGAATCTCTTTCATCGCCTGCTTACGGAGCTCACTCTCCATCCGGTCTACAAAAAGTATTCCATTAAGGTGATCTGTCTCGTGCTGAAGTGCTCGGGCTAAGAATTCGGTTCCTTCGACAACGATCGGCTCTCCGTGCATTGTGAAACCCTTTGCTACCGCCCTGAAAGCTCGTGGGGTCTCGGCGAAGATTCCGGGGAATGAGAGGCAACCTTCTTCACCCTCCTGCATCTCTTCACTCAGGTCAAGAATTGGATTAATCAGGTGGCCGATCTCGTCATCGACATCCCAGACAAAGACTCGAAGTGAGACGCCGATTTGAGGGGCAGCCAGGCCTGCTCCAGGAGCGTCGTGCATCGTCTCAATGAGATCTGCGACCAAGGTGCGGAGTTCTTTATCGAAATCAACAACTTCGATCGCCGGAGTTGTGAGAACCGGATCTCCAAAATGTCGGATCGGCTGAATAGGCATCCCCGTAGTCTAGCAATATATCCTCGTGCTCTATTCGTGCTCTATTCGTGCTCTATTCGATCGAGTATGGATCGTATT
>JBBAMR010000003.1:9213-75383 GCA_040402375.1 Candidatus Nanopelagicaceae bacterium | reverse complement strand
TCGTGCTCTATTCGTGCTCTATTCGTGCTCTATTCGATCGAGTATGGATCGTATTTGATGGCAAATGGACTCTTCTTTCGAGTCACGCGTATTCGCTTGGTTGCGCTCATTAGATCTGCGCATTCCTCACCACGATCAACCGGAAACTTGACCAAAAGGCGTGATGTGAGTTCTCTCCCCTTGCGATGGTGTTCCGCCCGTGCCTCAAGAATGAAGGAGGTGAACCCTCGATCTTCGAGCAATATTCGAAGCGCATCTAATTCGGCGAATACTCCCTCGACAAGAAGGAGTCGAAAATATGGTGGTAGTTGCGTCGCATAACGCTCATTCATCTCGCGATATGCCAAGTCGTACGGATCTGATCGAATGATTCCTTGAGCGACTGGGCTATCACCTGGCAAAGCAAGATAGAGATGGCCATCGCTCTTCAGCAGTGAGAAAAGTTTGAACCATTGAAGCCTGACTTCCTCTTGGGCCCGGAGTGAGACTTGTGAATAGGCAGATTGCGCATCGAGTATCAAGATAGCGGCATATTTCCCCAGAGGTTCAGATCCCAGCGTGGCCACGACAAGAGTTCTATCTCCAGTCAGACGTGGTACTTGATCGGAGCCAGATGAGTGGATCACTTGCACCTTCGGAAATGCTCGGCCAAATTCAGCTGCGCTTCGTTCTGCGCCGCGAGCAATAATACGTATCTCAGCAGAGTCACAGTGCGTACATCTCCAATGAAGATGAGTACTTCCGCAGAGATTGCACAGAGCGAAAGAATTCTTCGCCGGGAGAGAAAGTCTGCCCCCACAGGAGCAGAGAGCCTCGCTGCGACATTTGTTGCAGGAGAAGCCGTTGATATAACCGGCCCTGCCGACCGAGATCAAGACATTTCCATCTTTCAGGGCGCGCTCAATGAAGGGAAAGAGTGACGGCTCCTCTCCGCCTGCTGAGAGAAAGGTGGTTCGCTTAAGTTTTTCATGAGGGTATATGTATCGAGTAATCCATTTCGACTCTACTTGGCGCACGATCTCAACTGATGGCGAGTGGCTCACGAAGATAACGCTCTGCGTAGCACTGCGCATCAAGGCGATATCACGCGAGTTCCACGACGGTGATCGCCGTTCGTAATGATGGCTCTCCACCTCATTCAGGAGTATGAGAGTGTCCTCCTTCTTGAGGTCTAAGAAGACGCCGCTCCGAAGTGCGAGAACAATCCCATTCCTTTGGTTGTTCGCGATGATGTAGTTGTGAAAACGTTCACTCTTCTTCTGAAGATAGGTAATCGTGGTGAAATCGATAGTACGACTCTCTAAAATCTCAGCACATCGATTGAGATCTTTCATATCGGGGAGAATAAGGACAACTTTGCCGCCCTGTGCTCGTGAGCGCGCTACTTCGACGAGGATTTCATATCCATCTGCCAGGCTCGGCAGAACGATCAGATCACGGAGTAGGCCATCGCTTCCCAATCTTCGTACCAAGGCTGCCGGAAGTTCGATGATGGGTTCGGTTTCTGGCTTCTTAATCTCAGTTCTATGCCGGGTACTGCGGTTGGCCTGCGCTGCGCCGGTCTTTGAATATTCTGGTGCGGTCGATGAGAAGAACGACCACGTATCTGTTGAGTAGCGTCGAGCCAGTGTTTGGGCGATAGCGATCTGCTCAGGCGTGAAAACTGGTTCGAGAGATATCCGAGAATGGATCGCCTTTATCCTCCCAGCGCTTGTAAGTTCGGTATAGCGTGAAGAAATAACGCCTTCTACTAACTGGCTCCCAAAGGGCACACTGACTAAATCTCCAACCTCACATGCCGAGTCACCCTCTGTGAGGGAATATGTATAGACCTCCTGTGCGCTAAGAAACGGAACATTGACAATGACATCGATGTGGGGTCGTTCTTCTATCAATAAACGTTTTGCCGTTGTCTTCTCTGCTCGGAGTCGAAGCGGTTTGACGGGTTTGAGTGGGCTGGCATCAGCCACGAGTGATTAACCTCTAACAGCCTTCTTGAGGAGATCGGCGCGGTCGGTTCGCTCCCATGTGAACTCGGGTAGTTCGCGACCAAAGTGACCGTACGAACTCGTGCGAGAATAAATTGGACGCAAGAGATCGAGATCTCTAATGATCGCTGCTGGTCGGAGATCAAATACCTCTTCGATCGCACTCTCGATCTGCAGTACGGGCACCTTCTCGGTTCCAAAACATTCTACGAAGAGGCCAACTGGCTGAGCCTTACCGATAGCGTAAGCAACCTGGACTTCACAGCGAGAGGCAAGTCCTGAAGCCACGACATTCTTCGCCACCCAGCGCATGGCATAAGCAGCTGAGCGATCTACCTTTGATGGGTCCTTGCCAGAGAATGCGCCGCCACCATGGCGAGCCATCCCGCCATAGGTATCAACAATAATTTTACGACCGGTGAGACCTGCATCGCCCATTGGTCCACCGATGACAAAACGGCCGGTTGGGTTAATGAGTGATCGAAAGCCAGTAGTGACAATCGCGAGATCTTCGATCACCGGATTGATGACATAGTTCATAATCTCCGGAGCTAGTTGCTTATCAAGATCGATATCAGCTGCATGTTGAGAGCTGACAACAATAGTATTTAGGGCGATTGCACGATCCCCGTCGTATTCGATCGTCACTTGTGTTTTGCCATCAGGGCGGAGATATTTCATCTCCCCTGACTTGCGCACCTTGGAGAGTTGCATGGAGAGCTTGTGTGCGAGCGCGATCGGTAGCGGCATAAGCTCTGGCGTATCGTCGCAGGCGTAACCAAACATCAAACCCTGATCGCCGGCGCCCTGAAGGTCGAGTGGATCTACTGACGATGAGACTCGCTTCTCAAAAGCAGAATCGACCCCTTGGGCAATATCTTGTGACTGCTGCCCAATTGAAAGCGATACACCGCAAGAATTTCCGTCAAAACCCTTATCGGATGAGTCATAGCCGATTGCAAGAACAGTGTCACGAACTATGCTCATCACATCTGCATAACCATTGGTGGTTACCTCGCCGGCGACGTGTACTTGACCAGTAGTAATAAGTGTTTCAACTGCTACGCGAGAGGCTCGGTCCTGACTGAGAAGAGAGTCGAGGATCGCATCAGAGATCTGATCCGCCATCTTGTCTGGGTGACCTTCGGTCACGGATTCTGATGTAAAGAGGCGCTTAGTCATGGGATAAACTTAACTTATTCACCGCAATATCAAGAAGCTTATTGGCTAGTGTCACCTTGCTGATGGAGCTCACGCGTTCAAGGATCGAAGGCTCTCCCCCAATCGCGCTTAACCCGTAGACCTCACCGGAAGTCTCATCCTCACCAAAGATCGCTCCCTCGCTAACATCATTGATATAGAGCAGGTCCAAATTCTTTGCGGAGTACTTGCTAATAGCTTTTGCGGCTCCATCTTCACCGGTCTGTGCTGCAAATCCGATGAGAAAAGCTTCTCCCTTTGCGGAACCGAGCTCACGCAGAATATCGATGGTCGGGGTGAGTTCGATCTGCGCGTAATTCGCCTTCTCGAGCTTCTGCGCGGATGAGATGAGTGGGGTTGCATCTGCAACGGCGGCACTCATGATCACAATTGCGGAGTTCTTAAAATTCTTCATCACCTGCTGATGCATCTGCGCAGCTGTCTCTACATGAACAAGATCCACGCCTTCGATGTCGGGAAGTGTCGCATTAGCTGAGATCAGGGTTACCTTTGCCCCTCGAGCAGCTGCTGCATAGGCTGCTGCATAACCTTGCTTTCCAGAGGATCTATTTCCAATAAATCGAACGGGATCAATCGGTTCTTGAGTTCCACCGGCTGTTATTAAAACCTTTACGCCACGAAGATCGGCGCGATGATCGAGGGCGGTATCAATGGCTGCAATGATCTTTGCGCTTTCGGGATAGCGCCCAACCCCAACATCATCGCCAGTCATACGACCCTCATCCGGTTCGACAACAGTCACACCGCGACTACGAAGGATCCGCACATTTTCTTGGGTTGCGGCATTGAGCCACATCTCTGGATGCATGGCAGGAATCAAAATTAATGGAGCGGTTGATGCGAGTACGACATTCGTCAATAAATCATCCGCCCTACCTTGGGCGATACGGGCCAATAAGTCAGCCGTCGTCGGTGCGATAACAAGGGCAGAAGCACTCTTCGCGAGTGAGATATGCGGAACGCTGGCGATATCGCTCCAGAGATCATCATGAACAGCGCGACCACTCAGCGCTTCCCACGTTGCATTTCCAATAAATTTTGCAGAAGAGCGCGTCGGAATGACTGTCACCAGAAAACCGGAATCTTGGAGACGCCTGATGAGATCAGCGCTCTTATATGCAGAAATTCCCCCGCCGACACCGAGAATAATTTCGCGGCCGCGAGGGAAGATCATTTTTCGAAATCTAGAATATTTAGGCAGTTGCCGCTGGAGCTTCTACACTCTTTGGCTCAAGGTTCTCCATGGTGAGGAGGCCTTCATTGATCTCACGGAGCGCGATAGAGAGTGGCTTCTCATGAACATACGTCTCGACAAGTGGTCCTACATACTCAAGGAGCCCTTCACCAAGCTGTGAGTAATATGCGTTGATCTGACGAGCGCGCTTAGCTGCGTAAAGGACGAGGCTATATTTTGAACCAGCCTTGTCGAGGAGTTCATCGATCGGTGGATTAGTAATGCCATCCATATTTGATGTTGAGCTCATCTCTACCTCTTTCTCCAACTATTTACTAACTAGTGCTTACTAGTGCTTACTAGTGCTTACTAGCGCCATCAAGGGCTACTCTCGCTGAGCCGCCTCTTGGTGCGAAGTCGCTAAGGATACCAGTTCTTCGATGAGCTGCTCCACCTGGTGATTTATCAAGGTGTGATCAAACTCCCCTGCCGCAGCCATCTCACTCTCAGCCAGCGCCAATCTAGCTGCGGCACGCTCCGGCGAGTCAGTGCCTCTACCCAAGAGGCGCGATTTCAACTCCTCCCATGATGGTGGGGCGATGAAGATGAGTAGAGCTTGAGGTGCAACAGATCGGACCTGCCTGGCCCCTTCAATCTCAATCTCCAGCACCACGTTCTTTCCAAGGGCCAACCAATGTTCAATTGGTTCCATAGGGGTTCCATACCTAGCGCCAGCGAATTCTGCCCACTCCAAGAAACCTTCTTGCGCAATCGTCTGATCAAACTTTGAATCGTTGTAAAAGTAGTAATCAACACCATCCCGCTCGCCGGCACGAGGATCTCGCGTGGTTGCAGAGATAGAGACCCAGAATCGTGGATCAGATTTAAGAGCGCGTGTGATTGTGCTCTTTCCAACTCCACCAGGTCCTGACATCACAACAAGGAGTCCGCGCTTTGGATCAACTTTAGTAATTGCCATCTCCCCTTTCAGCGCCGCGAGTTGGATGCGACCGAGTCCTGCGATTCTCCGTGTCGGAGAAATCTTCGCACGCTCCATGATCGCTTCTGCACGAAGTTTACCGATACCTGGGACAGCTTCCAAAAGTTCACGAACGCGCATTCGCTGGAGCGCAGGATCGGCGGAATTAATCACATCAAAGATACTTGTCTCTGATGTTCGAAGCGCTGCCTTCACTGCTGCCCGTGTGCGTCTCGCAGCCGAGGCGGCAGCATTCGCTGCTTCGCGCTCTTCCGGTGTGAGTTTAGGAGGAAGTGGCTTCATCAAGAATCTCCTGAGCCCGACTTCTCATCGCTCCTGGACCCTCTTGGTGGAGTGAGGTAATCGGACGACCGATAACTAAGTAGGTAGAACCCGCTGCGATCGCATCCCGTGGTGTCATTACTCGACTTTGATCACCTAAAGCAGAACCCGCAGGACGTACACCTGGCGTGATGATCGTCACCTCAGAGCCAACTCGCTCTCGAATTGCACTGACCTCGAGTGGTGACGAGACGATAGCTTTCGCGCCTGCCTTGACCGCAAGTTCAGCCAAATTAACGGCCGCTTGCATCGGAGAGGAATCAAAACCAATCGCCTTCAGAGCCTGCGCATCTAACGAGGTAAGAATTGTTACCGCTGTTATATCGATAGCGGGTGCGGCCTCTACTGCACTGGTGATCATGGAGGATCCCCCTGAGGCATGTACCGTGAGAAACTTTGGCGCGATGTGCGAGACCGCATTAGCTGCACCTGCGACAGTATGTGGAATGTCATGCAATTTAAGATCGAGGAATAAGTCAAAATCACCCGCTGTGCGAAGCTTCGCGATTCCCTCTGAACCGAAGGAGAGGAAAAATTCGAGACCAGCTTTATATGTCTTTATCGCGCTGTTTGTGGATTCGATCCATAAACAGGCAGTGTCTAGGTCATCGGTATCGAGTGCGAGGATGAGTGGATTCATGCTGTGACCTCTCTATGGGCAAAGCCAACTGCTTCAGAAACGCTAGCGAATCCCTTTTGAATCAGAATCGCCTCCAGCTCATTTTTCACCTTTGTTACCGCAGTGGGGTTACCAAATGTTGCGGTTCCAATGGAGGTCGCTGATGCGCCCGCGAGGATGAATTCAAAGGCATCTCGACCGCTCGTGATCCCTCCCATTCCCAAGATCGGCAATTGAGGCAACGCGGCATGCACTTGATAGACGGCACGAACTGCGACCGGTCTAATCGCTGGACCACTCAAGCCACCAGTCTTCTGCGCAAGTTTGGGAAGCATGGAATCAGTATCAATCACCATGCCAAGTAGGGTATTAATCAAAGCAACTCCGTCAGCGCCCGCATGTGAAACTTCACGAGCGATCGACACGATATCTGTTACATCAGGTGAGAGCTTTGCGATAATCGGCAGATCGCCACCGATATTTCTGCGCACTGCTTCGATAGCAGCGCGCGCACTCTCTGGCTGACATGAAAAGACCATTCCGCGATTTTCAACATTTGGACAGGAGATATTTACCTCTAGACCCACCACTCCCGGAAGGTTTCGCATCCGGCGTGCTAAGACAGCATAATCTTCAACAGTCTCACCGGCGATGCTGACGATAGTTCTTGCGCCTTGAGAAGCTAGCCACGGAATATCGTTCTCTAAGAAGAGATCGACACCTGGGCCCTGTAAGCCGATGGAGTTAAGCATTCCACTGGGAGTCTCAGCCATGCGAGGAGTCGCCCTACCGCTTCGGGGTTTTATCATGATTGATTTCGTCACGATCGCACCTAGTTCGGTCAGCGGGAAGAATTGCGAAAGCTCTTTACCGGAACCAGCACAACCGCTCGCCGTCAGGACAGGATTAGGAAGCTGTGCGCCAGCGAGATTGGTAGCAAATGAGAAACTCATGCACCCCACGTCCCTTCAGGGATGCGACCTTTGCTATCCCAAATGACGCGACTTCCATCCATCACCGGGCCATCGATACAGGATCGGAGCATGCGTATCTGATCATCATCACCCTTAACGGGGAGTACGCATGTCATACAGACGCCAATTCCGCACGCCATCGATTCTTCGACCGCGCACTGGTGCAGGATTCCAAAACTTTCACTAACTTTGGTCACTGCCGCAAGCATCGCCATCGGACCGCATGAGTAGACGATCTCGATCTCATTCTCTTCAATAATCTTTGGCAGTACGTCGGTGATCTTGCCAGCGACCCCGGCGCTACCATCATCGGTTGTTAGCGTGAGACTGGAGACCGAACGCTTTCCTTCAAGAGGTGCATAAATTTTCGACGCAGTACTCGCGCCTAAGACCATATCAACCCGACAACCACGACTCTTAAGGAGTTCGGCTAGACCGAAGAGCGGAGCGCTGCCATATCCACCGCCAACGAGTAGAGCACGAACCGGCTCAGTTGGGATTCCAAAGTGAGTTCCAAGCGGTGCGACCATATCTACGAGATCGTGCGCTTCAAGAGAGGTGAGCCAACGGCTTCCCTGCCCATGAGGCGCAACAACGAGCTCAATCAATCCGCCGTTAACGCCTCTTTCGGTAGAACGGTAGATCGCAAAAGCTCTACGAAGAACCATTGATGATGCCGCTCCCCCGACCGCGATTGCGACAAAGTTTCCTGGTTTTGCACTTTGGGCGAGATCTCCAACTGAGAAGACCATATGGTGATAAGCGCCTACTTTTTTATTACTGACAACTTCAGCGTGAATCTGCTGGGCACGAGGATTCATCGTTGTACTCCTTCGCTCTGCCATTCCTGTAGCGATTCAATATCGAATTCATGGCTCTGCATCTCTCGAATACCTTCGACCGCAGCCTTGAAGCCAGCGATCGTTGTGATGATGGGGATAGATCGTTGAACCGCAGCGGTTCGAATCAACCAACCATCGTGCCTACTGCCGCGTCCCAGAGGTGTATTAATCACGAGATCAACCATAGACGAAGTGATGATGTCCACCGCTGAGAGACCGTCGCCATCTACATCTGAATTCTTTCGCACCAGATTTGATGCCACTCCATTACGCGCTAAGAAGTCATGAGTCCCGGCCGTGGAGTACAGAGTGAATCCCAAGGAAGAGAGAGATCGAGCCGGTTCAAGTGACTCATCCTTATCTCGATCAGAGAGTGAGATGAAGACTGTTCCGCTCATCGGTAGTGGACCAAAGGCCGCTACCTGACTCTTCGCGTAGGCCTCACCAAAAGTCTTAGCAATACCCATAACCTCACCGGTCGAGCGCATCTCGGGCCCGAGGACTGAATCAACTCCCGCCCCATCGATTCGACGGAATCGATTCCACGGCAGAACCGCTTCCTTGACCGAGATTCCATTTGCCACACCATCGCCGGTGGCCGGCAATAGGCCACGTACGCGTAGCTCTGTTATCGCGACCCCTGTCGAAATGAGCGCTGCACACTTCGCAAGTGGATTCCCGGTTGCTTTGCTGACAAAGGGCACAGTTCGCGAGGCGCGTGGATTCGCTTCAATAACATAGAGCGACCCATCGGTAGTGATGGCATATTGGATATTGATGAGGCCACGGACGCCGACATTGGATGCAATCTTGAGTGTTGCATCTCGAATCTCCGCAATCTTCTCAACGGTCAAGGTAAAGCTGGGCAGCACGCAAGCTGAGTCACCTGAATGAATTCCAGCTTCCTCGATATGTTCCATGACCCCTGCAAGGAAAAGTTCGTCTCCGTCGAAGAGTGCATCTACATCTATCTCAATTGCATCATCAAGGAATCGATCGATAAGAACCGGATGGTTTGGCGTAATCTCAGTAGCTTTTTGGATGAAACCTTCGAGTGATTCATCGTCGTACACGATCTCCATACCCCGTCCACCGAGAACAAATGAGGGACGAACGAGAACCGGGTAGGTAATATCATGAGCAACTTTCTTTGCCTCTTCAAATGATCTAGCCATACCAAAGTCAGGCGCACGCAATCCGCTTTTGGCGAGGATCTCACCGAACTCACCGCGATCTTCAGCAAGGTCGATCGAATTCGGCGAAGTACCAAGAATCGTCACGCCTGCATCCAGTAAACCACGTGCTAAACCAAGTGGTGTCTGGCCACCGAGTTGAGCAATGACGCCAACTACCGGACCTGCAAGGCTCTCCGCTTGAATCACTTCCAAGACATCTTCAAGAGTTAGTGGTTCGAAGTAGAGCCGATCTGATGTGTCGTAATCAGTCGAAACAGTCTCTGGGTTGCAATTGATCATGATTGTCTCGTAGCCCGCCTCGCGAAGTGCGAAGGCAGCGTGGACACAGGAGTAGTCGAACTCAACGCCTTGTCCGATTCGATTGGGGCCACTGCCGAGGATAAAGACAGCAGGTTTGGTACGTGCGCGAACTTCCGTCTCAAGATCGTAGGAAGAGTAATGATACGGAGTGTGGGCCTCGAACTCGGCCGCGCAGGTATCCACTGTTTTGAAGACGGGTCGAATATTGAGCCGTTCACGTGTGGCTCGAATATTTGACGAACTATCTGATCGAAGCGCGGCTATTTGATCATCTGAGAAGCCCATACCTTTGGCTTGGCGCAAGAGATCTTTATGGAGGTCACTCGCCTCTGAAACTGAGTACGCCATCGCATTGATTGCCTCGATCTGATCTAAGAACCAAGGATCAATCTTGGTACGTGCAAATATTTCCTCAACTGTTGCGCCAAGAGCCATTGCTTGCTGTACTTGCTGGAGGCGGTACTCAGTCGGTACACCAATCTTCTCTAGCAACTCCTCCTTAGATATCCCATCAAGATCCCATCGAAAACTCATTCCACGCTTTTCAACTGAACGCAGAGCTTTCTGAAGTGCCTCTGGGAAGGATCGACCGATCGCCATCGCTTCACCCACCGACTTCATGGTTGTCGTCAATCGCTCGTCCGCTTCAGGGAATTTCTCGAAGGCAAATCTTGGAACCTTTACGACGATGTAGTCAAGAGTTGGTTCAAAAGAGGCTGGAGTTGACTTTGTGATGTCGTTTTGAATCTCATCAAGAGTGTATCCAATGGCAAGTTTCGTTGCGATCTTTGCGATCGGAAAGCCGGTTGCCTTCGATGCCAAGGCAGATGAGCGAGATACTCGAGGATTCATCTCGATGACAATGATTCGCCCATCTTTGGGGTTGACGGCAAATTGGATATTGCAACCACCTGTTTCGACGCCAACCTCTCGGATAATATCGATAGAAAGGTCACGTAGCCGTTGATACTCAACATCTGTGAGCGTAAGAGCTGGGGCTACTGTGATCGAATCCCCCGTGTGAACACCCATGGGATCAAGGTTTTCGATACTGCATACGATCACAACGTTATCTTTGTGGTCACGCATGACCTCTAGCTCATATTCTTTCCAACCAATAATCGATTCCTCAAGGAGTACTTCAGTTGTAGGACTATGACGCAAACCTGCACCAGCGATAAGTTCTAGTTCAGATTGATTGAAGGCGATTCCGGATCCAAGCCCACCCATAGTGAAAGAAGGTCGTACTACGACTGGATAATTGAGCAGGGCAACAGCCGCTAGACACTCTTGCATCGAGTGACAGATATAGGAACGAGACGACTCTCCCCCAACCTTCTCAACGATTCCCTTGAAAGTCTCACGATCTTCACCGCGCTTAATAGCATCGATATTCGCTCCGATAAGACGCGTTCCGAACTTCTCAAAAGAGCCTCGCTCGTAGAGCGACATTGCGGCGTTCAGAGCGGTCTGGCCACCAAGTGTTGCCAATACAGCGTCAGGTCGTTCCTTCTCTAAAATTTTCTCAATGATTTCCGCCGTGATCGGCTCGATGTAGGTTGCATCAGCAAACTCAGGATCCGTCATGATCGTTGCTGGATTTGAGTTGATCAGGATTACCCGAATACCTTCCTCGCGAAGGACGCGACAGGCTTGCGTGCCAGAATAGTCAAATTCGCAGGCTTGCCCAATAACGATAGGACCTGAACCAATCACAAGAACGCTCTTAATGGCGTGATCTCTAGGCATTCACTGCGCCTTTCTTCTTACTGATAAGATCAACGAAGTGATCGAATAGGTATGCAGCATCATGTGGTCCAGCTGCAGACTCTGGATGATACTGAACACTAAAAGCGGGGCGCTCAAGAAGTTCTAACCCTTCGACAACGTTATCGTTCAGGCAGATATGACTCACAAAACCTGCTCCGAATACTGTCGTGAAGTTTGAACCAATTGGAGCATCAACGGCGAATCCATGATTATGAGCCGTAATCTCAACCGTTCCATCTTGAAGATTCTTTACCGGCTGATTAATTCCTCGATGTCCAAATGGCAACTTGTAGGTAGTAAAGCCAAGGGCTCGCCCGAGGATCTGATGTCCGAAACAGATTCCAAAGAGTGGAATCGATTCGGAGAGAAAGCGACGCACCAACTCAACCATCTCATCCATCGTAGAAGGATCGCCAGGGCCGTTAGATAAGAAGATTCCATCTGGTGAGATGCTCGAAATCTCTTCGTAACTCGCTGTCATCGGAAAGACATGAACCTCTATCCCACGATTTGCCATATTACGCGGTGTCGCGGATTTGATGCCCAAGTCAATGGCAGCAACTGTGAAGCGCTTCTCAACGCCGGGCGGAGGTGATACAACATATTTATGAGGGGTCGAAACATCGCTCGCTAGGAATGCACCCGCCATGGAAGCGGTCTGTCGAACCTTGATGACCATCTCTTCTCGGGAGAAGTTCTGGCCAGAGAAGATTCCTACCCTCATCGATCCACGATCACGGAGATGGCGAGTGATGGCGCGAGTATCGACTCCTTGAAGACCGATCACTCCAGCATCGATCAGCGATGCCTCAAGTGAGTTCGTCGAACGCCAATTAGATGTTCGCGGCGAAGGATTACGCACCACAAAGCCCGCAACCCAAATCTTGCTTGATTCCATATCGGCCTCATTCATACCAGTATTACCAATATGTGGCGCAGTCATAATGACGATCTGTTTGTGATAACTAGGATCAGTAAGCGTCTCTTGGTACCCAGTCATTCCAGTGGAGAAAACAGCCTCTCCATATGTGATACCTTCGCATGCCCAGGATTCACCTTCAAAGATCGCACCATCATCGAGCACAAGGTATGCCTTACTCATAGGACCCAACCTCTTTATTTCGTAGAACGATCTTCCCGCGATAGATCGTATGAACAACCTCGCCAGTGAGGGTGGTTCCGTGGAATGGTGTGTTGCGACTTCGTGAACGCAGGGCCGCTCGATCAACAACCCATGTGGAGTGCGGATCCACTAAGACGAGGTTTGCTTGCGAACCCACAGTCAGAATTTCACCTTGACCCTCATAACCGCCTATCCATGCCGGTGCGTAAGACATTACCTCTGCCAAGCGCTGCCAATCCATCAAGCCGCTCTCAATCATCGTAGTAACGACGATTGCAAGCGCACTCTCTAGACCAACCATTCCGAAAGCTGCTGACGCCCATTCACACTCTTTATCCTCGTCAGGGTGGGGCGCGTGGTCTGTTGCAACGATATCGATCGTTCCATCAGCTAAAGCAGCTCGTAGCGCAAGAACATCGTCCATGGTTCGTAGCGGTGGATTTACCTTATAGATCGGATCATATGTGCGGGCCAACTCATCGGTGAGTAAGAGATGATGAGGGGTTACTTCCGCCGTAACTACCATTCCCTGCGCCTTTGCCCAGCGAACAATCTCGACCGATCCCTTCGTAGACAAGTGGCAGATATGCAGTCGACTCTGCACTGCATTCGCAATCAAAATATCTCGAGCGATAATCGATTCCTCTGCCATCGCTGGCCAACCAGCGAGCCCAAGTTCAGATGCAACGGCCCCTTCGTTCATTTGAGCACCTGCCGTGAGCCGGGGTTCTTGCGCGTGCTGCGCAATCACTCCACCGAAACTCTTTACATATTCAAGCGCTCGACGCATCAACAGTGGGTCGCTGACGCATTTTCCATCATCACTAAATACTCGAACTCTCGCAGCGCTCTGCGCCATTGCGCCGATCTCTGCTAATTTCTCGCCTTCAAGTCCTGCACTCACGGCGCCAATCGGATAGACATCGCACAATCCTGCGCTCTTGCCGAGTCGCCAGACTTGTTCAACAACTCCTGCCGAATCAGCAACTGGATAGGTATTCGCCATTGCAGATACAGCTGTAAAACCACCACGGACAGCAGCCTGTGAGCCACTCAATACCGTCTCAGCATTCTCTTTTCCAGGTTCGCGAAGATGGGTATGTAGATCGACGAAACCAGGCAAGAGACGCAGCCCGGTGCAGTCGATAGTCTCATCACCTGTGTTGAGTCCAGTTCCGATCTCTGCAATTTCAGTGCCAATAATCCGAAGATCGATGATGGATCCATCGATAGCGATCGCGTTCTTGAGCAGTATCTCGTTCAAAGTGAACCTCCAGTGCTTGCGATATCGGGTCCGCCGAGTGAGCGGTAAAGAACTGCCATTCGAACGATGACACCATTTGCGACCTGTTCAAGGATTACCGACCTTGCAGAATCAGCGCTCGCGGAGCTAATTTCTAACCCTCGGTTCATGGGTCCGGGATGCATGACAATCGCATCACGCTTAAGGCGAAGTAACCGAGACTCATCGAGTCCATAGCCTCGCGCATATTCACGACCATTAGGAAAGAATGAATCATTCATTCGTTCTAGCTGAACACGGAGCATCATCACAACATCGAAAGATGCAAGCTCCTCATCAAAGTCATACGAATAGCGCACTCCCCAACTGTCGATCCCCACAGGAATAAGTGTTGGCGGAGCGATGACAGTCACATCCGCTCCAAATTTTTTCAGTAATAACACATTGCTGCGGGCGACGCGTGAATGGGCGATATCTCCCACAATCGCTACTTTCACACCATTGAAGTCACTGCGACCAATCCCGTGGTGCTTACGAATTGTGAATGCATCAAGCAAGGCCTGAGTAGGATGCTCATGAGTTCCATCTCCAGCATTGATGATGTGCGCATCAACCCAGCCACTCTCGGCAAGACTTGTTGCAGCTCCAGAAGCTGGGTGGCGAAGGACGAAGAGATCAACTCCCATCGCTTCTAACGTTTGAGCAGTATCTTTAAGACTCTCGCCCTTGCTCACACTCGAACCTTTAGCGCTGAAGTTAATAACATCAGCGGATAACCGCTTCGCCGCCGCCTCAAATGATAGGCGAGTGCGGGTCGAGTCCTCAAAGAAGAGATTGGCAATTGTCCGCCCACGCAGGGTTGGAAGTTTCTTGACCGTTCCAGCTGTGAGATTTTGAAGCTCCGCCGCTGTATCAAGAATATTCATAGCCTCATCACGGCTCACATCGTTTATAGAGAGCAAGTTCTTCATGACGCCACCGGAGCTATCTCGACTGAGTCGACTCCATCAATTTCCACCAACGAGACTTTTACATTCTCCTTGAGCGAAGTAGGGATATTTTTGCCAACGTAATCAGCTCGTATAGGTAGCTCTCGATGGCCTCGATCCACGAGAACCGCTAGTTGTACTGATGCAGGTCGTCCCAGCTCCCCCAGCGCATCGAGCGCAGCTCGAATAGTTCTTCCCGAGAAGAGAACATCATCAACTAAAATCACAGATTTGCCCTCTATGCCGCCGGCAGGAAGAAGCGTTGGCACCAAAGCTCGAGGTGGACGTATACGAATATCATCTCGATGCATCGTGATATCCAAAGTCCCATATTCAACCGAGGCTTCGATCGAAGCGAGCACCGCAGCGAGACGTTCTGCTAGGTATTTACCGCGAGTAGGGATTCCCATAAGCACCACGGACTCTAAACCGTGATGGTGTTCAACAATTTCATGCGCGATGCGCTTTAAAGCACGAGAGATCTCCGTGCCATCGAGAATGAGGCTCATTTCCACTCCTTCGCCGTCTCACAGGACGGATGCGTTAAAGGATCCCCAGAAGGTATTCCCCTCCGGCTGGTACGCGGGAAGATTATCACTTGTGGATAGCAGAAGGCGAAAGGCTATCGATTCGCTTATCGTGCCGCCATGAAGAGCGACGCCCTCGAAGACCAACCTGCCCAGGAATCGGCAGATCTCGGCGAACTAGCTGCGATCGGAGCCTCCTTGCGATCCATTAGACGGCAACGAAAGCTCACCCTGCGAGAGGTAGAACGGCAATCTGGTGCAGAGTGGAAGGCGGTCGTGGTCGGCTCCTACGAGCGCGGCGATCGGGCGCTCACATTAAAACGGGCCGTTGGGCTCGCCTCCTTTTACGGGGTACCTCTTGATCAACTCCTCGGCCTCAATACGCAGACTCGATCAGGTGGGACGCAGCGGGTCACTTTCAATCTTTCAGAGATACGACGAATTGGGGATGGCTTGCCCGAAGGCATACTTCGATACCTTCAAGAGATCTGCCGATTACGATCTGACTGGAACGGAAGTGTCCTCACACTTCGAAGTGATGATCTCACCGCGCTCGGAGTGATTCTCAACATCTCCAGCTCTGAAGTTCTTCCTTGGGCTAAAGCTAAAAACCTCACACTTGCCCACTGAAGAATGACAGAAGGATTACGAGAGGATAGAACTCTTCAAGGCGATAATTCGCCCCAATACTCCGTTGATATATGTCGCAGAATCAGCGGTGGAGAGTTCGGTCGCCATCTCGATCGCTTCGTTAACGGCAATCTTCTCATCGAGATCGCTCTCCCAAAGAATCTCATACATCGAAAGCCGCAGAAGGTTTCTATCAATCGGAGGCATCCGATCCATATCCCAACCCTGCGCATAGGTCATGATGAGTTCATCAATCTTGATGCGATGTTCGGCGACGCCGGCAAGAAGTGTTCCAACATAAGCCTCTTGAGATAAATCCTCCGAAGGCCTCGAAGAGTAGAGCTCTAACGCATCTGCGCCACGCAGATCAGCCTCATAGAGAAAATCTAGCGCGCGTTTACGAGCCTTGCGCCGAGCACTCACGAATTAGCGCGGCCGAGGTATCCCCCGGTGCGAGTATCAACCAAGATCTTCTCATCTTGCTTGATGAAGAGCGGAACTTGGACGGTGATGCCAGTCTCCATAGTTGCCGGCTTGTTTCCGCCGGATGAGCGGTCACCCTGTAGGCCTGGTTCAGTATAAGTAACGATTAATTCAACTGAAGCAGGGAGCTCAACGTATAGCGGATTGCCTTCATGGACAGCGACAATTGCTTCGCAATTCTCTAACATGTAATCAACGGCATCGCCAACGACTGCCTCTGAGATCGTCATCTGGTCATAATTCTTGGAATCCATAAAGACGAAGTCATCGCCGTCCTTGTATAGGTACTGCATATCGCGCTTCTCGAGGATTGCGACCTCAATTTTAATTCCAGCGTTAAAGGTCTTTTCAACGACTTTACCGGTGAGAACCTGCTTCATCTTCGTACGTACAAATGCCGGACCCTTGCCTGGCTTGACGTGTTGGAACTCAATTACGGTCCAGAGCTGACCATCGATATCGAGGGTCATGCCATTCTTTAAATCATTCGTCGTTGCCATCAGAAATCCCATTCATCATTAGACCCGTTGTCGGGTTCACCCAAAGATTGAAGGATACCTGTTAAAGGAGGGCTTTGAGCGCAATCAGAGCTAAACGATAGGAATCGGGACCAAATCCACCAATAGTTCCATTTACTACGCCGGAAATCACCGAGGTATGGCGGAACTCCTCACGGGCAAGTGGGTTACTCAAGTGCACCTCAATGACGGGAGCTTTGAGCATATCAACCGCATCACGAATCGCGTAAGAATAATGAGTGAAGGCGGCTGGGTTGAAGATCACGGGTTGCGCATGATCTGCTGCCTCGTGGAGCCAGGAGATGAGTTCGGTCTCAGAGTCGGATTGTCGAATATCAACCTCAAGGCCGAGTTCAGCGCCACTTACCGTGATAAAAGAACTCAAAGCAGCGAAATCCATATCGCCATAAAGCTTTGAATCTCGCAGGTCGAGCCGACCGAGATTGGGACCGTTTAAGACCATCACCTTCATCTGGATATCCTTTCATAAGCCCGCATCGCTGCCGCCTCCGGCACGCTCTCGAGCCAGATCGGATTCTCGATTGCAGCTATACCGATGAAGCGAAGAGAGCCGCTATTAACCTTCTTATCCCCGTACATTAATTCGAGTGCTGATTTCCATTCATATTCTTGAGAATCAGTTGGAAGGCCGATCTTGGTGAGGATCTTTCTGGCACGTTCTGTCACGGCTGGATCTAAGGCTCCTAAATCCTCGGAGAGGTAGAGAGCGAAGAGCGTGCCGATCGAAACCGCTTCGCCATGGCGCAATTGGTAACCACTCATCTTCTCAACGGCATGTCCAAAGGTATGACCGAAGTTCAGTATCTCCCGGACTTTGCCCTCACGAAAGTCCGAGCTGACCACTCTCGCTTTCACGGCAATGCTCTTAGCAATCAACTCCGCAGAATGCTTTCGCATTTCTTCCAGCGATGCACAACTCTCAATGAGATCAAGGATTGAGGCATCGGCGATCAGGCCGGTCTTCACTACTTCGGCGAGGCCTGCTGCGAAATCTCGATTCGAGAGCGACTCAATAAAGGTGAGATCGATATCAACTGCTTGTGGTGAGTAGAAAGAGCCGACGAGATTTTTACCAGCAGAAATATTTATGCCAGTTTTGCCACCAACTGCTGCGTCCACCATACCCGCAAGGGTCGTTGGGATCGCAAACCAATCAATACCACGAAGCCAGGTCGATGCCACAAAGCCACCAAGGTCGGTCGTCGCGCCACCGCCGATAGCGATGATTACGCCTTTTCGACCAATGGAGAGATCACTAAGTCGATCCCAAATTCGAATAACTTCAGCAATCTCCTTCTGTGCTTCGCCATCGACGGTGAAAAAGACCCGCTCATCACCGAGCGAAAAAAGCCCTTTCATTGACTGCGGAGCAATGATCAGAATTTGGGAGTACCGCGAAGAGATATCGGCGAGAACCGATCTCCAATCGACTCCAATTGAGACCTCATAATTTCGTTCCGCGCTCACTGAGATCTTAACCATGTGAAACTGCCTCCAATCCGGCAAGTCGAGCAATCTCGAGAGCTACTTCGGAAGGCTTCTTTGAATCTGTTTTGATAGTGATTGTTGCTAACGATTGATAGATCGGTGATCTTTCTGTAGCTAATTGTGCCAACTTCTCTCGAGGGTCCCCCACCAACATTGGACGATCGCTATTTTTTCCAACGCGAACGCTTGCTTGAAAACCGCTAATCTCCAGATAGACAATGGCGGCACCAGATTCTGCGATGAGCTCTTGATTCACGGGGTCAACGATTGAACCGCCCCCAAGTGCGAGAACTCCTGACTCTTGTACCAACTCTTCCTGCACGACCTGGGATTCAAGAGCGCGAAATGCTGCCTCACCATCGATTGAAAAGATCTCTGCGACCTTCTTTCCAGCCCGCGCCTCGATTACTTGATCTGTATCGGTCAGCGACAACCCGGTGATCTTGGAGAGCGCCCGTGCAACTGTGGATTTACCCGAGCCTGGAAGGCCTATCAAGATGACCTTAGGCATTATCTAATTTCTAAGTGCTCGAGGTAACTGAGGTAGTTACGCTTCGTCTCGGCAACGCTGTCGCCGCCGAATTTCTCGATGATTGCATCGGCAATCACAAGGGCAACCATCGCTTCGGCGACAATACCTGCGGCAGGTACGGCACAGACATCTGATCGTTGATTGATCGCCTTCGCTGGCTCACCAGTCTTAGTATCAATAGTGTCTAACGCGCGCGGGACGGTCGAGATTGGTTTCATCGCAGCTCGAACTCGTAAAATTTCACCGTTCGACATGCCGCCCTCGGTACCGCCAGCACGATCTGTTCGGCGAACAATCTTTCCATCAGCGTTTCGTTCAATCTCATCATGGGCAACTGATCCACGGCGTGCTGCCGTTGTGAATCCATCACCAATCTCAACGCCCTTAATTGCCTGAATACCCATCATTGCACCAGCTAGTCGTGAGTCAAGACGACGATCCCAATGAGTGTGCGATCCCAGTCCAGGTGGAAGATCAAAGACCAAGACTTCAACGACCCCACCGAGCGTATCTCCCGCCGAGTGGGCATCTTCAATCTCTGCAATCATCAAGGCGCTGCTCTCTTTGCTAAAGCAACGGACCGGATCGTTATCGACCTCGTCGCGATCTGCGAACTCTGGAAGTGCCGAGTTCTCCGGCACCCGAACCGCTCCGATGGAGAGAACATGAGACATAATCGTGGCGCCAATAGATTGTTCGATGAAAGCTCTTGCGATCGCGCCGAGTGCTACGCGAGCCGCTGTCTCTCGTGCGCTAGCGCGCTCCAGGATTGGCCGTGCATCATCAAATCCATATTTCTGCATACCGACAAGATCTGCATGGCCAGGTCGAGGACGTGTCAGAGGCGCGTTACGAGCGAGCTCGGAAAGTTCTGATTCAGCGACCGGATCAGCTGACATCACCTTCTCCCACTTTGGCCATTCAGAGTTACCGACTGTGAGCGCGATCGGACCACCTTGCGTTATCCCATGTCGAACTCCACCAAGGATTGTTACAAGATCTGCTTCAAAGTTTTGCCGTGCCCCACGTCCAAATCCAAGGCGACGACGACGTAGATCCGCATCGATTCTCTTGCTGTCGACTTTCACCTGAGCAGGTAGACCTTCAAGGATCGCAGTCAGTGCAGGACCATGAGATTCTCCCGCTGTTAACCAACGTAACATTGCGCTACCCATCTCTCACTCTGTGGTTCTAGGAGGCTATTCTTGCAGATCACAACCTAGTTTCGAGACTGATTATTGAATAGCTATGAGCGCACCTGCGATCAGCGCCGGTGCGAAGGCGATGGAACGAGGTACCTTTCGCCGCCATAGCGCTTGAACAACGATCTGAATAAGACCAAATATGCAAGCGAGGATGAGCGCAGCAAGGATATGAGCACCTCTCCCGAGAATGAGAGCCAAGGCAGCGATGAGTTTGATATCTCCCGCTCCCAATCCGGCACCTCTGAGTAGCGATATCGGGAAGAGTAGGAGTGCGCAGAAAGATGTGCAGATGAGTGCAGCTAGCAAGTGGCGGGGTGCTGAGAAATAGACTAAAACTCCCCCCACGCTCATGAGAATCAGCAGACGATTTGGGATACGACGACTACGAAGATCAATCACGCTGATCGGTAGACCAAAGAGAGCAACGAGGATGTAACGAGCGAGATTCATCTGGGAAAATTACATGAAGAAGTAGCTACCTCCGAGGCCTCACCTCACACTTGTGGATTGGTTTCCTTCCGGGCCACCGCCTGTAGCGCAGAGCGCAACTCTGAGTAATCGAAACTGATTTCAGTCATCAACGCGATCGCATCGAGCGCTTGCTCGACGAGGAGATCAATACCGTCGATCACTGATCCACCAAGCTCCTTCCATGCGAAGGAGAGCTCGGTCGGGAGGGGCTTATAGAGTGATTCAAGTAAGAGCCCAAATCCAACGCCCTCTCCTGCACTGAGATGATCAGCTGCACCGATCGGAGTTGTGTTGATAACGAGGTCGTAGCCGGTGAGCGGACTATTCATACCAAGAACATTTACCTTCGCTGATGGCGCGATTGATTCGATGAGGTGAGCACGAGTGGGTGTTCGCAGAAGTAGATCAATCTGTGAACTCCGATCTGCTAGTGCAGCCACTGCTGCACGCGCTGTCCCACCACCGCCAATGATTGCTACTCGTGAGACGTTATGGTTGGCAAGCAGTCGTCCGAAAGCGGTCGCGTCAGTAGATGTAGCAGTAAACCCGTCGTCATAGCGAAGCAGGGTATTGGCACTTCGAATTCGAGTACTCAAAGCATCAAAATCACAACGCACGTAGTCGAAGACGGATTCTTTGAGCGGCATCGTGAGATTGAATCCTCTGCGCGCGCCTGACTCTAGGGAGTTCGACAACTCGTCATCAAGAAAAGTAAGGAGATTGGATGACTCCACCTCAATCGCTTCATACTCTCCATCGATACCTAAGATTCGGTAGGCCGATTCATGCAAAAGTGGAGAGAGTGAGTGCTTGATGGGTGATCCAAGGACCGCTGCTCTCATCATCTAAAAGCCCCAAGGGCGAGATTCTTGTTGTACAGCGTTACCCAATCTTGGAACTCTGCAAAACTCTTAGTGAAGCGTGTGTCATGGGGTTTTACTGTAATGAAGTAGAGCCAATCCCCATCAGCCGGATGTTGGGCAGCGCTGATCGCCTGAAGACCAGGATTTGAAATAGGCGTTGGTGGAAGGCCGGTGTGCAGATACGTGTTGTAGGGCGAGCGAATCTGGGTCGCGTTGCGAGATAGGGCGATTTTGCCACGGGTGTTATTTGCATACTGAACCGTTGAATTAAGTTGAAGTGGCATTCCGATTTTGAGGCGGTTGTATATGACGCGCGAAACCTTGGAGTAATCCGACGGATCTCCTTCGATTTGAAGAAGTGATGCCACTTTCACAAGATCATAAGGGCTGTAAGAACCGTAACCTTTATCGACTCGAGAGCTCAAGGCGACTTTCTCGAAGTTATTGATCATCACCGTAACAGCGTCGTGCACAGATGTGCCAGATGCAAAAGCGTAGCTAGCAGGGAAGAGAACGCCTTCGAGTGATTGAGTTTTACCTAAAAATGTAGGCAGCTTATGATTTCCAATGGCGCCTGTGATCGATGCCTTCTTGAGTGCCAGAAGAACGTCCGAGAGGGTCGTACCCTCGATTACTTTCACTACCCCTGTATTTCTCGTCGAATCTAATAATTGCGAAAGCGCAACCTTGGAGGGAATATGACTTTGGATACGGTGATTACCTGGTGAAATACCTCTGGCAGAAGGATCAGAGGTGGCAAGTGAGGTGAAGGTTTTACTGCTCAAGATCACGCCTTGCTTTGCTAGATCAATAGCGATCGCAGAACCATTCTCCCCCTCGGCTACCGAAATAATCACCTCGGGACCTTCACTCCCCTGTGGGAAATCAGTTGGTTTTGAAGGTATCAGTAGTACGACCGCACAGCTAAAGAGAAGAAGTACAACACCGCTTGAAAGTGTTTTAACGCCGATGCGTCTATTAGTCATCGTGAGATTCCAAGCGAAGCTTGCTGAGACCAGCTTCAAGAATCTCGGCTGCTGCCGCCGAATCGATGAGTGACTTACTCGATCTCGCATCCTTACCAGTGGATCGAAGCTTTGCCGCAGCGCTCACCGTTGAGAGCCGCTCATCAATCATGACTACTTCAGATTCCGTCAACTCTCGCAGCTGAGCGACGAAAGTTGCGATTGAAGCCATCTTCGCACTCTCTGACCCTGAAAGATGTCGTGGTTCTCCAACAAAGATCGTCGCAGGTTCGTAGTCGAGCAGGAGAACTTTTAGCTCTTCTATAAATGATCGACCAGTTGTTGAGAGGGCTGGCAAGGGCGAGATTACGATTGCATCAGCGTCACAGATGGCAACACCCGTCCGAACATCACCATAATCGAAGGCGATCCGCCGGCCGCGCTGCATTAGTTAACCAGCGTAGCGTGAAGGGCTGTTCTCATTTCAGTCATGGCGCTCTCAAGTTTTGAAGGGTCAATTCCACCACCTTGAGCAAAGTCATCTTTACCGCCACCGCCACCACCAAGAATTGTTGAACCGATCTTGACGAGAGCACCAGCCTTTACCCCAGCGGCGCGGGCCGAATCTGACGTTGCAACTACGAGAGTCACTCTTCCTGCATCTTCGGATGCGAGAGCGACAACTGAATGAGGATTCCGATTACGGAGATCAAGGGCCATCGTGCGTAAATCATCACCTGAGATGCCATCGCCTACCTGCGTCAGAATCACACTACAATCACTAATCTTCTCAACCTTGCTGAGAAGTAAGGCTGCTGAAGCGAGTGCTTGAGCAGATTTGAGGGTTGCTAGTTCGCGCTCAATCTCACGCATTCTCTCTAGAAGGCCTGAGATACGTTCTGGTAATTCTTCTACCCGAGCGCCCTTAATGATTTCGGTAAGGGAGTTAAGAAGAACATGCTCGCGAGCAAGGAAATTGAAGGCATCCGCGCCTACGAGCGCTTCGACGCGGCGTACGCCTGCGCCAATCGATGTTTCACTCAAAAGCTTTATCAGACCAAGCTCAGCAGAACTCGTGACGTGTGTACCACCACAAAGTTCGCGAGCCCAATCTCCCACCGAGACTACTCGTACCTTATCGCCGTACTTCTCGCCAAAGAGCGCCATCGCACCGATAGCTTTCGCTTCCGCTTGTGACATCTCTTGTGCAGTCACTGACAAATTTTCAATAAGAAGTGAGTTCACTCGCGCTTCAACATCATGGAGGACAGAGACCGGCACTGCTCCTGTTGATGGGAAATCGAAACGGAATCGCCCTGGTGAATTCTCTGAACCGGCCTGCGTGGCAGTTTCGCCAAGCGCTTCGCGAAATGCTTTATGGACCATATGTGTCGCAGTATGAGCACGTGATATCGCCATCCGGCGTTCGCCATCGATACGCGCAAAGACATCATTGCCAATTTCAATCGAACCTTCGGAGATGCGCCCACGGTGAATAAAGAGGCCAGGAACTGGACTCTGCACATCATCCACTTCGATCATTGCACCATTTGCGAGCGAGATTAAGCCACCATCAGAGAGTTGGCCACCTGCCTCTGAATAGAACGGAGTGCGGTCCAAAACAATCTCAACTTCAGCACCAACAGCGGCTTCTCGAACCTCTTTGCCATCGACAAGGATCGCACCAAGAGAACTTTCAGAGCTTTGATGGGTATATCCGATGAAAGAGGTAGGACCGACTCGATCAATGATTTTTCGATATTCACTGAGATCTGTATGGCCAGACTTCTTTTCGCGAGCATCTGCCTTCGCCCGATCCTTCTGCTCCTTCATCAAGCGTCGGAAACCAGGCTCATCGATCGCGAGCCCTTGTTCTGCCGCCATCTCTAGAGTGAGATCAAATGGGAATCCATAAGTATCGTGAAGCTTAAAGATCGTATCGCCCGCGAGCACCGGTGACGGTGCGCTCTTTACTTGTGTGGCTGCAAGATCAAAGATCGCTGTTCCACTCTTTAGAGTTGAGAGGAATGATTCTTCTTCGGCTTCAGAGATCGCGATGATTCGAGCCGCGCCCTCGATGAGTTCTGGGTACTGAGGACCCATTGCACCGATAGATGCCTTAATCAATTCAGCAAGGTTGTGATCAGGTGCGCCCAAGATGCGCATATTTCTGACGGTGCGACGCATCATGCGACGAAGGACATAACCACGCCCTTCATTGCCAGGCAATACGCCATCCCCAATCAACATCATTGCCGTACGAGCATGGTCTCCAACCACTCGAAGTGCTACATCTGATTTTTGATCGCTGCCGTACTTTGCTCCCGATATCTCAGATGCGCGATTGAGAATCTGCATCGTGGTATCAATTTCATAAATATTCTCAACCCCTTGTAGCAGCGCAGCCATGCGCTCTAGCCCAAGACCGGTATCAATATTCTTCGCTGGCAACTCGCCCAAGATTGGGTAACTATCTTTACCGCCGCCTGCTCCACGGATATTTTGCATGAAGACAAGGTTCCAGACTTCAAGGTAACGGTTCTCATCGGCGATCGGTCCGCCCTCGTTGCCGTATGCAGGGCCGCGATCGTAATAAATTTCAGAGCAAGGACCACATGGACCAGGAACGCCCATCGACCAAAAGTTATCTGCCATATCTCGGCGCTGAATACGTTCGAGGGGAACGCCTATCTTCTTATGCCAAATATCTGCAGCTTCATCATCATCGAGATAGACCGTTACCCATAGACGTTCTTCGGGGAATCCATATCCACCTTCAGAGATTGGCTTGGTTAGGAGCTCCCACGCCATCGCAATCGCGCCCTCTTTAAAGTAATCGCCAAAGGAGAAGTTTCCACACATTTGGAAGAAGGAAGCATGTCTCGTCGTCTTACCCACTTCATCGATATCCAAAGTACGGACACACTTTTGAACCGATGTTGCGCGTGCATATGGTGGCGTGATCTCGCCAAGGAAGAATGGTTTAAAGGGAACCATGCCGGCGTTAACCAGGAGCAAGTTTGGATCATCTGCCACCAGTGATGCCGATGGTACAACTGTGTGAGTTAATCCGAGGCTATTACCTGATTCGAAGAAGCGTAACCAGCGGGATCTAATTTCTGCGGAGTCCACGGATTAGTCGTGATCCTTTGACGAGCGTTTACGACCGCTCATTGCAGTGACAGCGCCAACAACCAACTTAAGCAGGTTCGCATTCTTATCGACGAGATTAGTAATCGCCAGGTTGATCTTCTCAGTCGCATTCTCAGCAGATGTGGTGATGCGATTGACGCTCCGTACTGTCTTCTGGACCTCATCAACGAGGCGACCGACTCTAATGACTGCGTAGGCGATCGCGACCGCTATAACAAAAAGCGAGACTGCGGCAATGATCGTTGCGATTCCACCTGGACCCATACGAAAATCTTACTAGAAAGCGGTGAGCAACTTCTCCGTTTTAGGAGCTCGTGCTCTCCTTCTCTGGCACAAAATCAACGCCCGCTTCTTTCCGTTGCGGGGCGGTGATCGGAGTTGGAGCACCAGTAAGAGGATCTCCCCCGCTGGCAGTCTTAGGAAAGGCGATCACTTCACGGATGGATGCGGCACCGGCGAGAAGTGCGCAGAGGCGATCCATTCCCAGAGCAATGCCACCGTGAGGTGGTGGGCCATAGTTGAAGGCCTCGAGTAGGAAGCCAAATTTGCTCTCTGCTTCAGCCGGTGAGAGACCGATAGTTTCAAAGACTCGCTGTTGAATCGCTCGATCGTGGATACGTATCGATCCGCCGCCGATCTCGTTTCCGTTGAGAACAATGTCGTAGGCATATGCCAAAGCGCTACCGGGATCAGTATCAAAGGTCGCCTCGAACTCCGGCTTTGGACCGGTGAACGGGTGATGCACTGCAGTCCAACCACTGGCGGGATTCTCTGCATCTTTGAGTTCAAACATCGGTGCATCGACAACCCATAGGAACTTCCACTCACCTGCTGCAATCAATCCGCAACGCTCGCCGATCTCTAAGCGGACTGCACCCAGAAGATTCTGTGAAGAGACCTGATTGCCAGCGGCGAAGAAGATCGCATCCCCGGGCTTTGCTCCAGCTGCTGCAGTAATGCCAGCGCTCTCACTCTCGCTGAGATTCTTCGCTACCGGTCCTCCGAGTGTGCCATCTTCTTGAACCAAGATGTACGCGAGTCCCTTTGCGCCGCGGGCCTTGGCCCAATCCTGCCACGCATCAAGTTCACGTCGAGCAGAGCTCGCACCGCCCGGCATCACAACGGCTCCTACGTAATCGGCTTGGAAGACTCTAAAGGTGGTCTCTTTAAAGAACGATGTGAGGTCGGTCAATTCATTACCAAAACGAAGGTCAGGCTTATCAGAGCCATAGCGACGCATACACTCTGCATAGGTCAGGCGCGGAATTGGGAAAGGAATATCGTAATTAACGACCTTCTTGAAGACAGTCTTGAGGACATTCTCCGCAACTGCCAGAACATCTTCCTGATTAACGAAAGACATCTCGATATCGAGCTGCGTGAACTCCGGCTGGCGATCAGCGCGGAAATCTTCATCTCTAAAACAGCGAGCGATCTGGTAGTAACGCTCCATTCCGGCAACCATGAGGAGCTGCTTGAAGAGCTGTGGTGATTGTGGAAGGGCATACCAAGAACCCGGTTGTAGGCGTACTGGGACTAGAAAATCTCGCGCACCTTCAGGAGTCGAGCGAGTGAGGTAAGGAGTTTCGATCTCTAGGAAGTCAAGGTCATCCATGACAGTTCTGATCGCGGAGGTGACCCTCGAGCGCATCCGAAGATTGCGCGACGGTTCCTCACGACGTAGATCGAGATATCGATACTTCAATCGAATCTCTTCTGAGATATTAGCAGTCTCACCGCTATCAACGGGGAAGGGAAGCGCTGCTGCTTCGCTCAATACTTCAAGATTCAGACAGACGATCTCGATCTCACCGGTTGGAAGATTGGTATTTTCATTTCCAGCTGGTCGCTGCGAGACAGTACCTGTAATGAGTACGCACCATTCAGCACGAAGAGCTCCTGCGATCTCATCTTTGATGACGACCTGGACTGAGCCAGACGAATCGCGTAGGTCAATAAATGCTACGCCGCCGTGATCACGTCGACGTGCTACCCATCCTGCGAGGGTTACTTGCAAACCGATATCGCTTTTGCGAAGGGTTCCAGCGTCATGAGTGCGAAGCATTAGTGATCTCCTGTCGTACAACATCGTGCAAAGAAGCAATCGTAACGGAAAGCTGATCGCCAGTTTTCATATTCTTCAGCGCTGCATTTCCACTTGATAACTCATCATCGCCAAGAACAAGACTAAATTTCGCGCCACTCTTATCCGCCGCCTTCATTCCACCCTTGAGAGAGCGGTCTCCATAGGCGATATCAACAATGAGGCCTAACGAGCGCAAACGCTCAGCGAGCTCGAGTGCGGCACCCTTTGCCGTTGGTGTCATCGGAACAATAAAGAGATCGATTCCAAACGAGCTGGGTAAGGAGATTCCCTCGGCCTCGCAGGCGAGGACACACCGGTCGACTCCAATACCGAAGCCAATTCCTGAAAGCTCGGCGCCACCTAATTGAGACATGAGCCCGTCATAGCGACCGCCTCCGCCAATACCCGATTGCGCGCCTAGGCCATGATGAACAAATTCAAAGGCTGTGCCGGTGTAATAGTCGAGACCACGCACCATGCGCTTATTGACCGAAAAAGGAATCGAAAGCATCGTGAGTAACTCTTGCACTCGTCGGAAATGCTTGAGACTTGATTCATTGAGATATTCCAGAAGAACAGGTGCTTTCTCCATAGCGCTCTTAATCTCATCACGCTTATCGTCAAAGAGACGAAGTGGGTTGATCTCTGCGCGCCGGGCACTCTCTTCATCCAAATCGAGGGTTGCAATATATCTCCGAAGCTCTTTTGTATATCGCTCTCTGCTCTCTAGATCACCGAGCGAGGTAATTTCCAGAGTAAAGTTTTTCAACCCGAGCCCAGCGAATGCGCGAGCCGCGACTGCAATGACCTCAACATCAATCTCTGGATCATTTACACCGATAGCTTCAATACCAACTTGGTAGAACTGGCGATAGCGTCCAGCTTGGGGACGTTCTGCGCGGAAGAAGGCTCCGGAGTACCAGACCTTTACGGGGAGCTGGCCTCGATCAAGGTTGTGCTCGATCACCGAGCGCATCACACCAGCAGTTCCTTCGGGACGTAGTGTGATCGAACGACCACCACGATCCTCGAAGGTATACATCTCCTTCGACACCACGTCAGTGGATTCACCAACACCACGCTTAAAGAGTTCAGTATCTTCAAAGACCGGAAGTTCCATCAATTGATAGCCAGAAGATTTCGCGGCACCGATCAAACTCTCTCGGACAAATTCAAAGATAGAGGAGCGATCTGGGTAATACTCACTTACCCCTTTTGGTGCTTGCAGTGGTTGAAATTTAGCCACGATCTCTCCCCTGCCTCTCACGCTTCATGGTTTCTAAATAGTCGAGCTGTAGATATGGACTCTGCTTACGCTCTCGCCCAATTGTAGTAACTGCGCCGTGCCCCGGTAGGACATTAAGGGCGTCATCGAGCGTTAAAACTCGCTCAAGGAGCGTCTGCGCCATCACCGAAGACGAGCCGGTTGGCATATCGGTACGGCCAATACCATCGCAAAAGAGAACATCTCCAGAGATGAGGTGCTCATCATTGACCGTGAACATTGCAGATCCCGCAGTATGGCCAGGAGCATGGATTACTTCGATATCAAATCCGGCAAGTGAAAACTTTTCACCACCTACTAGCTCACGTACATCGGTGGGCTCAGAGAAGGTGGTCACTCCGAATTGAGCCATGATTGCTGAAGATGCTCCGCCAGCCTCAAGGGCGAGGAAGGGCTGGGCGAGAAGTTTGCGGTCACGGCTTTGAATGTAGGTTGGAACTCCATACTCTTGCGAGAACGGAACCACTGAGAAGGTGTGATCGAGATGGCCATGAGTGATGAGAGTTGCAATGGGTTTCAGATTATATTTCCGCAAGGTCTCGCCCACCGCAGAGACGATTGAAGGCCTCGTGATGCCTGGATCGACGATGAAGCATTCAGAGTTGCGACCAGGGGCGAGAATCCAGCAATTGGTCGCAAAGGCCTCCGCCACGACTACCTCAATTATCACGAAAAGCTCCCTTTTACATTCATCACCAGCCGCGGCAAGCTCGCGCTCATCGTTTTCAGCTGAATGGGCCCGCTTTCGCCCTGTAGAGGTTTAAGGGTACCTTTATCCCCGCACGAACGATGGAGATCTGCCCTTTCATAACGAGGGTCCTCGAGGAGTTCTCAAGGATCTACGCGCACGACTTAAGGAGTCGCTCATGGATATGCCAAACTTTTCAACACCCGCCCCAACACCAGCATCAGCTCTTATTGGCGATCCCGCAGCATTCGGTCGCGTCGGTGAAGATGGCACGGTTTATGTTCGCACTTCGAGTGGCGAAAAGGCAGTTGGCTCGTATCCAGGCAAGAGCGCAGAAGAAGCGCTTGCATACTTTGTTCGTAAATTTGAAGCGGTCGCCTCAGAGGCAGCGCTCCTTGCAGCTCGCATTAAGAGCGGTGCAATGGTTCCCGATGATGCGCTCGTAGCAGTCTCCAAATTGCGTGAGCAGGTTTCAACCCTCAACGGTGTTGGCGATCTCGAAACTCTAGCCCGCTCAGTAGAGCAGATCCCGGATCTCATCGAAGGTCATAAGGCTGCGTATGAAGCAAAGAAGGCAGCTGCTAAAGCTGAGAGAGAGGCGAAGCGAGTAGTCGCAAAGGAAGCGAAAGAGAAGATTATTCTTGAAGCTGAGTCGCTCGCGCTCTCTGAAAATTGGAAGGCAACCTCCGAGCGCCTCAAGGTTCTCCTCGACGAGTGGAAGGCCGCCCCTCGCCTCGATAAGAAGAGCGATACCGACCTTTGGAAGCGATTCTCATCGGCTCGTAATAAGTTCGACAAGCGACGTCGTACCCACTTTGCAACGCTCGAAGCCGAGACCGCTATCGTCGTCACGCGCAAGCAGGCGATTATTGATGAGGCAACCAAACTTGCTACATCTCGTGAATGGCTCCCGACGGCAAATCGTTTTAAGGCTCTCATGACCGAGTGGAAGGCCGCAGGTCGAGGTAAGCGCAACGTTGATACCAAGATGTGGGAGCAATTTAAAGCCGCGCAGGATCAATTCTTCGCTGCCAAGAACGCCGATCTTGAGAAGCGTCAGGGAACGATGACTGCAAACCTCGCTAAGCGAGAAGAGCTCATTGTTGCGATTGAGGCTCTCTCCCCTGTCACAGATCTCAACGCTGCACGTAAGAGTTTCCGTGACCTCTCTGAGCAGTGGTCAAGAATCGGCATGACCGATCGTTCAAAGCGCGCCGCACTCGATGCACGATTTGAAAAGATTGAGGCCGAGATCGAAGAACTCCAGCGCGCTCATGAGCGCCGTAGTGATCCGACTGCGATTGCTCAGGCTAATAGCGTCGTCACAGGTCTTCAAGAAGCGATCGCCAACTATGAGAAGCAGGCTGCCAAGGCAGAAGCAGCTGGTGATACAAAGAAGGCAACCGTTGCTCGTGAAGCCGCCGCCGCTCGTCGCATCTGGCTCACTGAAGCTGAAAAGGGTCTCGCTACCTTCGGTAAGTAATCCCTACCTGCTCGCTTTCTTCAACTGCAACGCTAGTTATTGGTGATGCGATAGACGTCATAGACGCCCTCAATGCCGCGAACCGAGCTCAAGACTGAATCGAGATGCGATGCATCCGCCATCTCGAAGGTGAAACGCGAGATAGCGACCCGATTTTTACTCGTACTTACTGAAGCATTGAGAATATTCACGTGTTGATCTGAGAGCGTACGCGTTACATCCGAAAGCAGCCTCGCTCGGTCGAGAGCCTCGACCTGAATATTAACGAGGAAGAGTGTCTTAGCCGTTGAATTCCATTTCACCTCGACTAAACGATCCTCTTGGTGTTCACGCAGATCAGCCATATTGATGCAATCTGTGCGGTGCACCGAGATGCCACTCCCCTTTGTAACGAAACCACTAATGGTGTCCCCAGGAACAGGTGAGCAACAACGCGCTAATTTCACCAAGAGATCTCCCACGCCGGCAACGTCTACGCCAGAAGTATTTCGCTTTGTTGCAGATCCTTGTGAGATGAAGACTTCATCGAGTGGATCTTGTGCGAGCTCCTGATTATCTGAAATTGAAGCTGACAACTTATCGATAATGGAGGAGGAAGAGACATGTCCATTGCCGACTGCCGCGTACAGAGATTCGATATCGGCGTAATGGAGATCGTGAGCCAACTCCAAAAGTGCTTGCCCGGCAAAAATCTTCTGAAGCGGTAATCCAGCCTTGCGCATCTGTCGAGCGATAGATTCTTGACCAGCCTCTACCGCTTCCTCGCGACGCTCTTTAGAGAACCAGGCCTTGATCTTGGATCTCGCTCGTGAAGATTGAACGAAGTTAATCCAATCGCGACTTGGGGCCGCCTGAGGATTCTTGTTAGTGACGATCTCGACTACATCTCCATTAGCAAGATGAGATTCCAGCGGCACAAGTTTTCCATTGACCTTTGCACCAACACATCGATACCCAACCTCAGTGTGCACCGAGAATGCGAAATCAACGGGAGTAGAACCAGCCGGAAGCGCTACGACAGATCCCTTCGGGGTAAAGACAAAGACCTCAAGATTTTGTAAGTCATAGCGAAGCGTGTCGAGGAACTCCCCCGCATCCTCGCTCTCTTGCTGAAGCTCGTGCAATTGCTTAAGCCACATCATCTCGGGAGTTTCAGAACTCTTACTGTTGATTGACTTGTACTTCCAGTGTGCGGCGATGCCAAATTCTGCACGTGAGTGCATATCAAAGGTTCGGATCTGGATCTCAACCGCTTTTCCATTTGGCCCAATGACTGTCGTGTGGAGCGATTGATAAAGATTGAACTTCGGCATCGCGATGTAATCCTTAAAGCGACCAGGGATCGGGTTCCATCTTGCGTGAATTGCTCCCAATACTCCGTAACAGTCACGGACGTCATCTACTAAGACGCGAATCCCCACAAGGTCGTAGATCTCATTGAACTCGCGACCGCGCAAGACCATCTTCTGATACACACTGAAGAAATGCTTCTGACGACCAGTTACCTTCGCATTAATCCCCTCAGCCTTGAGATCTTCCTGAAGCGATTTAATCACTTCCCGCGTCAGCGCATCACGAGAGGGCGATCGTTCAGCGACTAGGCGTTCAATCTCTTCATACTTCTTAGGCTCAATTACCTCAAATGAGAGATCTTCCAGCTCCCACTTCACGGCATTCATACCGAGTCGGTGTGCAAGTGGTGCGTAAATATCGATCGTCTCGCGCGCCTTGCGGGCAGCGGTCTCTGGTGAGACAAACTTCCAGGTTCGGGCATTATGTAAGCGGTCAGCCAACTTGATGACGAGGACGCGAACATCTTTTGACATCGCAATTACCATTTTACGAAGCGTTTGTGCCTCTGCGTCAGGTCCGTAGGTCAATTTGTCGAGCTTCGTGACGCCATCAACGAGACGAGCTACCTCATCGCCGAAGTGTGATTTCAATTCACTGAGTGGATAACCAGTATCTTCAACGGTGTCATGCAGCAGAGCTGCCATGATAGTTGATTCATCTAATCCGAGTTCGGCAAGAATGACGGCAACAGCGACAGGGTGCGTTATATACGGTTCACCCGATTTACGGAGCTGACCCTTATGGCGCTCTTCCGCTACTACGTAAGCGCCTCTGAGCCTTTCGATCGATGCGTCAGGATGGTGCTCAAGCAGAATCGCTTCCAATGGGGTCAGAAGTAACTCCATATTCACATCGCTGCCAGGCATCATGAACCTCGCTGAAAACTAACGGCGACGAGGCTTTCGCTTTGGTTGGTTGCGTGGACCACGCTCGTGATCATCCTTCGAATGAGTCGATGTCACAACACCAGCTGTGTTCTTATCGATAGTTTCAACAACCCCGCCTCGGGCCGAGACTCGCTTGGCAAGCGCCTTCATGGCAGGTTCACGCTCACGAAGAGTTGCGAGCAGCGGTGTTGCTACAAAGATCGAAGAATAAGTTCCGGTTGCGAGACCAATGAAGAGAGCGAGGGATAGATCCTTCAGTGTACCGGCCCCCAGAAGCCCAGCACCTACGAAGAGAATCGACGCTACCGGGAGAAGAGCGATCACTGAGGTGTTGAATGAGCGAACTAAGGTCTGGTTCACAGCGAGATTAGCCGCAGCGGAATAACTCATCTTGGCAGTCGAGGTGATGCCCTTAGTATTTTCACGGACCTTATCGAAGACAACAACGGTGTCATAGAGTGAATAACCGAGAATTGTCAGGAAGCCGATAACGGTAGCCGGCGTCACATCAAAGCCGACGAGTGCGTAGATGCCCACTGTAATAAATACATCGTGGATTACCGCAACGATTGCTGCGATCGCCATCTTCGGTTCAAATGCCATTGCAAGATAGAGCATCACGACGAGAAGGAAGCCAATCAGGCCATAGATCGCCTTATGTGTAATCTCTTTACCCCATGATGGTCCAACTGTTTGAACATCAATATTTGCGGGATCAACCTTGAAGGTTGTTGAAAGCCCATTACGAGCGGCAGAGATGGTCGACTGTGGTAGATCTGTGGTCTGCAAGCGGAGTTTGTTCGTACCAATCTTCTGCACGATAGTTTCGGTCGTTACTCCAGCACTTGTGAGCGCTGCATGTCCATCCGCAACAGTGACTGATGGAGATTGAACAGTGAAGACTGATCCGCCCTTGAACTCAATACCTAACTTGAGACCCTGGGTACCTAGTGCAACAGCTGAGATGATGATGAGCAAACCTGAGAAGGCATAGAAGCGCTTCTTCTTGCCAATAAAGTCGAATGACTTCTCGCCTCGATAGAGACGTCCGCCTAATCCAGCCATTGATGAACGGGCCATTAGAGAGCGTCCTTTCCGTCGTGGGTTACTACACCCAAGCTCTTTGCCGACAATCCAGAGAGAGGATGCCCTGAAGAGTAGAAGGCAACCCGCGACAAGATTGTCACGAGCGGCTTAGTGAAGAAGAAGACCACGATCAGATCAACGAAGGTTGTGAGACCGAGGGTGAATGCAAAACCACGAACGCCACCGACTGCGAAGAAGTAGAGAAGTGCAGCTGCAATCAGCGATACAAAGTCAGCGACCAAGATCGTGCGTCGCGCGCGTTGCCAACCAGTTTCGACCGCTGTGCGCAGTGATCGACCTTCACGAACTTCATCACGAAGACGTTCGAAGTAGACGATAAATGAATCCGCTGTAATGCCAATCGAGACGATCGCACCAGCGATACCCGCGAGCGTGAGTGTGAAGCCAATCCACTTTCCAAGAAGTAAGAATGAGAGATAGGTAATACTTCCAGCAACTACGAGTGAACCAACTGAGACGAGGCCAAGCCCACGGTAGTAAAGAACCGAATAGAGCACGACGAGGATCAAACCAATCAGACCTGCGAGCAAGCCGGCGTGGAGCTGATCAGCACCAAGTGTTGGTGAGATCTGGTTGATCTCCTGTACTGAGAGCGCTAATGGAAGAGCTCCGTACTTCAACTTATTGGCAAGGTCGGTGGCATCTGTCTGTGTGAAACGACCACTAATTTGAGCTGAGCCAGAGTTGATTGCTTCATTAATCCGTGGGGCGCTGACAACAAGACCATCGAGAACGATCGCTGCTTGATTCTGAGGTGAAGCAAGTGATGTGACTCGAGTCGTCATCTTTCCGAAGGCGTTTGTTCCTGCACCATTGAAGCTGAGAAGAACCATCCAGCCATTGCCATTCGCATTATCGAGAACAGCGCTCGCCTTGGAGACTTGATTTCCCTCTACCTCTGCTGGAGCCAAAATATATTTCTCAGCACCTTCGCGCGAACATGAGACGAGCGGTTGTGTTGGATCATCGATCGCACCGCCTTGGCGATTTGCCGCAATTGTGCAATCTAAACTCTTAAATGCGTGATCCAATGCAGCGTTAACGCCCGCTGGGAAGGTGGCAGCTGAAGGAGTCGTTACCTTCTTTCCACCCTTTGTTGATGTTGTCGTTGCAGAGGATGTTGCTGACGAGACGGCGTTGCCTGCTCCGACTGCTAAGACCTGGCGGAAACGTAATTGGGCAGTTGCACCGACGAGATCGACAACGCGGCTACTTGAATTACCAGGAACTGAAACGATGATATCGCCATTGCTCTGAGAGGAGACTTCACTCTCTGCAACACCGAGTGAGTTGACGCGTTGACGAATAATCGCCACCGCTTGATCAACTGCTGCCTTATCTACTTTGCCGCCGCTTGCAACTTTAGGAGCAAGTGTGACGCTCGTACCCCCGCGAAGATCGAGACCAAGCTTTAACTTGGTATCCCCCTGAAAGATTGCAAGCGCCGAGAATGCGACGAATACGACCAGGAGAACGGCGATGGTGCGCCCTGATTTGGCAGGCTTCTTAGTGGCTTTCGAAATATTTGCAGACATAGGAGCGAAGTCTAGGCATCAAAGGCGGGTGTGTCGAAAAGATTGGGGTTCTCAGTCGCAAGCGTGGCGGGCGGAGTTAACCCCACATGAGCCCAGCCAGCTGCCGTGGCTATTCGACCCCTGGGCGTGCGTGCAACCAGTCCAGTGCGCACTAAATATGGCTCAGCGAGCGTCTCGACCGTCTCGGCTTCTTCACCAATCGACATCGCCAGCGTTGTCAGGCCAACCGGGCCGCCATTGAATCTTTTAACCAGGATCTCCAGAAATGAGCGGTCGAGCCGATCGAGACCGATCTGATCGACTTCGTACATGGTGAGAGCCGCTAGCGCATCTTCAATGGTGATCGAGCCTGTGCCGTGGACCTCGGAGTAATCGCGAACTCGACGGAGCAATCGATTGGCGATTCGAGGAGTGCCTCGAGATCTCGAGCCAATCTCATCAACTGCCTCCGTAGATATCCCGATACCGAGCAATCCAGCACTTCGCTCAACGATCCTTGAAAGTTCTGGACTCTCATAATAATCGAGTTGAGCGGTGAAACCGAAACGATCACGAAGTGGGCTCGGAAGAAGTCCGGCGCGCGTTGTTGCACCGATGAGGGTGAAGTGTGGAAGTTGCAATGGGATCGCGGTTGCACCTGCACCCTTGCCGACGATGACATCAACGCGAAAATCTTCCATCGCAAGGTAGAGCATCTCTTCAGCGGGTCTAGACATGCGATGAATCTCATCGAGGAAGAGGATCTCCCCTTCACTCAGCGATGAGAGGATCGCAGCAAGATCGCCAGCGTGCTGAATAGTTGGACCGCTTGTAATCCGTATCGGAGCGTTCATCTCGGTAGCAATAATCATCGCCAGAGTAGTTTTTCCTAAACCTGGAGGCCCTGAGAGGAGGACGTGATCAGCAGATGCGCCACGCGCTCTCGCCGCTTTGAGCAAGAGATCGATCTGATTTGCAACCCGTTGTTGACCAACAAATTCAATGAGGTTGCTCGGACGTAACGCTAACTCCTGAGCGCGCTCGTCATCGTCTGCTCCCGATTGTGCAATGCTCATGGCTGACTACCTGCGCCCTCTAATTTGCAGCGCTCTCTTGAGTAGTACCTCTAATGAGATATCAGCCGCATCTGAAAATTCAGCTGAAACACTTTCAATAACATCAGCAGAGTCTTTGGCAGTGAAGCCAAGCGAAAGTAAGGCCTCTGTGAGGTCATCACGCCACGAGCGCGAAATCGCCTTGCCTGAAGAACTAATGGAGCCCACTTTATCCTTCAACTCCAAAACCACTCGCTGCGCTCCCTTCTTTCCGAGACCACTTACCTTCTCTAGCGCTGACAGGTTGCCGGATGCAATTGCACCAATCAACTCATTCGCTTCAAAGAGGTTGAGGGCTGACTGCGCAACCTTAGGGCCAATACCAGTGACGGTCTGGAGTTGTTCAAAGATTGAGCGATCCTCAATTGTTTCAAAGCCGTAGAGTGTTAGGGAATCCTCACGGACTAAGAGCGTGGTGTGAAGCGAAGCCGACTTGCCCACCATGAGTGTTGCGGAGAGGCGAGGTGAGATCTGAAGAAGCATTCCAACTCCCCCAACATCAATCACAACAGTTGTTGGTGTAACACCTTTAACAGTTCCACTTATAGACGCGATCATCGGGAGATCGCCTTCAATCTCTTCTTCTCTCTATCAACTGCCTGCGCTAGTCGAGCATCCCCAGTTCCCCGCCAGAGATGACAGATTGCAAGGGCGAGAGCATCGGTGCTGTCTACCGGCTTTGGAATACTTTCAAGCTTAAGAATATTTTGAACCATCGTTGCAACCTGCTTCTTATCCGCGCGACCTGAGCCGGTTACCGCCGCTTTCACCTCGGTTGGAGTATGCATCGCGACCGCAATCCCAGATCTCGCTGCGATCAAAAGCGCCACACCTGCCGCTTGTGCCGTCGCCATTGCGGTCTTTACATTGAGCTGCGAGAAGACTCGCTCGACTGCAATGACATCAGGATTATGCTCGGCGATCCAAGCCATCAATTCACGTTCTAGCTCGAGGAGCCGTAATTCCAAAGCTAGGTCCGAGGGTGTCTCAATAACTCCAACACCGAGCATCTCAAGATCTTGGTGGGAGCGTCGCAAAACGACACCCACGCCACAACGCGTGAGACCTGGGTCAACACCTAATACCTTCACCTTGCTAGCCTAGTGAAGAGCAAGCTTGACCTATCCCTTTTACCCGAGGCTCGCCATAACATCATCGGAAACATCGAAGTTTCCGTAGACATTCTGAACGTCATCTAACTCTTCAATCGCATCAATCAGGTCGAAGACTTTCTGCGCTGTCTGCGCATCGAGTGAAATCGACATCGAAGGCAGGAAGGAAGAGTCCGCTGATTCATAATCCATGCCAGCCTCTTGAAGCGCTGTTCGAACAGCGACGAGGTCTGACGCTTCACAGACGACCTGCCAGTTATCTCCAAAGTCATTCACTTCTTCTACGCCATGCTCGAGCACTGCTTCAAGGACAGCATCTTCAGATATTTTCCCGCCACCCTTAGAAAGGAGTACGGTCCCTTTGCGGTTGAAGAGGTAAGCAACTGAACCCGGGTCGGCCATATTTCCACCATTACGAGTAACTGCGACGCGTACTTCAGAGGCAGCTCGATTTCGATTATCGGAGAGACACTCGATCATGAGCGCGACGCCACCTGGACCATAGCCCTCGTACATAATTGTTTGGTAATCAGCTCCGCCAGATTCAAGACCAGCGCCACGCTTAATCGCGCGTTCGATGTTATCTGCCGGAACAGAACTCTTCTTTGCTTTCGTAATCGCATCGTAAAGAGTTGGGTTGCCTACGACATCGGCGCCACCATTACGGGCTGCAACTTCAATACCTTTGATGAGCTTTGCAAAATTCTTAGCACGACGCGAATCGATGATCGCCTTCTTATGCTTTGTTGTCGCCCACTTGGAATGGCCTGACATGGAACACCCGCCCTTTTATCTCACGAATACTGAAATCTAGAATAGGCAAAGTTTAGCGGGTAGGCCGTCCGCTTTTAGCAACCATCTCCTCAATAAAGTAGCGATGAACTCGAAAATCTTCCGTGATCTCGGGGTGGAAGGAGGTCGCTAGTAGGTTTCCTTGTCGAACGGCGACTGGATGCTCACCAGACTCAGTGGAGACGGAGGCCAATACTTCAACGCTCTCGCCGACGTTCTCGACCCACGGCGCGCGAATAAAGATACCGCGGATAGCTGGTTCTGCGATCCCCACAAAATGGATATCACTTTCAAAGGAGTCGACCTGTCGGCCAAAGGCATTTCGACGAACTTTCATATCGATGCCGCCAAAACTTTCTTGGCCAGAGGCGGCGCCTTCGATCTCGCTCGCCAACATGATCATCCCAGCGCATGAGCCATAGACGGGAAGTCCAGATGCGATGGCTGAAACTATTGGTGCAAAGAGGTCGAAGCTCTTCGCTAGCTTTGCAATCGTCGTTGACTCTCCCCCAGGAATGATCAGGGCATCAATTTCATCTACCTGAGAAACCTTATTTAGGGCAAAGGCCTCGTACCCCGCTAAGTCAACGCTACGAATGTGTTCGCGAAAATCACCTTGAAGCGCGAGGACGCCAATCCGGAGTTGGTGCAATTACCAGCCGCGTTCAGCCAGGCGGTGCGGTACTGGAATATCGGCGACATTAATTCCAACCATCGCTTCACCAAGACCACGCGAAACATCTGCGATGACCTTTGGATCGGTGTAATACGTCGTTGCCTTCACGCAAGCAGCGGCACGCTGTGCTGGATTGCCGGACTTGAAGATTCCTGAACCGACGAAGACGCCATCGGCACCAAGCTGCATCATCATTGCTGCATCAGCAGGAGTCGCAATACCGCCAGCGGTGAAGAGAACAACTGGAAGCTTGCCGGTATCGGCGACTTCCTTCACCAATTCGTAAGGAGCTGACATCTCTTTCGCTGCAACGTAGATCTCATCTTCGCGCATTGATGAAAGTCGGCGAATTTCACGGAGCAAGGTGCGAATGTGGGTCGTAGCATTTGAGACATCGCCAGTACCCGCTTCACCCTTTGATCGAATCATTGCTGCGCCTTCGTTAATACGACGAAGAGCTTCACCTAAGTTGGTAGCGCCACATACGAAAGGAATTGTGAACTTTGTCTTATCGATATGGTTTTCGTAATCTGCTGGCGAGAGAACTTCGGATTCGTCGATGTAATCGACGCCGAGTGATTCAAGAACTTGGGCCTCAACAAAATGACCGATGCGAACCTTCGCCATTACAGGAATCGAGACAGCCGCTTGAATTGCTGCAATCATGTCTGGATCTGACATGCGCGAGACTCCGCCTTGGGCGCGAATATCAGCTGGGACGCGCTCAAGCGCCATTACTGCGACAGCACCTGAATCTTCTGCAATCTTCGCCTGTTCAACATTCACGACATCCATGATGACGCCGCCCTTAAGCATCTCTGCCATTCCGCGCTTAACGCGCCCGGAACCAGTGACCTTCACAGGTGAATCGCTCATATCAATCTCCGCATCTGAATGTGAGGTGCTTGTAGATCCCGGAGTCTACTTCTTAGGTGAAGAAGATGCAGTAGGAGCGGGTGAAGTAAAGGTTGGGCTCTGATCTGTGAGGGCGAACCAGACCTGGCCAGCTGCGAAGTTGGCAGCTTTTCCATCTTTGGTGGTCCACGTCGTCGCGGCCTCAGCGCTAGCTCGGTTCCAAAAGATCGGGAATGCCTGACCATCGCGCATGAGATAGGCGGTGCCTGACCCAACGGTCTGACTCAAAGGCGTGACTCCTCCATCTTTGTCGTGGTAGATCGAGGGCGTGATGGAGACCTTTTGAATGATCAGGGTTGGAGAGCCAAGTTGGACGCCATCGGCTCCTAGATCTGGAGAGCCGTTGTACTCCAAGAGCCAACGTTTCTGCGCAGAGGACCAATGGGCAGCGTAATGAGAAGCTAGCCACTTAATCGAGACAGAGGTAACTGGGGTTCCGTTCGTTGGCGGCGTACCGAAAGTCCAACCCGGATCTTTGGGTAGATCGATGGGGCGTTTCTCCACGGTGATCGACTTTTCAAGGAGCAACTTCGGATGAAGAATCATATTTGTTGGTTCATTGCGGGTGAGATCGCGCGAGTAGATTGATGACGGTTCGTGATCGGCGCTGAGGTTCTCAAGATTGGCGGCGTTGATCTTCGGAATGAAGAGACGCTGCGCACCACTGAAAGCCAATCCCACATGGCCATATTGAGCGAGAATGTCGAGATCGCTGATACGGGCTGATCGAACCGGTCCAATAATGTCTGGCAGCTTCGTTGGATTTGAGTAAATCGCGGCGATACGAGTGAGTCCACCTTCAACTTGTTCGATGTAAACAACATCGGCCTTATCAAGGTTGATCTGAGGATGCGCAGGGGGCGTGTCATCGATCTTTACCGCCAAGATTGATGAATTCCCACCCGGGAGATTTGTGTAGAGGTTTGCGACAGCCTCATTCGAAACTGAATTTTTAGCTTTCCCTGATGAGCCACAACCGGTCAAGACGACCACACAGGCGAGCGAAGTAATGAAAAGTATTTTACGAGGAAACATCAGAGCTGGTCGCCTTCAAATGAGTAGATAAAGGGCAGCTTCGCCCGGCCAGCTAAACGAAATACTTTAAAGATCAATTTAGAACGAACGTGTGCAACCGATGAGACCGCTTCAAGGTGAATTGCGATCGCAAAACGAATCTTCTCTGTGATATCAACTAATCGGTCAACCAGGGCAACCTTGATATCAATATCGCCAGAAGAAGCTGCCTCGCGCAGAACCTTGAGAGATTCCGAAAGCAGTGATTCCGCCTCGCTTCGATCGCCAATCGGAGCCTCTCGGCTCTCATAGGCAGCTCCCGTCAAAATGAGATCAAGCGCTGGGTCTAGGTCGCTCTGATGTGCGATCTCTAACGCAAGCGCTGCACGACGCTGCAAGAGCGCATCAAGATGCTCCCACGAGGTCTCGACGCGATGATGGAGTCGATCTAAACGCGACGCCGAGAACGAGAGGTACCAAGCAAAGATCACGATTATCAAGAGAACGATGAGATATTTACTCATTCGATCTAAACCTCTTCCATGGTCGATTTTCTGAAGCGAGTGTCACGCCTGTGCCCGCAGCAAGAGCCAATTCGTAGACATCAGAAATCTCGGATGCCACGTTCACCCAGTCATATCGCATCGCACCCGCTTGAATCTCTGATGATTGCGATGAAGATATTTTTCGCTCGCTGATGGCTGCAATCACTTCGGTAGCAAGTGACTCTGGCTCTTCTGAGTGGAAGAGTCTTCCGTGCTCCCCATTCTTCAGAACTTCTTTAAAGGCTGGGATATCACTTGCAACAATCGATGCACCTGCCGCCATCGCTTCAATGAGAATGATTCCGAAGGACTCTCCGCCGGTATTTGGGGCGACATAGGCTGCAACAGAATGAAGAAAATCAGCCTTATCTTCCTCAGAAAGCTGACCTAAAAACTTCACGCGATGGCGTAACGCCGATGGGAGATTCTTTATCAACTGCGTTGGATCACCAGGGCCTGCAACAAATAATTCTGTATTCGGTAACGAAGCTAAAATCGTAGGGAGGGCCTTCAGAAGTTGCTCTAGCCCTTTACGTGGCTCCTCAAATCTTCCAAGAAATCCGATTGAGGACTCCCCTGCCCACTCTGGCCGAGCCTTTGCGTCACGGTATTTTGAGGTCTCAACTCCATTAGGAATCACAACGGCATCTGTCTCGAAATGCTCTCGAAGAGTAGTTCTAGCCATCTCAGAGACGGCGATGCGAGCAGTGAGTTTCTCAATAATGGGCTCGAGAATTGGACCAACCGCTACCAGCGAACGCTGCTTTTCAGAGGCGGTGTGAAAGGTCGCAACCATCGGACCTTGCGCCGACCAACATGCGATTAACGAGAGCGAGGGCACTTCGGGTTGATGAAGGTGCAGCAAGTCGAAATCATTATTCGTAATCCACTGCCGAACTCGTGAAGTTGCGACCGGTCCGAAGGCAACACGTGCCACTGCACCATTAAATGGGACGGCAAGCGGGCGACCAGCAGAGACTACATAAGGTTCAAGTACTGCCGACTCATCACTTACTGGAGCGATCACTGAAACTTTATGGCCGCGTGAAATGAAGTGCTCAGCGAGCTCCTTGATATGTATCTGCACTCCGCCTGGCGTGTCCCAACCGTAAGGACAGACCATGCCGATATTTGATCGAGTCAGGGTCATGCTGCACGCTCAGTGAAATCGCCATCGATCCAAATACGTTGCAACATATGCCAATCTTCTGTGTGCGCCGTGATGAGGCGACCGAATCTATCGGCGCAGACCTGAGTCATCGCGGCAATTTTGTCGCTCTGCTCGCCGGTTTTCGGAATGGTAATTTCTTCTTCAAAAATAATCCGAATACCGTGCTCCTCGTACTTCACAAAGGCCGTGATGAGCGGTGCGCCAGTTTGGATAGAGAGTAGCGCCGGACCAGCTGGGAATCGTGATGGACCGCCCATGAACTCCACTTCAACTCCGCCACGTGAGAGATCTCGATCGGCGACGAGTGCGATCAAGCGGTTGGCGCGAAGTCGTTGAGACAAGATCCCCATGGATCTCGCGCTCGCATCCAAGACCTCCATACCCATCGCTTCGCGATAGGCCAAGAATTTTCGGAAGAGCTTCTCGGGCTTTAGATGTTCGGCAACAGTGACGAGCGGAGCGCCGCTTGCGCAGAAATATGCGCCCGCATGGTCCCAATTTCCTGCATGCGGGAGCGCAACAATGAGGCCACGACCTTGAGCCAATGGATCTCGTAAGAGGTGTTCGTTTTCTACGATGACGCTCTTCATCGTCTCTTCAGTACTCCATGATGGAAGCCGGAAGGTGTCGCACCAGTACCGAAGATACGATCGCAACCCCTGGTGAACAAGTGACTCGAGTTCCGTTGCATCGAGCTCTGGGCGAACCCGAGCGAAATTTGAACGCATCCGTTTCACTGGACCACTATTCTTTTTATATAACCGGTCAGCGATCCATCTAAAAATTCCATAACTGACACGAGCAGGGAACCATTTGGTCATCTTCCAGGCGCTGGCGTAGGCCCAATAAGCGAGAAGTTCGCTCATTTCGATCCTTTATAAACGATCGATAATCTCTGCAGCACAGTGATGAGACAGAGAATAAGCAATACCCAGATTCCTGCAGTAAAAATATATGAGATGCCGAGCCCGTGAAGAGCTGCAACGATAAGAATCAGAACGAGACGTTCACTGCGTTCGGCAACTCCACCATCGCACTCAATATCTAGAGCCTCGGCGCGTGCCTTGATATAACTAATAATGTAACTAGCTACCAGAATCCCAAGCATGATCGGGACATTGCGATCATGAGACTGTGAAAACCAGTAAGCCATAGCGCCAAAGATTGATGCATCGGCGATGCGGTCCAGAGTTGAATCGAGTAGCGCACCCCAGCGAGAAGAAGTTCCAGCGAGCCTTGCCATCGCACCGTCAAAGAGATCGAAGAGAACAAAGATCGCCACGACGATACTGCCAGCGAAGAAGTGACCAGAACCGTAGAGAAGGGCTGCTGAGAGGCTCGAACCAATTCCGCCCACCGCGCTTACCCAGTTCGGCGTGATTCCAGCCCGAAGTAACCCGCGACACAGTGGCGTGATTATGCGGGTGACAGGCGCCTTAATTGAACTCAGAAGCATTGATCACATCGTAGAGTTCGCGACTATGAGCGACCTAATCTCACACGAGTTACGCATCCACATCGTTGGCCGTGGCGCGACCGAACTGGCTATCGCGCTCGGGATAACAGGCGTAGAGCTCGAATCGGCCGATGCCGCGATCTTTCTCGTGAGCGCAACCGATGGAATTGTCCGCGCCGAAACCGATAAATGGCTGATCGCCAGGGAGATGTACATCCCTTCGATTGTCGTCATCACTGATCTCTCCGCCGAGAATGAGACCGACTTTGAGGATATGAGCGCGATCGCCAGCAAGATACTTGATCCGGTCGTGACGCCGTACCTCGTGCTCCATAGTGATGATGGTTCACCGGTCGCCCTCATTGATCTCGCCAGTCAGGAGATCCACGATTACAGCAGCGGCGTGGTCGAGGTTCGAGCCAGCGACCCTGAGCATCAGGCTGTGATCTCAGAATTTAGAGATGAGTATCTCGAGCAGGTAGAAGGCGCAGGCGAGGCGGCATTTGAAAATGGTTTGCTCTTCCCTGCTATCGCCTGGCTTGAAGGAAAGTCGCTTGGGGTCGCAGAGATTTCTCGTTACTTAAATCTCGTTCCAGCCTCGCGCTAGATCTGCACGCGACTGCGACAGTAGCTGCGGTAGAACTTTCGTCTGACCAATAATCGGCATGAAGTTAGCGTCCCCTGCCCACCGTGGTACGACATGTTGATGAATATGGTCGGCAACTCCAGCACCAGAAACTGCTCCTTGGTTCATTCCCAGATTAAAACCCTTTGCCCCTGAAACTTTTCGCAGCACCTTCATTGATTGTGCAGTCAATGCAAAAATCTCGTTACGTTCTTCCTCGGTGAGATCGGTGAGATCTGGAACATGTCGATACGAACAAATGAGTAGATGACCTGCGTTGTACGGATAGAGATTCATCACCACATATGCGTGAACTCCGCGATGAACGATCAGACCCTCGTCATCACTCAGGGTTGGTACGCGACAGAACGGGCACGGGACATCATTATCTGCCAAGGGCCGATTCTCACCCGAGAGGTAATCCATGCGATGAGGTGCCCACAACCGCGACCACGAGTCCGGCATACCAGCACCACCAGTCACTGAACCTGCTTCACCCTCACTCACATTAAACCTGGGTTCGCTCGGAGATGACCTTCACAATTTCAGCGATCGCTTCATCGATGGGAATTCCATTGCGTTGATCACCGTTGCGATATCGGAAGGAGACTGAGCCAGCGCTCTGATCTTCTTCGCCTGCGATCATCATGAATGGGATCTTCTCCATCTGTGCGTTGCGAATCTTCTTCTGCATCCGGTCATCCGAGGTATCAATATCGATACGAATTCCCGCCTTACGCATCTTCGCACTTACCTCTTGTAAATAAGGAAGGAATGCATCAGCGACTGGAATAGCGCGAACTTGAACTGGTGCAAGCCACGGAGGAAATGCGCCGGCGTAATGTTCGGTCAGCACTCCGAAGAATCGTTCGATTGAACCAAAGAGCGCTCTGTGAATCATCACCGGTTGTTGGCGAGTGCCATCACTGGCCTGGTATTCAAGATCAAAGCGTTGCGGAAGTTGGAAATCGACTTGAATCGTCGACATCTGCCAGGTGCGACCAATGGCATCTTTTGCTTGTACCGAAATTTTTGGACCGTAGAAAGCTGCGCCTTCTGGATCATCGACGAGCACAAGATTGCGCTTCTCTGCCACGACGCGAAGTGCATTTGTAGCTGCATCCCAATCTTCATCAGAGCCAACTGACTTAGCAGGATTGCGGGTAGAGAGCTCGAGATAGAAATCTTCTAATCCATAATCACGGAGCAGATTGAGCACAAAGGTGAGAAGTGAATCGAGCTCATCTTGCATCTGATCTTTCGTGCAGTAGATATGCGCATCATCTTGAGTGAAGCCACGAGCACGAGTGATTCCGTGAATCACGCCAGATTTCTCGTATCGGTAAACGGTTCCAAATTCGAAGAGTCGAAGTGGAAGTTCGCGATAGGAACGTGCTGATGATTTGTAGATCAGGTTATGGAATGGGCAGTTCATCGGCTTCATGTAGTACTTCTGGCCGGCCTTCTTTACTGTGCCATCTGCGTGGTACTCCTCATCCATGACCATGGGTGGGTACATACCTTCTGAGTACCAATCCAAGTGGCCAGATGTCTCGAAGAGCGCCGCCTTTGTGAGGTGCGGTGAATAGACGAACTGGTAATTCTCTTCTTCATGGCGTGCGCGTGAATAATCTTCCATCGCGCGGCGAATGATTCCGCCCTTGGGATGAAAGACCGCAAGACCGCTGCCGATCTCTTCTGGGAATGAGAAGAGATCAAGCTCTGCGCCAAGCCGTCGGTGATCTCGCTTCTCGGCCTCTGCGAGGAGGTGAAGGTGGGCATCGAGCGCTTCTTGCGTTGGCCATGCAGTGCCGTAGATGCGCTGCAGCATGGGATTCTTCTCAGATCCGCGCCAGTATGCGCCAGCTGATCTCATCAACTTAAATGCAGGAATATGTTTTGTTGAAGGTAAGTGCGGCCCACGACATAAGTCAGACCAGACAGGCTCACCATCGCGGCCGAGATTGTCGTAGATCGTAAGTTCTGCGCCACCAACTTCGACACTTGATTCATCATCGTGGCCAGACTTCAAGCCGATGAGTTCACATTTGTACGGCTCATCTTTCAGCTCAATCAGCGCATCAGTTTCAGATGAGACGCGGCGACGAAAACGTTGCCCCGCTTTCACGATCTTACGCATCGCTGATTCAAGCTTCTCAAGATCATCTGGAGTGAAGGGCTTGAGCGGATCAAAGTCGTAATAGAAACCGTCGGTGATCGGTGGCCCAATGCCAAGTTTGGTCTCAGGGAAGACCTCCTGAACAGCTTGGGCTAAAACGTGTGCGGTTGAGTGACGAAGTACGGCGAGGCCATCTGGCGATTCGATCGTGATCGATTCAACGATGTCACCTTCGCCTAATTCAGTCCAGAGATCACGAATCGCTCCATTTACCCGTGCAACAACGACAGAGCTTTGATCTGCAAAGAGATGGGTCGGTCGCTGATCAGCTGCGATCTCTTGAACAGCACCATTCACGGTGACTTTGATGGTTGCGCTCATGTGCGCAGGTTATCAAGAATTAGCGAGCGTTTGGCTTCGATCAAGATACGACTGACGTATCGTTTTTACAGCCTCTGATTCGCGATAGGTAAGGCGCTCCTCCCCCGTATCGAGAGTGCTAATCAGCTGGAGTTCCCGAATGCTTGAGAGCAGGTAGAGCCCGCTCGCCGATTTCAGATCGCCGATCAAGAGCCGCGCTTCCTCGATCTGCGGGAACCATTCCAGGAGAACGCCTCGCACAATGCCTGGCAATATTCCCGAATCCATCCGAGGGGTATGAAGTCTGCCATCGATCTCTACCAAGATATTTGCAAGGCCGGTTTCGACGACTTCACCCATCTGGTTGAGATAGAGCAGATCATCGTGGCCAGCTTGCGCAGCAAGTCGGAGTCCAAAGGCAGCGCCGGTGTATGACAGTGTCTTGTGATGAGCGATGAAATCCGATGCGAATCGTCGGTGAGGAGAGATCCCCAAAGAGAATACTTTTGCATCATAGATGACCAGCTCTTCATGGCTGATAAGGAACTCGCCATTTGAAAAATAGGTAAGTCGCAAGCGGCCCATATTCCAGCTACTTGACTCTGCAATCTCTCTCACCTTTGACGAGATCAGGTCTAGATCTGGCGCAACAAAGAGTAGATCGGATGCCGATCGAGATAAACGAGCGAGATGCCGATCGAGAAAATATGGAGCTCCGTAAACTGTCTTCAGCGTCTCAAAGAGGCCATCACCACGAAGCCACGGGTGGCCAAGTGCTGGTAACCCAGAATCAGCAGACCAATACTCGTTCACTGATTAAACCTACCGCCGGCGATCTTCAAAAGTCGCGATGCCTTCAAGACTGTCTCATCCCACTCGGCTTTCGCATCGCTGATCCACGTAATCCCTGCGCCACTTCCAAAGTGGATGCGATCTTCATCTTGCCAAAAAGTTCGAATCGCAACCGCTAGCAATGCTTGATCGCCATGTACCCAGCCTATAAGGCCGCAGTATGGGCCGCGCTTAGATTCATTCGCCGCAATCACCGAAGTCGCAGAGGACTTTGGTGCACCAGAGATTGATCCGGCAGGGAGTAGACGATCAGCAATCTCACGCCAGCCCACTTCGGCTCGAAGATCACCGACGACATCAGAGACCAAATGAAAAAGTCCGGGATGTGGTTCAACCGCAAGAAGTCGCGGAGTGCTGACCGAACCAGTCTCACATAACGAACTCAGATCATTGCGCATGAGATCAACAATCATGATGTTCTCGGATCGATCCTTCTCTGGAAAGTTCTCGGTCGCTGACGTGCCCTTTACTGGCGATGTCTTGACGCGTCGCTTGCCGTCGTTGATCGCCATCTCTAAAAATAACTCCGGTGAGGCGCTTGCAATCTCTATACCTGGGATACGAAGGTAGGAACTGTAAGGAGCGGGATTACTCGCTAACAAGTTTGCGAAAAGACCTTCAAGGCTCTCAAGATTTTTTCGTGAATAGATTCGACAGGCATTTGCTTGATAGATTTCGCCTTCGGCAATTGCCGATCGAATCCGTTCTACATAATCGATGTAACCCTGCTTGGAGAAGGTGCTCTCCCATTGATCATCACTGGCTGGCCACGAACTGTGGGCATCGAAGGGTTCATCAACAACATCCCCAAATTTCGCGCAGCGCCACTCGCCTTCATAGCTCACTGAGACTGCCCAGAATCCACCATCGCCGAGCGACGCGGGATCGCTCGATAGTTCGAGAAGATTGGTCGCTGATTTACCTTCCATCCAGAAGCGTGCGTCGGTGGCTCTCACGGATAGAACGCTACCCCGAGCGGTTGGCGGAGGGTGGGGGTTGTGCGCTAGATTTCACCCTCTGACTGCGGGAGGAATCCGGCGTTCAGAATGCGGACGTAGCGCAGTTGGTAGCGCGGAACCTTGCCAAGGTTCAGGTCGCCGGTTCGAACCCGGTCGTCCGCTCGCAGGACAGATGGTCGGATGGCCGAGAGGCGAGGCTCAGGACTGCAAATCCTGCCACACGGGTTCAAATCCCGTTCCGACCTCCACCTGCAGCCAGTAGGTAGAGAAGCAAAGGCAAGAAAAGTAAGACCGTAAATGGACGATTGGCTCAGCGGTAGAGCACCACATTGACATTGTGGGGGTCACTGGTTCGATCCCAGTATCGTCCACCAGAACGTAGTGATGTGGCGTAAATAATTAGCCGACAAGTTCGTAGGTAGATGCTTTATTTGACAACTTCCTTGACGGGCAACCAAAGAGTGTGTAAATATTTTCTATGCTCCAAAGAACCTTGCTGGTGGTTGCAACAGTTTCATTGATCTTCGTCGCACCCCAATCAGCGCATGCTAATCCTGAATGTCCGGTTGGCTCCCCATTTGTCGGTTGCATTGGCAACTTTGACCCTGCCCCTCCGGGTGGCGGTGGTGGAGGACGGCCAATAACCTTCCTTTCGATCCCATTTGCGTCGAAATAATCAATGAAGCGTCAATGGCGTTTCTCGCTTCGCAAAAGGGCAATCCTCAATGTGAGCGCCGAAGAGTTGAAACGACTTGAGCGCGAAAATGAGGAGGCACGGCGAGGCCGCGGGAATCCATTCGATTCTTCGGTTGGGTTAGATCCCCTAACTAAAGTGATTGGGACCTACGGAAAGATGAGCGCTCCGACGTCAATTATCGGAACGCCGATTGAGGATCAAGGTAACTCTCACTAAGAATCGCTCACTATTAGAACTGGCTAATTCGAAATGCGATTAAAAATTATTCGCCAGCCGACAAGCAGCAGAGTAAGTAGAAGTAAAGCTACGATAATAAAGCTCAGTGCAATTCCCTGGCCGGAGATCACACGGAGAAACATTCCAACTGTGACGACCAGAAGTGCTAGGTAGAAACCACTTTTACGTGCAACGAAGTTTAGATGAGTAAGCCCGAGGTAGATCCACCCGAAGATCAACCCAACCCCAAAAGGCCAGAGCGTTGAGACAATCCCTTTGAAAGTAATCCCATGCTCATGGTTGTGTCGTCCGACCGCCACAAAGAGCATGATCACGGCAAAATCGAAAGCCATCGCAACATTTTTCACAGTAATTGCTCCAATTTTCTGAGGAATTCTTACACTAAGAAATCTGAGAGTTGAATCTTCCCCATATTGCGAAGGATTCCCCAGTTCTTCTGCGCCTTATCTGGATCTGGGTTGCTCAAATAGTCACGCATCTGCATCGGAGTTATCTGCCAGCTCACTCCCCACTTATCAGTGCACCAACCGCAACGGCCCGCTTCTCCCTCTGCCGTGATTGCAGCCCATAGGCGATCAGTCTCTGCTTGACCATCGCATTGAACGGAGAGCGAAATTGCAGAATTGAATTCGGGGCCGCCCTCAATCGACATCCCAATAAATTCATGGCCAAAGATTGTGAAATCCGCGGTAAATAAAGGTGCTCCCTCCCCCATTCGATTTTCTTCTCGAACCACAACATCCTTGAATGTCGCTGTGTAAAAATCGAGAGCTGCATCTAGATCTTTGTTGAACCAGAGGAAGGTTTTAAGGCTGGATGGCTTTGTCATGCCTGCAATCTATTAGCCAAGAGCGATCAAGACAACGCCTGCCACGGCAAACACAACTCCTACATATTGAATCTTGTGAAGGCGCTCGGCTAGGAACTTATAGGCCAAGAGGGTTGTCACAACTGGAAAGAGTGATCCGAGCACCATCGCCACAGAGATCAGGCCTTTCGTAGTTGCGATTCCAAGAGTGACGTTGGCGAGAAAATCAGCGGCCCCGATAGTGACGAGCATGGGAATCTCTTTGCAGGAGAATCCACCAATCTTTCGGACTACAAGGCCAATGAGCATCGCCACTGCCACCGTGGTCACACGCATTGAGGTCATCGTGAGCAACGTTCCGGATTTTGAACCGCGAGCCATAAAGACAAGTGCGATACCAAACATCAACGCCGTTAAGAATCCAAGGAATATTGGTTTAGCACTGACACCGCTTTGAATTTCTGGGCCCGAAGCTAAGAAACAACCAACAAGTGCGACCGCCATGCCGACGAATTGCAGTGCAGATGGAGCGTCACCGTTGACCAAACCATAAATCAGAGGAATCACAGCGCTCAGCGTTGTGATCGGTGAGATGACTCCCATCTTTCCGGTCGAAAGCCCTGCGTAGTAACTCACTATTCCAATAAAGCCGGCGATTCCTGCAAGTGCGCCATTCACGAAATAGCTGTTCCACGAGAAAGTCGGATGAGACCAGCCGTGAGTGATCGTCAGCAATATGACGCCTGTGGCAAGACCGAAGAATTGAGTAACCCCGGTAACCGCTAGTGGCGCAAATCGCTTCGAGAGTTTTCCTCCCAAGAAGTCAGCGGTACCCCACATAAGGCTAGAGAGCAGAGCGAGTCCGGCGAGCATTGGGTGAGTATGTCAGCGAGAACCGTTACTTTGATGCAGTGAGGGAGACTTTGCTAGATATGTCGCTAGTAAATGTCACCTTCGTTGTCGTCGACCTGGAAACCACCGGCACCTCTCCAAAAAATGGTTCTGCTGTTACCGAAATCGGTGCAGTAAAGATCCGTGGCGGAATACGCCTTGGTGAATTTAAAAGCTTCATTAATCCGCTTGCGCATATTCCGTCGTACATCACCGAACTCACTGGAATCACAGATCAGATGGTTGTGGGCGCCCCCATCATTGATGATGCGCTACCCGATTTTTTAGAGTTCTGCGGCAACGAATCCGAGACTGTGCTGGTAGCCCACAATGCACCATTTGATCTGGGGTTCCTCATGGCTGCAGCGAGTGATTGTGATATTCCGTGGCCAGATTTCCTTGTGCTCGACACAGTGCGATTAGCAAGGGCGTTGATCGCGCGGGACGAGATTCCGAATTGCAAATTATCGACACTGGCAATCTTCTTTGAGACCGAAGTAAAACCAACGCACCGAGCTCTCGATGATGCGAACACCACTGTTGATGTTCTCTACGGATTACTCGAACGAGCGGGATCTCGAAGCGTAACCACTCTTGATTCACTTCTGACTCTTAGCAAGAAGCGACAGAGCCGCGAAAAGAATGGTGGAGATGCACTTCATTGGCGAATTAAAGAAGAGTATGTCGAATGGTCAACTACTGCTGAAGAGCTGGACGTTCCGCCACAATCTTTTGAGTGAGCTGCGCCCAATTCTCTAGAAGTGCCTTCGCTTTTCCAGAGTCGATACTCTCGATCGCAGCCGCGATGCCATCACTCATCTGCTCATGAGCACTCTTACTGAAGTCAGCTCTAAAGGCGGCAATTCCAGCGGCTGCGTTGAGAACAACTGCATCACGAGCAGCGCCTTTTTCGCCAGCGAAGATGCGGCGACTGACATCGGCGTTGTACTCAGCTTCGCCACCTACCAACGCTGAGATCGGTGAAGATGCGATCCCGAGTGCGCGCGGATCGATCTTTTCATCTCTCATCTGTCCATCGTGAATCACGATGACCGAGGTGGTCGTTTCGAGCGAAATCTCATCGAGCCCATCATCACCACGAAATACAAATCCTTCACACCCGCGATCGAGTAAGACCTGTGCCATGACGGGCAGCATTGCGGGATTAGCGACACCGAGTGCGATCGCCTTCGGCTGGGCTGGATTTGCTAGTGGACCCAACACGTTGAAAATTGTTGCTACTGAAATCTCTTTACGAGCGGGAGCTGCAAAACGCAGCGACGAATGGAACTTCTGTGCAAAGCAGAAACCGATTCCAAGTTCTTTCACCGTTCTGGCGATCTCAGCGCCATCGAGATCGATATTGACTCCAAGCGCCTGCAAGCAATCGGCCGCCCCGGATTGCGAGGTTGCTGCGCGCGAGCCGTGTTTCACCGTACGGGCGCCAGCTGCAGAGGCGATGATCGCCGCTGTGGTTGAGATATTGATCGTATGGGCGCCATCTCCCCCGGTTCCGACAATATCTACGGCACGTTCTGGGATTGAGATTGGGAGCGAGAACTTCATCATCTGACGAATTGCTGACTCGATTTCAACGACCGCCTCACCTTTATGGTGCATCCCAACGAGGAACTCCTTGAGTTCATCCTTCGGCGCCTTATCGGTGAGGAGTTCATTCATCGCCCAAGCCATCTGGTCGGCACTCAGATCAACCCGGTCTGCGAGTTGACCGTTAAGGGCGGCCCAACTGATCTCACTCATGGCGCCGAGTCTAACGACAGGTACTTGGCTTGAATTCCGGGGATGGCTCCGTGATCAGACTCACCCATGGATCCCCTCAATCAGCGCCTTTCATGGCGACCTTTCATGCGTAAATCAGGAATAATCATCCTGTGAGCACAACAACCCAAAAGGCGCCTACTCGGCCAAATCTCGTCGCCGTCGGAACAATCGTCTGGCTATCCAGTGAGCTGATGTTCTTCGCCGCGCTCTTCGCGATGTACTTCACCACCCGCGCCGTCCAAGGTCCAAAGGTCTGGCTCGCATCAACCGGCATGCTCAACGTTAAATTTGCCGCGATTAATACAACTGTCTTAGTACTCTCGTCCGTAACCTGCCAATTCGGCGTCTTTGCGGCTGAGAGATTCCAAGCCCGTCGCACCGACTCAATCTGGCGATTCTCTCGTTGGGGTATGCGCGAGTGGTTTGCTCTTACCTTCCTAATGGGTGCATTCTTCATCGGAGGTCAGGTATATGAGTACGCAAATCTCGTTCGCGAAAATTTGACCTTCTCATCACGTGCTTACGGTTCAGTTTTCTATCTCACTACTGGCTTCCACGGATTACACGTGACTGGTGGCCTCATCGCCTTCTTGATCGTCATGGTTCGCGTCTTTAAATCGCAGAAGTTTGGACACTCTCAAGCGACAACAGCAATCGTTGTCTCGTACTACTGGCACTTCGTCGACATTGTCTGGATCGCACTCTTCTCAGCGATCTACCTGATTAAGTAGAGAGCAGATACTTATGAAACCTTCGAAACGCACACGAAGCTCCTTCCGCCGCCAGAAATTTGCCGGTCCAGTTTTAGTGGTCGCTGCCCTGCTCACTGTCGGCTCTGCTTTCTCTATCGCCTCGGCCCTTCCAAGTGCCCAGAAGAGTGAAGTCTCGGCTCAGAGCACACTCATCGGTGAAGGTAAGCAAATCTTTCTTAAAGGTTGTTCCTCCTGCCACGGCCTCAACGCTGAAGGTGGCGCAATCGCGCCATCGCTCATTGGTGTTGGCGCCGCCGCTGTCGACTTTCAAGTAGGTACCGGCCGTATGCCAATGGCTGATATGAGCCAACAAGCCATGCGTAAGAAGCCGCTATATGACGCAGCTCAAACCGCAGCGCTCGCAGCATATGTTGCCTCACTCGCCCCTGGCCCAGCTTCAGTCGATCCGGCTTCGTTGACTTGGGAACGCGATGGAAATGTTGCCCAAGGTGGTGAGCTCTTCCGTACGAATTGTGCGATGTGCCATAACTTCGCGGCACAAGGTGGCGCACTTAGCAACGGTAAATACGCTCCAACACTGATGGGTGTAGAACCACAACATATTTATGAAGCGATGATTACTGGCCCACAGTCAATGCCTAAGTTCTCTGATAAAACAATCACACCAGCTGAAAAACTTTCACTCATCAAATGGATCAAAGCCGCTCAAACCGAACCAGCTATCGGCGGAGCATCACTAGGTCGCGTGGGTCCCGTTACTGAAGGTTTGCTTGTCTGGACCTTTGGACTTGGTCTCTTAATCGCAGTAGCTGTATGGCTAGCAATGAAGGCGAGATAACGTATGAACTCTGAACATAACAATGAGATTGAAGTAGCTCGCTTTGAAGATCCAGGTCTCCCGGCTCACGTCTATCGTAAGACCGATACCGATGCTCGTGCCGCGAACCGTGCTGAGCGACAAGTAGCAGCGCTCTTCTTACTCTCAGCAGTCGGAACTGTCGGAACGATCGCTTCATATATCTTTATTGATTCAAAGAAGTTCATCTACCTTCCAGTTCTCGGTGATACCAACGCTCAACAACTCGCACTTGGTACCGGGCTTGCCGCTTCACTCTTCTTCATTGGAATCGCAGCTGTGCATTGGGCGAAGACCTTGATGCCAGATCATGAAGTAATTGCCGAGCGCCATGAGTTCCGGTCTTCGGATGAAGACCGTGCTGATTTTGTCGCGACTGTGAAAGAGCGTGCTGGGGCTGCTGGCCTTGGTCGTCGCTCACTGATTAAGCGCTCAATGGGAATTGCGCTTGGACTTGTTGGGCTCTCTCCCCTCGTTCTGCTTCGCGATCTTGGTCCATTGCCTAAAAACGATTTTGCAACCACGAGCTGGAAAGCCGGAACTCGCCTTGTGACAGATCCCGGCGATCGCCCGATCAAGCCATCTGACCTCGAAGTTGGAGCTGTTGCGCAGGTCTTGCCTGCACTTGCCGCTGGTGAAGAGCGCACGCTCGAGAATGTCGGCAAGGATGCAGTCCTCTTGATTCGCATTCGCCCTGAAGAGTTCAATTTGGATGCCAAGCGACTGTCGTGGACCCACGATGGCATTATCGCCTTCTCCAAGATCTGCTCCCACATGGGTTGCGCCGTAGCCCTCTACGAGCAAGGCACTAAGCACCTCCTCTGCCCATGTCACCAGTCAACCTTCGATGTGACTCGCGCCGCCAAGGTGATTTTTGGCCCTGCAGCAAGACCACTACCCCAGTTAGCATTAAGCCTAGATTCAGAGGGTTACCTCGTGGCGAAGCAAGGATTTACTGAACCTGTCGGACCTAGTTTTTGGGAGCGTAACTCAGCATGAAGAAGAGTGAGCAAGTAGCAGGTAGCGTTGCAAGTTATGTCGATGACCGTACTGGCGCCGCGGCCTGGGCGAAGAAGAACCTGACAAAGGTCTTCCCAGATCACTGGTCCTTTATGCTCGGTGAGATCGCGCTCTACTCATTCGTCATTCTCCTACTCTCAGGAGTCTTCTTAACTTTCTGGTTCGATCCTTCTCAGCAGCAGGTCATCTACGACGGCTCATATGCACCACTCTCCAAGGTGGCAATGTCCTCATCGTATGCATCCACTCTGCACATCTCCTTTGATGTTCGTGGTGGTTTATTGATGCGCCAGATTCATCACTGGGCAGCTCTGATTTTCCTCGCAGCGATCGTTGTTCACTTATTGCGCGTCTTCTTTACCGGTGCATTCCGCAAGCCACGTGAAGCTAACTGGTTGATCGGTATCGGTCTTCTCACTCTTGGAATCGTAGAAGGCTTCTTGGGTTACTCACTTCCCGATGATCTCCTCTCTGGTACCGGAGTTCGCATCGCAGAAGCGATCATGCAGGCCTTCCCTGTTGTCGGCTCATACCTCTCATACTTTGCCTTCGGTGGCGCATTCCCTGGCCATGTCTTCATCCCTCGCATTTACATCGTGCACGTATTGCTTCTTCCAGGAATCTTCCTGGCGCTCATTACCGTTCACTTGATGCTCGTCTGGTACCAGAAGCACACGCAATATCCTGGTCCAGGACGCAAGGAGACCAACGTCGTCGGTTATCCATTGATGCCGGTCTACATGGCTAAGGCTGGTGGATTCTTCTTCATCGTCTTTGGTATCACTGCATTTCTTGGCGCAGTTGCATCGATTAATCCCATCTGGCTCTACGGTCCATATACGCCGGGACAGATCTCTGCCGGCTCACAACCCGATTGGTATATGGGTTGGATGGATGGCTTGGTTCGCATGGCTCCGCCACTTGAAACACATGCATTTGGTCATACGATCTCATGGAATATCTTGCTTCCAGGTTTGATAATTCCTGGCATCCTCTTCGCCGGAATGGCTGCTTACCCATTTATCGAAGCATGGATTAGTGGAGATAATCGCGAGCACCATCTCCTCGATCGTCCACGTAACGTTCCTAACCGCACTGCGCTCGGTGCAATGTCTCTCAGTTTTATGGTTATCGCTCTAGCTAATGGCGGTAACGATGTCATCGCAACTCACTTCCACCTCACCATTAACGGCATTATGTGGTTTACACGCATCGGTTTGTTCGTAGTTCCACCGATCGTCTTCATCATCACAAAACGTATCTGCCTCTCACTACAGCGCGCTGATCGCGAGATCGTCTTGCATGGTCGTGAGACCGGACGCCTGGTTATGACTCCTGGGGGTGAATTCCTTGAGGTCCATGAAGAACTCACACCTGAGAAGAAGTGGACACTCACTCAACACGATCAACCGACTCCGATCGCTCTCCCAGCAAAGGGAAGTGCTTCGGCGCTCTCCCCTAGTCGCATCAAAGATGTTCTGCGATCACGTATGAGTGAAGCAAATGCGACATCAGTGGCCAGCCCAACTGAAACCGAAGCACGTGAACTCGAAAGTGGACATCACTAACCTCTAGACTTTCGCCATGACGATTACCGGCGCAAAGATTCGCAGTGCAACTCCCGAGGATATCCAGGTAATACTGGATCTGATCCGGGAGCTTGCTATTTATGAGCGCGAACCAGATCAAGCAAAGGCCACATATTCTCAGATCAATGATGCGCTCTTTGGCCCGAATCAGACCGCCTATTGTGAGCTTATTGAATTAGATGAGGGTGAGATTGCTGGCTTTGCTTTTTGGTTTAAGAATTTCTCGACCTGGACTGGCACTCCAGGCATCTACCTCGAAGACCTCTTTGTAAAACCTGAGCATCGTGGTGCGGGCTACGGCAAAGCTCTCCTTATTCACCTCGCGAAAAAGTGCGTTGAGAATGGTTGGAGTCGCTTCCAATGGTGGGTCCTTGATTGGAATGAGCCATCTATCGCCTTCTACCGATCCCTTGGAGCCGTGGCGATGGACGAATGGACAGTTTTTAGAGTCAGCGGCAAGGCGTTAGAACGCCTTGCCAATAGTTCTTCGTAGTCCAGTGAAGAAGGTTAGTGAACTGAGGTTGAAGGCTTCTCGTATTCGAGAGCAAAACCAAAGATCGAGATAAAGAGTGCGCCCACTGCAATGAGCGTTAGCCACCAACCCAAGAGCAGACCGAGCCCTGCTGCAGATGCTGAGAGCGCTACTGGTAGCGGCCACCATGAGTGTGGTGAGTAGAAACCAAGCTCTCCAGCACCATCAGCGATCTCGCCGATCTGATTATCCTGAGGGAGCATGCCCATACGCTTGCTGTTGAACCAGATATAGAAGCCAACAATTCCAGCAAGGCCCGAGCTCAGCGAAATACACGTGATGCCTACTGCTTCGCCACCGACTGCGTAGTAGATCACTGCCATGAGTGCGTAGAAGAGTGAGAGGCCGATAAAGAGACGATAGCTAGCTCTCATTAGTGATTACCCTCTAACGCTGCGACATCTGGATGGTGGAGATCGAAGGCTGGTCGCTCTGAACGAATCCGAGGAATCGAGAGGAAGTTGTGACGTGGTGGTGGGCATGATGTGGCCCATTCAAGTGATGCGCCATAACCCCACGGATCATCAACTTCAACCTTTGGTGAATTGCGGGTGATCCAGATATTGATGAAGAAAGGAATCATCGAGAGGGCGAGCAGGAATGAACCTACTGTTGAGACCTCATTCATAAAGGTGAAGCCATCAGTGGAGAGATAGTCGGCATAACGACGTGGCATGCCCTTGATCCCTAACCAGTGCTGAATCAAGAAGGTGAGGTGGAACCCGAAGAAGAGCGTCCAGAAGTGGATCTTGCCAAGACGCTCGTTGAGCATCTTTCCGGTCATCTTTGGCCACCAGAAGTAGAAACCACCAAACATCGCGAAGACCACAGTTCCGAAGAGCACGTAATGGAAGTGAGCTACGACGAAGTAAGAGGCCGAGACCGCAAAGTCCAGAGGTGGGCTTGCGAGGATGATGCCGGTAAGACCACCGAAGAGGAATGTGATGAGGAAGCCAAGGGTGAAGAGCATTGGAGTTTCGAAGGTGAGCGAACCCTTCCACATTGTGCCAATCCAGTTGAAGAACTTCACGCCTGTTGGGACGCCGATTAAGAAGGTCATGAATGAGAAGAATGGGAGGAGAACTTGACCGCTAGCGAACATATGGTGAGCCCATACTGAGACGGAGAGCGCGGAGATACCAATAGTTGCTGCGACTAGACCCTTGTAACCAAAGACCGGCTTACGACTAAAGACCGGAAGAATCTCAGTTGCAATACCAAAGAATGGAAGCGCAAGGATATAAACCTCTGGGTGCCCGAAGAACCAGAAGAGATGTTGCCAGAGCATGGCGCCACCATTTGCCGGATCGAAGATATGCGAGCCAAAGAGTCGATCTGCTTCGAGCGCTAAGAAAGCCGCTGCAAGAGGTGGGAAGGCGAGAAGTACCAAGATCGATGTCAGGAGTACGTTCCACGAGAAGATCGACATGCGGAACATCGTCATACCTGGTGCGCGCATCGTGAAGATTGTTGTGATGAAGTTGACGCCACCAAGGATTGTTCCGAGTCCGCCGATCGCAAGACCGATAACCCAGAGATCGCCACCGATTCCAGGGCTATATTGAGCGTTAGAGAGTGGTGCGTAGGCAGTCCAGCCAAATGAAGCGGCACCACCTGGTGAGAGGAATCCACCAAAGGCCATCAAGCCACCGAAGAGGTAGAGCCAATACGAGAGCATGTTGAGGCGAGGGAAGGCAACATCTGCTGCGCCAATTTGAAGCGGCATAATCACATTCGCAAAGCCAACAAAGAGTGGCGTCGCAAACATGAGCAACATGATCGTTCCGTGCATTGTAAAGATCTGGTTGTACTGCTCTGTACTGAGGAACTGCATGCCAGGACGAGCTAATTCAGAGCGTAGGAGTAAGGCGAGAACTCCGGCGACGAGAAACCAAGTGAACGAAGTGATCAGGTAGAGATACCCAATTGTCTTGTGATCAGTTGATGTAATCCACTTAACGAAGAGACGGCCCTTGCTCTCTTTCGCCGGCACTCCGTATGAGGAAGAGGTGAGAGGCGTGGTGCGCTCTGCGTAAGTCGTCATTTTAGGCCGCCTTCAGTGTTGAGAGATACGTTTGGTATTCCGCTGGTGTAACAACTTTCACCTTGAAGAGCATTTGTGAGTGATTACGTCCGCAGAGGATGTTGCATCGACCTGGGAATGTTCCAAGCTTCTGTGCAGCAAATTCAAGATGATTTTCGACATGTGGCAGGGTCTGCATCTGAATCATGAAAGCTGGAATCCAGAATCCATGATCGACATCATTGGATGTGAGAGTGAATCGCACCTTCTCCCCCAACGGAAGAACAAGTGTTGGCGGTTGTGCAGGAGTTCCAGTCACAACTGTGCTTGGTCCAGTTCCGGCATCGTTATAAATGAATTGCCATGACCACTGAATTCCTCTGACCTCAATGTTGTGCTGTGCCGCCGCCGCCGAACTCACATGCGTAATCTTCGCTTCATCGCGCGCAGTGAAGCCAAAGAGGACTAAGACGATGATAAAAGCGACAGCGGTCAGTGAGATCTCAACAAAGTTGTTATGTTTAAATTGACGTGGCAACTCATCGCTCTTCTTGCGATTGAAGAGGACTGGGTAGAAGAGGGCTAGAGCGGTAAGTACCCCAACGACTGCTGCAGCGATCCATGCTCCCTGCCAAAGTGGGAGCGTCGTGTCATTGACTGATGAGGTCCCCTTGTCGAAACCAAGGCCCGAGATATTCTTCGACTGACAGCTCGTTAAGAGGAGTGCCGAGACCGAGCCCACGATCACAAGGGCTGCTTTTTTAGCTACAGAAGGTCTCATACGCATGCGAGAAGTTTATCGGTGGAATTAGCGTCGCGCTCTCGGTGAGAGTAGCGTTCTGAGTATGGGTTCAGTCACAGGGCTATTTACCAGCGAGACTCGACTCCACCCTGCTGCCCGCGAGATCCTCCTCGACGCCATCGACAAAGGCTGGGCCAACCCGGCAAAGCTGCACCGGCCATCACGAGAGCTCGCCAATCTACTCAGCGAATCTAAGGCGATCTTCGGCCGGGTGCTGGGCTTGAAAGAAGAGACGATCTCCTTCGTGGGTGAACCAACACTTGCTTTCTATCTCGGCATCGAGGGTCTCCTGCAACCGATGGGTGATGGGCGTCTCATCTACCCAGCGACATCGCGTCAAGAGATTATCGCGGTGGCGCAATCAGCTCCCAGCTCGCTCTCACTTGATGTCGATCTCGATGGTTGCTGGGATATTCCGCCAGCGCTCCCTGGTGATCTACTCGTGTGGCCCAGTTCGAATGGTGAGACCGGAGCACAATCGCTCTCTCCTGAGAACTTTGGGGGCCCGATCTTTGTTGATGCAACAACCGATCCGATCTTCTCACTTCCCGGGCGTTGGTCTACCGCGCTCTTTGATTCGAGAAGTTGGTCTGGCCCCGCAGGTCTTGGAATCTTTGCGGTCAATGTTCAAGCATCGTGGCGCAATCCAATGCCACATCTCGATCATCGCGTTGTGCCCGGTGGCTTTAACCCAGCACTTGCGATCGCTAGCGCTGTGGCACTTGAAGCCGACTGCCTCGATCGAAGAAATTCGCTTACAAAGACTGTTGAACTCAACACCATGATTCGAAATTTTTTACAGAGTGAGATGAGTGATATCGATATCGCATCTCCGTTGGGTGCTCTCCCCCATCTACTCTCATTCTCATTCCTCTACATTGATGCAGAGCAGTTAGTAGACCGAATGGAGCGACGTGGTTTCTCGATCGATTCTGGTTCCGCCTGTATCAGTGCAAATCTTGAAGCAAGTCATGTCCTTGCTGCGATGGGTCGACTCACGCACGGCAATGTGAGAATCCATCTCTACCCCGAACATTCGCAGAGTGATATCACTTCACTTCTTCAGGCTCTCAAAGAGGAAGTTACGCTGCTTCGAGGCAACGCTTGATCACTGTAGATTCCATGGGGAAGCTATGTCCCTTACCCATCATCGATATCGCGCTCGCCGTCAAAGATGCGCTGCCTGGAACGCTCTTTCATCTAGAAAGCGATGATCCTGCCACCTGGGCAGATCTTCAAGCATGGGGCCGCATGACGGGCCATCACGTGAGAATGATTGAAAGCACTACCTTCGAAATTATTGCTCAGTAATTAATCGACGAGTTGTGGGCGAATCTTGCTCGCAACCTCTGCTGCAGCCACATCGCCATAACTGTGGGCAAAGCGCTTCATAAATTCACCATCGTTGAAGCGATACTCCTGTGTACCAATCGTCTCTAAACAGTAGGTTGCAAGCATCGAACCTAGTTGGGCACTTCGCTCGTGATCAAAACCCCACGAGATGCCTGCGAGAAAACCAGCCCGGAATGCATCTCCCACACCAGTTGGATCGACCTTTGAATTCTCTTTCGCACACTCCACTTTGATCGTCTCTTTACCGTGTTCTTCTACACGAACGCCGTGTGATCCAAGGGTGACAACGCGAACCTGAACCTGATCAAAGAGCTCCTGATCGCTCCAGCCCGTCTTCTGAAGCGTCAACGCAAGTTCATACTCATTCATCAACAAATACTTTGCGCCACGAATTAAGTTCTTAATATCTTCGCCATCCATCCGTGCGAGTTGTTGCGATGGATCTGCCGCAAAGGCAATAGCAAGATCACGAGCTGCTTGGGAGTGGCGAAGCATTGCGTCAGGATCATCGGGCGAGATAACAAGGAGATCAAGTCCACCCACCGCAGCTGATATCGGAGCGATCTCAATCTCGCGCGCTTCACTCATAGCGCCTGGGAAGAATGAGGCAATCTGATTAAGTGACTTATCTGTTGTCACCATAAAAGTTGCTGTGTGGAGTTCAGTGGAAATCCGAGCATGTGCGGTATCTACGCCATGGCGAGAGAGCCAGGCATCGTAATCTGCCCAATCTTTACCCACTGCTGCAATTAATACTGGCTTGAGTCCGAGCACACCCATTCCAAAGGCGATGTTCCCTGCGACTCCCCCGCGACGAATCTCTAATGTGTCGACGAGAAAGGAGAGTGAGACTTTGGCGAGTGAACCTTCAACGAGTGAGTCGGTGAACTCACCCGGAAATGTCATCAGATGATCGCGACCGATTGAACCAGCAACACCAATTTTCATGGATGAAAAGTACCCCTATTGACGAGGAGTCTTGGGATGCGCGGTTAGTTGAAAGAATCGCCGCAGGCGCAAGAGCCCTGGGCATTTGGATTATCAATCGTGAAGCCTTGCTTCTCGATCGTATCGACGAAATCGATTGAGGCACCCATGAGGTAAGGAGTACTCATCTTGTCGGTGACAACCTTGACATCACCGAAGGCAACGACGGTATCACCGTCGAGGGTGCGATCATCGAAGTAGAGCTGGTAACGAAGACCAGAACAGCCACCTGGTTGGACAGCAACACGGAGTGAGAGGTCGGTACGACCCTCCTGCTCAAGGAGTGACTTCACCTTCAGTGAAGCGACATCGGTCAAGAGGATTCCAGTAGCCGTGCTCTGGATGGTGATATCTGTGGTTGTCTCAGCGCTCATAGGGAAAACTTTACCCCTAAGATCGCGTTATGGCTTCTTCACTCACCGACCTGCTCCTGATGGGGCGCGAACGTGATCTGGGCAGCGAACGGGGCGTCTCCTGCGATGGCGATCTTCCCGTAGCGAGTGACCCTCACCTCATTGAACGTGCGCATGCGGCTCGCGCCGACCTTGGCTCGAAGGCGATGATTCTCGGTCATCACTATCAACGTAACGAAGTGATCGACTTTGCGGATATCACCGGCGATTCATTTAAGTTGGCTCAAGCTGCAGCTTCTCATCCCGAAGCTGAATACATCATCTTCTGTGGTGTTCACTTTATGGCTGAGAGCGCAGATATCCTCACAACTGCAGATCAAAAAGTAATCCTTCCTGATCTTGCCGCTGGTTGTTCCATGGCGGATATGGCCGCTTCACACCAAGTGCATGAAGCATGGAAAGTATTCCAACGTCTCGGAATTGATACGAAGACGATCCCGGTCACATATATGAACTCCAGCGCAGCGATTAAATCTTTCACTGGCGAGCACGGTGGAACTGTCTGTACTTCATCTAATGCCGAACGCGCAATGAATTGGGCCTTCGAACACGGCGAAAAAGTCTTCTTCCTTCCTGATCAACATCTTGGTCGCAACACCGCCGTACTAAAGCTTGGACTCTCGCTCGAAGATTGCGTGATCTGGAATCCTTGGAAACCCAATGGTGGTCTCACCGATCAACAGCTCCTTGATGCCAAGGTTATTTTGTGGAGAGGTCACTGCTCTGTTCACGGTCGATTCTCATTACAGAATATCCACGATGTGAGAGAACGGGTCCCTGGAGTACAGGTTCTGGTCCATCCAGAATGCCAGCACGAAGTTGTAGCCGGAGCTGATTTCGTAGGAAGTACTGAATACATCATCCAAACGATTGAAGAATCAGAACCAGGATCAAAGTGGGCAATCGGAACAGAGCTCAATCTTGTACAACGTTTATCCCAGCGGTTCGCCGACCGCGAGATCCTCTTCCTCGATAAGACTGTCTGTTACTGCTCCACAATGAATCGAATTGACCTCCCGCACCTGGTGTGGGCGATGGAGACGCTCGTCAGTGGTCGAATCGTCAACCAAATAAGTGTGGATCCCACCATTGCCCACTATTCGAGAGTTGCGCTCGATCGAATGCTGGCTCTACCGTAACGCCATGAGCGAGAACACTGATAAAAAAGGCAGAGCAACTCCAAAGCGCAAAGAAGCTCAGGCTTCTTTGAAGGTGAATTCAATCGCCAGGGGAACATCAAAAGAGGCGAAGTCACGCGATCGCGCCCTTGAGAAGAGCCGTCGCGCAGAATCTCGCGCCGCATTTATGCGTGGTGATGAAAGCGCACTCCCGATTCGTGATCGTGGCCCAGCAAAGCGTTGGGTTCGCAACTACATCGATTCACGTCGCACCATCGGTGAGTACTTCCTCCCAACCATCATGGTTGTGCTTGTTCTTACAGTGATTCCATCAAAGGCGATTCAACTTGTTGCAATCCTCTTCATGTATGCAGCGATGTTGTACTCATTCTCCTCGGCATTCTTTATGAGTCGAAAGATTAAGAAGCTTGCCGCCGAGAAGTTCCCAAATGAGGATCTCAAGGGAATCGGAATCTACGGCTGGTTACGTTCAACCCAGATGCGTCGCATGCGTGCGCCAAAGCCACAAGTAAAGCGCGGAGACACTTTCTAGTTATCTCTAACTATCTCTAACTATCTCTAACTATCTCTAACTATCTCTAACTATCTCTAACTATCT
>JBBAMR010000003.1:0-9113 GCA_040402375.1 Candidatus Nanopelagicaceae bacterium | reverse complement strand
CTAACTATCGAAGTAAAGAGCCGAGCCCGACAATTCGCAAGCTACGAGTGTCGGGCTCTTCTCTTTTAATCTCTTATGCCCGAGGGTTTGGACTCACGGTCTTCTCTGGATTGCGCTCTGGCAAGCTTCCGAGCGCCTCATCGATTGCGCGCATCGTCGCAGGCTCCAGTTTTACACCCGATGCCTTAACATTAACTTTCACCTGCGAAGGCTTGGTCGCGCCCATGATGACGGAAGCCACATTCTTATTCTGTAACGCCCACGCAAGAGCCAATTGCCCCATTGTGAGATCTACTGAATCAGCAATCGGTTGGAGCTTCTGAACAGTTTCAAGAACTTCATCGCGCATCCAGCGAGAGATCATCGCTGATCCCGCTTTGTCACGAGCTCGCGATCCGATCGGAGCTTTCTGGCCTGGAAGATACTTGCCAGTCAAAACGCCCTGAGCCATTGGCGACCAGACGATCTGACTAATTCCTTCTTTGGCACACATTGGAATAACTTCACTCTCAATAACTCGCCAGAGCATCGAGTACTGAGGCTGGCTCGAGACGAAGCGATCGAAGTTGTTAGCCTTCTGATATTTAACAGCTTCTAAAATCTGTGAGGCATCCCATTCTGAGAAACCGATGTAGTTGACCTTCCCTTGGCGGATGAGATCTTCAAAGGCTCGAAGAGTCTCTTCTAAAGGGGTCTCAACATCGAAGCGATGGGCCTGGTAGAGATCGATATGGTCGGTGCCGAGACGCTTCAGCGAAGCGTGAACCGATTCCATGATGTGCTTACGTGAAAGTCCTCGATCGTTCTTACCCTCACCGGTAGGCCAATAGACCTTGGTAAAGAGTTCGTACGATTCGCGGCGAACCCCCTTGAGCGCTTTGCCTAATACCGTCTCCGCGCGAGTGCCGGCGTAGACATCGGCGGTATCAAAGGTGGTGATTCCAGCATCGAGGGCAGCTCGCACGCATTTAACTGCTGCATCCTGCTCGACCTGATTCCCGTGGGTGATCCAATTTCCATAAGAAATCTCTGAGACATACATTCCGGTCTTGCCAAGGCGACGATATTCCATGGGAAGGAGAGTACCCTTCCGAATATGAAGATCAGAGGAGTTCGGGCAGAAGGCACGGCGATATTTGTAGCCACCTTCCTGACCTTCACGACCCTGTCGGTCGTCAGCGCATTTGCCGACGATGACGCTGCCGGTCCACAGATTCATGAGGAGCGTCATAGTCTCGAAGGTCTGCCGATAGCTCTGGTCATCCTCGCCTTAATCGTTGCTGTTGGACTCGCCTATGGGATTGGCCGTCGCTCTCGTAAATAAGAGGATCGCTGTGATACTTTTCGGCTGTCTTGAGATGTCCTTATGTCAAGGTGTTATGTGTTTGAGCGAAGTCCGGTGCAATACCGGCGCTGTCCCGCAACTGTAAAGAAGTTATTCGTAACTTTTAAGCCAGGTCGCCTCACTCATGTATCGAAGCATCCGTCCTCGGAGAAGGGTCGGGCCTTTCATGAATTTCATCTAGAAGCGATCCTCGCGATCACCTAATGATAGAGATTCAGTGACAGCCCCCTTTCTCCCTCACATATTGAGGGAGTTTTTTTATGTTGAAAAGAAGTATCGCTACATCAGTAGCATGTTTAGTAATCACCTCGGGCTTGCTCACAACAGCCGCACCTGCCGCAACAGTTCCAACGCGGATCATCTCGCTCTCCCCTAGCGCAACAGAAGATCTCTTTGCGATTGGTGCCGGGAAGCACGTTGTAGCCGTTGATTCGCTCTCAAACTTTCCTGCAAACGCGCCAACGACAAAACTTGATGCCTTCACGCCGAATGTTGAGGCGATCGCAAAGTTCAAGCCCGATCTCGTCGTATTGCAATCCTCTGCGACCAAGGCGGTCTCAGTGAAGGCCGCACTCGAGAAGCTAAAGATCAAAGTCTTCTTTGAAGTCACCCCTAACGATCTCAATGGGGTCTATGCCGAGATCACGGCGCTCGGTAAGGCAACTGGAAAGAGCGCTGGAGCCGCGAAGGTTGTTGCAACGATGAAGACGACAATTGCGAAGGCAATCTCTATTGGAAAACGCACCACTCCGCTTCCAATCTTTCACGAAGTCGACAACACCCTCTATAGCGCGACTTCGAGCACTTTCATTGGTCACGTCTATGCCGCATTTAATACAACAAACGTTGCTGATGCTGCAGATACCGCCGACAGTTATGGCTATCCGCAACTCACCAATGAGTATCTTTTGAAATCTAATCCGGCAGTGATCTTCCTTGGTGATGAAGAGACAAAGGTAAGTGTCAATAACCGCGCTGGCTGGAATGCAATCGATGCGGTCTCGAAGAACCAGATCGTTGTATTACCTGCGGATATTCCATCTCGTTGGGGGCCACGCCTTTCGGACTTCTACCAGTTTGTATCACGTACTCTGATTGCAATGAAGTAATCAACGATGACTTCGCAAGGGCAAGCTTCCACGACCTCGGGTATTAGTCCGATCTGGAATTGGCGTATCACCGCTCTTTGTGGTGCGCTCTTGCTCTTCGTTGCTCTTGCTGCGGTGAGTTTTGGCCCGATCCATTTGAGTTTTGTGAAAATCATTAAGACACTCCTTGGATTGCCTGGAGGTCTTTCTGGCCAAGACAAGACCGTACTAATAGATCTGAGACTTCCACGGGCGATACTTGCCGCACTTGTTGGAGCGGCGCTTGCAACCAGTGGCGCCGTCTATCAGAGCGTATTTAGAAACCCACTCGCTGATCCGTATCTTTTAGGTGCAGCAAGTGGAGCGGGGCTCGGCGCAACAATTGCTATCACCAATGCGCATGGCAATGTCTATAGCCTCCTGCCAATCTTCTCCTTTATTGGCGGAACACTCGCGGTGCTGACCTCATTCTTTATCTCTGGGCGGTTCTTTGCTGAGCCACAATCTCTTCTTCTCAGCGGAATCGCAGTTGGATCATTTGCAACCGCAGTACAGACCTACTTACAGCAACGTCATAGCTCATCGCTTCGCCCGGTCTACTCGTGGATCCTCGGCGAATTAACGGTCGCTAACTGGCAGATCGTCACCTGGTCCTCGGTCTATATCCTCATGGCGATCGGCATTCTTATCCTTGTCTCCAAACAACTCGATGGCTTGATGCTCAGTGATGAAGAAGCTTTCTCACTTGGTATTAACCCAAATCGCCTTCGAATAATTGCTGTCAGTGCCGCAACTCTTGCAACGGCTACCGCTGTCTCTGCCTCAGGGCTCATCGGATTTGTTGGCATCGTTGTCCCGCATCTCGTGCGTGGCATTACCCATCGCGTTACTAATAGAAATCTGCTTACGATCGCATTTGCTGGAGCAGCCTTTCTCGTTCTTGCAGACCTCGGCGCTCGTACCCTGCTCTCCCCTGCCGAACTCCCTATAGGAGTTATTACCGCCTTTGTTGGCGCTCCCTTCTTCTTGGTCGTACTACGTAAACGAAGGACGTTCTCACGATGATCTCGATCGATTCACTTGAAGTCACGCTCTCTGGAAAGAAGATCCTCTCTGATATCTCAATTGATATTCCTGATGGTCGATGGAGCTGCCTTGTTGGTCCAAATGGCGCAGGCAAGACAACTCTCCTCAAAGTCCTACTTGGCACAGCCCCCTACTCGGGTAGCGTAAAGAGCGATGGCGTTGAGGTCTTCCGTAACCAAAGTCGCAATGTCGCCTTCGTTCCGCAGCAGCCACATATTCCTCAGGGAATGAGCGTCGCTGAATATGTAGCGCTCGGTCGTTCAAAGCGTGATGGTTGGGGCAATGAGAGCACGGCTAGTCGGCTATTCATCTCAAGTATTTTGGAACAGACAAATCTCTACGGCATGCAACGTCAGCCCGTAACTCAACTCTCTGGCGGTGAAATGCAGCGCACTCTGATTGCGCGCGCACTTGCTCAAGAACCCGAGCTAATTCTCCTCGATGAACCAACGAGCGCCCTCGATCTCCACCACCAAATTGATGTTCTCAATAATCTGCAAATTCTTCAGGCTCAAGGTGTGACGATCATTTCGACGATGCACGACATCACTCTCGCTGCGATGTATGCAGAACGAATCATTGTCATGCGAGAGGGGCGAGTCCTGGTGGACGGACCATCAGAATCAATTATTCATTCACCGCAACTCAAGGCGGCCTTTGATGATCGTATTAACGTCTTCACTCTTGATTCTGGTCGACCAGTAGTTGTTGCTCGCAAAGATGAGCTCGAACGCTAATTAGCGAACGTGTGACTCCACAAAAGGCGCTTTAACAACTTCGACATCACTGATTCGTCCACGAATATCGAGCTGAAGTTTCTCTCCTACCTTGATTGAAGGGTCGACAAGAATCAGACCGATGCCCACCTTCAGGGTTGGTGAGAAAGTACCGCTCGTCACGACTCCAACCTCCACTCCATCGCGAAGTACCGACATCTCACCACGAGGAATACCTCGATCGAGTGATTTAATGGCACATAGTGTCCGCTTCAAGCCTGCCTCTTTGAGAGTGACGAGCGCCTCGCGACCAGTGAATTCTGGCTTGGCAAGAACAACCGCCCACGCTGCACCAGCTTCTATCCCCGAGATATCCAGTGAGAGCTCATGTCCGTGCAATGGATAGCCCATCTCGGTGCGCAAGGTGTCGCGAGAACCAAGTCCGCAGACTCGACCATCAACCTTTGCAATCTCACTGACGAGCAACTCCCACAGTGGCAAGGTCTTATCCCATGCCGGGACAAATTCAAATCCATACTCTCCGGTGTAACCAGTACGACAAATGATCACTGAACCAAGTTCTTCGTGGCCGGGGATGAGCCCTTCGGTGAATGCCATGTAATCGAAATCAATCGTGATGCCGAGTGCGCTCATCACGCGCTTCGCCAGCGGTCCTTGAAGTGCAAGCACTCCATACTTCTGATGTGCTCCGACGATAGAGATCCCGGCTGGCGCTCCTGCTTGAAGTGCTGCAAGTACCGCTGCGCAATTTGATGCATTGGGAATAAGAAAGAGATCATCAGCGCTGCGGCGATAGACGATGAGATCATCGATAACGCCACCGTTTACATCGCAGATTAAGTTGTACTGAGCACTGCCATCATCAATCCGGTTCAGGTCGTTGGTCAGAACGGAGTTGAGGTAGTCAAGTGACCCAGGACCTGTGACTTCAATTTTCCCCAAATGCGAGACATCGAAGAGTCCCACGCGTTCGCGAACTGCGGTGTGTTCGGCGATGACGCCACCCGGAGCTCCCGCGATCGTTCCTTGCGGATACTCAATGGGCATATCCCATCCCCCGAAGTCGGCGAGCTTGGCGCCAGCCCGAGAGTGCCAGTCATAGAGGGGTGATTTCAATTCGCTCATCGGGCAAACCTAGCAAAGTACGAGCAAAAGAGCCCTCGCAGTGCTTAGATAATCCCATGATTACAGTGAAGAGTTCAGGCAAAGCAAGTTCAGAGATCTTGGTAGTAGGAGTTGCCAATCGAGATGGGAAACTCGTCGTTGAGGTTGGAGCGGCAGATCTCGCGATGAGTCTCAATATCAGCTCTCTCGTTGAATCACTCGGTGATCTCGGTGCAACTGGTGCACCTGATGAAGTCACCAAGGTGACACCCAAGAGCGGCCACCGACTCATCATCTTTACTGGACTCGGTTCAGCTCAATCAGAGTATTCGCACGAGACACTTCGCCGCGCAGCGGGCGCTGCAACCCGCGCACTTGCTAACAAGAAGAGCGCAGACTTCGCACTCCCTCACAAGAACGCCACAGGGCTAGCGGCAATCGCCGAAGGTATTGGCCTCGGCGCTTACTCCTTTACCGAACATCGCGGTAGTTCTAAGGCTGCGCAGAAGGCGCCACTCAGTTCTGCCACAGTTATTTCAACACTCGGTGATAGCGGAGAAGGAAAGGCAGCTCTCAAGCGAGCAGCTGTCATTACTAAATACGTTCATATCGTCCGCGACTTAGTGAACACTCCAGCGAACCATCTCTCACCAGTTATTTTTGTCACCAAGATGAAGGCGCTTTGCGGGCCACTTGGTGTAAAGGTTGAGATCCTCGATGAGAAGGCCTTAAAGTCAAAAGGCTATGGCGGCATTTACTCAGTCGGACAAGGTTCGGCTAACCCCCCACGTCTCCTCCATATCTCGTCTGCACCAACTTCCAAGAAGAAGGTCAAGCAACTCGCCTTCGTCGGAAAGGGCATCACCTTCGATACCGGTGGTTACGCTCTTAAGCCAGCACAAGGTATGGATGCTATGAAGACTGATATGGCTGGCGCCGCGTCGGTGATTGCAGCCGCCCTCGCCATTGCTGAACTCAAGATTCCCGTCTCCATCAACGCGTATGCATGCATGGCTGAAAATATGATCAGCGACAATGCCACCCGGCCTGGTGATGTCATCACAACTTTGAGTGGCAAAACTGTTGAAGTTCTCAACCCTGATGCTGAGGGTCGCCTCGTCATGGCAGATGGAATCACTCGCGCAATCGCCGATGCCAAGAAAGCTGGCGGACTTGATGCGCTCGTCGATGTCGCGACCTTGACTGGCGCGCAGATCATCGCCCTCGGCACGCGTACGGCTGGCTTGATGGGGAATAACGATTACCTCATTCAGGACTTCCTCACCGCGGCCGCTCTGGCCGGAGAATCATTCTGGGCGATGCCACTACCAGAAGAACTTCGTGCGACCCTCGATACGCCAGTTGCCGATATCGCAAATGTTGGCGATAAGAGTGGCGGAATGCTCGTCGCTGGCGTCTTCCTCAAGGAGTTTGTCCCTGATGAGACTCCCTGGATCCACCTCGATATCGCTGGACCGTCCTACGTGGAGAAGGCCGGGCATGGCTATAACGCCATCGGAGCCACGGGTGTCAGCGTCCGCTCTCTCGTCGCGCTCGCGGAGTCATTCTCCTCACGTTAATCTGATTTTTGCTGGGTGAAAATCGTGGCAGGATTAGCCCCAGCCTGGGCTAACCAGGAGCGCTGGATCTAACCGGTCCAGTATGAAATGACTGAAAGGTCGGGTTGTGGCTGATTTTGATCTCGTAATTCTTGGCGGCGGTTCTGGTGGGTATGCGGCAGCTCTTCGTGGAGCCCAGCTTGGTCTCTCTGTCGCTCTGATCGAAAAAGATAAGCTCGGCGGAACCTGCCTGCATCGCGGATGTATTCCAACAAAGGCTCTTCTCCACTCTGGTGAGATCGCAGATAACTCTCGTCATGCCTCAGAGTTCGGTGTCAACGCACAATTCCTCTCCATGGATATGGTCGCGGTCAACGCGTACAAGGATGGCGTTGTTTCAAAGCTCCATAAAGGTTTGCAAGGACTCGTTAAGTCACGAAACATTACATATGTCGAGGGCACAGGTCGTCTCACCTCCCCTAATACCGTCACGGTAAATGGCGAGAACTACACCGGAAAGAATCTCATCCTCGCAACCGGTTCTTACCCGCGCACACTTCCTGGACTAGATATCGATGGCAAGCAGATCGTTACCTCAGAAGAGGCGATGAAGTTTGATTTTGTTCCTAAAACTGTCATCGTTCTTGGTGGTGGAGTGATTGGCTCTGAATTCGCATCTGTCTGGAACTCATTTGGCGCTGAAGTCACCATCATCGAAGGTCTCCCACGTTTAGTTGCGCTAGAAGATGAATCATCTAGCAAGCAATTGGAGCGGGCCTTCCGCAAGCGTAAAATCAACATTGTTACCGGTGTCCGTTTCGCTTCCGCCACTACATCTGAATCTGGCGTTACCGTCACTCTCGAAGATGGCTCGACCCATACTGCCGAGGTTCTACTCGTTGCAGTTGGCCGCGGTCCAGTAACCGCAGGGATCGGCTACGAGGAACAAGGTATTGCCCTGGATCGTGGCTACATCACAGTTGACGATAAATGTCGCACCAACATCCCTGGAATTTGGGCCGTTGGCGACATCATCCCAACGCTTCAACTCGCACACGTTGGATTCGCTGAAGGAATCATGGTTGCAGAAGAGATCGCCGGTCTCAATCCACGACCAATTAACTACGATGGCGTTCCACGCGTCACTTACTCGGAGCCCGAAGTAGCTTCTGTTGGTCTTACAACCGCTCTTGCAAAAGAGCGCGGTTATGATGTCGTTGAACTTACCTACGATCTTGCAGGTAACGGCAAGGCGAATATCCTCAAAACTTCCGGTTCAATCAAGCTCGTCGCTACCAAGGATGGTCCAATCCTCGGTATTCACATGGTTGGTTCGCGCGTCGGCGAGTTACTCGCAGAGGCACAATTAATCTTCAACTGGGAAGCTGATGCTTCCGATGTTGCGCAACATCTTCATGCTCACCCAACGCTCTCTGAAGCAATGGGCGAGGCGCATATGGCACTTGCAGGCAAACCACTACACGCACACGGTTAATAGGAGCACAACGAGATGACATTTTCAGTAACCATGCCAGCACTCGGTGAATCAGTCACCGAAGGCACTGTGACGCGTTGGCTCAAGAACGAGGGCGATATGGTCGCCATGGATGAACCACTTCTCGAAGTATCAACCGACAAAGTTGATACTGAGATCCCATCCCCTGTCGCTGGCATCTTGCAGCGCATCGTTGTTCAGGTTGATTCGACGGTAGCTGTTGGCGCCGAACTTGCCGTGATCTCATCCGATGCAGTTGCTGCTGCTCCAGCTGCATCCGTTGCGCCGACACCACCTCCTGCTGCACCAGTTGCCCCTGTTGCTCCAACACCACCACCGGCACCTGTTGCGGCTGCTCCCGTTGCTCCTGCATCACCAGCTCAAGCTGCTGGCGTTGTTGTCACTATGCCTGCGCTCGGTGAATCTGTCACCGAAGGTACCGTCACACGTTGGTTGAAGAACGTTGGCGATAGCGTCGCCGTAGATGAGGCTCTCCTTGAAGTCTCAACTGACAAGGTTGATACCGAGATTCCATCACCTGCTGCTGGAACTATCCTTTCCATCGATGTGCCAGTTGATTCAACTGTCGCTGTCGGTGCGCGACTTGCGTTAATCGGTGTTGCTGCTCCAGTTGCTGCTCCAGTTGCTCCAGCTGCTCCAGTTGCTCCAGTTGCTCCAGTTGCTCCAGTTGCTCCAGTT
>JBBAMR010000002.1:66467-168280 GCA_040402375.1 Candidatus Nanopelagicaceae bacterium | reverse complement strand
ACTCTTAATCACCGGGTCGGCGGTTCGAGTCCGTCACAACGCACTCTTGAATAAAATCTAGCTCGCAGGATTTATTACTGTGATCCCAGCAGCTACCAAAGCCGAAGCTCCCATCTCCCGTAACGCGACCGCGCCTTGCGCCAGCCCAACTTCGTGCGCAACCAGCAGTGATGGATTCAAAGTACCCGCAGCCACCATCGCTAGCATTTCTGGATAATCGCGAGCTGCCATTCCATGCGAGCCAAGTAGATCTAACTCCCAAGCAATGACTCGTCCCATCGGCATCGCTGAAAGCCCAGTCGGCGTCAGCATGAGACCTAGTTGAAGGTGGCGACCACGCCGTTGCAACGACAAAACTGATTGTCCTGCTGTGAGTTCGCTACCTAGCGCATCAATCGCAATATCTGCTCCGCCAAAATTCTGGATGAATTCGACTGGATCCACTTCTTTTGAATTGATTGGGATTGCACCTAATGAAGCTGCTAACTCCAAAGCGCTAACGCTCACATCCACTGCATAGACCATCGCACCCAATGCTTTCGCAATCATTACTGCGCTTAAGCCAACGCCACCACACCCGTAAATAATTACCGTCTCGCCAGCCTCTACCTTTGCCCGCTTTACGAGGCCGCGATATGCGGTAGCAAAGCGGCAACCGAGCGCAGCTGCAACTGAAAATGAAACTCCTGCGGGTATTGAGATCAAATTGAAATCTGCATTCTCGATCGCCACATATTCGGCAAATGAACCAAAACCAGTGAAGCCCGGCTGAGTTTGTGTTGGGCAAACCTGTGCATTGCCACGCACACAAAATTCGCATTGGCCGCAACCACAGACAAAGGGAACAGTGACTCGATCCCCCACAGAATATTTCTTTACTGCGCTTCCAACTTCGCTGATAATTCCAGCTAATTCATGTCCAGGGACATGAGGCAGCGCAATATCCGAATCGTGACCCATCCAGCCATGCCAGTCGCTTCGGCATAGTCCAGTAGCTTCAACTTTAATTACTACGCCCTTGTTGCTGACCTGCGGCATCGGTAATTCCAGAACAGAGAGTTCTCCCTGGAATTGAGTAAAGTGAATTGCTCTCATGAGTAAAACTTTAGGCCATTCCCCCGCCGTCAACCACGAGCGTTTCGCCAATGACCCATGATGCGGCATCGGAAGCTAGGTAACTCACAGCCTTACCAATGTCATCGGCTTTTCCAATCCTCTGGCCAGGATTAGTTTTCTCCCATCGAGCAAGCGCTTCTTTATCGTTACTGATCCACGAAGCCATCGGGGTGTCGATTAAACCTGGAGCAACGCAATTTACGCGGACTCCCTGAGGTCCGAAATCGATTGCAATCGATCGAGAGAAGAGAACAACCGCACCCTTTGATGCAGAGTAAATAGGTCGGTTACGACCACCACGAAGCCCAGCAGTTGATGCAATATTTATTACATTGCCTTTACCAGCCTCAACCATCGCTGGAATAAATGCCTTACACATAAAGAACATTCCCTTGATGTTGACGTTCATCATCAAGTCAAACTCTTCCTCCTTAAGTGTAAGAAGGTTATGCTCGAAAAAGATTCCAGCGCAGTTAACTAGATGAGTGGGGTTGCCGATGCCTTTTGATAGCGAATCTCTGAGCGCAACGATCTCGTCCTCTTTGCTGATATCTAACTCAAACCAATGTGATCCCGGAATAGAGTCAGAAACCTCTTTGACCTTCTTGGCATCTTTATCAACGCAGATCACAGTAAAACCATCTGCCGCGAGGGTCTTGGCGATCCCAGCTCCGATACCGCCACCTGCACCAGTAATGAGAACGATCTTCTTGTCAGCCATGAAAAATACCCCGTATCAATCGGTGGAAGCGTGCGTATAAAGAAACACGGTACACGCCTGCACACCACTTCGGCGGTTCGAATCGACCAAATCGCATTACTAAGTACCATAGGTACTAACCATTAGGAGGAACTATGTTGAAGTTAGAGCATTTTCTAGAGAGAGTTATCTTCGCCGGTCGATGGCTCTTAGCGCCGCTTTACATCGGCCTACTCGCAGCTCTTCTTCCAATCCTCTATCGCTTCTTCCACTCCTTCTGGCACATCATGAGCCACCTTTCATCGCTATCGATGAGTGAGATCACGCTTCAGGTATTAGAACTGCTCGACACAGTCTTGCTCGGCAACCTCATTATTTTAGTTCTCTTTGCCGGATACGAAAACTTTGTATCAAAGATCGCGGTCGCAGATGGAGCCACCGATCGTCCGCACTGGATGGGTCACGTAGATTCAAGCGGAATGAAGATTAAGTTGATCGGTTCACTTGTTGCGATCTCTGTCATCGAACTCTTAAAGGACTTTATGCAGGAAGGACCATTCGACCCAAAGCGCGAAGGTTTTCGTATCGGTCTACACATGACCTTTGTTATCTCGGGTCTACTCTTCGCTCTGATGGACACGATCGCTGATCGTCATAAGTCCGAACGTTAATAAGAAGAAGTCAGGCCTACTCGGAGAAGTCTCCGCCTCGGCCTGAAATCTTCTTATTCCTCTTCAAACTTCGAGGACCAACAACAAAAATCAACCCAAGTACGACTGCGTAGCTAGCCACGTATAGGAAGATTGTCATGACTAGTTACTTAAGAATCGCCCAAGCTGCAAGCGCAAATACGCCAGCGCTCATGATGAAGTTGACAGCAAGGTTGAGCATAACGAGCTCACGAGATTCACTAATCTTCTTTCCAACTGAAGACAAATCCTTCTCGTTTTTGAGATCTTCGATGATTGCCTCTGATTCACGAATGATTCCGAATGTAGTGATAGCTGCAAGAATTCCAGTGACACCGACTACTCCAAGAGCGAAGTACTTAGCCTGGTGAGTGGCATTCGTAAACAAACCAAGACTTGATAGAACAAAGGCTGTTGCCAAAACAATACTTGGAGCCAATTGAGTCATAACGATCTGATTACGCTTTGAATCCCAAAGTGCGATGAGTTCTTTCTCTTTCATTTCTAACTCCTTGTTGGTCGTGGTTGATGCTCAAGGGTCGCATACTTTGAGGGCTTTCGCCCTACCACCGCGCACAGGAGTACGATCGCGTACCTATAAACCCATCTTTTGGAGCTGTGGCCGTGAAAAAATTGGACATAAGTGGCGATTTGGCCACTCTTCTTGAACTCGAATTTGCCGGACTTCATAGCGGCGGTGGTCGGAGCTCTATCGCCGGCGGTCAGAGCGCAGCTGATGCAGCGCTCACCTCCTTGAATATTTCTGGGTATGCGAAGAACCGTTCAGAAGTACTGCCCGTTCACTCACGCGGAGCAACCGTGCTCTCACCGTATATTCGACATAATTTACTAACGCTTCAGCAAGTTTGGGATCATGTTGCAAAGGCACCCTTTGCAGATAAAGAAAAGTACCGCGATGAACTTTTGTGGCAAGAGTATTCCAGGCATCTCTACGCAAGAATTGGTACACGCCTCTTTCAGAATTTACGCTACGAGCAGTTATGGGTTGAGAGTGGCGATGGCTGGCCTGAAGGAATGGCTTGTGTTGATGGAGTCGTTAACGAACTTGAAAGTGATGGCTGGTTAGTCAACCAGACGCGCATGTGGCTCGCATCGCAGTGGACAGTTCGAAATCAAGCCGGGTGGTTACCTGGTCAAGAACGGATGTTCCGTCATTTGATTGATGGATCCCGCGCCGCAAACCTACTCGGGTGGCAATGGACAGTTGGTAGCGGATCAGGCAAGCCCTATGGATTTGCGAGATGGCAGGTGGAGAAACGTGCTCCTCAGTATTGTCAGAATTGTCCAATCAAGAATAAATGCCCTATTCAAAATTTCCCAGAGGAAGAATCACTACAAGAGAGCTCCTTTGAACCGCTGCTTAACTCTGATCCAAATCCCCAAGGCACTGCCGGACCACTTCTGGTTGAAACCAGCCGCGCTCCTCAGACAGTGCTGCTCACGATTGAATCATTGGGCGATAACGACCCAGCACTTGAAGCGAATCCCACCCTGCCAGCAGTCTTCGTCTTTAATGAGGCAGCCTTGAGCAAATTACAACTCTCCTCGAAACGAATCTTCTTCTACTTAGAAACTTTGCTAGACCTTTCAAAGCGGCGAGATCTCACTGTCTATATTGGCGATCCAGTTGAATTCGCAGCGCAGAACGATGTTGCTATCACATTTGCACCCGTGCCTAGTTTTGCAAAGTTTCATAGTCTCGCGCAGGTACATCCATATCCATGGTTAAAACGACCGCATGCTCATTCGGTGCGATCGTTCTCTTCCTGGCGCAATAAGTTAGGAAAATAAGCTTTACTAAATTTCTTACTTTTAGAGCTGGACACCAATCTGCCTGCGAATCTCTTCACCGATTCCAATAATTCCCACTGTCTGTTCGTGGGTATGTAGCGGAGATTCAAGTAAACCTTGGGAGACATATGAAGCCAAGTAATTTGCTTGGTAACAGAGGCCTTCGTGACCTACAACGCCGGTCTTATCTTTCCAATCAGGACCTGTGCCCTTAAAGACAGCTTCGCGGAGCCCAAGACCTGAAGGTGTAAAGAATGGTGAATCAACGAGAAGCACACCTTCATCGCCTGATACTGATGCGCGCGTAGGTACGTGGCTATAACCACTCGTAGTGATAACTGCCCTGGCACCTGATGCATATTCAAATACGGCAGAAGCCATCGCTTCAGAATGCGGACTATGTAACTTCCCAGCTGCGGTAATTTTTGTTGGGAGCCCAAGAATCTGCTCTGTGAATGCAATGGGGTAGATACCCATATCCTGAACAATGCTGGCACCAGGGAGCCACAATCGTGCAATGGATCGATTATCTTGACCAAAATCGGCTTGAATTAATTCAATCTTGCCGAGAGTTCCGCGCTCAATCATTTTTCGCATGATGCTCGCTTGCGGGAGATAGCGGGACCACATCGCTTCCATCGCAAAGACTCCAGCCTGCTTTGCCGCGCCATAAAGTTCGGCTGCCTCTGCCTTGCTGATTGCAGAGGGCTTTTCAACCAGAACATGCTTTCCAGCGCTTATTGCAATCAGTGCATCTGCGAGGTGAGTATTTGGAAGCGTGGCGATGTAGATGACATCTACGTCATCCTGCGCGCAGATATCTTCATAGGTGCTGTAGGTTTTGGAAACTCCATATTTTGCGGCGAGCAAATCGGCTTTACCGGGAGTCTTCGATGCAATTCCCACAACCTGTTGCTTAGTATGCCGTTGGAGCGTATCGATAAAGATGTCGGCGATATCGCCCGCACCGACGATCCCCCACCGAAGCGATGGGACCGATGCCGGATCAAGGAGATCCGGTTCTGGAATATCTGCAGCGGAGAAGTTCTTAACGACATCAGCGAACATAGCCATTTGCAGATCGTAGACCCAAAGGACTATCACGAGGAGTCAACGAGCACTAATGTTTCGCCAATGAGTGAGAGCTACGACGTAATCATTATTGGTGGTGGGCACAATGGCCTCGTCGCTGCCTGCTATTTAGCTAAGGCCGGTAAATCGGTTCTCGTCCTCGAAAAAGAAGAGTCATTCGGTGGGGCCACCACCTCCCAGCAAGTATTCCCCGAATATGAGGCGAGGCTCTCTCGCTACTCATATCTTGTTTCGCTCTTGCCACAAAAGATTATCGATGACCTAGGGCTCTCCTTTGAAACTCTTGGCCGAGATGTCGCTTCATACACTCCAGATGGTGATGCCGGTCTATTTGTCTCATCTGATTGGAACTCTCAGACCGAAGAGAGTTTCCGCGCCATCACTGGCTCCACTGCGGAATTCGAAGAGTGGAAATCTTTTTACACCGAGGTACTTCACTTTGCTCAAGTGGTCGCGCCCACCATGCTCTCCCCCTTACCTACTCGAAGTGAGCTACGCCAAGCGGTTAACCATCCAATTTGGGATGAGTTGATTGAGCGGCCAATCGGTGAGGCAATTGAGAGAAGATTTAAGAACGATCTCGTCCGAGGTGTTGTTCTCACTGACGGTCTGATCGGCACATTTGCCGATGCACACGACTTCGCAGCGAATCGTTGTTTCCTCTATCACTTGGTCGGCAATAGCACGGGTGAATGGCGCGTCCCTAAAGGCGGCATGGGGAATTTAGTAAAAGAGCTCACCGCGAAGGCGAAATCCCTTGGAGTCACCTTCATAACATCGACAGAAGTTACATCTATCTCGGCCGATCGCCAGGTGAGCTGCGCCGATGGTCAGAGTTACATGAGTGAGTACGTACTCGCTAACTGCGCTCCGCAGGTATTAGCAAAACTTATGCAAACCCCTAAGCCACAAGCTTTGGATGGCAGCCAAGTAAAGATCAATATGTTGCTTCGGAAGTTACCTCGTCTTAAGAGTGGTGTTGATCCAAAGGTTGCCTTCGCCGGAACATTCCATTTTGATGAGCGATATAGCGATCTGCAGGAAGCGTATGCTCAGAGCACTGCCAGGATAATTCCGGATCTTGTACCAGCAGAGATGTACTGCCATACGCTAACTGATACATCGATCCTCTCACCCGAGCTCGCTGCTGCGGGGTATCACACCCTCACTCTCTTCGGCATCCACACTCCAGCGGCTCTCTTTGATCGCGACAATGAAGGCGTGAAGAGTGAAATCACTGCTCGGCTCATTCGCCAACTCAACAACTATCTATTGGATCCGTTAGAGGAGTGTTTAGCGAAGAACTCTGATGGTTCGTTATGTCTAGAGGTGAAGTCCCCTCTTGATTTAGAAGAGTCCATCTCGCTACCTAGAGGCAATATCTTCCATAAAGATCTTTCATTCCCCTTTAGAGAAGATGGAACTCCAGTCTCTTGGGGAGTCGAGACCGAGCATCCCAAAATTTTCCTCTGCGGTGCCGGTGCTGTTCGCGGCGGTGGAGTGAGTGGAATTCCAGGACATAATGCAGCAATGGCGGTCCTTGGTGCAATCAGTCTCAATGGGTGAAGGATGAGATTATCGAGAGCGCTATATCTCTTCTACAGTAAGATTCTGCGCCTAGTTCTCTCAGCCATTAGACTCAATGCCATAACTGTTGAGGATTGTTTATAGGTTTGGGGAAACGTTAGTGGCTGAAAAAAATATTCATGTTGGTTTGCTTGCATACGGTGCAATCGGAGATGAACACAGTAGGGCGCTTGGTGCTACCGAGGGATTAGTTCTCACTGCAGTATGTGACCGCAGCCCTGAACGTCTAGCCGCTGCACGCTCACTCGCTCCAGATATAAAGACCTTTGATGATGCCACCGCGATGTTGGACTCGGGCGAGATTGATCTCGTTGTAGTTTCAACTCCCCCAAATAGTCACTACTCATGGGCCAAAGAGGCGCTCAACCGTAATCTCCACGTCGTTCTAGAGAAGCCAATGGCGCTCACAGCCGAACAATGCGATGAACTCCTTGCACTTGCAACTGACAAGAACCGACTACTTGTTGTCTACCAGAACCGTCGGTACGACGCCGACTTTGTCACGATTCAATCCATCATTGAATCTGGTCAAATCGGTGAGGTCTTTCATTACGAGAGCTTCGTCGGTGGGTACTCCAAGCCTTGTTCCTTCTGGCACTCTGATGTTGAAGTCTCAGGCGGTGCAATCTTTGACTGGGGTAGCCACTTTATTGATCAGATCCTTGCAACGATTCCGTCACCAGTTGCAACAGTCAGTGGACTTAATCAGAAGCGAGTATGGACCCATGTCACGAACGCTGATCATGCTCAAGTAACACTGACTTTTAAAGATGGCGTGCAAGCAATCTTCACAAACTCTGATCTCGCGGCAGCCGCTAAGCCAAAGTTCTACATACTTGGTACAGAGGGTGCAATCGTGGGTAACTGGGATCCAGCAGCAGTAGGTGCACCTGCAGATCTACCGGCAATCATCACACTGCATCGCGCCGATGGTTCAAGTGAAGTAATTGACCACGTGGTCACGAAGCCATACTCATTCCATTCCTCACTTGTTGAGTTCCTCAACAATGGAACAGCGATGAAGGTGAACTCAATTCAATCTCGTGATGTTGTTGCCATCATGGAAGCTGCTGAACTCTCTGCACTTTCAAACGGTAAGCCAGTAGAACCCAACCTCGTGCGCAGCTAGTTAACTCTTGAATCGCAAGAAGGCATAACCTTTTCTCTGCAGCATTTTGAGGTAGGCATAACTGACAAGCCAGCCAAGTAATACTCCAGCAATCACATCTAATGTACGAGATTAATCAATTTCGCTCTCATCAAGAATTATCTGATCCTTCTTGGTCCTAACGAGATATACAACAAGAATTAAGATTGCAGATAGGAAGATTAGGCTTGTCTTTGTTGTACCCAACCCCCAGCCACCATACTTCGGATCATTCTGAGCCATTTGATCACCGATTGCTGCGCCGAGTGGACGGGTTACGACATAGACAGCCCAGAAGGCGAAGACATGGTTAATCACATTGAACTTCCAAAGCAGACTTATGACGGCAATTACACCAGCAAAGATAAAGAATGAAACTCCATAGCCAAGGCTAAATCGCTCTGCAATGAGATCACCGACTCCTGTACCGAGTGCAAAGGTAAAGAGGATTGTGAGCCAATAGAACGCTTCACGCTTTGGGGTATAGATACTATGGATGGAAAGCGTCTTCTCGGAGAAGTACCAGCCTGTGAAGGTGAGGGCGAGTAAGAGCGCCCAGACAAGGCTCGATGTGAGTAGTGAAACATTGAGATTATCTGTCAGATTGTCGGTAAAGAGAGTGCCAGCAATAGAGATCAATACGACAACTAGCCAATACAAAACTGGCTTGTATGACTTCGAACGGAACTGAAAAAATAGTGCGACAGCTAGGGCGATGACGGTAAAGATTGTTGTGCCGTTCAAGCCAAAGCCAAGAGTGTTATTGAGATAGTCGGCGAATGTCTCTCCAACTGTTGTGCAGAGGACTTTAATAATCCAGAAGAAGGCAGTAACTTGCGGAACCTTCACCAAGAGTCGATTCTCGTGAAATGCTTGCTTGAGTTGAGCCTGGGTATTTTCCATATGCTCAATCTATACCAATCGGAGAGGCGAACTGATGCAAAGATCTGAATTTATGCTGAGAATGATTACTTCGTATCCCACCAAATAGTTGCGAGTGGGCGGGCGGTGCTCAAGGGTTGGTTTAGGAGAAATTCATAAACCTCATCTTCGCGTGAAGCCGGCAGGCATAATCTGATGCGAGAGTAATGCGCAAGAGTTTTGATATCACCCTCCTGCCGGATCTTCCCATCCCAGAGTTCTTGGCGAGCTTCAAAGCCAAGATCGTGAAGAATTGTCATAAGGTCGTTCGGGGTGGGTGTCGTTGGTCGATCTACATTCCAGAAGTGCTTCCAGAGCGGCGCAGCATTGGCGAGCGGATGCTGTTGAGGCATTTCAATAACTACTCGCTTTGTCGCATGATTATTCATCGCGATAAGAAAGTCTTCGATCGCTTGAACATTGAAGACCACGTGGTGCGCAGTAGCAACATCCGCAACGGGAACTTGTGAAGCAACTTCAGGCCAAAAGCCCTCGAAGAGAGTTGAGGTCACATTTCGCTTCTTTGCATTCTCTGAAAACATCGCAAGCATCTCTGGCTGATGATCGACACCGATTGCTTGTGTTGCTGGTGGGGTAATCGCAAAGGCGGCTATTCCCCCGCCACATCCGATATCCAAGATAGTTCCGCCTTCAGGCATTGCTTCACGGGCGCGTTGATGCGAGATCGAATCCTCAATGACCTCAGGAATTTGAAAGAGTGCTGGTGGATGAATCCACGGGCTCTCTGGCGCTTGATCCAAAATGTCACGCGGGATCGACCATCCAGTGAGGGCTTGACGCCAGCGATTACCTGATTCGATCTGCATTATTTCGAACTCATTTTACTTTTTGCCAAAGATACGCGAGAAGAGTCCAGGCGCTTTGGGATCATTTGCGTGACCCTGACATTGTTGCGCTTTAGGGATACCGCGCATAACTTCGTCGACATGCTGACCGCATCCGGACCATGATGCCTTGCCACATTTACGACATGTAATTTTTCTGCACATAGTTCAACCGTACCACTGACGACGTTTCCTCATTAAACTCAGAGTCATGGCCCGGACAGCGCAATCAAAGAATGGCTTTGAGCCAAAGATTTGTGCCAGGTGTGGCCTGCCCTTTGAATGGCGTAAAAAGTGGGCGAGAGATTGGGAATCTGTTAAATACTGCAGTGAAAAATGTAAGCGTGGTTAGTCGCACTTACCATTCAATAATTTGACGCTCTTCCCACAAGAAGCCAGTCTTATCAACGGTCGGATCAAATGATCGTGTTGCTAGCCAGATTGCAGTGTCTGCGCCCTCTTCAACTGAAAGCGCTGCATCAGGCCCGCCCATATCGGTACGAGTGTGATTAGGGCAGATTGCATCGACGAGTAATCCTCGGGTTCCGTGATTAGTTTCGTGGGCTAGGTTACGAACGAGTGCATTCACGCCTGCTTTGCTGATTCGGTACGGTGCGAGACCACCTGCATTGCCAGGTCCAGACATGCGACCAAGACAGGCAGAGTAAATAATGATTCTGCCACTACGAGCTTCTGCCATCGCAGCGCCAAGAATGTTGACTGCGAGAAATACTGAATCAAGATTGATTGCCATGACGCGACGCCACTCATCCAACGTCGTTCGGAGCGTCTTCGACATCTTCTCGCTCATAACGCCGTGGGCAAGAATCAGAAGCTCTGGTGCTCCATAGGTCGCAAGGATTTCTTCAAATGTTGCCTTGGTCGCATCGAGATCTTGAAGATCAACGGCGCGATATTCGCAGCCAAGTTGAGTTGCAGCCGCATGAAGACGAGCTGGATCTTGCGCAATCAATAGCACTTCATGACCGAGTGCTTTCAGCGCGCGAGCACTCTCAAATCCAAGTCCACGAGATCCACCGGTGACGACTGTGATTGCCATTGCTACTTCCTCTTCAACTCTCGGAGTGATCGTTTAATTTCTTTGCGACGAGCTATCCCTGCATGATCTTTCTTCGACGGGAATGTCCATTTTAAGAAGAGGATAAAGAGCGGCAGGATTAAAAAACCACCGAGGGCTTGAAAGAACATCGAATTATTTATTCCACCGAGCATGGGGTTAATTTAATCGAGAAAGGTAGCTGGCGCATACCGAAGCGTTGATGCCCTACTCCGAAGCGCTTATCGCGCTCGCCAAATCCTGAATATCGGCAGGGCCGACTCCGCAGCAACCACCAATCATGGCTGCGCCGAGCTCTCGCCATTCCACAATCTGCGCTGAGGTGAAGGCGCTCGATTGGTCACCCATCCACTTCTTGTTGATGGCATCCCAGGTACGACCAGAATTTGGGTAGATCACAAAGCTCTGGCCAGTCTGGGCACTCTCCATCAATGGTGCAATGAACTCTGGCGCCGTGCAGTTAATACCAACACCGAAGCAATTTTCATTTTCTGTTATTAGTGAGACTGCATCCTTAAATAGTTCGCCTGAAGAAATTTCGCTTTCATTCCTACAAGAGAACGAAATCCAGAAAGGAATGTTTGAGGCAAACTCGTTCAGTAGTTCGAGAATCGCTTGGGCCTCAGCGAGCTCTGGAATTGTCTCAATTGCTAAATAATCTGGGTCAGATGAAATCAAGACGCTCAGTCGTTCGCGATGGAAATCCTTAAGCTGCTCAACACTCAATCCATAATTGCCCCGATATTCAGAGCCATCAGCAAGATAGGCACCGTATGGCCCAACAGATGCGGCAACCTTCGCACCTGGTACTCGGGCGAGTTCTGTCGAGGCACGGAGAGCGTCGGTGACCTCTTCGTGAGACCAACCTCGCGCTAAGCAACCGGGATATGAGATCTGATAGGAGCTCGTGATGAGAATCTGCGCTCCAGCTTCAGCAAAACTCTGGTGCGCGGCTCGAATCTGATCGCGATTGCTTCGCAATAACTCTCCCGACCAGAGCGTGGTGTTGAGTGTTGCGCCAAGCTCTTCGAGGGCGGTCGAGAGTCCTCCATCAAGAATTGTGGGCTTTTCCTGCGTAAACATATTCCAAGCGTACGCCTATTGATGACAGGTAGACTCCCACTTCTGCCAGGCAGCGTTGTCGCGGTTAGGCCTAATTATTTCATTACTGGAGTAAGACGAAGGAGACCTCTCTTGTTCACAACAACTAAGAAGATTGCGTTCGTGGCAACAACCGCTGCGGCCGCGCTACTCGTATCAACCTCTGGTGCGATCGCTGCAACCAGCTCTGCCGGCGCTGCACAGCTTCCAGCAACCGTCAAGAAGAATGGCTACATCACCGTTGGCGTCGATGCTACATATCGCCCCAATGAATTTAAGGATGCTAAAGGCAACCCAATCGGTTGGGAAGTTGAACTCGTCAACGCAGTCGCTGCCGACCTTGGTATCAAGGTCCGTTATGTCGTTGCTGGTTTTGACTCCATCCTGCCAGCAATCAAGGGTGGCAAGTACGACGCCGGTATCTCATCATTTACTGATACTAAAGAGCGCGAAGCCCAAGTTGATTTCGTTAATTACTTTAGCGCCGGAACCCAGTGGGCCTCACAAAAGGCCAAGGCAGTAGATCCACTGAACGCCTGTGGACTGACAGTTGCAGTTCAGACCGGTGCAACTCAGGTTGATGATCTCAAGGGCAAGTCAGCAGATTGCGTCAAAGCTGGAAAGAAGGCAATCACATTGCTCTCCTACGACACCCAAGAGGCAGCAACCGCTGCAGTAACACTTGGTCGCGCCAAGGCTTTCGCTGCTGATTCACCTGTTACGGCCGATGCTGTAACACAGAGCAAGGGCAAGCTTGCGCTATCAGGTGCGATCTACGGTGCTGCGCCATATGGAATGCCAACACCAAAGGGTTCAACTTTGGCCAAGGCGCTTTCAATCGGCTTTACCGATCTTTATAAGAATGGCACCTATGCAGCAATCCTCAAGAAGTGGGGCGTCCAAGCTGGCGCAGTCTCCACATTTGGTGTGAATGGTGCAATCAACTAACCACCAACCAATTAAGGCAGTGCCACTGCGCCACCCATTCCGGTGGGCGGTGGCACTGTTTTTGTTCGTCTTGGCAGCAGCCTTTATCGTCGATGCAGCGCACCGCAGTGCTTATGACTGGAAATCCTTTAGAAAGTACGTCTTCGATACCCGTGTAATACAAGCGGCGGGCGTGACTCTCGCTCTCACCGCACTCGCAATGACCTTCGCAATTATTTTGGGTATCTCTCTCGCAGTTATGCGCAGATCCCCTAACCCGGTATTTCGTTCAGTCTCGTGGCTCTTCATCTGGATCTTCCGCGGTACGCCTGTCTATGTACAACTCGTATTCTGGGGCTTGCTCTCCACGATTTATCACTCATTCTTTATTGGTATTCCTGATATTCATTTCAATAATTTCTATCTCGGTTTTCACCAAGCGATCTCACAAAACTTCTCACTCTTTTGGATCGCTGTCATCGGCCTCTCACTCAACGAAGCTGCTTACATGGCCGAGATTGTGCGTGCTGGCCTGCTCTCAGTTGATGCTGGTCAAGAAGAAGCAGCTACCTCAATCGGCATGAGCTGGTGGGCAACTATGCGCTACGTTGTTATTCCGCAGGCGATGAGGATCATTATTCCTCCGACCGGCAATGAGATTGTCTCCATGTTGAAGACCACGTCCCTTGTTACAGCGGTTCCGCTCGTCACTGATCTCTATGCACGAACTCGCGATATCTCGTCTGAGACCTACAACCCAATTCCACTCCTCTTGGTCGCATCAACCTGGTACTTGGCATTCACAACAATCTTGATGGTTATCCAGTATTACGTTGAGAAGCGTTTTGCGCGTGGCCAGGCTACGTTGATGGCGGCGGCAGCATGAGTTCAATCGTCTTGGGAGAGCCAATGGTCGTAGCAGAGCAGGTTCATAAATCCTTTGGAAGTAACCACGTTCTGCAGGGTATCTCACTCGAAGTCGCTCGTGGCGAAGTGATGTGTCTTGTTGGCCCATCAGGTTCGGGTAAATCAACTTTCTTACGCTGCATCAACCATCTCGAGAAGATTAACTCGGGTCGAATCAGCGTCGATGGAACTCTCATTGGATACCGTGAGAGCAACGGAAAACTGTATGAGCTCAGCGCCCGCGAGGCCGCTGCTCAACGCGTTGGGATCGGAATGGTTTTCCAACGCTTTAACCTATTTCCTCATATGACTGCGCTCCAGAATGTCACCACTGGCATGGTCCGAGTACAGGGAATTAATCAGAGCGATGCCGAGAGTGAAGCGAAGCAGATACTTGAACGAGTTGGGCTCGGTGAAAAGCTTGGCCACTATCCAGCTCACCTCTCTGGCGGCCAGCAGCAACGAGTTGCCATTGCGAGATCACTAGCAATGAAACCAAAACTCATGCTCTTTGATGAGCCAACCTCTGCTCTCGATCCAGAACTTGTTGGTGAAGTACTGGATGTCATGAAAGAACTTGCTTCAACCGGAATGACGATGATTGTTGTGACCCATGAGATGGGCTTTGCACGCGAAGTTGCGGACTCGCTGATCTTTATGGATGGTGGAGTTGTTGTTGAATCGGGCAAGCCAATCGATGTATTGAACAACCCGCAAGAGGCTCGTACGAAGAGCTTCCTCTCTAAAGTTCTTTAGCCTTCACTCGCTTTGCAAAGAACTCCCAGAGTGAGAGCGTCAGGACGATCATCGAAAAACCAAAGAGTAGATCCTCAATAGGGGCGCCGGCTAAACGTCGGCCGATGATCTGGCTAGGTGAGTACATGACAATGTTCTTCGAAGTGAGCCACCAGTTAGTTAACAGCTGAAACGGCAGAATCAATCCGTAACTCACCCAGAAGATCCCACGCGTAATCATCTGGCTGCGTAGCACAAAGAGATCTAGAACAACGGCGAGCATCACGGCATTGAGGGCGATATCTGAATAGATCACGTGCGGTCACTCTCCCACTTCAAAAGCTTTAAAAGCGCCTTATAAGTAAGGATGGTGGTGAGGGGAACAATAATGAAGAAGAGAATCTCTTCTATCGGAACCTTCGGAACGAGGTTAAAAGTTAAAATCTGCTTACTATCAAAGTACCAATTGCGCTTGGAGATCGCCCAGTAATCCCAAATGAGGTAGAGCCCAAGGATGCAGGCATCGGTGAGCAAGAAAATCCGCCAGAAGTGAGGTACCCGGATCTTGAAGGCGGTAGCGACAAATATGGCGCAGATCGCAATAAAGGCGAGCACTTCGGTGTAATGCAGATGTGCCATGCCTAATAATCTCCCAGTTTTGATCATTCTGAAATAGGCTCGCTCTATGGAGTTCCTGCCGGTATATCAATGGGCTAAGCGTTGGTCGAGGGTTGGGATCCTTGCAACCATTGTGATCCTCATTGGACTTCGACTTTCACTCTCAGAGATCAATCTCTCGACTCAGTTGGCGATCGCACTGGTTGGACTTTTAGCTGGAATTCCGCATGGCGCAATCGATCACCTCATCTCGATTCCATCTCATCCACGATCCAGATTTGCTGCCTATATCGTGGGGTACATCGCTCTCGCAGTACTTGCGGGCTGGGCCATCGCCACATGGAACGTCATCGGCTTTCAAGTCGTGGTAATCATGAGCGCGCTCCACTTTGGTTACGGTGATGCTGCCTATATCAATGAGAGTCATGATGCCGCTGATCAAAGGAGAAATTCCTTTGCACTTGAGAGCCTCTATGCAATCCCCGCAGGATTCTTACCCGTGATACTCCCACTCACAGATCATCGGACGCTTAGCGCCCTCAACCGCATCAATCCCGCACTTGATCACTGGGCTGGTTCTCACGGAAGCCTCCTTCGAACCTCCACTCTGGTAATCGGTGCTATTGCTGCCGCAACTTTTCTCATCATCAGAAAATATTCGCTCGCAATTGATCTTGGCTTGCTCGCAACCCTCTCACTCGTTGCTCCACCACTAATCGCCTTCGCCACCTACTTCGGGTTCTGGCATGCGATCCGTCATACCGCCCGTTTAGTCCCCAAATTGCCAAAAGCGATAGCGCTGGCGAGCGCAGGACAGTGGAAATCATCGATCCGTGCCGCGGTAATCCCCGGTCTCTATGCCATCGGATGCACGCTGGTGATCGCCGCCATCTTGATGCTACGCAGCCCCGGAAAGTTCTCCTCCAGCCTGCTCTGGTCGACCCTCGTGATCATTTGGGCCCTGACAGTCCCACATATGGCGACAACTGCCAGATTCGATCTCCGAGCCCTCGGCGCTAAAAATCACGCTCAATAGGGGGCCAACCCCGTGAAAAATGCTGAGAAATACCTGCAAAATATGTGCGTTTAGGGTGGAAAAACTCCCTTTTTAGGCGCAAACTAACCTTACTGATTCTGGCGGCCGAGCAATCTCGGGCACTACCCCCAGTCGGAATCCCTTTCATGGAGGCTAACTCTCGATGTTAATGCTATCGAATGTTCAATGGAGCTCGATGTACAACGTGTTCTCCTTTGGACTCATCTCAATGCTCGCATGCACGGTCTACACACTTGTAAGCCAGAGCCGCGTACTTCCTAAGTACCGCAGTGCACTAGTTATGTCATCAATGGTTACATTCATTGCTGGCTATCACTACTTCCGTATCTTTAACTCATTCAACGAAGCTTCAATGAAGCAGTCACTCACCATTGGAACTTCACAGGGCGCATTCAACGAGGCATACCGCTACGTTGACTGGATCTTGACTGTTCCACTACTTCTCGTAGAAGTTATCGCAGTACTCGGTCTTGCAAAGGCTGCATCAAGCTCATTGATCAACCGTCTAGTCCCAGCTTCAGCTGCAATGATCATCTTGGGTTACCCAGGAGAAATCTCAACATCTAACGGAACAAAGGTTCTCTTCGGTGTCCTTTCAACACTTCCATTCATCTACATCCTTTATGTACTCTTCGTAGAGCTTGGCAAGTCACTTGAGCGCCAGCCAGAAGGCGTTGCAGCAACAGTTGGCCGTCTACGCCTTCTCTTGGTAGCAACATGGGGCGTTTATCCAATCTCATATCTCATCCCAATCCTCGTGAAGAACCCATCAGAGAGCCAGATGGCTTCACTCTTCACAGATCGTCAGATCGGTTACACAATCGCTGACGTGCTTGCTAAGTGCGTATTCGGTCTTACAATTCTCAAGATCGCTCGCATGAAGTCAGCTGCTGAAGGAATGGCAGACGCTCACTAAGTTTTTAACTTAGTAGCTTAAGTAGTTCAGAAGGGCAGGCGCCACGCGCCTGCCCTTCTTCTATGTCTATGACAAATCGAAAGAAATAAGAGAGGCTAGTGCCATGAACAACTTCCGCATGTGGGCCTACGCCATGATCGCTACTGGATTCATCAACTGGGATTACCAGCGAGCCAATCACAACTCCGCGATTCATAGTCTGGCAATTATTCTTCCAGGCGCAATCTTGCTTGGCATGACCTTCACGGAAGCTGGCAAGAGCTCGCTCAAGAAGACCCCAGTGCAAGCTGCATGGTTTGCCGTGGGCGGCATTGCACTGATCTACGCATTTATTAATTAGTACTTTCACAGCATGCCAACCTCGCTTCAGACACCGCCTTGGTATGTCATCACTGGCGGACCGAGCGCTGGCAAGACAACAGTGATCGACTTACTCTCAAAACATGGATATGCCACAACGATTGAGGAAGCTCGTCATTACATCAATCTAGAAGCCCACCTAGGGATCACCTCAACGCAAGCAAGGCTTGGTGCTTGCGCATTTCAGCAAAATATCCTCAACCTCCAAATTGGACTAGAGGCACAGCTCGACCGTAGCCAAACTACCTTCCTAGATCGTGCTATTCCAGATTCGCTTGCGTATTACAACTTTCTTAACCTTGAACCTGAAGCCGATGAGTTGGCCGCTATCAATAGCGCCCGCTATCGAAAAGTATTTCTGTTAGAGCTTCTGCCACTCACCCCTGATTATGCTCGCACCGAAGATCGCGACGCTCAGTTAGCACTTCATGCCTTGATCTTTGAGGTCTACAGAGCTCGTAAAGACGAGATCGTGCTGGTCCCAGTCATGTCACCAGCAGAGCGCGTCGACTTTATTCTCCATCATCTGAAATAAGTACGCGGACTTAATTATTTAACGATGTAGGCCTTTGTAATCTCGGGGATCGTTGCATTCACACCTAGCTCGCTCTCGATCCGAGATTTCATCGCCTCCTGTGACTCTCGCTCACCATGCACCACAAAGATCTCAGCAGGATGATCGATCTGCTTAAGCCATCCGATAAGTTCTTTGCCGTCGGCATGGACTGAGAATCCTTCAACATCTGCAATGGTTGCATTCACTTTGACGACCCCGCCATGAATCCGGAGCTCCTTGGCGCCCTGTTGAAGCAAGAGACCACGGCTGCCACGTGCTTGGAACCCAACCAAGACGACTGTGTTTTTGGGATCTGGAAGCATGCTTGCCAAGTGGTAAGTCACGCGTCCACCTGTCGCCATGCCGCTCGCCGAAATAATAATTGACTGTTCTTCAATATCGTTGAGCAACTTAGATTCATCGACCGTTGTCATGATGCGAAGCTTGCCCGGATCTAGTGGATTCGATCCCGTGAACTCTTCTGCTACCTCAGGCTTGATATCAATGGATTTGTTGACGATCGCTTCATTGTAGAAAGCGAGAACCTTTTCAGCCATCGGTGAATCTACGAAGACAGGCAGACTCTTGACGATACGAGCATCGAAGAGGCGGCGCAATTCAAAGAGGATCTCTTCGGTTCGATCAACGGCGAAGGCAGGAATCAGTATTGATCCACCGCGTGCAAGCGCTTCATTTATTGCATCACCAAAGGCAGCTATCGGTGTCGTATGTTCGCGGTCGCCATATGTCGATTCTGTGACGACGGCGTTGAAGATTCCAGGAGGTGGTGCATCTGGACCAGCAAGCAGAGGGTGGTTCCCTCTTCCGAGATCGCCAGTGAAGAGCAGACGTTTTCCGCCGATCTCAAGAGTGACAAAGGTTGACCCGAGAATATGGCCAGATGGATAGAAGGTGGCGAAGATACCCGGCAAGATTTCGATCCGATGTCGAATCTCAATTACTCGGAAGAGGTTCATCGCAGAGATGACATCCTTCTGGGCGTAGAGCGGGTTATCTGAAAAGTTCTGCATCTGGATGTGGGCAGAGTCGTAGAGAACGACCTCGGCGACCTTGGCGGTGTATTTAGTGGAGAAGATCGCACCAGCGAAGCCATTCTTCACAAGTGCCGGGATATATCCGCAGTGATCAAGATGTGCGTGGGTTAAGAGGATCGCATCGATTGAGCCTTCATCGATCCGGAAGCTCTCTTTGTTCTTATCGGCAATCTCAGACTCGCCTTGGAACATGCCGCAGTCGATCAAGATTCGCTTATCGCCATCACTGACGAGAAAGCGACTGCCGGTGACAGTTTCAGCAGCACCCAAGAAGGCGATCGTTACTTCACTCATGGCTTCAGCCTATCTCGAAGCTAGCGAGCCACCCATCCACCATCTACCGGCAGTATGACTCCATTGATGTACGAAGCATCCTCACTCGCCAAAAAGAGGATGGCAGCAGCGAGCTCTTCTGAAGTTCCGATCCGTCCCATATTGGCCATATTGGCCCCTAGCTCTTGCATGGTGGCAGCGCCACGTGGTGGCTTTGACATATCCATAATGTTGGTCGCAACAGCGCCTGGCGCGACTGCGTTGGAGCGAATCCCTTGAGGGCCATAGATCGTAGCCATCGACTTCACAAGCCCAGCAACCCCATGCTTGCTAGCGACGTAGGAGGGTCCTGCGATTCCAGATTTGAAAGAGGCTGCACTTGCGGTCGTAACGATGACGCCTCCACCTTGTGCAACCATCTGCTTAATCACAGCGCGAGAGAGTTTCATTACTGATGTCAGGTTCACTCCTAGGACTCGATCCCAGAGAGCATCATCAACATCTTCGAGTGGGACAAAATCGTCCATGATGCCTGCGTTGTTAATCAGAATATCGATCCGCGGCCCAGCTGCGGAAACCGCCGCAGCAATTGTGGAGTCATCTCTAAGATCACCGACTACCGCGGTGATGATAAAGCCCTTATCAATCATCTCTTCGCGAAGAGCATCCATGCGCTCTTGGATGAGGTCTACACCTATTGCGGTTCCACCTTCAGCAACAAAGCGCTCGAGGGTGGCCTTACCGATGCCAGATCCGGCACCGGTAATAATTGCGACCTTGCCTGCAAATCTCTTTTCCATTGCCCCATCATTGCATTAACGCATATGGAGTGGAAGAGCTTTTAGAGGTTCTCCTCAAACTCCTGAAGAACAGCAATTCGTTCTGCCTGCGTTGGCATCTTGAAATAGAGATGACCTGTTGACCAGTACCAGATCATTGGAATCAACCCGAGTGCAAGAGAGCCAAAGCCAACGATCTTTGTAAGGTGATCAAGAGTAGGGATAACCTTGATAAACATGATCGTCATGAAGAGTGCGCCTACCAATGGCCATAGTCCCATGAAGATGAAGTTCTTAATGCTCTTAAAGATCATCTTTCGGAAGAGAACAATGACTGCGTAACCAGCAAGTGCGTAATAGATCGAAATCTGGATTCCGATCGCTCCCACTGCATCAGTCATGATGGTCCCAAGTGATCCAATGAACTGTGATCCAATGAAGAGACCAAGACCTACTACTGTGGTGGTGATAGTCGCAATGATCGGCGTCTTGAACTTCTTGTGAACTGAACCAAGTTTGCGCGGAAGGGTGCCATCGCGGCCCATAGAGAACATGGTGCGAGTTACTTGGATGAGTTGAGTCTCAAGTGTTGCAATAGTTGAGAGCAGAACTGCAACAACAATCAACTTACCTGGAGTGCCAGGCCAAACCTTTTGGCCCAAAATGCCGAGAAGATTGGCTGAGTTCGCACTGACCTCTTTATCACTGAGGACCATATTTGATCCAACTGTGAAGACTTCAAAGAGGAAGAAGGTGATAACCATGCCGATAATTGCACCTTGGCCAGGAGTCTTATGTGAACCCTTCGTCTCTTCATTCAGGTTAGCTGTGACATCCCAGCCCCAGTAATAGAAGGCAGCGACAAGTGCGCCAGCGAAGAAGGTCTGGGAGCTTCCAAAGGATGTTGGTGAGAACCAATGCCATGAGAAGGTGTGAGTCTTTTGGCCATGGAAGATGGCGAGCACTGCAAAGAGTGCAAGTAGGCCAACTTCAATCGATGTCATGATGACTTGAACCCTTGCTGTGATCGTGACGCCAAAGGCAACGGCAGCGACCATGAGTAAGAAGAAGAGGGTTCCGAAGAGCGTTACCCAACCCTTGCTATTTGCTAGCTTGTCAGAGAAGAGTCCCAAGAAGGACGAACCGGCTGGCAGAGTTGCTGCCACCATAAAGATTGAGGAACACATCAAGAGCGACCAGCCTGCAACATAGCCGAGCGCTGGGTGGAGTCCGCGGCGAACCCAAGCGTAGGTAGCGCCTGAATTTGACTCAGTGCGGCCTAAGTAATTAAAAGCGAAGACAATTCCAAACATCGCAATACCGCAGTAGAGAAGTGATGCTGGACCAGCGAGGCCTACAGCGCCAACTAAGAGAGCGGTTGAAGCGGCGATTGAGTAGGCAGGTGCGGAACCTGCTAATCCCATCACTGCAGATTCAAAGAGTCCTAAGACATTCTCTGCGAGTTTATGTTCGTGGTGTTTTGGTGAGCTTGACATGAAGTGACCTCCAAGTTGGAGAGGGCATCCGAAGAAGCGTGAGCAGATACAAGGAGAACCGTACTACCCCTGAAATCTGAGGCAAGCCAAATGTGGCAATTTCTCGGATAACTTTTGAGCGAACTAAGGGGGTGAACGAGCTAGATTGCGAGCTCTTCGATCTCAAAGGTGGTGCGGTCAATGATGAGAGCGCGGTGGTTCTCGATGAGGGTCCACCCGGTTTGGTCCCATCCGCTCGAAGCAACCAAGACTCCCTCAGCATCCTTGCGGTAGTAAAGGTCGTAGTAGGCCTCTGTCTGCCCAGGAGGAGTAGCTTTAAAGGTGTGCTCATTAATCACAATCATCTGGCTCGGAGTGAGCAGCATCGCGTTGAGGCTCGTGTAGTCGAGCTTCTCCTTGATCATTCGCACCGCCGAGAGTGCGCCTTCAACAAGCCCTAAGGTGCGCATCTTGGTGATGATCAGAGCGAAATAGCGCTCGCTATCGGTATCTCCACGCAGCTCCGTCAGGAGATCTTGATCGATCAATGGCTCGAGTGACGAGGCCGGCAGGACTCCTCCGTTATGGATGAAGGAGATCTCACCATGAGTAAATGGGTGGGTATTGCCACTCTTAACAGGTAAGCCCGCTGTCGCCCAACGTAGATGGAGCAGCGCTCCATCACTCTTCAAACTCTGCGTAATCTTTGCGAACTCTTCACTCTTACTTGCCTGAGTCGGTTCGACAACGAGGGTCGGATGATCTGCGCCCGTTTCGATACCAGCTACTCCCCAGCCATCACAGTGCAGGGATGAGAGTTCGGCAAATTCATTGAATGCCGGTCCTACAAACTCTGAGAGCGAGTGGTCTTCATGGGAGACGTAACCCATTAAGCGACACATCAGCTCTTGCCGTTTTCAAGGAGTAATGAACCCCAACGTTGAATCGTAGGTTTCCAGGTTGAGTAGAGCGCACTTTCAGCTGCGAGGAACTCAGCTTCGATCCCGCTCTTGCCAGAAGTTTGAAATGCATTGTCTGCATGATCTTCCCAGCTGCGTACCATCGCAGCATCTACTTCTGGGTGGAACTGCACTGCATAACTCTTTGGGCCAAAGCGGTAGATCTGGTTTTCGCAGAGTGGTGATGATGCGAGAGTGACTGCGCCTTCGGGCAAGCGATTTACTTTATCTTCGTGCCACTGCGTGACGGGAGAGTTGCCAGTCATGGTAAAGACCGGATCGCTTACGCCAGTTGGAGTAATCTCATACACACCAATTTCTGGTATATCTGAGCGCACAACTTCGCCACCAAGAGCAGCTGCTACGAGTTGAGCCCCAAGGCAGATTGCAAAGATAGGAATATCGCGTGCGGCGGCATCAGCGATCATTGCGCGTTCATTAGGCAGCCATGCTGCAATGTGATCATCAAGTGCGCCCATGTGCCCACCCATCGGCATCAGCGCGCCGATTCCTTCAGGGACTGTTGTTGGAACAGCTTCGCCGGCAAAGGCTTTAAGAATTTCGATGGTGTGACCCTGTTCTTGCAGCCACTTAGCAGCTAGATGTGGTGGATCTGTCTCATCATTTTGAATTGCAAGGATGCGCATAGGAAAAGTATCCCACTAAAAAGCCCTCCCTGGAATTCCAGAGAGGGCTGTTACAGCGTGAGGGTGGGTCTTAGATATTGTGATCTGCTACTTCTACGTACTCTTCTTCGGTGAGGTAAGCAAGACCATCAAGATCATCGTCACCGGCAGTAAGGACTGCAACGATAATGATCGCGATGACAGCGCCAAGAACTTCGGCACCGATAAATGCGAGTCCTGATTTGAAGTCGATTCCTGCACCACTATTGGTCCACATGCGACCAAATACTGCAGCTGGGTTAGCGAAGGCGGTTGACGCTGTGAAGAGCGTTGCGCCACCGATCCATGCTGGGAGTGCGATTGGTGCAAGGTGATCGTTGTACTGGTGGATCAAGAGCTGAAGGATCAAGACGAGACCAGCTGTTGCCAAGATTTCAGCAACATAGAGGTTCATGCCCTTGTGAGCGATAGTGGAATGTGAGACGAGATGCTGCTTGAACATGTAGTTAGCAAGCACTACGCCAGCAAATGCACCAGAGAGCTGAGCAACGATGTAAGCCAAGAGCTCTGAGATATCAAGGCGCTTGACTACAAACTCTGCAAAGGTGATTACTGGGTTGAAGTAACCAGCACTGATTGAGCCAAAGATGAAGAGGACGCAACCGAATGCGAGCATCGTTCCAAAGGCGTTGATGAAGAGGCCGAGTAAAGCATCCTGGGTCAGGAATGAACCCATGAAGGATGATCCAACAACAGCGACCATAAGGAAGGCAGTTCCGAGGAACTCTGATAGCGATTTTTGAAGTAGGTATGTCATGCCTTAATTATGAAGGTCTCGCAGGTGAAATCAACCTACTCACGGGTCACTCGACCGTGGCGTGTTGAGGAAATCCAAGAATTCACCCGAGTTTTACGCAAGGCGAGCGAGGCTTGCTTCAGCATCAATGCTTCGACAGAATTGAGATATGGATTTGCAGAAGGTCATTCTCTATTACGCCTTCACCCCAATCCGCGACCCGCACGCTCTTCAACTCTGGCAGCAGACCCTCGCCGAGAGCCTTGGACTTAAGGGAAGGGTCTTAATCTCTGAGCACGGTATCAACGGCACCCTCGGTGGAGATATGGCGGCGCTGAAACGGTACGTCAAGGAGACTAAGCGCCACCCAGGGTTTCGAAAGATCGATTTCAAATGGTCGTTCGGCACTGGCAATGACTTCCCGCACCTCAGTGTCAAAGTGCGCAGGGAGCTCGTCGCCTTCGGTAACCCCGATGAGATCGCCGTTGACGAAGATGGCGTAATAGGTGGCGGCATCCACCTCAAACCTTTTGAGGTCAATAAGTTAGTTGAAGAACGCGGCGAAGAGGTCGTCTTCTTCGATGGCCGAAACTCATTCGAAGCGAAGGTCGGTAAGTTTAAAAATGCCATCGTCCCTGATGTATCGACGACCCGTGACTTTGTCGAAGAGATCGAAAGCGGCAAGTATGACCACTTGAAGGATAAACCCATCGTCACGTATTGCACCGGTGGTATTCGCTGCGAAGTTCTCTCGGTCGTCATGAAGAACCGTGGCTTCAATGAGGTCTACCAGATTGACGGTGGCATCGTCCGTTACGGCAATAAATATGGAAACGATGGTCTTTGGGAGGGATCGCTCTATACCTTTGATGATCGACTAACTGTCGATTTCGATGATAATCCTGCCCTCATCGGTGAATGTGATAACTGCAAGGCGCCAACACGGCAATTTTATAATTGCAGCACAACATCGTGTCATGGCTTTGCCCTCCTATGTGCTCCCTGCGGCGAAGACTCATCAACACGTGTTTGTACTCACGATCAAGTCAAAAGTCACGACTATGAAATGAGTGGCTGACTAAAGAAAAGCCGGAAAGCTCAGTAAAGAGCGGGGCACGCCTGTATCGTTACTTCTATGAAAATTACCTATCAAGCACTTCTTGTGTTACATGTCCTAACTGTTTTAGTTCTTATCGGTTTACTCATCGCACAAGGTCGCAAGGCAGTTAAGAAAATTCCCAACGGTTTCACGCATGTTGGGCTCACTGCAATGGTCCTGGGAATCGCCATGCTCGTAGTGAATGCGATTCGCCACAATCACGATGCGGCGGTCATACTGCTCAATCACACAAAGTATGGCGTTAAGTTTCTTATTTTGACTCTAATCCTGACGATTGCGCTTCGCTACGCGAAGAAGCCATCAATTACCAACCAGACGTGGGCACTTATGCTCGGTCTATCACTGGTAAATCTGGTCATCGCCGGGGCGTGGATGTAATTACTTTTTCGGGCGGTAAGAGCTCGCACCTTTAGCGAGAACCAACATCAGCACGAGTGCGCCGCCGGCCAGGATCAAGAAGAAGAGTGAACGCATTTAAATAGAGTAGTCCTTCGATGTGAACTTTGCACTCAGATCTTTGACGATCGTGGCATTGGTTGGAACAGTCGCCCCGTCATGAACGGTGATATCACCAATAATTCTTGCGCCTGCACCTAAAACTACCCGGTCTCCAATCGTTGGATGACGCTTGCCTTTTACATAGCCACGCGCTCCCAAGGTTACGTCGTGGTACATCAAGACATCATCACCGATAATTGATGTTTCACCGATCACTACGCCCATCCCGTGATCGATGAAGAAGCGTCGACCAATGGTCGCAGCGGGGTGTATTTCTACTCCCGTGACCTGGCGAACCCATGACATATGAACCCGAGCGGCAAGTTTGAGATTATGACGCCACAAAAAGTTAGCCCATCGATAGCCCCAGACTGCATGGACCCCTGGGTAGACAAGAAATACTTCTAACTTTGAACGTGCCGCAGGGTCGCGAGTAATCGCGTGATCGAGATCTTCGCGAAAGTGAAAGAGGCTCATAAATGGAATTAATCCATCAAATCAGCGTAGAGAACAGTTGAAAGGTAACGCTCACCGAAAGAAGCGAGGAGTACGACAATGTTCTTGCCTTCATTCTCAGCACGGTTGGCAACGGTATGAGCAGCCCAGAGCGCTGCACCTGATGAGATACCTGCGAGGATTCCCTCTTCGCGTCCAGCTCGGCGTGCAAAGTTAAGGGTATCTTCATTTGTTGCATCAAGTACTTCATCATAAACATTACGATCCAAGACCTCAGGGATAAAGTTTGCACCGATTCCTTGGATTGGATGCGGTCCAGCTTTACCTCCATTGAGCAGTGGTGAAGCGGCAGGCTCAACAGCAATAATCTGGATAGCTGGATTTAACTCTTTGAGACGAGAACCAACACCTGTGATCGTGCCACCTGTTCCTACGCCGGCGATGAAGATATCGACCTTGCCATCGGTATCACGCCAGATCTCTTCCGCGGTGGTCGCGCGGTGGATTGCTGGATTCGCGACATTCGCGAATTGGCGAACAAGAACTGTCCCTGGCTCTCTACCTAATTCTTCAGCCTTTGCGACTGAACCATTCATACCTTCAGCGGCAGGAGTAAGAACGAGCTCAGCCCCAAATGCATGAAGTAAGGCACGACGCTCTTTCGACATCGACTCTGGCATCGTCAAAATCACCTTATATCCACGAGCAGCGCCGACCATTGCCAGTGCGATTCCAGTATTTCCTGAGGTTGCTTCAATGATTGTGCCACCAGGTTTTAGCTGGCCACTCTTCTCGGCAGCATCAACCATGGCGATACCAATGCGATCTTTGACTGTGCTCGTTGGATTATAGAATTCAAGCTTGGCAAAGACGTTGGCATTTGCGCCATCCATGATTCGATTGATCTTGACAAGTGGAGTGTTTCCGACAGCTTCAGTGATATTTGAGAATAAGGTCATAGCAAAATGGTAGAGATCTATTGATCATTAAGCGAGTTGCGAAGAGTTTGCAGTTTTTAGTCAGATAACTGCTGGGCGAAGAAATTAATCGTTCGTGCCCAGGCAAGTTTTGCCGCTTCTGCGTTAAAGACTTCAGGGCGGTCATTATTAAAGAATGCGTGTGAAGTACCGGAATAGTCGAAGGCGACCGCTTTGCCACCAGCACCGTTTATTTCACGCAGCGCCTCTTGAATTCCTGGAGCAGCCGAAGTGCCATCGCCTTCTGCACAGTGGATAAGGCACTCTTTCCCTGAGTAATGACTCCACACTGGTGCATGGCGCTCCCAGGATGATCCCGGGTAGAAACCAACAGCGGCTGTGATCTGGTCAGTGAGCGTGGCAGACCAAATCGCAAGAGAACCGCCCATGCAGAAGCCAACAACGCCAATCTTCTCAGAGGTAGTGCTCTTCATCTGCGCTAAATACTTTGCCGCCGTAACGATCTCTTCACCGGCGTGATCTAGTTCGAGCTCCATCATTAACTTCTTCGCCTCATCTGGTTCGGATGCAGCTTGGCCGTGATAGAGATCAGGTGCCAAGGCAACAAAACCTGCTGCAGCGAAACGATCAACAACTTCGGTGATGTGACCAACTAGCCCCCACCACTCTTGAATCACGATGACCGCTTTGCCAGATCCTGACTCTGGTAGGGCGATATAGCCAGAGCCGCTCTTACCATCTGCTGAAAACTTGATGTGATTACCGGACATTGGTGTGACGCCTTTCAGAGTGGGAAGGAGAGTGCAGCTTGTGTTGCATCACCGACACGAGTGAGTTTGATACCGCCCTTGAGCTCGTTCTCCGTCAGTGTTCGAACAATCTGTAGACCGAGGTTTGAAGAGCTTTCAAGATTAAATCCTTCAGGAAGGCCAACGCCGTTATCACTGACAACGACGAGACAACTTCGATCACCTCGAGTGACAGTCACGCTCAGGGAGTCGCCAGCTGATTCGAGGCCGTGCTCAAGGGAGTTATGGATAAGTTCGGTGATGACGAGTGCAAGCGGAGTAGCGATTTTCGAGTCGAAGTTTCCGAAATCACCGCTCTTAGAGAGTTGAATAGGACGAGAGCTGAGCTCAATGGCGTTGTGGACGATCCGGTCATAAACCTCATCAAAGAGAACAACTTCAGCTGAACTCCCGCTGAGGGTCTCATGCACGATCGCGATCGATGCGACTCTACGTACCGCTTCGGCGAGCGCTGCCGCCGCTTCTGGATCCTGCACCCGGCGAGATTGGAGTCGCAGTAGAGCTGAAACGGTCTGGAGATTGTTCTTTACTCGATGATGGATCTCTCGAATAGTCGCATCTTTGGTGATGAGCGCTCGGTCTTGGCGTCGCAGCTCGGTTACATCGTGGAGCAAGAGAATTGCGCCAATTCGATCTTCTCCTGCGAGTAGTGGAATTACGAGAAGATCAAGAATCGCTCGTCCATTATCAAAGTCATCTCGACGTAACTCTTTGCCGCTGACGATAAGTGACCATGGCTCATCGGTCGGAACTTCACCATTATCAATCTGTGAGAAGAGTTCACCGAGGTGCTGGTTCTCAAGTTCTCCGGCCCAACCAGCTCGACTAATTGCAGAGCGGGCATTGGGGCTGGCATACATTACGACACCATTTGCATCTAGCCGGAGTAAGCCATCGCCGACGCGAGGTGCAGATTCACTTCGATAGATATTTCCGGCGATCGGGAAGGTGCTCTCGGCGACCATCCGATAAAACTTATGTGCGATCTCTCGATAATTAATCTCAAGCCGAGATTTTGATCGCATCTGTACTGCATCGCGGTGGCGTGAGATAACGGCGATGACATGACCCTTAAAGAGGACGGGAATCGTCTCCTCTTTAATCAGTAACTCACCGATCTGTTCTGGCTCAGTATCGCGAAGAATTTCTCCTTGAGAGAGCGCCTGATCGATTCGCGGGTTATCGCCCCAGTTGATCTCGTCACCGATGAGATCATGGGTGAAGAGAGTCGCTGCAGTCGTTGGGCGGATATGTGCGATCGCGATATGGCCTGTTGGCCAACTCTGGTAATCCTTACGCTTTGGTACCCACAAGATCAGATCTGCGAAAGATAGATCTGAGAGGAGCTGCCACTCCGCGGTTAATTCACTCAGGCGCTCTTGATCCTCAGCGGTGAGCGCCGTTGACTCGAGTGCATAGCGTGAAGACACAGAACCTCATTAACTCGGATTGAAAAGATGCTCGCCCTAAGAGAGCGATTGCGCGATCTTACCAATCTCGCCCTTACCTGGTTTAGCTGAGCCTGCCGATGTGAGTGGGGCAAGGATTGAGCGCGCGCCAGGTGTTGTGTGGAGCTGATTCTCTCGTATCAAGAAGCGGTTCTCAGCGGTGGTCAGTGTGAGGAAGCGCGCTTCGGATTCACGCAGCTCGCGTGAGTTGCCGACCAAGACGCAGATGTAGGTAATGGGAATCTTGCGAAGTAGGAGCGGGAACTCCTTGAGGAAGAGGGCTAATTCATCAAGGCTCTCCTCTGTTGATCTCACAACGTAGAGCAGATGGGTGGTCGCCTCTAATATCGAAGCGACCAGGCTCCCATGCCAGCGACGATCATGAACCGCTTCACCCAATGATGGGAGCGTCCCTAGGTCCACGATCGCCATCTCATCCGGAGTGAGCTCTGGCAATCTGGTCGGCTTCTCCGCCGAATCGAGTGGGAGGAGTGAGAGTTGATTCTTCCCAGAACTATTCCCAGAACTCTTAGCTAAGCGACGACTCAATGTGCGAGAGCGAAAATCAGCATCGATCATTCCGATTCCTTTACCGCGGGCTGCAGCAAGTTCGCCACCGAGCGCAAGTGCAAGTCGCGTACGCCCCGGTGCGCCTGCGCTACCGGTGACTGTCACCACCTTAGGAAGAGCCACTCTCCGTGATTGTTCAACTGATGTGGAGTGAGCAGTGCTCTGGCTTACTTGCCCCACCTGAACCATCGGCAATCTGAGTTGAGTGCGAATCTTCTGCATCACAGCATGAGCAGCGGCCTCAGAGCCATCAAGTGAGATAAAGGTAAAGGGATCTACTTCGTAATCCATGATGAGTGAAGAGGTAAATCCTGGAAGGTCAGCTTTATAGATGATGACTGTACGGAGCCCACTCCGCTCCGCTAAGAATTTCTGCATGGCATCGGCATCGAAAGCCCGATAGATGATCGACCACCCTTGAGAGAAGAGAAGTTGAGCAACAAAATCTTCAAAGTCGGCATCTGCAATTGCAGTAACCACCTCAAGTTGTGGAATCTCAGAGCGCATTTCTCACCACCACGATCCTTCCTGATGTAAGTGCATCCATTACAGCCATAATCTCCTTCTCATGTAAGAGGAAGAGCACGGTCACTGCTCCCCCAAGATCTCGTGATTTACTATCGACGCTTTGGACATGGATGCCCGTGGCAACAATCGATGGTGCCTGACTCGCATCCTTGGGGATTGAGTAGAGATTAACGCGCTGGCCTGGCAGAAGATCTGCCGGTAAATCACTGCGTGCAATCCCTATCGGAAGGTGGCGATAATCAGAGGTTGTGCCAGCTTGAGCTAGCGCGTTGAGTGGAATGAATTCAGATGCTCCAACTGAACGAGTCACAGTGTTCCCGATCAACTTCGCGCTGCCGGCGTAGTAGCCCTTCGCTGCCGATCCGAGGTTGGCGTTCACTCGAGAGATATCAGCAGGACCAATGACTGAGCCTGGTGCTAATTGATGGGCTGCCACCCAGATTGGTGTCGAGGTGTGGGAGGCGGAGGCTAAACCGAGCGCTGCAAGGAGCGAGAGCGCGATCGCTGCGATCGCGATGAGCCGGCGAGAATTCTGCGCAATGAAATGGTGGAGTTCAAACATGAGGGTATGAAAGCCGCCATCGCAAGCGTAAAGATCATCCGAAAGTATGAGGTGTGGATTACTCCCGGGATAGAGCCTTCCGCTATGAAACCCAATCAAGAGCCAGATCAAGAGTCCAGCTACACACCAAAGATTCCCAAGAAGCTCGAATTTCCGTATGCCGGCCCCGCCAACAATCTCGATCAAGGTGCGCTTCCACTTTTTGGCTACCCCGCAGCCCTTGCAGATCTTGCACCAGTAACTCCACGATCCTCAAAGCTCTATCTCGTTCCAACCCCTGTGACCTTTGAAGGTGAAGATCTCGAACCTGATATTCAACCAAAACCTTCACCGCTCTCAGAACTTCCCGATATCGAGCAGTGGGTCTCACGCTATGTCGTCAGTCTGATTGAAGTATGGAGCGGCAAGAGAGCAGCAATGCAGCTCGCGCGGTGGAGCCATCAGAAGGTCTACGAGCATGTGATTGCAACTATTCGGATGCGAGCAGCACTTCCGAAGATTCGTAATATTTATATCTCTCAACCAATTGAAGGTGTTGCAGAGACAACCGTCACGCTTCGCTATGACGATCGAGTACGTTCACTTGTCTTGCGCTTTGAAGGTGTTGATAAGCGCTGGCTCTGCACCCAACTCGCTCTCATTTAAGAGCGAGGTTGATCTATCTAGAATAATTAAGCGCCGTGGCAGCGCTTGTACTTCTTACCTGAGCCACAAGGACAAGGTCCATTTTTAGAAGTTCCACCAGATGTCTGGGCTTCGCCGTTCTCATCAGCTGCGCTGTAGATCAGGTTAGGTACTTCCTGCTTTTCCGGAGCGCCGATCCCCTTCGGAGTTACTTCAACGTTGGCATCGTTCTGTGAGACTTCAACTTCGACGTTAAATAAGAGTGCAACAAGTTCTTCCTTGATGGCATCCATCATGGCAGAGAAGAGTTCGTAGCCCTCCTTCTGGTATTCGACCAGTGGATCACGCTGAGCCATGGCACGAAGTCCGATTCCCTCTTGGAGGTAATCCATCTCGTATAAGTGCTCACGCCACTTCCGATCGAGTACTGAGAGCAAGACCTTGCGCTCGAGCTCGCGCACAACCTCAACGCCGAGCGTCTCTTCCCGCTTCTTATAGGCAGCGCTTGCATCATCCAATACCTTCTGGAGGAGGTAATCGCTATCAAGTCCTGCCAGGCCGCCTACCTCAGCCGATATATCGGCGACGGTAAAGGAGATTGGGTAGAGAAGTTTAAGGGCCTGCCAGAGAGTCTCAAGATCCCAGTTCTCGGGGAATCCACCAGTTGTTGCTGATGTGACATAGGCCGAGATGGTATCGACCATAAAGGTCTCTACTTGGCTCGAGATATCGGCACCTTCAAGAACTTCACGACGCTCTGCATAAATAACTTCGCGCTGACGGTTCATGACATCGTCATACTTCAAGACATTTTTACGCATCTCAAAGTTGAGCGATTCAACTTGGGTCTGTGCCGAACGAATCGCGTTAGAGACCATCTTTGATTCAAGTGGCTGATCATCAGGAAGTCCTGATGCGCTCATTACGCGCTCAACAAGGCCTGAATTAAATCGGCGCATCAGATCATCTTGGAGTGAGAGATAGAAACGTGACTCACCAGGATCGCCCTGTCGGCCAGAACGTCCGCGGAGCTGGTTATCGATACGACGAGATTCATGTCGTTCGGTTCCTAATACATAAAGTCCACCAAGAGCTGTTACTTCTTCGTGCTCTCGCTTAACCGCCTCTTTCTGCTTGGCGATCTCAGCGCCCCAAGCAGCTTCGTACTCGGCAGGTTGATCAACTGGGCTGATGCCGCGACGTTGAATCTCGAAATCTGCCATGAACTCAGGGTTTCCACCGAGCATGATGTCAGTTCCGCGACCCGCCATATTTGTAGCGACCGTGACTGCGCTCTTCACACCCGCTCGAGCAATAATTGATGCTTCGCGTTCGTGCTGCTTTGCGTTGAGGACCTCGTGCTTGACACCATTCTTAGTGAGGAAGGCAGAGAGCTCCTCAGACTTTTCGACAGAGACGGTGCCGATAAGAACTGGTTGGCCCTTGCGGTGCTTCTCGACGATATCTGCAGTGACAGCTGCGAACTTTCCGATCTCGGTCTTGTAAATAAGATCTGGCTGATCAGTGCGCTGGCTGGTCTTATTAGTTGGGATCGGAATAACTCCCAAGGTGTAGATCTGCATGAATTCTGAGGCTTCGGTCATCGCTGTACCGGTCATACCGGAGAGCTTTTCGTAGAGTCTGAAGTAATTTTGCAAGGTAATCGTTGCGAGCGTCTGGTTCTCATCTTTGATCTCGATGCGCTCTTTCGCTTCGAGCGCCTGGTGGAGGCCTTCTGAGTAGCGGCGACCTGAGAGCACGCGGCCAGTGTGCTCATCGACGATTAAGAGCTCACCGTTCATGACGACATAATCCTTGTCGCGCTTGAAGAGCTCCTTCGCGCGGACGGCATTGTTGAGGTAACCAATCATTGGGGTGTTCTCGGCGATGTAAAGGTTGCCAATCCCGAGGATCTCTTCAACCTTAGTTACGCCATCTTCAGTAATCGAAAGATTGCGCTTCTTCTCATCAATTTCGTAGTGAAGATCGCGCGTGAGCTTCTCGGCGATGGTTGCAAATTCTACGTACCACTTCGTTGGCTTATCAGCTGGTCCAGAGATAATGAGTGGAGTACGAGCTTCATCAATCAGGATTGAGTCAACCTCATCAACGATCGCAAAGTTATGTTTGCGTTGGACACAATCTTCGAGTGACCACGCCATATTGTCGCGAAGGTAATCGAAACCAAATTCATTATTTGTTCCGTAGGTAATATCCGCTGCATATGCTTCGCGGCGCTCGGCAGGAGTCATGCTGGAGAGAATCACGCCAACTTTAAGTCCTAAGAACCTATGGATACGGCCCATCCACTCGCTATCGCGTTCAGCGAGGTAATCGTTGGTGGTGACGATATGGACGCCTTTGCCGGTTAACGCATTGAGGTAGGCAGGAAGAGTTGAGACGAGGGTCTTACCTTCACCGGTGCGCATTTCGGCGATATTGCCAAGATGGAGCGCGGCTCCACCCATCAACTGAACATCGTAATGGCGCTGACCAAGTGTTCGCTTTGCAGCTTCACGAACCGTTGCGAAAGCTTCTGGCAGGATTGCATCGAGATCTTCACCAGCTGCGAGTCGGCTCTTAAAGGTTGTGGTGAGGCCTGCAAGCTCTGCATCGCTTAACGCGGAGACCTTCGGCTCGAAGGCATTTACTTCGGCGGCGATCTTCTCGAGATTTCGGATAGCGCGGCCTTCGCCTGCGCGTAGGATCTTATCTAGAAGTGCCACGGTCCCTCTTTCATCAGACGAATCTTTCCGGTCTCTCGCTGGTTAATACCGGGCTATCTTATTCGTTAAAAATCGGCCTGCCACACAGGCGCTGAGCAGGGCAGCTGGCTCGTAATGAGCTCTCTGCAGCGCTCGAATCGCCTCTGAGATAGTACTGCCGGTTGTAACAAGATCATCGATCACGATTATTCCCACGTCAGGGCCCACACCCCTGACTCGGTTCTCTCTCCCTTTTTTAACCTGAAAGGCGTGATCGAGGTTAATCGCCCGCTCCCTCGCATTGAGCAGGCTCTGATCGAGAACCTTTCTAGTCGGAATTAAAAGTGGCTGGACCTCTGCGCGAACTCCGTGCTCTCGCACAATCTCTTTCGAGACGAGTTTTGAGAGCACAACTGTGTGGGCAAAGCCCCGGCGATAATCGGCAGCGCGAGTCGATGGTACCGGGATGAAGAAGTACTGATCGTATGGGTTCTCACGGTGCAATCGTCCAAACCTCATCGCCATCAAGCCCGCTAAATATTTGGCAGCCGAACGATCGTTGTTCTCTTTCGCTGCGAGGATTAAATGTGAAGCTGCTTCGTTGTATTGGATTGCAGAGTAGAGCGGAAGGCCACGAAGAGTGAGAATAGAGCGCGATGTTAATAAATCAGATTCGCACCGTGGACAGATTGTTGGACCACTCTGACCGCATTGAATACAGGAAGTTGGATATAGCAGCGAGAGGATTTCATCAAGGATCACTCTCTATATCTACTGCAGTTTAAATCTCTTCGTTATCGATATCTGTCACGATTGTGGATGGTTCATCGCTGGGCACAACAGCAATCAATTCACTAGAAATTGGGATGCCTGGATTCTTCGGAAGCGTAACAACAAAGTGAGCACCGTGCTTGGGCCGACCCCATGCCTTCAGAGTTCCTTGATGTAGCTTCGCATCATCGAGTGCAATTGCAAGGCCGAGCCCAGTTCCACCGCGCACTCTCGAGCGAGATGGATCGGCTCGCCAGAATCGATCGAAGAGTCGATCGGCTTCACGATCATTAAAGCCGATTCCGAAATCACGTACTCCAATGGCAACTTCGTGTTCACTCTGAGCCATTGTGATAACCACGCCTTGGCCTTCGCTATGGTCGATCGCATTAGAGATGAGATTACGTACGATCCGCTCAATTCTGCGATCATCGACGAGCGCGTGATACTCATTGTCTGGCGCTACGAAGCTAAATCCCGCTACTTCGTTTGCTTGGAGGGTATCGATTGCACGCTGGACAATTATTTTGAGGTCAACATCCTTAGTCTCAAGAATCGCAGCTCGAGCGTCGAAGCGGCTCACTTCGAGTAAATCGGTAAGGAGGGTCTCGAACCTTTCGGTCTGTGAGATCAAAAGCTCTGCACTTCGTGATGCCGCTGGATCCAGCAATCCCCGTGAGTCATAGAGAATCTGCGAAGCCATCCGGATTGTCGTCAATGGAGTCCGGAGTTCATGCGAGACATCCGAGACGAATCGCTGTTGAAGCCGTGAGAGGTTCTCAAGACGTGAGATCTGCTGCTGCATCGATAGCGCCATCTCATTGAAGGAGATTGCCAGGCGACCCATCTCATCCTCACTTCTGATAGCAAGTCGCCGACCGAGGTCTCCTTCGGAAAGCTTTTCTGCAATCTCAGCGACTTCTCGCACTGGAAGAACAACTTTTCGAATCACATACCAGGTGATGAGGCCGATCATAAGGATGAGAATGATGCCGGTACCAAACATCCAACCTCTAATCAGCGAGATGAGCTGTTGTTGTTGAGTGAGAGGGAAGAGATAGTAGATTTCATAGATCGAGTTAACGGGGATTCCTACTACCCGGCCAACCGCAATGGCATCGATGGCAACACCTGGTCGATTTGTATATTGGATTTTAACCCGCTGTGATTGGGAGAAGAAATTCTTTCGCACCTTTACTCGGAATGCTTCTGGAATAGTACTAAGTGCAACTTGATGTGAGCTACCTTGATAGAGCGTCGAACTCTTCGCAGTGGCGGGGGTTGCCAACATGATCGTTTCGCGAACCGATGTGGTTGGGCTAACTTCACTCGCTTTAAAGATTCCACTAATCACCTTAGTCAGCGATATATCAGTGCGATAGCGAGTCGCATCGAGCTGGGACTGGGTGTAGTCGCTGAGTGATTGTGCTTCCGACACAGCGGCATTGGCCTTCTCATGATAGATACCGGCGCTGATCTTTGTGTAGAGAACGCTACCGACAACTGCGATCACAATAATTGAGATGATTACCGAAGAACCTGTGACCTGTAGCAGGATCGACTTCCGCCAGCGTCTAGTAAAGCGCTTCACTGCGACCTCATGACCCGATTGAGCCGGCCTTATATCCAACTCCACGTACGGTTTGGATGAGCTCTGGATTTTCAGGATCTCGCTCCACCTTCGAACGTAATCGCTGGATATGGACGTTTACGAGCCGTGTATCTGTCGCATTCTGATAACCCCAGACTTCAGAGAGAAGCGCTTCGCGCGTAAAGACTCGACCGGGCTCTTTTGCAAGAGCTACTAAGAGATCAAATTCAATTCTGGTCAGAGGAATACTCTTGCCATCACGATTGAGCGTATGTGCTACTTGATCGATCACAATGTCACCAAGGTGAAGAGAATTAGCTCCATCGCTAGAACTACGGCGTAGCCGAGCTTTTAAGCGGGCAACGAGTTCTGAACTTTTAAAGGGTTTAACCATGTAATCATCTGCGCCAGCTTCAAGGCCCATGACAACATCATGCGAATCACTCTTCGCGGTCAGCATCACGATTGGGACCATTGACTCTGCCCGGATTTGACGGCAAATTTCTACGCCATCAATCCCGGGCAGCATGACATCTAGAAGCACGAGGTCAGGCTTATTTGCTCGAAAGCTATCGAGCACCTGATCTCCATGGTTGATGAGATCGACTTCATATCCAGCTCCGTTGAGCACAATGCCTAACATCTCTGCAAGATCTTGATCGTCATCAACAACCATGATGAGGGTCATTAGGAGCCGTGCTCCCAAGAGTTGAGGTAAAGCTCTTGCGCTGGTGTGAGCTGATCAATCGATGCGCCCATGCTTGCCAACTTAAGGCTTGCAACTTCCTTATCAATGACAGTTGGAACTTGGTGAAGTCCAGCGCCAAGCTCCTTCGCAGCCTTGAGTAACCACTCAGCTGTGAGTGCCTGATCAGAGAATGACATATCCATCACTGATGCTGGGTGGCCCTCAGCTGCGCCAAGATTCACTAGGCGACCTTCTGCGACGAGCAAGATGCGGCGGCCATCAGCGAGTACGTACTCATCTGTCTGGTGGCGAATCTTTGAATTCTTCTGCTTGGCGTGGGTTTCAAGCCAGGCAACATCGATTTCAATATCGAAGTGGCCAGAGTTAGCGAGGATTGCGCCATCTTTCATGACTGAGAAATGCTCATCACGAAGTACATCGCGGTTGCCTGTCACGGTGATGAAGAAGTCACCGATCTTCGCTGCTTCCACACTCGGCATGACGCGGTATCCCTGCATCAAGGCATCGAGCGCCTTAGTTGGATCAATCTCGGTGATGATGACATCTGCGCCCATACCCTTAGCGCGTTCTGCAACGCCCTTACCGCAATAACCAAAACCACAGACAACAACAGTTGAGCCTGCGATTAATGAGTTTGTTGCGCGGAAGATTGCATCCCAAGTTGATTGGCCGGTACCAAAGCGGTTATCGAACATATGCTTTGTATCAGTATCGTTAACAGCGATCATTGGGAACTTGAGTGCACCATCTTTAGCCATCTGAGCTAGACGAATAACTCCGGTTGTTGTCTCTTCGCAACCACCTTGTACGCCAGCAATGAGCTCGGTGCGAGTTGTGTGAAGAGTATTGACGAGGTCGCAACCATCATCGAAGACAAAGTCAGGCTTAATGTCGAGAGCGGCGTTGAGGTGCGAGTAATAGCCATCGCGATCGACGGCATTACGGGCGAAGACGCTGATGCCATATTCATGGACGAGGGCTGCTGCAGTGTCATCTTGTGTTGAGAGTGGGTTTGACGCACAGAGCGCGATCTCGGCTCCGCCAGCCTTGAGTGCGATCATTAAGTTCGCCGTCTCGGTGGTGACGTGCATGCATGCTGCGATGCGGGTTCCGGCAAATGGCTTCTCTTTGGCGAAGCGATCCTTGATCTGAGCAAGTACAGGCATACTGCGTCCAGCCCATTCAATGCGCTTCTTGCCTTCAGCTGCCAGAGCTGGGTTTGCAATCTCGCTACGAAGTGTTGTTGTTTCTACGGTCACGGCTGTGCTCCTATTAGTTGTTTATGACTCAAACGAGTACGTGTGTAAGCGTCAAAAAGACTTCTTCGTGAGGCCTCACTAGATAGGGCAAAGGCTACCTGATGAGGGCTAGAACCTGATCCCTTACGCGCTCCATCGTTTTCTGACTATCCGCTTCAACGTTGAGCCGTAGGAGTGGCTCCGTGTTCGATCCGCGGACGTTGAACCACCAATCGGGGCCGGTGATCGTGTAGCCATCAAGATCATCAACGGGGTATTCAACCTGATAGGTGGCCTTGATAGATTCGAGAGATTTTTGGGTATCTGCGACCTGTGTATTGATTTCGCCACTTGAAATGTAGCGGTCATAGGGAGCGAGCAATTCAGATAATGGGCGATCGCTTCCACCAAGTTCTGAGAGCGCGAATAGCGCCGCTAACATTCCAGAGTCAGCACACCAGAAGTCACCAAAGTAGAAGTGACCAGAGTGTTCGCCTCCGAAGACTGCGCCACTTTCAGCCATCAGTTTTTTAATATAAGAATGCCCAACTCGAGAGCGGACTGGCTTGCCGCCATGCTCTTCAATAATTTCCGGGACAGCTTGAGAGCTAATGAGGTTATAAATAATTGTTGATCCTGGCTTCCGCTCCAACTCACGAACTGCAATCAGCGCAGTTAACGTTGAAGGGTTAACCAGCTCGCCCCGTTCATCGACGATGAAGCATCGGTCAGCATCACCATCAAATGCCAGACCAATATCAGCCTTGACCGCTTTCACCTTCTTCTGAAGTGCTTTCATATTTTTAGGGTCGAGTGGATTAGCTTCGTGGTTTGGGAAGGTGCCATCGAGTTCAAAGTACATCGGTATGAGATCGACATTGAGTCGCTCCATTGTTGCCGGTGCGGTGAAGCCAGCCATACCGTTTCCAGCATCAATAACTACCTTGAGTTTTCTAGCAACTTTGATTTTCTCAGGCGCGAAGAGCGAGAGCAAGAAATCAACGTAATCGCCAAGCATTGGCTGATCGCTTGATTTACCTGGTGAGCGAAGTGACATTGGTACGCCATTGAGAATGAGATCGCGAATTCGAACTAAGCCAGATTCTTTACCTATCGGGCGGGCACCACTTTTACAGAGCTTAATTCCGTTGTATTCGGCTGGGTTATGGCTCGCTGTGAACATCGCACCAGGGAGGTTGAGTTTTCCAGCGGCAAAGTAGAGCATGTCTGTCGAGGCGAGTCCGATTCGAATAACATCAAAACCTTGGGAGGTAATTCCATCTGCGAAGGCAGAAGCTAGCAACGGCGAACTCGGACGCATATCTTCACCGATAAGAACCGTTGATGGTTCACGCTCTTCTTCAAGGAACTTGGCGTAGGCACACCCTAGTGAGAAGACAAAGTCAGCTGTAACTTCAGTATCGACGAGGCCGCGAATATCGTAGGCCTTGATAATTGCATCGAGCTCTTGCGCGGTGAACATAGCCTCAATCTATAGGAAATCCCTCAATAACCAGCCCTGAGCGGGACTACTGGGATGGTAAGGCGCGTAAATGCCCGCGTCGGCCGATCTCTTGCTGTGTGGGTTGCTCTACTTCAGCTGGTGCATGGTGGCGGGCAGCACCAATCTCTCGAACCGCATCGGCGATCGCCATGATGTCATCGGTGTTCGGTCCAGCCTCGCCCTGTTCGGTCTGTGTTGTGATGACTGTCCAACCATTTGGCACAGTGAGTTTCTCGCAATGTTCAAGACATAGATCGTATGCATGTGGTTCGGCAAATGTTGCTAATGGTCCAACCAAGGCAGTTGAGTCAGAGTAGATATAGGTGAGAGTTCGGAGCGCGGGCTTTCGACAGCTGGCACGCGAACAACCACGACTGCCGCGGCGAACTACCGATCCACTTCTCATGGCTTGAAATCTAGTGGGTCAGAGTGTGAACATCGTTGAATGGCAGGGCCGTGTTTGCACTTACGGCGCCACTTGTCAGTGGGATATAACTCAGGCCTCCAGTATTGATCACTGCACCTGCGTAGATCTTCGCTCCACCCATCGCCGTAAAGTGAACGTTCTTAACTCCAGCCTTTGGCGTCCAGAGCGCGATCTCAGATCCTTGAATCGTTTGGTTGAAACTCTTACCGGATATGAACTGCCCACTGACCCGAACTTTGATTGCACTCCCGATAAAGGCGGCGCTTGGGGTTAGCCCGCCAAAGTTGGTCGTGAACGATGTTAAGGGGGTTGAGGGAGCAGCCCAGGCAAAATCACCAGAGCCAGATGTCGTGAGTGCGCCGGCGAGAATTGGTTGATCTGAATCAATCTGCAGACCAAAGAGTGAGCTCGTTGTCAGATTTACCAGCGGGATGGTTGTGACGAGGCCATGTTTCACAACGAGCCCATCAAATCCCACAGGGATAAATCTGCCATCTGCAGAGATCGCCTGAACTCGTACTGTCGCATCGAGCGAGCCGGGGTTGAGCAATCGCAATGCGCTAGCAACTCCACTCTTCTCGCTTCTGTGAGGGTAGAGACCAGAGATGAAGAGTGAGTTATGCGGAGCATCGTTTGGTTTTACATAATCTAAACCAAGTGAACGCAAACCCTTCGCCCGTTGATCTAGGACAAAGGCTGCGATACAACCGGTGCGAGTAATGAGATGCAGTGCAATAGATTCTTCTCCCGGTGCGAGTACATCGAGAGGTACGGTCGCAGATGAATTCGCCTTCACCTTGACTGTGAGCGCAGGTATCGCCGCCTTCGACGTAAAGGCAGCTATTTCTACTACCGACTCACTCAGCCCTGAGTTAACAAGATCCAATACGCCTTTACTCGTCAATCCACCTGAGCCGCCGATAAACCACGTCTCCGGATCTCCCGCAGTACACGGAACCACAGCAGCACCCGACGATGCGAGCGAGCTATAACTTAAAGAAGTGCCTGGATTGCTATCAACCAAGAGAGCAGATGTGGTGAGTGGAACAATCGAGCGAGGTGAGAGTACAAAGCTCGTGCTCTTGCCATTGATCGAGCGGATTCCAAGTTTTGCCTTCGGTAGATAGGCAGATGTGCTGCCGGCGCTAGTGATAAATGGGCAGATCTGAGCAGGGTTACCTGTCACAACCAAGGTGCCCTGCTCCGCAACAGGTGCGAGATAGGAGAGCAAGAGGCCAACGACTAACGCTGTGGCTGCAACGAGAATTCTCCGGTCGATCGCGAGAGATATCTTCTTCATGAGAGATCCTGCATTACTTGATCTCGTCGGCGGCGACCAGCTGGGAGTGACATTACGATTGTAATGATGAGAGTTGCTAACTCGAGAGCGAGAAGAATTCCGTGGATCGCACCATCGAAGGTGAGTGAGAGCTCTCCCCCTTGTGGAATCGTGAAGATCGGCAAGCCGCTAGCTGATCGCTCTGAACGGATTGCTCTCCCATCAAGCATAAGTCGCCAACTCAAATCATATTTTTCGGCCACAACGACAGTACCTGGGCCCATCACCTTATCGAGCGCTGTAATGTCGCCAGAGTTAATGGTCTGGCGGTTGCCAGTTGAATCAACGAAAAGTACGCGAGGATTATTACCAACTACTTTCCATACGATTCCAGCCGAGGTGGAAGACATCCGTGAGAAACCTCCGACGCCATCAATGACGCGCACAATCGCCGGCGGCGCAGGATTTTCTAAATAGAGGTAGGCAATTCCATAATTACCAAGGACGCGTGCGGTTGTAATTCCACCACCGCTGATGAGTTGGTTCATGGTCTGAGTAATAGAATCTGGTAATTCCGTAGAACTATCTGCATCGCCGAGGTAGATATCAGCGCCACGAGTGATGAAGTAGGTCGTCTCAGCTTGCGTTGAATGCACGACCAGAGTCTTCGGGCGGGCGGGCGTTTCTGCTAGAGCGCCCACAAAGGCTGGAATGTGCGAGCTCTGGTTAGCACTCACTAATGAGTGCGAACCACCAGTGGCTGCCCAGATTGGCATGGCAATCACGCTTATCACCGTCACTAATGAGATCCCAGCTAAGCCAATGTGCTGTAATCCCAGTCGGCGTTCCTGCAAGGTCGGTAAGAACTCTTGTACAAATTTAAGAGTTGGTGCGAGCAAAATTACCATCGCAACTACGATCAATGGTCCAGACCAAACTTGGGTTCGACTGCCGTGGCCGGGAATCACGATCTGGCTCATCGCCAGCGCTGCTCCTAAAGCGATAGCAGCCGCAGCGCCAACTGTGCGTAATTGTGTAACGACGAGTGCGAGGATCAGTAGTAAAACAAAAGGCGCAAGGATCCACATCGGTGGTGCTGAAACCCCGCCAGGATTAAAGAGAATGACATCTAATCGACTACCCGCAGCAGTTGGAATTCCTGGCTCAAGTAAGAATTGAGTTGGGTGAAAGAGCATCGAAAGTGACCATGGAAATGTAAGTAGCCATGGTGTGACCAATAAGGCAAAACGGCGCTTAACAGTATCGAGCCGTTCTGATCGCAGAAAAGTCCCGAATCCAAGATCTCTTACTTGATGGCGTTCGTCAAAGATTCTGATCGCTAGTAGCGCGAGCTGACCGATTAACCAGATACCGAGCAACGTGGGTGAGAACGCACCAACGACCGCCGCGAGGAGTGAGATCGCAAAGATTCGACGCCACGAAGAAGTTTCGCGGGCACGAGAGAAAGGTTCTAGGGCAAGCAACGTGGGAAGTAATTGGATCACAAGCAGAGTTCCGAGTCGGCCCTCGTTGAGCGATGCCCACAAGACTGGTGAAGCGGTGTAGATACCCGCTCCGATCAATCCATAATTTCGTCGTATTCCTTGACGCATGAGTACTCGATAGAGCGCAAGGTAAGAGATTGCTGGGGCGAAGAGAAAGATGAGGGTGATCAGTAGAGGTGCATTACCTAAAGTCGTGAGAGAAGAGAGTCCTAAGAGTGCCATCCATGGTGGCGCTGATGCGGAAGATCCAACTCCGACGAGATGCCAGGCACTGGAATAACGATGGAGGAGATCAATTCCGCTATTAGGGGCGAGTGCTAACGCACCACCAGATAAGGGACCAAATCTACTTCGCGAAGCGATGATGGAAATGACTGCGATGACCGCGGCGATAATAAATTGAGGTTTCTTAACGAGATACTTCCAAATGGAGTTGGAAGGTGGTGGCGTTAAATCTGCCTCATCAAAATCAGGTGCAACAGTTCCGATATCTGAATATGAGGGTTGCGTAATATCTGGAATCACTTGTGTTGGAAGTATCGCGCGCGAAATCGCTGAACCCGCGCGCGAGAAAGCGAGCTGGAGCTGGCTCCAGGTGGAAGGAATGAAATGCGAAACAACGCGGGGTGAGAGCAAACGCTTCTTCTTGCGAGCTCGTCGCGCCTGGAAGAGTTCGGCTGGATTGGCTAATAGCAGCGCCACGGCAGCGATTTCATCACCGGCATAGCCAGGCAACTTCGCCAAGAGGTTGATGATCGCGCGCGCAATACTGGTCGTAAATAACTGAACCGCAATCCACGGCAGTAACCAGAGCGAGGAGTTAACGAGAAGCACATACGCTGCATTTCTGCGGTCAAGTAAGAGCGGGCGATGGAGAAAGGCTTCAGAAACATCGACGGCACGAAGTTCATTTGCAGAGGCTTCGACGTGATAGGCAATCGCAGACTCCACACAGATCGCCTTGTAGCCTGCAACATGTGCGCGCCATCCGAAATCAACATCATCACGGAAGAGTGCGAGGTTGATATCTAATCCACCAAGGTCTTCAAAGATGCTTCGCTTTACCAACATCGCGGCAGTGCTTACTGACATCACATCATTAATGGAGTCATGTTGACCTTGGTCTTGTTCGCCAATTTCAAGCCCCGTCCAGCGCGAACCATTTCCGGTGATAGAGACTCCTACTTCAAGGAGTCGATCTCGATCAAACCAGTCACGAAGTTTCGGTCCAGCGATTGCAACTTGAGGGCGTTCTTCGACTGCATCCAATAAAAGTTTGAGTGCGTTGCGATCTGGTGCGCAGTCATCATGAATTAACCAGAGCCATTCATTCTCATCTGTTCCTGGAGTAAGAGCGAGCGCATGTTTAATTGCATCGCCATAACCCATCCCGCGATCTTCAGCGATAGTGATGGTTCCAGATGATTGCAGAAGTTGGAGAGAGTTATCGATTGAACCGGTATCGATGGCAATGACGCGATCGACGGGGCGGGTCTGGGTGCTGATTGCAGCAATGACCTCTGGCAACCACTTCGCACCATCATGGGTGACGAGTACTGCTGTAACAAAAAATGTATCCGCCATTACGCGGCTCCTCTTAAACCAGCTTAAGCGCTACGTCGCTTGAGGCGACGACGTTCACGCTCTGAGAGACCACCCCAGATGCCAAAGCGCTCATCATGAGCGAGGGCATAATCAAGGCATTCAGAACGGACATCGCATGAGAGGCAGACGCGCTTTGCTTCGCGAGTTGAGCCACCCTTTTCTGGAAAGAAAGCTTCTGGATCTGTCTGGGCGCAGAGTGCGCGCTCTTGCCACGATAGCTCTACCGCGTTATCGGGGGCCGCGATAATTGGAAGGATTGAAAGTGCCTGAGTGTTCTGGTGTTCTGACATAAGTACAGCTCCTAGAGATCTTGGCGCCCCGCTCGGTTTGGGAAAGTAGGGCAACTAGGAGAATTACACGCGTGTAACCCGCTGGAGTCAAGCGGGAGAATCCCTTATTTAGTCATTTTCGGGTGAATACCCGAAGAATTCGTCCTCGGCGAGGGTATTTGGAGCGATTATGTGGCCAAATGCAACAAATGTTCGAGTCAATTGCGCCCCGGCACCAATCGTTGCCCCATCCCCAATCACGCAGTTATGGAGCACGGCGCCAGAGTCGATCACCGTCTCCTGACCAATATAGGAGCCCTGATCTACCTCGGCCCCAGGGTCAACCCTTGAACCTTTCGCCTGCATGGCTGTGTATCCAGTCGCCTCAATCAGATCCTTTGTCGCCTTCAACAACGCCTTGGGGTTGCCGATATCTAGCCAATACGAGCGATCAACAAAGCCCATCACATCAGCGCCGCGGGCAATGAGTCCTGGAAAGGTCTCCCGCTCCACACTCACGACGACCCCGCTTGGGATCTCATCGATGATCTCGCGATTGAAGATGTAGCAACCGGCATTAATAATCTTCGTAGGAGGAGTTTCCATCTTCTCGTTGAACGTTGAAATCTTCTCACCAACCATCTCAACAACTCCGAAGGCCCGAGCATCTTCAACCTCTGTGAGATAGAGCGTGACGTCGGCGTTATGTTCCTCATGAAAGGAGATTTGTTCTTGTAATGAATGGCTGCTCAGAACGTCGCCATTGAAGACCATTACTGGGCCATCCCCACGTAAATATTTGGCGGCGTTAGCGATTGCACCACCTGTGCCAAGTGCTACTTCTTCAACCGCATAAGAGATGTCAATTCCGAATTTCTCACCGTTTCCAAAGTAAGGAGTGAAGATATCCGCGAGATAAGAAGTCGCAAGGACAATCTCAGTAATACCAGCTTCCTTCGCCTTCATAATTTGATGTTCGGTGATGGGTTTACCCAGTAACGGCAACATCGGTTTAGGCGTATTTAAGGTGAGCGGGTGCATGCGCGTCCCCATGCCGCCTACTAAAAGAATCGCAGATTTCACCATGATCGATCAGCTCTTTCGCGCAGCTGTTATTCGCGCAGCGGCAGCGGCGATCTGTTCATCAGTGGCAGTAAGTGCAATTCGAACATGGCGATCTCCGGCTTCGCCATAGAAGTGACCAGGGGTCGCCAGGATGCCCAAGTGAGCAAACCAGGTCACCGTCTCCCAATCTGATTCATCACGGGTGGCCCAGAGGTAGAGACCAGCCTCGGTATCGTCGATCCGAAATCCCTGAGCCTCAAGCGCGCTCTGAAGTACAGCTCGGCGGGCGCGATAACGATCTGCTTGGGCAACCACGTGCTCTTCATCTGAAAGAGCAGCGATCATGGCTCGTTGCACTGGCAACGGCACCATCATGCCGGCATGTTTGCGAACTTCAAGAATTTTTGCAATGAGCGCGCTATCACCAACAACAAAGGCAGCGCGATAGCCAGCAAGGTTTGAGCGCTTTGAAAGAGAGTGAACTGCGAGCAGATTCGTGTTATCGCCTTCTGCAACATCAAAGATTGAGAGTGGTTTCGTTGCGCCAGTGGCGGTTGAGGCTGGAAAGCTGATGTAACACTCATCGCTGGCGATCACTGTATCTGTGCGACGTGAATACTCAATGACTGCGCGTAGTTCGTCAGCAGTCAGAACTCGCCCGGTCGGATTAGATGGTGAATTAATCCACGCCAGATTCGCCTTAGGCCAATGCGCGGCATCGATACCGACAGCTTCATGAGTAGCTCGCCCCATGATTGCACCAACAAGATATGTTGGATACGCAATCTCTGGATAGATAACGTGAGATGAGCCAAGGATTGTTGGTAGCCATGCAACCAACTCTTTTGATCCAATGACTGGAATGACATCAAAGTCACCGGTGATCCCAAGGTTCTGGGTTGCCCAGCTCTTGATGGCGGTGCGAAGTTCTGGTGTGCCTGTTGTGAAGGGGTAACTCGGGGAATTCGCAGCAGCGATCAGTGCGCTTTGAATAAATTCTGGCGTTGGGTCTACTGGCGTTCCCTGCGAGAGATCGATAAAACTCTCAGGATGAGATCGCGCTATTGCTCCGATTGGAGCGAGCGCATCCCATGGAAAATCTGGAAGCTTCAGAGTTACTCCGCTTTTGCTGGAAGCTGGGCAATCTTGGTTGGATCAGTATTTGTTGCGCCGACCTTGCTTGCTCCTCCTGGTGAACCAATTTCTACGAAGAACTCGCCAGCGATTCCGCCGAATTCTTTCCACTGCGAAGGAATATCATCTTCGTAATAGATCGCCTCAACTGGACAGACCGGCTCACATGCGCCGCAATCCACACACTCATCTGGCTGGATGTAGAGCATGCGAGAACCCTCGTAGATGCAATCAACTGGGCACTCCTCGATGCATGACTTGTCCTTCACATCGACACAAGGCTCGGCAATTACGTAGGTCACTCGGGGCTCCTTTAACGCTTGAAAACTGAGGCAAATTTTTACCCCTGGATATAACAAGAATCTTATTGCACCAAGGTAGAGAATTGCCTCATGAGCGCCCGTATCCCGCCCGATCTACCCGGCGAAGCCGAGCTCGGCGCCCGGCTGAGTATCCGCTCCTTCGACCCCGAAGGCGGCTTTCGCGACCTCTTGGGCTACCTTGAGACTCCGATGGATATTCGAAAGAAGGATGGAACACTTGTGAGATTCGATCCAAGCCGGATCTTCACCTGGAAAGTAGTTCCGACCCCATGACGACTGCTCTGATTTCCCCACTTACTCTCTTTGATACCCGCTCTCGGACGCTGACACCTGTCGCGGCGAGCAATGGTGAATTCATCCGGATCTATAGCTGTGGGCCGACCGTCTATCGCGATGCACATGTCGGCAACCTTCGAACATTTCTCTTAGGTGATCTCATCGTCCGAACTCTTGCGCTCGGTGGAGTTCGAAGTGAGCTCGTCCAGAACATCACCGATGTCGGCCACATGTCAGAAGATCTTCATGAGGATAAGTTGTTGGCAGAGTCAGTTGCTAAGAAACTTGATCCCTTTGATATCGCGCGCGAATATGAAGCAAGATTTCACAAAGATCTAGCGCTACTAGGAATTACTCCGGCGCAACATTACCCACGTGCGAGTGAATCAATTCAGATGATGCTCGATCTCATTCAGAATCTCATGGACCAAGGAAGCGCATATCTCGGTAGTGATGGTTGCGTCTATTTCGACGCCCAATCTTTCCCGAGTTATGGTGATATCAGTGGCAACAAATTATCTGCACTACAGCCAGGTCACAAGTATGAATACTCCGAAGAAGGTGCAAAACGTTTCCACGCCGATTGGGCGCTCTGGAAGGCGGCGGGAAATCGCACGCAGATGGTCTGGGATTCTCCGTGGGGGCTGGGATTTCCTGGCTGGCATATTGAGTGTTCGGCAATGTCAATTGCATATCTGACTGGCACTGTTGATCTCCACCTTGGTGGAATCGATCTGCGCTTCCCGCATCATGAAAATGAACGTGCCCAATCCAATGCAGCAACCGGAAGAGAGGTGGTGGCGCAATGGGTACATGGCGAGCACCTACTCTTCGAGGGCCGCAAAATGTCGAAGAGCGCCGGAAATGTCGTACTTGTCAGCGATATCGTCGCTGCTGGCCTCGATCCGCTTGCGCTACGGCTCTGCTTTACTGAAAATCGATATCGCAGTCAGATCGATCTCACCTGGGATGCTCTGCACGCAGCTGATGCCACCATTAAGCGTTGGCGCAAAAAGTTGGCAGAGTGGGGTGCAAGCACACCCTCCATTGAGAGTGAGAGCACTATCGCAGCGCTTACTTCGATGTTGATGAATGATCTTGGAACCGTAGATGCTGCCGTGGAACTTCGTCGAATCGAACGTGATGAGACAATCACACCTGGAGCTAAGGCGCAAATCTTCCGCGCAATCGACTCTGTCTTTGCACTCGATCTCGATCGCATTGACGTTAAGAGTGAACTCACAAACGAACAAGCAGCCTTACTTGAGGAACGAGCAGCAGCTCGTGCTGCAAAGAATTATGCGCGTAGCGATGAGCTTCGCGATCAATTACTACTTCTAAAAATTGCCGTGGTTGATTCAGCCGCCGGACAGAGCTACGAAGTTATTCCGTAACACCTGCAAAGAGATCGCTCTCCCAGCCTTCATCGGTAAAGGGAGCGCTCTTCACGCCTTTCACCAAGGTGTAGTACTCGTTACCCCACACATTGAGTCCAACATTATTTGAAAGCGCAAAGAATGGTCCATCAAGTGCGATTTGTGTTGGGTGAGATGACATGGCCTTCATCTTCTGATCTACAAAGGCAGAGCCATCTATGTGAGTAGTTACCAGCTCGTCGGGCTTGGCAAAAGGGAGCTCGTCGGCGCTATCAGCGCCCATAAAATCAGAGCCGGCAGCCTTCATCGCATCAATACCCTTTTGAACAACTGACCGAGGCATCGTGTTCCAATAAATCTTCTGAATATCCCATTCTGGTGCGGCAAGCTCGGCTGCTCGCATAGCAACAAGGTGAGCCTTAATGTGATCAGGGTGGCCATAACCACCGATCTCATCGTAGGTAACAAGTACTTGTGGTTTTACCTCAGTAATAATATTTGCAAGCTGATGAGCTGCGCTATCGAGATCTGCCTGCCAAAAAACATCTGGTCGATCATTCGGTGGAGTTCCCATCATTCCGCTATCGCGATACTGATGATTAGGGGCCCCGAGGAATCGATGATCTTTCACGCCAAGTGCTGCCATCGCATTTGCTAATTCAACTTCGCGAATCGGTGCGAGTGCATCTTCTTGGTCAGCTGCCAGATGGGCTAACTCCGGAACTAAGATCTCTCCTTCTTCACCACGTGTGCAGGTGACGAGTGTGACGTTATAGCCGGCCGCAACGTACATCGCCATCGTCGCTCCGTTGTTGATCGTCTCGTCATCTGGATGCGCATGGACTAATAAGAGGCTCTTCTGGGTCATAAGAGCAGGATAACAAGGAGCTGGTTATTAGTTATCCTTATCGCATGACTACCGATCTCAAAGGACGCCTCCCCCGCGATGAACGACGAGCTCAGCTGCTCGCCGCCGCTCTTGAAGTCTTCACGCAGGCTGGCTATCACTCGGCGGCGATGGATGAGATTGCGGATCGTGCAAATGTCAGTAAGCCAGTCCTCTATCAGCACTTTCCATCAAAGCTCGAGCTCTACTTAGCGGTGCTTGATCTCCATATCGATTCGCTCGTCTTTGAGATCCAGAGAGCTATCGCCTCGCAAACTGATAACTCAGAGCGAGTGAAAGCAACTGTTGGGGCCTACTTCGACTTTATTAACCGTGAGGGTGAAGCCTTCCGCCTTCTCTTTGAGAGCGATATGGCTGTTGAGCCCTCCGTCCGTGAGCGTCTAACCCGTATGACATATGACTGTGCTGCGGCATTCTCGGCCGTTATTTCTATTGATACCGGTCTGCCTAAAGAGGCTTCAATGATGCTCGCCGTTGGAATCATCGGAAATGTGCAATCAGCTGCTCGCCATTGGCTCGAGCGCGATGGAAAGATTGATCGTGATAACGCTGTCAAGCTCGTCGCAAGCCAGATCTGGCGCGGAATCGGCGGCTTCCCCAAGCAGAATCTCTAAATCTCATTGAAGAAGTTTTCAACGAACTCGATAGGATAGATGCATGGCTAAAGAGAACAAGAAGAGTGACCTTCGTATTGGAATCGCCGATACTGGCGTAGATCTCGTCTACGAGATTGAAGATACAGCTGATAACGTTGTTGCCGCTGTGAAGGCTGCACTAGATGCTTCAAAGACGCTCTCACTCAAAGATGTGAAGGGGCGCGAGATTCTCGTTCCGTACAACAAGATTGCCTTTGTTGAAGTTGGTAGTGGCTCAGATCGTAAGGTTGGCTTTACAACCTTATAACTCGGCGATCGTTCGCTCGAGCTTCTAGCTTCTCCCACTCAGCCGGATCCGTAGTGAACTCAGCGAGCTCATTCATCTTTCCGGTGCCGTGATAGTCACTCGATCCAGTCCTCGCGAGATTAGCTTTTGCTGCGATATCAAAGAGCAACTGCTGCTGTTCGGGAGTCTGGTCACGGTGCTTCACTTCAATGCCATCAAGACCTGCTGCAATATATGAATCAAAGCTCTCAAGGTCCACGACTCGACCACGTAGCGATGCCAATGGATGGGCGATCACTGAAACTCCCCCGGCTGCCTTGATGAGGCGGATGACTTCTTCAGGTGTGGGTGAATAGTGTGGAATATAAAAGGGTGAGCTATTGGCTAACCAATCTGCAAAGACCTCATCGCGGTTCTTTGCCAAGCCCTTTGCGACAAGTGCATCTGCAAGATGTGGACGCCCAAGTGTTGCGCCATCGCTGAGCTGGGCATGGACTTCATCTAACGAAATATCGATGCCGGCTTCATTCATTCGGCCAATTATTTTTGCCATTCGTCCAAGGCGATTATCACGAGTCTGCGCCAGTACCTCTTGAAGTGGTGCGTAGCTCTGGTCGAAAAGGAGACCGAGCATATGAACACTAATTCCATCTTCGGTCTGACAGGATATTTCAGCACCAAGCACTAGATCCAGACCTGGACGCAGCCACTCTCTCGCTTCATCCCAACCAGCAATAGTGTCGTGATCTGTCAGCGCAAGGGTCGTGATTCCCTGGGAGAGCGCTTTATTGATTAGCTCCGATGGTCGATCAGTTCCATCACTAAAGTTAGTGTGGGTGTGTAAATCTATCTTCATGCGCGGTTGCGACCCAGGACAAAGATCGAGCAACCGAGAAGGATCCCAAGAACGCCAGGAATAATTCCAGCACTTGGCTTCTGGCCTAGCCAGAAGTAAGCAAAGAGTGCGGCAACCGGAACTTCAAAGAAGACGATGAGCGAGACGACGACCGGTGAGAGGCGCTTAAGTGAGAGGTTGAACATCGTATGCCCAAGAAGTTGTGCGCCGAGAACAAGAAGTGCGAGCCAGAGCCATTGAATCTTTGGAAATGCAATCAGAGTTGAGCCAGAGAGGAAGATGATCGGCAGAATAGTTATCGCACATGCTCCGTAACAGATACTTGTGTAAGTAGAGGTTGAGATCTCTTCCTGAACCTTGGATCCGATGAGCACATAAATTGCCGCTAAGGCAGCACAGATGATGGCAAAGATATCGCCCTCAAAGGCACGTACCGATAGGCGCAGATCCACGCCGGTGATAATAAAGACAGAGGCAAAGGCAACAAGCATTCCGAAGAGTGAGAGCCGTGCGATATGCCCTCCCTTGGCGCGAATATAGATAGCGCTAAATATTGGTTGGAGCGCAGTTAGCGCAGTGCCTGCCGCGACACTTGTAAAGCGCATCGCCAAAAAGAATCCAATGAAGTGCAGTGCAAGAAATAGGCCAGAGATTGCTGCAACTTTAAGCGCACGCCGCTGTGCTGGGCTCTTCCACTCGCCTTTTCGAAGCGCAAATGGGGCCATGATGATCGAACCGGCGAGGTTACGCCAGAAGATCAGAGTTGGGACTGGCATTGTGCTCTTCGCAATCAATGGTCCAGATGTGCCAATTCCAAGAATTCCGAGTAAGAGGATTGGGATATCTCGTCCCGCAGGCATAGCGGTGTGATCTTGAGTTTTGCTCATCAGCAGGCCGCCTGAGACGTTAGAAAAAGGTGAACCAGAGCATCGCAGCAACACATACTGCAACGATAGCAATAATGAGTGAGTAGATCGTGCTCATAGTCTTGGTGGCAGCGAACTCGCCCATTAGGCGCTTATCACGTGAAATACCAAACATGTAAAGCAGAAGCGGTAGAAGCAGCACTGCGTTAATAATCTGCGAGATGATCAAGATGGTGATGAGTGGTGCGCCGGGGATCAAGATCAGAGCTGCGGCAACAACTGTGATTGCAGCAAAGGTCGTGTAGAAGAGTGGCGCTTCACTGTATGAATCATCAAGAGCTGCTGGACGACCAGTGAGATCACTAATGGAGTAAGCAGTTGATAATGGCAAGATCGATGCCGCTAAGAGCGCAGCTCCAATCAATCCCACTGCGAAGAGATCCTTGGCGAGCGTGCCAGCGAGCGGCTCAAGGGCAGCTGCCGCTTGTGAGGCATCAGTGATGTTGGTAATTCCATGGGCATTGAGAGTCGCTGCGCAGGTAACAATCACGAAGAATCCGATGACCCCGGTGAGCAATGAACCAGTCCAGACATCTACACGCAGCAGCTTGAGATCATCCTTTGATAGGCGTTTATCGACCGCATACGACTGAATAAAGGCAAGACCCCATGGTGCAAGCGTTGTTCCCAGCGTCGCAGTGGCGAGATAGATCGCATCGTGATTGACCGGAATCGATGGCACAACGAGCCCCTTAAAGGCTTCGCCCCAATGTGGATGCGACATAAAGCCTGCGATCACATATGCAAGAAATACTGAGCAGAGCGCAAAGAAGACTTTTTCAACGCGCGCAAATGAACCTCGGAGCACGAGTGCTGAAACCACAACAGCTGCAATCGGGACAGTGATGTAGCGCGAGAGCCCAAAGAGTTGGCCAGCGGCAGCGATGCCAGCAAATTCTGCTGTCATGGTTCCGACATTTGCCACAACAAGTGCTGAGGCGCTCAAGATTCCAGAACGCGCACCATATTTCTGGCGAACTAATCCCAGTAACCCCTGACGAGTTACGACACCGATACGAGCACCTAAATCTTGGAAGATAATTAAAGCAATCGTCGAAATTAATAGCACCCACATAAGTCGATAGCCGTAATGGGCTCCGAGTTGAGAGTAGGTCGTAATACCAGCGGGATCGTCATCTGATAATCCAGCGAGCACGCCTGGCCCCATCACGCCAAGAAGGGCCGCTACGCGAATCTTCTTTGGCGATATCCGCTTCTTCTCTGTTGAATTCTTTATCGCACTCATGCGCGCCCCTCATCACTGGTGAGAGCGTCAACAAGGTCATCTGCGAGGATTCGACCGATCGGCTTATTCTTCACATCGACGACAACAATCGATGAGCCACGGTTGTTGGAGAACTCTTCAATCACTTCATCTAGCGGAGTATCGATCTTTACGGTTGTGGGGAACGGCGCGGCGATCAGCGTCTCAATCAATGCACTCGATTTTGCCGCCACGAGCTCAATCGTTTGAATATGGTCAACGAGGCGACCGCGAGAGTCAACGACAAGGACGCCATCGACTACATCACGCTCTTTATGCTCAATAAGTAGCTTGAGAGCAGTCTCAACTGTATCGGTCTGCTTAATGACGAGCATATGCGTTGTCATCATTCCACCAGCAACGCGTTCGTCGAAGGAGATGAGCTCGCGAAGTTCGCGCGCAGTGCCTTTCTCCATCTTTGCAAAGATTGCATCTCGGTGCTCTTCATCGAGGTCACGCATTACTTCAGCTGATTCATCTGGTTCCATCAACTCAAGAAGTTCAGCGGCGCGATCATTACTTAATCCACGTAAGAGGCCTTGGAGCTCATCCTCTTCCATCTCCTCGAGCGCATCTGCTGCAAGCTTTGGATCGAGCAGATCAACAAAAGCACCTTGTTCGCGGCCGGCAAGATCTTCGAGTAAATCTGCGAGATCGGCTGGGCGAAGTTGTGAAAGTTTCGAGCGATGTCCGGCGGTCTGAACTACACCCGATCCGCTTGTGAGAGATGCGATAGTTCCCCAATCCACTACATGCTCTGGCGTTGGAAGCCGGCTTAAGTAGCCAGGAAATAATCTGCGTACAAACGATTTAAAGGAGATATCAACGCCAACGAGGCGAACTTCTTTATCGAAAGGTGCAAGGTAGAGATCTGAAGAGCGGACTACACGCAATCCGTCGACGTCGACGATCTGATGATCCAAGACATCGGCATCAAGGAGAGATTCGCCATCGCGGCGTTTAAAATCTTCAAGATCTATTTTGAGTGATGAGATTCGAATCTCTTCACTTGTCATCTGTGAAATCTTTGCGCCATTGATATAAGACTTGCGCTGTCCCACTTTGACGATCAAACCAGAGACCGGTGGATACGTAGCCTCATCGTTGCGTACGACGATATCTACGAGGCGACCAATATCGCGACCGTTCTCATCGCGCACAGGGCGACCGATGAGTCCAGCGACTGAAACGAGTGAGTCACGGATCGATTTCTTGGCTAACGCATTATCGGAGCGGCCAACGATCTTCTTCGCCACAGTGTTGATGCTGCTCACTGGAGGCGTTTTCATAGCCCAATCTTAGATGATTAGGTATGAAGAGTAAGCGGCACTCCCACGAGCGACCGGGGTCTAGTAATTAACTTCGTCAGAAGTTCATCAAAGGCTCTGCTCGCGAGGGCTTCGGGATCGGCAAGGGTGATCGGATGGCCACTGTCGCCGCCTTCACGCAAGGCGCTATCGAATGGGATCTGAGCTAAGAGTTTTACCTCGCCACCGACGAGATTGGAGAGTCTTGTTGCAGTCTCCTCCCCGCCGCCTGAGCCAAAGATCGACATCGCTTCACCGCAGTGAGGGCATGGCACATCACTCATATTTTCAACGACGCCCAAGATCTGTTGCTTGAGTTGATGAGCGATTCGTCCAGCGCGTTCGGCCACTTCTGCCGCCGCAACTTGTGGAGTCGTCACTACGAGGATCTCTGATGCCGGCAAGAGCTGGCCAAGTGAGATTGCGATATCACCGGTGCCTGGTGGCAGATCGAGAAGTAAGAGATCGAGGTCGCCCCAATAAGCATCACTTAATAATTGTTCGAGCACGCGGTGGAGCAAGGGTCCGCGATAGGCGATGGGATCTGATCGTTCAGGTTTGAACATCTCCATCGAGACAACTTTGACTCCGTATTTTTCCACGGGAATAAAGAATTGATCGATTGCAGTTGGTCGTTGACCAAGAACTCCCATGAGCCTTGGAACAGAGTGGCCATAGACGTCGGCATCAAGGATTCCAACTTTGAGGCCAGCTCGTGCTGCAGCGACGGCGAGGTTGACGGTTACTGATGATTTACCGACGCCACCTTTTCCGGAGGCGACACCAATCACGCGCGTCAGCGAATTCGGGAGTGCAAATTGAATTGTCTTCTCTCGGCCACCGCGCATAATGCTCTTGACGTTTGCACGTTGCTCTTCATTCATAGAACCAAAGGTGAGATCGACAGTCGTTACACCATCAACGCTTATCGCTGCGGCGCGGATCTCGCGATCGAGTCGCTCTCGCATTGGGCAACCAGGAATCGTCAGCAAGATCGTGATCTTGGCCACGCCATCGAGAAGCTTGATCGATTCAACCATCCCTAATTCGGTAATGGGTTTGTGGAGCTCAGGATCAATGACGGTTGCAAGCGCTGCACGGATTGCTTCAACGATCGTTGTTGATGTGTTACTCATAAGAGATCTGGATCAATCTTGGCGCTCTTGGAGATTTCACGAAGTTCGGTAATCGGCAGTGCAGATTCGCCCGCCTCGCTGAGCGTCTTTGCAATAAATTTCTTTGGGTGAAGGTCTGAGACTTCAAGATTCTCAAAGCCAGGTCCAAGATTTTCACGTAACTCTTCAGTCGCTTTCGAGGTGAGCTCTTTAAATCGGCGAACCCACCTGGCAGCATCAGCGGCGACATGTGGGAGGCGATCTGGTCCAACTAAAATAATGCCTAGGACAGCTAAGAGCAGCCACTCTCCTGCACCAATATTGAACATGGAGTTACCCTATCTCTTTCCCAAAGCCTTCGAAGAGTGAATTACTTCTTTGCTATGAGAGTAAGTACAGCAGTCCGCGTTGTTCCGCCACGTAAGTAGTGAATTTTCACGCGGTCCCCGACGTTATGCGCCCGGATAGTGACAATCAATTCATCAGCATTTCCGATAGTGATGCCATCGATTTCAGTAATGATGTCACCGACTCGTAGCCCAACCTTTGCAGCGGGTCCACCTGGCAAGATTGCATTGGCGGTATTGGCGATGCGAGCGCCAGGTCCTGCAAAAGTAGAGTCAACTGATATTCCCATGAGTGGATAGGTCGCCTTGCCACTCTTGATCAATTGCTCTGCTGTCTTCTTTGCTTGATTAATGGGAATCGCAAAGCCAAGTCCAATAGAACCTGATTGGCTACTAAAACTGGATCCAAGAGAGGCGATCGCTGAATTCACTCCAATAACTGCGCCATTGATATCTACCAGTGGTCCGCCAGAGTTGCCTGGGTTAATCGCAGCATCAGTCTGAAGTGCATTGATAAACGAGCTTTCACCGTTTCCGCCACCAGATGTGACTGCCCGGTTCTTCGCTGAAATAATTCCTGAGGTAACAGTTCCGGCAAGTCCAAGCGGCGATCCGATAGCGATGACTGGATCACCAACTTGAATCTTCTCTGAGTCGCCAAGCTGTAGAGCTGGCGCATCAGTGATATCAATTTTTATCACAGCGAGATCGTAAGAACTATCACGACCGATTACTGTCGCTGGATAGCTCTTGCCATTTGTGAGATTTACGGTGATCGATCCCCCGCTTGTGACCGCACCTTCAACAACGTGATTGTTAGTCAGAATCGTGCCATCGCTCTGAATAAAGAAACCTGATCCAGTATCGCCACCGCCGGAAGTCTGGGCATCGATCGAGACCACAGAAGATGAAACTCGCGCCGCGATTCCTGCAATCGAATCTGGTGCGCGTTGGATAGCTGAATGAGTAGAGACAAGATTGGAGTTATGCATGGAGAGTGCGCGATCAACAATCGCTCCAACGCCACCGGCGAGCAGGGTCATTACTAAAGCGAGTCGAATCCCGATTCCAGCAGAACGATTGTTCTGGAGTGCCGGCTGAAGATCATTGGCTGAGAGCCACCATGGCGTGCCAGAGGGCTTGCTAGCTGGGGTAGTAATAGGCGGGGTTGACTCTTCTTCGCTCATGGATGCGATCCTATAAGGCAAACCTTAGGAACTCCTTATGGGTAAATGAGTAGGAGATCAAGATTTTGTTGCGAGCAGGACTCCAGCGCCAAGAGGTAAGAGCGTTGCGCGCCAGCGTTGATCATCCTTGATCGCCCGAAGGCCATCGCGCCGGGAGATAGTCTCAAAGTCGCGCTGGGTTGGATCTGCCACCTTGCCACCACTCAGTGCGTGATCAATAACGAGGGTGCCGCCGACTCGCAATAGGCGATGCGCCTCGTGGATCAGATCCATGAGATCAGCAGCGGTACGAATAACAACAAGGTCGTAGTTCCCATCAGCGAGTTTGCTGACAATATCTTGAGTGACGCCACTAATTAATCTAAATCGTTGCGGTGAGATCCCGGCTTCTTCAAATACTTCTCGGGCAGCGGTTGAGAGTTCGCGCTCAGAATCAATAGATGTGAGTACTGCATCTGCCGTCATTCCTTGGAACAACCACAAACCACTGACGCCAGAGCCGGTTCCAATTTCTACAACAGATTTCGCGTTGATCTGACTAGCAGCAAATTGCAAGAGACCGCCAACCGCGGGAGTTGGATCTACCGCACCGCACTCCACACCATAGGTACGAGCTTGCTGCATAAAGATATCTTCACGAACAAAACTCTCAGCGTAAGCGCTCATATCTCCGCGGTTGCCGATAGTTGTCACAGGGAACGAATCCATTCGACTAATAGTCGGACACCTGATGCGGTTCCGCCCTTTGGATTTTCGCCACTGTCACTATCAGAGCGACCGGTACCAGCGATATCTAAATGCACCCAACGTCGCTTGCCGACAAACTTCTCTAAGAAGAGCGCGGCGGTAATTGAGCCTGCTCCAAAGTGTTGACGATCGATATGAGCGTAATCTGCAATATCGCTATGAAGAGCTTCCGCATAATCGTCAACGAGTGGCATCTGCCAAGCGTTATCGCCGATACGTTTTCCAGCTTCGTGAAGCGCATTCGCAACTTTGACATCACGTGAATACATCGCAGCATATTGGCGACCTAATCCAATTCGCGCAGCGCCAGTCAATGTAGCGACATCGACGAGGTAATCAGGTTGCAACTCAAGATCTGCGTAAGCAAGGCCGTCAGCTAAGACCAGACGTCCTTCAGCATCGGTATCAAGAACTTCAACTGTTGTGCCACCGTATTGAGTAATCACATCAGACGGTCGTTGCGCCGTACCTGATATCAGATTGGCAGCACACATCATGAGAGCTGTTACGCGCACCTTCGGTTGAACTTGCGCCATCGCCAGCGTCGTCGCCATCACGATTGCAGCGCCAGACATATCTGTCTTCATGGGCGCCATCTCTTCCCAACCGCGCTTAAGAGAGTAACCGCCGGTGTCGAAGGTGATTCCCTTGCCGACCAAGACCACGTGTGGCCAATGTGCTGAACCGCGAGGTGCGTAGCTGACTTCAATCATGCGTGGACCAGGAGTCGGCTGCGAACCACCAACGGCGCGCAGACCACCAAATTTCTTGAGCGCCGCCCCTGAGAGAACATTGACGGTGAGGGCTGATGATCCGATCTTCTTTACTGCTCGCACGGTTTGTGACGCCATCCATGCTGGATTCTTCTCATCCGAGGTTGCATGAATTAAATCGCGAGCGAGCCATACTGCATCGATTAATGAGGATGCATATGTGATCTCATCGCTTACTTTTCCGGTGAAGATAAATGTGCAGGGTTTCGGCTTCGTAGAACTCTTTGTTGTCCAGATATATTGCGAGAGAGCGAGCGCATTGATATGCACCACGGCATGTTCTTTGGAAGAAATAATTGCGTTGAAGGTTGTTGCGCTCTTACCTTTAACTTTTCGACCAAGCGCGACGCCAGCTTTGCGATAGTCACCACTCGTACCTTGACCGACGCCAATAATGTAGAGACGCTTAATGGATGTGTGTGTGATTGGAACTTCAATAAGTTCGCCACCTTTGCCGGCAAACTCTGGCCACTGAGCCAGAATGGAAGTGAAATCAACTCCACACTCCTTGGCGATCAGCGCATTGATCTTCTGACTACCAACAACTGGTTTTCCATCAATGATCTCAGCGGCGACCGCTATGGAATCGATTCCAGAAGTCGGCGGAAGCGCCGAACCTGAGTGGAGGGTGAGATCTGGCGGGGTAGTGGTGTTCACACCCCGACCTTATAGAAAATTACTTCTTAACGAGTGCAACTGCAGCTTGTAAGACGCTGCCGAGATTTGTTGCCTCTTCGATGTTGAGTTCGACCACAAGGCGTCCGCCGCCTTCTAGTGGGATCCGCATCACCATGCTGCGAGCTTCCTTTGTGACTTCCATAGGACCATCACCTGTGCGGGGTTTCATCGCTGCCATTGGAGAAGTATCTCGTACCGATGGGTAAGAGAGGAAATCGAAGAAAGGGCAAATCACGCCTGAATCGGCGAGAGATAGGTTAAATATTGGTGATAGCGGACAGGATTTTGGCTCTACCGCTGGCGATCATAGTTTCGACCGGCTTGGCTGGAACTCCTAAGGCTGATGCAATCTCTTCGGCAGATCTGCCGTGGATGTAATGCAAGGTCAAGATGAAACGTTCTTCATCAGGCAACTGGCCAAGAAAATCCGAGAGGCTGCTACTGGAAGCAGGCGATTGCTCGGACACGGGGTCAGGCTACTAGCGAGAGAGGGCGTCGATCGCCTCTTGGACCTGAGTAGTCCATGAGACCAGCTCAACCTGACCACTCTTCAGGAGCTTGTGATCGCCTAAATGATCGAGAGCAACTTTGAGCGGGCCGTAGGCATTGACTGGATCGAGGATCGCGATCGGTTTGGCGTGGAATGAGAGATAGCGGCCGACCCAGATCTCAAAGAACTCCTCAAGGGTGCCGATGCCACCAGGTAGGGCGATAAAACCGTCAGATAACTCCTCAATCATCGCCTTGCGCTCTCGCATCGTATCGACAAGGTGAAGTTCGGAGGCGTCTGGGTCTTGGATCTCTCGTTCAACGAGTGCGCGAGGAATAACCCCGATCGTTTGAGCGCCATGATCACGCGCGCCGCGGGCGACTGCGCCCATCATTGAAATCTTCGCACCACCCCAGACGAGATCATGCCCGGCTTGCGCAATCCCCTTACCTAGTTCGTAGGCGAAGTCGACCAACGCTGGATCAATATCAGGCGCTGATGAGCAATAGACCGAGATCTTCATACGGAGATTCTAGTGTCCTGATCTGGCTAAGGTTCGATTTGATAGGTTTCGCAGATGAGTAATGCATACGGGTATGGCGTCGCAACGATCGCAGCTAATGGCGATCTCCTGGATACCTGGTACCTCACCGTTGGTCTTGGCCCGCTACCTTCAAGCGCTCCAGATCGTGCAGCTTTCTTGGCGCCAGATGCAATACGTGGAGTGACTAAGAAGATCATCGACCTTGAGATCACTCTCGAAGCTGCACCACAGAGCGCCGAAGATGCCTACCTGCGCCTGCACTTACTCTCACATCGTTTAGTAAAGCCGCATGGCCAGAACCTCGATGGCCTCTTTGGATTACTTACCAACGTTGCATGGACATCAGCAGGTCCTTGTTCACTCGTCGACTTCCCAGCTACTGCTGCACGTTTGCGTGCGCATTACGGAAACCTCACCGTCTTCGGTGTAGATAAATTCCCACGGATGGTTGATTACGTTATTCCAGATGGCGTTCGTATCGCTGATGCCGATCGCGTGCGCTTAGGTGCTTACCTTGCTTCCGGAACAACTGTGATGCATGAAGGCTTTGTTAATTTCAATGCTGGCACACTCGGTAAATCGATGGTCGAAGGTCGCATCAGTGCCGGCGTTGTTGTCGGAGATGGCAGCGATATTGGTGGCGGAGCATCAATTATGGGCACACTCAGTGGTGGCGGTAAAGAAGTAATTTCTATCGGTGAGCGTTCACTACTTGGCGCAAATGCTGGAGTCGGTATCTCTCTCGGTGATGAGTGCATCGTTGAATCTGGTGTCTACATCACCGCCGGATCAAAGGTCGCACTTCCGGATGGATCGATCGTAAAGGCCCGTGAACTATCAGGTGCTAATAACTTAATCTTTAGGCGCAACTCACAAAGTGGCGCACTTGAAGCTCTACCCAAGAGTGGTCAATGGGATGGGCTAAATTCCATCCTGCATGCTCATTAATTGATCTGAAACCAGGATGCAGGAATCTTCAACTTCGATTTAAAGACCCCGACAGCAAGGGTTGATTTCACGCCAGTAGAAGATGTCGCAGTCACGGAAGTGACGCTATTGGTTGTGGTTCGCCCATCAACGTTCAGTGTTGCAATATCTGGCAGAGTAAAGGCCGCCTTGAGATCGCTCTGGTTTAGGACTCGTTGCCAATGAGAATAACTTGGATTCAAAACAATATCGAGTGAATATGGATCTGCAACGTTTGTGAGGTACGGGAAAGCATTCCCCCACACATCTTCACTGCGCTGAGTAATACCGCCACTGGATGAGAAGAAATATACGTTGATTGGCGCACCGTTATAGGTGACGCTCATGCCAGCGGTTGTATCAACTGCAGCCTTCCACAATGAACCAATGCGAAGCTCGGACTCTTTTGTATACCCAACAAAGTTCTGGTCATAGATTGTGTTGTAGACATTGCAATCACACTCTTTGCGAATTGTGCCGACTCGAGCAAGCCCATAGGTGCGCGATGCGATCGCTTGTGCTGAAATCGCAGCGGTGGGCCAGGCAGAACTCATCTCGCTCACACCGTAGATATATTCAGTATCGAGTTTGAGCGTTGTTGTGACCTCCATCTTGCCAGCAACTGCTCGTAACGAAACGAAGCCGTACTTCAACGAAGTTCCTGCTACTTTAATAAAGCCATCCCACTTGATCGTAAAGAGTGAGTTCGGCGAGAGGATCTGTGTCGGCATTCCCTTAACCGTGATCGTCGGGGAGATTACCTTTCCGACAACGGCAAATTTAAGGGTTGCACCTTGTGGAATCGGTACAGGGATCTGCGTGAGATCACCTTTAAAGAGTTGGAGTCCATTGCCAGTAATTGCTTGGTAGGTAGAGAGATGGGCGATATTTACTCGGATATCTTGAGTGATCGGAGCAGTCGTTACTTGAGTGCCCGGAAAGTAGTAATTCAAAATGTCTGTTGCGCTCTTACCTTCTAAGGCCAATCCTTCGGCACCGATCTGGCTCATACCAACGCCATGACCAAAGCCAGATCCAGTAATAATAAAACGGCTCGGAACCACATCTGCCTGGGCTGGTGCTATCGAGAGCACGAGGGCAACGCTGGTGAGAAGCGCAAATAGCCTACGCACTACTTCACCAGGTTTGCCGGAGAAGTCAGAAAGCCAAGCCCCCATGAAATATGCATCGTAGCTAGAACTGCCGGAAGAGTAATGCGCTCTGACCAGCTCTTGCCAATGACGAGTGAGCTTAAAAGAATCGCAGATGCATATGTCAGTGCAGGGATGAGGAAGATCGAATTGAATACAAATCCTGCAAGAAGAGATAGACCAATAATGAGCGTCGTAATAGGTGGCGCTAAGTAGCGGTAATTAACTGTGCCCTTGTGATGGCGCGTTACTGCTCGACGCCAGCGGCCATATTCAAAATACTGCTTCGCAAGCGCCTTGAGGTTTGGTCGTGGTCGATAGATCACCGCAAGTCGTGGATCAAACCAGATCGTGCCGCCGGCTTCACGTAGCCTAAAGTTAAGTTCCCAATCTTGCGCACGAATAAAACGTTCGTCATATCCGCCAGCAGCCACGAGCGCACTCTTCTGGAAAACACCGAGATACACGGTATCCGCAGGTCCCGCTTCTCCGCCGACGTGAAAGCGAGCACCACCGACGCCGATCGGTGAACGCATCGCGCGCGCAACTGCATCTTCAAATTGAGTCTTGCCGACCGCTGCCATAATTCCGCCAACATTTACGGCGCTACTACTTCCCATGATCTCAACCGCATCACGGATGTAACTCTTTGAGATCTCAGCATGGCCATCGATACGACAGATGATCTCGAACTTCGCGGCAGCAATTGCAGCATTGAGCCCAGCTGCAGTACGACCGGTCGGGTTTTCAACAAGAACAATGCGTGAATCCTTTTCGTGCAGCGCCTTCGCAATCTCATTCGTCCGATCGCGTGACGGGCCTAAGGCGAGAATGATTTCCAGCTCACCGGGATACTCTTGAGCGAGAATTGCGGTGATTGCGTCGGCAAGAAACCGTTCCTCATTAAGGATCGGTAATACGACGCTGACACCCGGCTGCATAGATACCCACGGTACCCTGCCCTGGCACTACTATCTCTGCAATGGCACTGAAAATCTCTGTGATTGGCACCGGATATCTCGGTGCGACCCATGCTGCCTGCATCTCTAGCCTTGGATTCGATGTCATCGGAATTGATACTGATGCCTCAAAGATTGCAGCTCTCCAAGATGGCAAGGTTCCGTTCTTCGAACCTGGACTTGAGGAACTTCTCGCCGAGCAGATCGCAACCGGTCGACTTACATTTAGCAACTCTTTTGATGCAATCACAGATGCCGATATCCACTTCATCTGTGTAGGTACGCCACAAGTTAAAGATGGTCTCGCAGCCGATATGACCTATGTCAATGGTGCACTTGAAGCGATCGCACCACTCATTAAAGCTGGCTCACTCGTTGTCGGGAAATCGACCGTCCCGGTGGGCACAGCGGCACGTCTTCGCGCACGACTACTCGAAATTAATCCGCAGGCTGATCTCGCTTGGAATCCAGAGTTCTTGCGTGAAGGCTTCGCAGTTGATGACACACTCCACCCAAATCGTCTCGTTGTCGGTGTGATGAACGATCGCGCTGAAGTACTTCTCAAAGAGGTCTACGCAACTAATCTCGGTGATGGCGTTCCGTGGGTTCGCGCGGATCTACCTACCGCTGAGCTCGTTAAAGTTGCAGCGAATTCATTTCTCGCTACCAAGATCTCCTTTATCAATGCGATGGCAGAGATCTGCGAAGCAGCAGGCGGCGATGTCACTGTTCTCGCGAAGGCGATCGGCTATGACCCACGTATCGGAAGTCGCTTCTTGCAAGCTGGAATCGGTTTCGGTGGAGGCTGTCTTCCTAAGGATATTCGCGCCTTTATGGCACGTGCTGGTGAACTCGGTGCTGAGCAAGCTCTCGAATTCCTACGCGAAGTAGATTCGATCAACCTGCGTGCAAGACAACGCGTCATTGATCTCGTCCGCAAAGATCTCTCACAAGATTTGGTTGGCAAGAAGGTTGCGATCTTAGGAGCCGCCTTCAAGCCTGATAGTGATGATGTTCGCGACTCCCCAGCTCTAGATATCGCTGTCCAGATTCATGCCGCTGGTGCGAATGTTGTGGTGCATGATCCCAAGGCAACGATTCCAGCATCAAAGCGCTTCCCGGCGCTGACCTTCACCGAAAGTATTGAAGAGTGCCTTAAGGATGCAGACATTGTTCTGCATCTGACGGAGTGGAAGATCTACCGTGAGCTCGACCCAGTGGCGATGAAGGCGCTCGTCAAGAGCCCAATCTTGATCGATGGTCGCAATATGTTAGATCGCAGTGAATGGCAGAAGGCTGGTTGGCGCGTCAGGGCTCTTGGGCGTGCTGACACAAATCGGTAGAGTTCCTGCATGGCCACCTCAGTGATTGCAGAGCTAGCGAAAGCGCTTGGGGATCACGTCCCGCTCATTACTGACCCTTCAATTAGCGTTACATATTCGCGAGATCAGGCGCCATTCGCCCACGCCGAACCGCCATTAGTCGTTGTTGTAGCGCGAGATGTCGAGACTGTTTCACAGCTGCTCGCCTTTGCGAATCACCATCAAATTCCGGTTGTCACCCGTGGGGGCGGCTCAGGACTCGCTGGTGGGGCAAATTCAAATTCAAAGTCAATCGTCTTATCGCTTGAAAAAATGAACACCATTCTCGAGATTGATCAGAAGAATCTCATCGCGCGGGTACAGGCTGGCGTTATCAATGCTGATCTTGATAAAGCAGCAAAGGAATTCGGTCTTACCTACCTTCCAGATCCTGCAAGTCGCGAATGGTCAACCATTGGGGGCAATGTCGCGACTAATGCTGGCGGTATGTGCTGTGTGAAATATGGAGTGACATCTCAACATGTGCGAGCAATGACAGTCGTTCTCGCAAGTGGTGAAATAGTAAAGCTCGGAAGTGCCACAAAGAAGGCAGTAACAACTCTTGATCTCGCCAGTTTGATGGTGGGTTCTGAAGGTACCTTGGGAGTTATTGCCGAAGTAACAGTCTCTCTCGCTCAGCGACCAAAGCACGTTTCAACGTTAATCGCGACCTTCGCCACGATTACTGAAGCAGCTCGAGCAAGTACTGAGCTCCTCACATACTCCCCTTCAATGCTCGAAATTGTTGATCAAACAACTATCAATGCAGTCGAATCTTGGAAGTCACTAGGTTTCGAATCTGTTGGGTCTGTGGTGCTGATGCAGGTCGATGATGGCTCTGACCTCAACCCTGCCGTTCAACTTTGTACTGCCATGGGAGCAATCGATGCCATGTATTCAGATGACCCTGCAGATGCTGCTGATCTCATCGCGCTTCGCAAACTCGCCTATCCAGCGTTAGAACGCATGGGGATGACCTTGCTCGATGATGTCGCAGTACCTTTAACAAAGATTGCTGATCTCGTCCTTGAAGTTGAGAAAATCTCAGCGAGAAATGATCTAACCATTGCAGTCTTTGGGCATGCGGGCGATGGAAATCTCCATCCCACAATTGTCTTCCCACATGGGGATGAAGCGGCAGGGCAGAGAGCAGCCATAGCCTTTACTGAAATTGTTGAAGCAGCTCAATCACTTGGTGGAACAACCAGCGGTGAGCACGGGATTGGTTCAATAAAGAGAGAACTTGTCGCACAAGAGATTAGCCAGAAGGTGCGGGAGCTTCAGCTTGAAATCAAGAGAGTCTTTGATCCCCAGAACATACTTAACCCCAATAAAAAGTTAATCTAGTTCTGCGCAAGCAAACTTGCCGCAACTGCGGCATCCTTGCTCCCCACTGAAATTCGCTCACCCACGAGTTCATGAAGTCGGTTGTAAATGATTGGAATCTCATTCGCAATTCCGCCAGAGAAGGCCACTGGCAGCTTATCTCCTGTGACGAGGCCATCGATTCGAGTAATGAGCTCAGATAAATAATCAGCAGCTAGTGAAAGGATCTTGATCGCAACAAGATCACCGCGTGCAGCAAGCTCGGCCACGAGCTCTGCGATTGCAGCCACTGCCGATCGCTCGGTGCCGTAAACAATTGAGCGAATATCTCCCCAGGATTCGATGTCAAGCTTCTTACAGATCGCTTCTGTGAAGGAGTCCATCTCTTTGAGTTCAAGACGTAACGCAACATGGCGTAGTGCTTCTCTGCCTATCCAAAAACCTGCGCCTTCATCTCCAAGCAGATATCCCCATCCCCCAGCCCTGATCACCTCACCAGATTGAGTGATGTGCATCGCAATGGATCCAGTACCTGCGTAGAGAAGAATTCCTGCTCCACTCTTGAAGTACGCACGATATGCCAATTCAATATCAAGGACTAACGTGCAGTGAGCGACAGGAAAGTGCTCTCTGAAGATCTCTGTGATTTGTTTCTGATCTTCAGCCAATTGGGCGAGGCCAGTAAAGCCTGCGTAAATTGCAGTGACGTCCTTTGCATCGATCTGAGATGAAATATCCTTTAACACTTCGTGCATTCTGAGCTTAGATTCTGGTCGATAGATATGGCCATCCATGGCGAGTGATTTACCTGAGATGATCGTGGCGGCGCCGTCGTGCATGGACCACTTCGTCGCAGTAGCCCCGGCATCGATTCCTAGGTAAAGCATTCTTAGCCCTTCACCGCGCCAGCTGTGAGGCCTTTAATAAATTGCTCTGAGAGCACGAGGTACAAGGCGATGAGTGGAAGCGATGCGATCATAAGCCCGGCGAAGAGCACACCCCACTGTGATCCATATTCACCAAAGAAGATCGTAAGCCCCTGCATGATGGTCTTTTTAGCAGGTGTTTGCAGAAAGACGAGTGGCAAGAAGAAATCATTCCAGATTGGAATCGCTGCGTAGATCGTCACAATAGCCAGGCCAGGTCTTACGAGCGGGATCAACACTTTTCGGATCATCTGGCCTTCACTTGCGCCATCGATTCGAGCAGCATTATCTAAATCTGCAGGCAGAGCGCGAAAGAAGCCACTCAAAATAAAGATTGCCGCCGGGAGCGAGCCAGAGGCATAGACGAGAATTAACCCAAGATGTGAATCAAGCAGGTGCATCCATTTCAACTGAATAAAGAGAGGAAGAATCATTAGCTTTGCCGGGATGAGCATCGCAGTCAGAATAAATCCTAAAATAAAGTTCTGTCCACGGAATTGATATCGACCCAGGACAAACCCCGCTCCAACTCCAAAAGCTAAAATCACAACGAGAGAACCAACTGTAATGATCAGTGAGTTCTTCAAGAAGTTCGCGAAATCGCCATTTTGCCAGACCTGTGAAAAGTTCTGCCAATAAGGATGCCAAGCTAATGCCATCGGATTCTTCGCGAAATCTACGCTTGACCGAAGAGAGGAGTTAATCAAGAAAAATACCGGCAGAAGAACTGAGACGGCATTGAAGATCAAGATGCCTCTCCAAAATACTTTAGAACCGATTAAACGGATCATGCTTCCACCTCACGTCCACGAAGCCATTTTGCCCCGAAGGTTGCACCGAGCCCAACGATCAGGAAGATAACGACTCCAAGGGCCGAGCCAATTCCAATCTCATTTGCGATGGAGTCCACTGATCCAAAGGAGAGTCGATAGAACATCAAGGCAAGAGTGTCGGTTGCACCGGCCGGGCCTCCAGAAGATCCACCGAGTACGTAAGGAAGATCGAACCATTCAAAGGCACCAATAAATGTCAGGATCGTCACAATTGTCATCGACGGCGCGAGCAATGGAAAGAGGATCTTCCGGAAAATTTGCCCTTCAGATGCACCATCAATACGAGCGGCCTCTACATAATCGCTACTGATTGCATTAAGTCCTGCCAAGAAGATGATCGTAGGAAATCCAACCCAACGCCATAGATTGATAAAGACGAGAGTCGGTAGCGCGGTCTTCGTCTCGCCGAGCCAGGTCAGAGCGAGCGAATCCAAATGCACTGAGTGGAAGAAGTAATTCACCGGTCCAAAGAATGGATTAAGAATGATCTGCCAGGTATAACCGACAATGACGAGTGAAAAAATTACAGGAAAGAAGGCGACGGTACGATGAAAACGTTGCCCGCGCTTAATCTTAAAGAGCGCATATGCAAGAAAGATTCCAAGCGTAGTTTGAATAGTAAATATTCCGACGAAAACTAGAAGATTGTGACGTAAGGCGATTAGAAATTGATCCCTAAAGGGGAAATGGAAGAGTCTGGAGAAGTTTTCAAAGCCAGCGAATGAGCCTCTTTTGAAACCGCTCCAATGAAAGAAGGCGTAGCTCAGAGTTGTAAAAGCTGGAATGGTTGTAAAGAGAAGAATCGTCGCTAAAGCGGGTGCTAGCAAAATGACCGCCATGCGATTTTGCTGGCGTTTTAACCCCTGCTTTGCCATGAGTGGATTCTTCCTCACATTCTTTACAATTGTAAATCTTGGATCTTGCTCACTACATCGAATGAGCGCAGAAGCGATAACGTCTCTGCGCTCATTACGTTGAGGGGTTCTTACTTCTTAAATGGCGCGTACCACGTTGCTACGCCATCTTGAATTGACTTTGCTAGTTCGGTCACTGTCTGGGCTCCACTAGCAACCTTCTGGAATCCAGGCTGCATGATTGAAGAGCTTGTAGGAGTTCCGTAACGGAATCCAACGAGAGTGAGGAACGGTGTTCCCATTGCTGGGATCTTGCGCTGCATTGCAACAATGACAGGATCAGTTGAGACAATTCCCGCGACTGGTGGAATCCAGCCAAGGGTGTTGGCGCCTGCCTGCATAGTTGCCTTGCTTGCAATGAAGTTCAAGAACTTCAACGCTTCAGCCTTATGAGGTGTCTTTGCATTCATAGCAAATGCGCCATCTGCCCAGTTAGTGACATAGCGCTGTCCACCCTGAGTTGCTGCTGGAGCTGGGAACCAACCAATTGGTGCAGTTGGATTCAATGAGCGGAAGTATGAGATTTCATAGTTTCCACCGATATAAAAGGCAGCCTTACCGTTAGCGAATAATGCGCGCTGGGTGTTGTAGTCAAGACCACTCGCACCTGCAGGCATATATGGATACAACTCGGTCTCAGCCTTCAGTGAGCGAACGAATGCTGGGTCATTGAAGTTTGTGTCACCTGCAACGATGGATTTGAAGAAGGTATTACCTCCGTAGAAAGCAGGTGCGATTGCAGCCCACATCTGCTCGAGTCCTGGTGCATACCCAGTACCAACAGAGAGCGCCGTATATCCTGCGCGCTTTACGCGATCCATTGCTGAGAGCAATGATGCCCAGCTTGTTGGATTTGCAGCAACGCCAGCCTTCGCCAAGATCTCTGGGTTATAGAGAACTCCAAGGACAGATGTTGAATAAGGAATACCGAATTGACTCTTGTCCTTGTAGCCCTGAGCTCCTGCGAGAGTCCCTGGTGCCATCTTTGCAAGCATCGGAACATCTTTGGTCGTCAGTGGTGCAAAGTTGCCAGCATCTGAGAGCGCAGCCATGCCACCGTAGGCACGGATCTGCATGACATCTGGCCCCTTACCGGCAGTAAGAGCAGTTGCCAGGGTAGCGTTGTAATCAGTCGCTACGTATGGTGTGAACTTAATGGTGATGCCTGTTGCCGCTTGGAACTTAGCTGTTTGGGCTGTCCAAAATGCGGTGTCCTCTGGGCGCCAGCTCCAGAACGAGAGTTCTACGGCAGCGTTAGCAGAAGAAGCTGCAACGACAGGGACAGCAATTGCTGACACTGCAATCATTGCAGCAACAAGACCACGAATGTGGCGATGTGCTTTCTTCACTTATTTCCTCCTCGAGTACGGGATTTAGGTTGTGACTGGCTCTTATTAGAGTCAGTTGCCTTCTTACCAGAACGACTGGAAATAGCCGCCCTAGATTCTTCTAGAGCAGCTTTGGTACCACTCCAGCTTCTCTGTGCCAAAGCAACACAGAGACAATCAACCACCGTTAACTGGGCGATGCGACTCGCCGTAGCTCCACTCCGGAAGGTGGTCTCCCGAGCAGAGGTAAAGAGAACTAAGTCAGCGATCGAAGCTGCTGGGCTACGTAACCCATTAGTAATTAAAATAATTTTCACACCACGCTCTTTAAATTCATTCATTACATCCACGACATCAAGGGTTGTTCCACTGTGGCTGATAGCGACAAGAACGTCTCCTTTTTTAAGAAGAGAGATCGAGGTGAGCGCGGTGTGAGCATCTCTCCAGGCAACGGAAGTTCTTCCGAGGCGATTGAGTTTCAATTGCAGATCCATAGCGACATAACCGCTGGAAGCAAGACCGAAGGTAGCGATCGTCGAAGCCCTCTCCCAACTATCGACCACTTGCAGAAAGGTTTTTGTATCGAGGCGCTCTGCCGTCATCTGAATAGCGAGTGAATCCGCAGCTGCAATCTTTCGAATTACTTCTTCCGGGCCATCTTCTAGAGTGATTCCGCCATCGAGATCTCTACGTGTTGAATCAAAAGAGTAAAGCCGACTTACTTCTCCAACGAGTGCCATGCGAAATTCTGGGTAGCCCTTGAAACCCATCGCTTTAGAGAAGCGGACAACTGATGAGACTGATGTCTCGCAATAGGCTGCAATCTGCGAGATATTCATTCCGGCACATGCTGCGGGATCATCCATCACCGCATTTGCGATGAGAACTTCAGAGGCGTGAAATGAGGCGAAAGAGTTACGGATTTCACCGAGTAGATCGGAGATTCTTGGAGAGTCGTGGCCCGCGGTAGAACTCATTGAAAGCCCCCTCGCGAAAAAGTTTTTCAAGTCTTCTTTGACTCGATGAAAATTATCGCCTTGCTACAAAAGAGGGTCAAGCACCTGCACGTAACGATTTTGTGATGAATTACGCCTGATCGAGGGCTTGGCGGATATGGTTCGAGGCGGTTTTGAGCCGAGATTGCGCCTCATCGGCATCGACGTGGAGCAGAATCATCAAGATCGCAACCTTTACTCGGTAACCCGAGCCTTCAAGTGCGCTCGTCGCGGCGCCACGATCTGCGCCTGTGGCATTTTCAATGATTCGGACGGCTCTGTCCATGAGCTTCTCATTCGTGATCTGAAGATCGACCATGAGATTTCCAAAGGTCTTACCTAGGCGGATCATCGTGATTGTCGAAATCATGTTGAGAACTAATTTTTGGGCTGTCCCGGATTTAAGCCTTGTTGAGCCAGCCAAAAGCTCTGGGCCGGTATCAACGGCAATCGGTAAGCGTGCGACCTTTGTAATCTCTGAACCGGGATTACTGGTGAGGCCCACAGAGAGGGCTCCGATTTCATTTGCATATTTCAAAGCGGAGATCACATATGGAGTCCGTCCACTCGCCGCAATTCCGACGACAACATCTTGCGCGGTGAGATCAATCTTCTTTAATTCAGCGATACCTAGCTCTCTATTGTCTTCAGCTGCTTCAACGGCTTTGCGAAGTGCAATATCGCCACCAGCAATAAAGGCAATGACCTCAGTAGGTGCGACTGAAAATGTTGGACCAAGCTCAGCAGCATCGAGTACACCAAGTCGTCCAGATGTTCCGGCTCCCATATAGATGAGACGACCACCTTGAAGCATGCGATCGATAATCCCATCGATAACAATTTCAATTGTCGGCATTACTTCGGCAATAGCTTTAGGGACTTCGGTATCGCTCTCATTCATGATCTGAAGAAGTTCGCTTACTGTCATAACATCTAAAAGCGCGAACTTTTCATCGACCTGCTCAGTGCGTAGCGCGGCGAGCTCTTCGTTCGAGGTCATGGCCTAAGAATAGAGGAGAAAAGGTAACAATGGATAGATTTTACCTAGCAGAGTTAAAACCCAGTCTTCTGATTCCGCTTAGTGTTGAGGTTCGTACCCTTTTGTAGTGAATCTATACGGGCCTTCTCCATCAGCGTCGCTACTTTCTCTGCGACTAATGCATCGGATGTGCCCAGAATTCGAGCAGCAAGTAACCCAGCATTCTTTGCGTTTCCGATACCAACTGTCGCTACTGGAATACCGCTTGGCATCTGAACAATCGAGAGCAGTGAATCCATTCCGTCGAGGTATTTCAGTGGCACTGGAACGCCAATAACGGGAAGAATGGTTGCAGCTGCGATCATTCCTGGTAAATGTGCGGCACCACCTGCACCAGCGATAATGACTTTAAAACCAGCAGCTGCCGCGCCGTGTGCAAAGGCGAGCATCTCATCAGGAGTGCGATGAGCACTGACGACATTTACTTCATACTCGACTCCACACTCATCAAGGATGGTGGCAGCCTCTTGCATGATTGGCCAATCAGAGTCAGAACCCATAACAATCGCTACTGATTTACTCATCAATCGCTCCGCTCAGATAATCAATTGCATGGTCGATTTCCTGCAGTAATTCTACGAGATCTTCGCCCAGAAGGGTGACATGGCCGATCTTGCGACCGGGTCGTACCTCTTTGCGATAGTGATGGAACTTTAAGCGTGGATTTCGGGCCATGAGATGCAAATATGGACGGTACATATCGGGGTAATCACCGCCGAGCATATTTCCCATCACCGCCCAATCGCTGGTGCGAGAGGTATCACCAAGTGGGAGATCTAAGATCGCGCGAAGGTGTTGTTCAAATTGCGAAGTCTTCGATCCTTCAATACTCCAGTGCCCTGAATTGTGAGGGCGAAGTGCGAGTTCGTTAATAATAAATTCATCGCCGACCTGAAAGAGTTCAACCGCCATGACGCCAACGAGATCAATTCCCTCGGCAATCTTCAGCGCAATACTGCTCGCTGTAATTGCTAGCTCATCACTTAACTCCGGAACCGGCGTTACTGTGGTTGTGCAGATGCCATCGCGTTGAACCGTCCAGGTTGGTGACCAGGTCGATGCCTGACCATGTGGTGAACGTGCGACCATAATTGCGATCTCGCGCGTGAATGTGAGTTTCTCTTCTAACAAGAGTGGTGTCGGTAGCGCATCTAACTCTGCCTGTGAATTAATCACCCAGACTCCGCGACCGTCGTAACCACCTGATGGGGCTTTGGCGATGAGCGGAAATTGAAGGGTTGGGGTACCACCGGAATATTTTTCAAAGCCTGGATTAGGAAGATCAAGCTGCGCCATCTTCTCGCGCATCGCTAACTTATCTTGCGAATAGATGAATGAATCTGATCGCGGATACACCACGAATCCTGCGGCTTCAAGTGAGCGAATAACCGATTGCGGGACTAATTCGTGCTCAAATGTGATGAGGTCACAGCTGCGCGCGAAAGAAAGTAGCGCCTGCGCATCGTTGTAATCCCCCACTGTGTGTTCACATACCTGCGCGCCAGAATCACTTGTATCTGCTGCAAAGAGTTTAAGGGTGATTCCGAGTTCGGTTGCTGGGCCGACCATCATGCGAGCTAGTTGCCCTGCGCCAATGACACCAACTGTTGGGAAGCTCACGGCGATAGTTTATCTAACTTAATGAGAGGTGAACGATGTCGCCCACGCTGACAACCTCGCCCGAATCCAGTAGTAGCTCACCCTGTGCCGAGATACCTGCAGCTTTGCCCGCAAGCGAACTACCATCAGGGAGTTGAACCGAGACCGACTTACCCATGGTTGCGCTGGAATCAAGGTAGTCATCGATGAGATCTTCACCAGCCTCCCATTCGGCAAGGTTGAAGGCGATCTCTTTTAAGATCGCGACCAGCAAATCATTTCGATCTGGTGCAGCACCTAATGTAAGCAGTACTGATGATGCAGTTGGTACCGGTAGTTGTTCTTCTCTCATTGAGACATTGATTCCGACACCGATGATGATGCCATCTCCATGAACTTCGCAGAGAATTCCACCAACTTTTCCAAGGTCGCTCAAAATATCATTTGGCCACTTTGTAAAGAATTCAATACCTAACACTTCAGCGACCGATAGGCCAACGACTAATGGGATGAATCCCCATTCGCTCTTATCTCGCTTCGGAGTGACATATGCCGAGAAGAGAAGTCCGGTACCGAATTCTGATTCAAATGATCGATCTAATCTGCCGCGACCAGCGCTTTGAAATTCAGCGGCAAAAACATCACCATGTTCAGGTGAGGATACCTTCAAGGCGCTTTGTGTTGAATCTATGGTGTCAACACACTCTACCGACCAGTAACTCTTCTTACCGTTCTTATCGGTCGCGCTTAACGCAGTATTGATACTCGTTTGATCAAGCTTCACCGTAGTACCCTATAACCGTGAGTGACGAGAGAATTGCAAAACGCCGCGCAGAAGGCAAGAAGACTGCGCGCGAACGAATCGAACAGCTTATCGATGTCGGATCCTTTGTCGAATTAGATCAACAGATCGAAGATGGTGTGATCACCGGGTATGGAACCGTTGATGGCCGCACGATCGCGCTCTACTCACAAGATTTCCTCGTCAAAGGCGGCAGCCTTGGTGAGATGACTGGCAAGAAGATCGTCAAAGTCATGGACTTCGCTCTCAAGAGTGGCGTTCCACTTGTTGGTCTCAATGATTCAGGTGGTGCTCGTATTCAAGAAGGTGTCATTGCCCTGAGCCAGTATGGCGAAATCTTTAAACGGAATGTTCGCTCATCCGGTGTAATTCCGCAGATCTCAGTCATCATGGGGCCATCTGCTGGTGGCGCTGTCTACTCACCTGCCCTTACAGATTTTGTCATCATGGTTGATAAGACCTCGAATATGTTTATTACCGGCCCTGATGTCATCAAGGCAGTCACAGGCGAAGAAGTTGCAATGGAAGAGCTCGGTGGTGGCCTCACCCATAGCTCGAAGACCGGCAACTCTCATTATCTGGCGAAAAACGAAGATGACGCCCTTAACTATGTGAAGGCGCTCCTCTCATTCTTGCCATCTAACAATCTCGATGATGCTCCGGTATTTCAAGCAACTGAGTCGATGGACTTCTCGCCAGCCGATCGCGCACTTGATTCACTTGTTCCAGATAGCGCAAACAAGCCTTATGACATGCGAATTTTAGTTGAGGCTATCCTTGATGAAGCGGACTTCTTGGAAGTGCATGCACTCTTCGCTCCAAATATCCTCGTAGGTTTTGGTCGGATCGAAGGTCGCTCTGTCGGAATCATCGCAAATCAACCTTCACAATTTGCCGGAACTCTCGATATCGATGCCTCAGAGAAGGCGGCACGTTTTGTCAGACTCTGCGATGCATTTGGTATCCCAGTCATCACACTTGTCGATGTTCCTGGCTTCTTGCCTGGTACTGAGCAAGAGTGGGATGGAATCATCAGACGCGGTGCGAAATTGATCTACGCCTACGGCGAAGCATCTGTTCCACTCATCACTGTGATTACCCGTAAAGCTTATGGCGGTGCGTACATCGTGATGGGATCAAAACAACTTGGCGCTGATGTGAACCTTGCCTGGCCATCTGCGCAGATCGCTGTCATGGGCGCTCAAGGCGCAGTCAACGTGCTGCATCGTCGTGAGATCGCCGCTGATCCATCAGTCGCTGCTGGGCTTATCAAGCAGTACGAAGATGAGCTACTCAATCCAGATATTGCGGCGAGTAAGGGTCTGATTGATGCAGTGATCGAGCCACACCAGACTCGCAGACAGATTACCCTCGCACTTCGTGCGCTCCGCAATAAGCGAGTCGAGCTACCAACTCGCAAACACGGAAATATTCCGCTCTGATGCTTACTGGCAAGCGCATCACCATTGTGACCGGAGATCCCACTCGTGAAGAGTATGTAGCAATCTCACGTGCGGTGCGTGAAATTCAGAAACGTGAAAACCCCGAGAAGAAGTACCGAACATCGTGGGCTCGTCTCAAGATTGCGAACTCTTTACCGCGCAAATGGGGTAACACGCCTTCATGAGTACTCGCCGCATCATCCTCGCCTCAGCATCACCTTCACGTAAGCGACTCTTAGAATCGGCTGGCATCACGCCTGAGATCTTTGTGAGTGGCGTCGATGAAGAAGATCCAGATCTCCTTGCCCTCAAGCCATCAGAGATGGTGATCGCGCTCGCGATTATGAAGGCGCATACCGTTCGAAACTCTCATCCAGTTGGCGAAAATGCCCTTGTTATCGGTTGCGACTCAACCTTTGAATTTGAAGGCCAGAACCTTGGTAAGCCACTCACCCGTGAAGCTGCCATTGCACGTGCAAAGCTGATGCGCGGCAAGAGTGGCTACCTGCACACCGGTCATAGCGTGATCGATACCGCTCAAGATATTGAGGTCTCAGATATTTCAACCTCGAAGGTCACCTTCGTTGATATGACCGATCGCGAGATTGATGAGTATGTCGATAGTGGCGAACCACTTCAGGTTGCGGGTGGCTTTACCCTCGACGGTCGTTCCGCGCCCTTTATCTCTCATATCGATGGAGATCCAAGTGGAATTATTGGACTATCACTACCGACGCTTCGCAAGATCATGATCAATCTCGGTCTGGCATGGGGCGATCTCTTATGAGTAAGAAGATCACCGCAGTCCTTATCGCCAATCGTGGCGAGATTGCAGTTCGCGTTGCACGTGCCTGCCGGGACCACGGGATTCGTTCGATCGCGATCTACTCTGATGAAGATCGAAGTGCGCTCCATGTCGAGATCACAGATGAGGCATATGCGCTCAATGGACTCTCTGCAGCGGAGAGCTACCTTGATCAGGTAAAGATTATTGCGATTGCACAGCTTGCCGGCGCGGATGCAGTTCATCCTGGCTATGGCTTTCTCTCAGAGAATGCTGATTTCGCAGCGAAGGTGATCGCTGCTGGTCTGATCTGGATCGGACCATCTCCTGATGCGATTAGATTGCTCGGCGATAAAGTTTCAGCCCGAAAAATTGCGGCAGAAGTAGGTGCCCCACTTGTTGCTGGAACGATTGATCCAGTAGATGATCCACAAGAGATTATCGATTTTGCCAAAGAGCATGGACTACCGGTTGCCATTAAAGCGGCACATGGTGGTGGCGGACGTGGTCTCAAAATTGCTCACACGATGGAGGAGATTCCAGAACTCTTCGCATCGGCAGTCCGTGAAGCTATTACCGGCTTTGGCCGCGGTGAATGCTTTGTCGAGCGCTACTTAGAGAAGCCTCGTCACGTCGAAACTCAAGTCTTAGTAGATAGCCACGGCAACGCAGTTGTGGTCTCGACTCGTGATTGCTCGTTGCAGCGCAGACACCAGAAGCTCGTAGAAGAGGCACCTGCACCATTCTTAACGCCTGCTCAAGAGGAGCAGCTTTACACATCAAGTAAAGCGATTATGAAGCAGGCTGGTTATGTCGGCGCTGGTACCTGTGAATTTCTCATCGGCCAAGATGGCACGATCTCATTCTTGGAAGTAAATACTCGTCTCCAGGTTGAGCACCCAGTCACAGAAGAAGTGACCGGTATTGACCTCGTGCGTGAGCAGTTCCGTATCGCATCTGGTGAAGCGATAAACCCGGTCGACCCGATCATTCGCGGACACTCGATCGAATTTCGTATTAATGGCGAAGATCCAGGTAACGGCTTCTTGCCATCACTTGGAACGATCACTCATTGGGAAGTTCCATCAGGCCCCGGAGTTCGTATCGATGCCGGTTTTGATTATGGCCACACGATTGGATCACACTTTGATTCATTACTTGCAAAGTTAATCATCACGGCAGCTACCCGTGAGGAAGCAATCGCTCGTGCGAAGCGCGCGCTTGCTGAGTTCAAAATTGGTGGGCTCGCCACTGCGCTACCTTTCCATCGCGCCATCCTTGAAGATCCAAACTTTGTCGAAGATTTCAAAGTTTACACGAGCTATATCGAGAATGAATTCAATAATGAGATTGAGCCTTTCTCTTATAAAGCTGGAGTCGCTGCTACCAAGGTCATCTCGCAAAAGATTGTGACTGAAGTAAATGGCAAGCGCTTTGAAGTCGTTGTTCACTCGGAAGAGGAGCAATACCGCCGCCACAAGATCACATCGAATGTTGTGAGCGCAGCATCGGGGAATACCCTGCAATCCCCTATGCAAGGCACTGTCGTAAAGATTCTCAAAGCAAATGGTGAGCACGTATCCGCTGGCGATCTCATCGTCGTCTTGGAGGCGATGAAGATGGAGCAACCCTTACTCGCCCACCGTGATGGCATTATCGGAAATCTCACCGTCGGCGTTGGCCAGACCGTTGCCAGTGGCGCCACATTGTGCGTTATCGAGGATGCCGACTAAATTGCTCGTATGAGCGATTTATATCTAGACCCACTTGGTACTGCAGAGCTAGCGGCGAAGCAGTTAGCTGAGAAGACCGGAAAGCCACACCATCACGTCGCACTCGTTATGGGATCAGGCTGGATATCGGCAGCCGATGCGCTCGGTACGCCCACCCACGAATTCCCGGCGACTGATCTTCCTGGATTCTTAGCACCAACAGTTGCTGGTCATGGTGGAGTGATTCGCTCGTATGACCTCACCGGCCCAGAGGGTCCGATCCATGCACTCGTATTCCTTGGTCGCACACACCTCTACGAAGGTAAAGGTATTGAGCCAGTTGTCCATGGCGTTCGTACTGCAGTGAAAGCCGGATGCAAAGTAGTGGTCCTCACAAATGCTTGTGGTGGAATCAACCGCGAGTACGCCGTTGGTCAACCCGTCATCATCCGCGATCACATCTCTATGACCGGTGTTAGCCCATTGATTGGCGCAAACTTCGTTGACCTTACAGATCTTTATAGCAAGCGCATCCGTGCAATCGTGAAGAGCGCTGATAGCTCACTTGTCGAAGGCGTCTATGCGCACTGGCGTGGTCCTGCCTATGAGACTCCTGCTGAAATTATTATGCTTCGCACTCTCGGTGCTGATCTTGTCGGAATGTCAACTGTGCCAGAGGCAATTGCTGCACACGCACTCGGTGCTGAAGTTCTTGGAATCTCACTTGTCACAAATGCTGCTGCTGGTGTGACCGGTGAAAAGTTAAGCCATGGAGAGGTAATGGCAGCCGGAAAAGCTGCCGCCGGTCGCATGGGCGAACTTCTCGGAAAAGTCTTACCGCAGCTGTGAGCCTTGACCCATCTCTGATCGCAGAAGTAGAGGCGTGGATCGCACTCGATCCATCACCAGCCGATGCTGCACTGCTCAAGAGTTGGCTTAATGACGCGGATGAGGCCAAGCTTCGCCGCTCTTTCAATGGCTTTCTACAATTTGGAACTGCTGGACTTCGAGGACCGATTGGTCCTGGACCATCATGCATGAACCGCGCGGTTGTGCATCGCACAGCTGCCGGTATCGGGGCATATATGAAGGCCCGTGGATTAACGAAGGTTGTGATTGGCCGTGATGCGCGGCATGGCTCTGAAGATTTCACGCAAGAGAGCGCACAAGTCTTTGCCGGCGCCGGCATGGAAGTCTTTGTGCTCCCCCGCCCAATGGCTACTCCAGTACTCGCCTACGCTACAACTGCGCTGGGTGCAGATGTTGGAATCATGGTTACTGCCAGCCATAACCCACCGCAAGATAATGGTTATAAGGTCTATTTAGGTGGCACGGTTGATGGGATTCGTTATGCCGGATCACAAATCGTTTCACCGGCTGATCAGCAGATCGCTGCAGAGATTGCAAAGATTTCAGCTCTTGCTCCAAAGAGTGATCAATGGACCGTGCTTGATGACGGAGTCTTTAACGAATATGTGAAGGTAACGGCGGCACTTGCGCGTGCAACAAATCCTCTAAAAGTTGTCTACTCTGCGATGCACGGTGTCGGTTCTGAGAGTCTCGATGCAGTATTCAAAGCGGCTGGCTTTGATGCAGTTATCCATGTGTCGGCCCAACAACATCCCGATCCAGATTTCTCAACGGTCGCCTTCCCGAACCCCGAAGAGCCAGGTGCGATCGACCTCTCACTCGCCTTAGCCCGTGAAGTCAACGCAGATATTGTGATTGCCAATGATCCCGATGCGGATCGATGCGCCGTGGCGATCAACGACCCAGCTTTAGGTTGGCAGATGCTTCGAGGTGATGAGGTCGGTGCAATCCTCGGCCACTACATCGCAACCACAATGCATGGCTCAACTCTCAATAAATCTTTCGCTAACTCAATCGTCTCATCATCAATTCTGAAGAAGATTGCGGCAAAACATGGGATTGAATTCCATGAGACACTCACCGGCTTTAAATGGCTGGCAAAGATTGCAAACCTTCGCTTTGGTTACGAAGAGGCGCTTGGTTACGCCGTCGATCCAGCGAATGTGAACGACAAAGATGGCATATCTGCAGCGCTAGTGGTCGCCCAATGTGCCGGTGAGTTAAAGGCTGCTGGTCGCACGCTTACTGATTACTTAGATGAGATTTGGGCTGACTACGGCTTCCATGCAACTGATCAGATCTCGATTCGAGTCAGTGATCTTGCCCAGATTGATGCAATTCTTCATCGTCTACGCAGCACGCCACCACAGGCAATTGGTGGGTTCGCGCGGACGCAAGCCGATGATTTAGAGCTCCCGACCGATGGTTTACCGCCTACTAATGGCCTGCGCTTCTGGTTTGGTCCGAATCTGCGTGTAATCGTTCGCCCAAGCGGTACCGAGGCGAAACTCAAGTGTTATATCGAACTCGTAGCTCCTCAGAACGAGGCGATTTTAATCTTGCCACTCTTGAGAACCGAGCTCACTGCCTTGATGGTCGCCGAGTAGTTCTGCCCTTCACCAACGAGCGCCATACCGACGCCGGCATCGGTCAAGTTGTACAGCTTCCCGTAAATATTGGGGTTCTCTGAAAGTACGGTTCCAAAGCTCTGACCCTTGCGCGCATACCAGATCGCATCGTAAGCAGCGGTCTCAAGATGCTTAGTGAACGCTCCGATCAATATTGCCTTCGATGCTGATGATTGCAACCAGTACTGATCTGGTAGAACACCAATGAGACGAAATGGATGAGCCTTTGAATTGAGTGAGATCATCGCACTTAAGAGCGTGGAATTCTTCACCCAGTTTGAATAGACGACATCAACGCCTTTACTGTGCATCGCTGATAACGCAGCTGCGGGAGTGTCAATCAGTGGAATAGTCACTGTCACAATAATCTTTGGCTTAACAGATTTTGCACCCTGTGTGAATGCTGCTGCCTGTGCAGGCGAACTCTCAAAAGTGACATCTCCAACAAAACCGACCTTGTTGGTCTTCGATGCACTCGCTGCTAATACACCAGCGAGATACGAAACCTGCTGCGCATCAAAGATCAGTGATTCAACATTGAGATTAGAAATCTTGCCATCATCGATGATCGAAAAATTGAGATCTGGAAATTCCATACTGACGGTATTGACAGCATTTTCATATCCGCTACCCACCGCAATAATGCTGGTATATCCTGCATTAGCGAGGAAGCGAAGCCGACGACTTCGGTCCTTCTCAGTGCCATCAGTCACCATCTCACGTAGATCAAGTGCGGTGAGTTTAAGGTTCTTCTTCGCAAGATCTACGCCCATTGCGACCGCATCATTCGCTGCGCGGTCACCACGTCCGCCAGCCTCGTAGGCGATAGCGATCTTTACTGGTTGATCAGCTCGCGCAGATGCAATCGAAAGTGATCCCGCAACGAGGGCAGAGATGGAAGTGAGTGCGATAAGGTGAAGGATCAGCCGCTTACGGCTAGCCACGAGGGATCAGCCCCATAGCGTTATAGGCCTGTCGAACCGTCTCATCTGCAACAGCAGCTGCCTTTTCGGAGCCGATCTTGAGCAGACGTGTGAGCTCACCCTTATCTTGCAAGAGCTCGTTTGTTCTTTCGCGAATCGGATCCAGATGAGCAGTGACCACCTCGGCAACAGCGCTCTTAAAGTCACCATAACCCTTACCGGCAAACTCATTCTCCAAATCGCTGAGTGAAGTGCCAGAGAAGGCTGAATGAATTGTCATGAGATTTGAGATACCAGGTTTATTGATCTCATCAAAGGTAACTTCACGGCCGGCATCAGTCGTAGCACTCTTAATCTTCTTGGTATTCGCTGCAGCGGTATCTAAGAGTTCAATGAGTCCGGCAGTCGAGCTCGCAGATTTAGACATCTTTGCTGTTGGATCTTGAAGGTCATAAATCTTTGCGCCAGCTTTAAGGATGTAGCCCTCAGGGATAGTAAAGATCTCTTTGTACGTACTATTGAATCGTCCAGCAAGATCTCGAGTGAGCTCGATATGTTGACGTTGATCTTCACCAACTGGGACATATTGTGGCTGGTAGAGCAAGATATCTGCTGCTTGCAACATTGGGTAGGTAAAGAGTCCGACAACGGTGCGGTCGCTTCCGTTCTTTGCAGACTTATCTTTAAATTGGGTCATACGACTTGCTTCACCAAAACCAGTAATACATTCCATCACCCAACCGAGCTGATTATGGGCGTGCACATGTGACTGGATAAAGAGCGTCGACTTCTCAGGATCAATTCCAAGAGCGATTAATTGAGCAGCTGATGCGAGTGTGGCATCGTGCAATTTCGCTGGTTCGATTCCGGCGGTGAGCGCATGGAGGTCGACAACGCAGTAATACGTATCGTGGCTCTCTTGGAGCTCTACCCATTGACGAACGGCACCGAGATAATTGCCAAGGTGGAATGAACCACTGGTTGGTTGGATTCCAGAGAGTGCGCGCGCCTTAGCCATGGGCCTTATCTTCCCATTCTGTGCGAGAGATCAATAATTGACCCGCTCGCTTTCCTTCAACGGTCAAGACATCGATCGTGATTCCATCAAGTTTTACAACGTCGTGTGGCTCGGGAATCCGGCCAAGGGAGTGCATGACAAAGCCGCCAGCGGTCTCATAAGGCCCTTCAGGCAGTGCGATCTGGGTCTGTTCGTAAAGGTCCTCGAGTGAGATCAGAGCATCTACCTCAAAGTCACCGACCTTTGACTGCGCTGTTACTTCTCCGACCACAGCATCGTATTCATCATGAATATCTCCGACAAAGCACTCGACGAGATCTTCTAGGGTCACAATTCCATCAGTGCCACCGTACTCATCGAGGACTACCGCGATATGAGATCTCTTGCTACGCATTTCAGTCAGAGCTGGCAGGACACCTTTGGTGCCAGGCAGATAAACAATTGGCCTGAGGTATTCCAAGATCGTCTTAGAAGAGTCGCTCTCGGTAAGCCGCAATAAATCACGAGTGTGCAAAAAGCCGATTACCTCATCACTTGAACCGCGAGTGACGGGATAACGAGAGTGCGAAGTCTCGATGGCGGATTGTTTTGCCTGGGCCACAGTGAGCGTGACATCAAGAAAATCTACTTCGATCCGCGGGACCATGATTTCGTGCAGTGATAAGTCGCCGGCATTAAAAACTTCTTCGAGGATATCTCGCTCTTCAACGGTAAGCGCACTATGCCCAGTCACGAGGTCAACTAACTCAGATTCTGACATCTGACCACGAACTTCTTCTGGTCGAAGTCCAAAGAGTTTTACCACTGCATCGGTGGACTTTGAAAGTAGCCAGATGGTTGGTGCAAAGATCTTTGCGATGCGATCGATCACCGGCGCTGCAACGAGTGCAATCTTTTCCGTGCGATAGAGCGCCAATCGCTTTGGTACAAGCTCACCAAAGACGAGTGAGATGTAGGCAATGATCGTGGTGAGTCCAACTAATGAGAGCAGCGTCGCGACACCATGGCTCACTCCCCAATCTTCTAACCGGGGAATAACAAAATCTGTTCCAATGCGATCTGCGCCAAGGGCTGCCGAAAGGAAGCCACAGAAGGTAATACCGACTTGGGCGGCTGCAAGAAAACGATTGGGATTCTTGGTGAGCGCTGCAACTCTGGCGCCGCGCTTTCCGGTCGATTCAATCTGGCGGACCTGTGATTCGCGCAAAGATATGAGCGCGATCTCAGCTGCTACGAAGATGCCCGCGATGAGAATAAATCCCAAGACGAGGCAGATATCGAAGAGGAGTTGGCTACTACTTCCAGTGCTCATTTGTGACAAAGTATAAGCAATCCTGCAGCCGCTATGGGCAGGATCCCGGAAAAGCCGAGGTTAAAGGGTGAAGCCAGCGCTGCGCTGGGTGGTGCGAGCCTCGCGCAAGCGTCGTAGCCGCTTCACGAGCATTGGCTGTGCAAGCAAGGCATCATCACGATCGATCAGATTATTGAGTAGTTGGTAGTAAGAGGGAGGGGTGAGATCGAAGAGCTCTTTAATCGCAGATTCCTTCGCACCGGCATAACGCCACCATTGACGCTCAAATTCAAGGATACGAATTTCGAGCTCGGTGAGAGATGAGAGCTCGTGGCCCTGCGCGAGCGCACCCATCGCGATATTTTCCATGCCCTGATCCTAAGCGTGAGCGGTGACATTTGCGCGGATTGACGCAATGCGCCCACTCCCCCAGTTCACCGAGATTTAATGTGACTCTGGCTACTTTTGCCAGGTGGCGTTCCGGCCGCCTCTACGAAATCAGTAGACTTAACTCCGTAATCAAAGGCGATTGCAGGCGATGACGAAGTTTTAACGTTCAGGGGATTTTTTGATGTCTGTCATGACTGGAACAACTGGTAAGAGCAAGCCGAAGGTAGTAATTCTCGGCGCTGGGTTCGGCGGCCTCAATGCTGCTCGCGAGCTTGGCAGCGCTGCAGATATCACCGTCGTGGATCGCAACAATTATCAGACATTTCTTCCACTGCTCTATCAGGTATCAACCGCCTCGCTCCCTGCAGATCACATCGCCTACCCAATCCGCGCCGCACTCCGTAAATCTGGAGCGAAATTCCGCATGGGTACCCCTATTTCCGTCGACCACAAAAATAAGACGGTCAAACTAGATTCATCTGAGGTTCTGCACTTCGACCACTTAATCGTTTCAATGGGTTCGGCGACAACTGACTTTGGAATTCCTGGCGTCGAAGAGTTCTCTCTAGGTATGAAGACGATCCATGAAGCGCTCGTTATCCGATCACAGATCATGCGCCGCTTTGAAGATCTCACCCGCTTTGAAGATGATTCACGTCTTGCCATCGTTGTAGTGGGTGGCGGACCGACCGGTGTCGAGATGGCTGGATCACTTGCCGAGCTCGTCCACGGTCCACTCCATAAAGATGATTACCGCGCCTCAAAACATATGGATGTCTATCTCCTCGAAGCTGGTCCTCGCCTGCTCCCAATGTTTAGCCCTGGACTCTCTGAGAAGACGATGCGTCAGCTTGAAAACATGGGCGTTAAAGTCATGGTCAACACCGCAGTAAAAGAGATCACTTCCGGAAAGACGACCCTCGCCGATGGCACCGTCATTGAATCTGAAGTTGTTGTCTGGGCTGCAGGAGTAAAAGGTGCCCCAGTTATTCATGATCTCTCATTACCTATCAAAGGCAATCGCCTCATCTGTGATCCAACCTGCCAAGTAACCGATTACCCCTATGTATGGGGTGTTGGTGATAACGCTGGTGTCATTGGCGAGAATGGACGTCCGCTTCCCATGGTCGCACCGGTTGCAATGCAGCAAGGAACCTTCGTTGCAAAACAGATCAAGCGTTTGATCAAAGGTAAGCCAGTTCAAGTATTTAAATATGTTGATAAGGGCTCAATGGCAACGATCGGTCGCAACAAGGCCGTTGTTCAAGTCAAGGGAATTCGCCTCTGGGGCGCACCAGCGTGGTTCGCCTGGCTCTTCCTGCACATTTATTACTTAATGGGCGGCCAGAAGCGCACCGGAACATTTGTTGAGTGGATCTGGAACTACCTCACATTTGATCGAAGCAACCGCTTCATCTCGGAAACTCTCTAACCAGAGCCACAATGGCCTACATCGATCTGCGTGGCCATCAGACCTGGTCGAACGAATTTGCTAACAATGGCGAAGCGTTGCTCTCATTACATGGCGGGCTAAGCGCTTCGCATCGTTGGGATTACCTCATCCTTCCGGCGGTAGCAGATAACTATCACGTCTACTCATACGACCGCACAGCTCACGGCCGCACGGGGATTCGTCCGGGTTATTACCACTTTGAATTCCAAGCAAATGAAGCGATCGCGTACATCGAAGATGTCATTAAAGGACCCACACATATGATTGGCCACAGCGATGGTGCGATCATCTCGCTGATGGTTGCGATTAAGCGCCCTGACTTGGTGAAATCGATTGTCTCGATCGGTGGAAACTTCAATTGGGATGCTGGCTTTGCTAGCGGTGAATTTGATGGCGAAATTCTGATTTCAGAAGAGGATGCCTCTGAATATGCAGAGCTCTCCCCCGATGCTCCAGAGCATCAACTCAGCATTATTAAGCGAGCGCTAGAAATCTGGAAAGTCGAACCAAATCTCACGGTTCATGATCTTGCCAAGATTCAATGTCCGGTGCTCGTCATGGCTGGTGAGGAAGAACCATTTAGCAATCACCACACCATCGATCTCTACGAGGCGCTCGCTGATGCTGATCTCGCGATCGTGCCAGGTGCTACCCACTCAGTCATGAAAGATAAATCTGAGCTAGCACTAGCAATCCTCAAAGAGTTTTACGGCGGCCTACGCGATAGAAATCTAGACCAGCAATAACTCCTTCGCCCGCTCGAGCGCTTGTGATCGAGATTCAACATTGAGCTTTCGATATACGCTCTTTAGGTGAGTCTTAATAGTGTTGTGAGAAATATGGAGTGTGGTGGCGATCTGGGTAATCGGTAATCCTGACGCTAATCTACGCAGGATCTCAACCTCCCGTTTTGTCAGAGGCTCTGCAAGCCCCATCTGGCTTCGCATTGAGCCCTGTTGCTCCGCGCGGATTCGTGAGGCTAGTTTTTCCAGGTAAAGAGTTGGCTCGCGCTCAGCAAGCGTAAGGAGGAGATTCTGCACCCCTGGACTCTGGGCTACAAAGGTTGCTCGTGCGCCATTCTTAGACGCGATCGATGCCGCAACTGAAAGGTGCTTCAACGCCTCCTGCGGATAATCCTTAAGCGCCAGGGCAAAAAGCAACTCTTTCATCAGAGCTCTTCGAGGAGTTTCATTCTCGTAGTTCTTTAACAATTCCGGGGCCTGAGAAGGGTTTTTCTGGACGGCCTGGATAACTCTAAAATTTTCGGTGGTAAAGGTTTTAGGCATCCGAAAGAGAAGTTCATTGACTCGCTCAGGGTCAACCAGCCTCTCCCGAATGATGAGCTCGCTCTCGTCGACGATACGTAGAATCTCTGGGTTGAAAATATCGTTGCTCAACTCTTCTCTCGCAACTCTCAAGAGAGTAAGGGACTCGTTGAGCTGACCGAGTTGTGCTTTTACAACCGCCTTCTTGCCCATAAATGCTGCGTACCAGGCCCAGACTCCATGCTTCTTTGCTCGCGCCAGATAATCGTCGATGATCTCAAGCGATCGAAGCTCATCGCAGGATTCACGGTAGTAATCAGCCATCACGTACGCAGCGTCAAATGGTCCGTACACGCCTAAAATCTCAGTACGGTCAGATGCCGCGATAGCTGCTTGAGCGAATTCTAAGGCGTGCTTATATCGACCGTCAGCTAGCGCAATTTCTGATTGAACTGCGGGAATGATCACAGAATTCACTACATCATCCCCAGGGAGATCAATCAGCGCTGTAAACCTCTTGGTTGCTAGATAATCCTCACGTAAGAATGATGTAGCGGCAGCAAGACGTAAAATATTTGTAATTCGAATTCGAAGTGATCCATAGCCTTCTTTTACTAGAGCAGAATCTAGCATCTCTTGTGCGATTGCGATTACTTGTGTAAATGCACCTAGATTGAAGAGAGCCCTTGCGCGAAGTCCCCAAATTTCAACTCTGTAACCAGAGGTATCAGCAATATTTGGATAATGATTTTCAATAGTGTGGCATAACGTGAGGACGCTTTGATTCTCCCCAGTCAATTGAGCTATGTAGGCATCAAGGAGTATCTGATTAAGTTCAGTGCTACCTCCGAGATCAATATTTTGCGCTACTTGCGGAGCGATCGTGGCGAGCAGTTGACTTTCTCCTCGATTAATAATCTTGGCTATGTAGGTATGGCCCTTTCGAGCCAAATCTCTATCACCCAACTGAGCAAGAATTTCCACGGCACGTATTGGATTTCCCAGCGCTTCAAATATTTCAACGGCGCGCAACGCCTGAGCTCTAAGCTTCTCTGTATCCATTGAGATCTGCCTTAAGAGTTCTGCTCGAACGAGCGAATTCATCGCAAAGTGACCGTCTGCACCTTCTTCTAGGAATACTCCGTTCTGGCTCAATCGAATCAGAGGATGATCTCCCGCGGATGAAATTGGGAAGGGATTGAACTCTTGTGCAAGGTTGAAGGTTATATCGTCAAGAAAAATAAGTGACTCTAGGTATTCTCGATCTTGCTGAGGTAACCCCTCGATTGATGTCGAGATCAAAATATTCTCAATGGGGGTAATCATCTTATTCTTACTTCGATTATCCAGCCGATCGATAGTTAATAGAACGCCTGCTGGCCACCCTTGAATTCCACGGAATCTTTCCATGATCACGGGATCGCTAAAGTCGAGCCCGGCCTTAGCCGCGAGTACAGATATCTCCGCCTCATTGAATCGAAGGTCGGATGCGGTAATAAAAGAGAGAGCGTCGAGCTTCGCAGCACGGATGAATGTATTTGCTGGCATAACATTGCGCAGCGAGAGGGTGCGCAGATTGCTCGGGGATATATGTGCGAATGCCATCACTACTGGAGCAAATTCTGGTGAAAACTTATCCGATCCATCTAAGATGAGAGTGAGCGGTTCTTCTCTTTCTGCAATCTCGTTTGCAAGTTGAGTTCCTGCCGCCTTGTAATCGATTGCGTTCACATCGAGTTTTTCAAACCATGGCGCGAACGAGGTGTAAATATTTCGTAACCCTTGGACGACATAGGCAAGGGATTCGTATGCCGTGTCACCTGTTTTGATGGTGTACCAAAAGAGAGGCTCCTTCACCTGCGCAGCAAATTGGGCGGCGAGAACCGTCTTGCCAAATCCACCAGGTGCAATAAGGAAGGAGTTGCGAGGTGCGGGCCGATCGAGGCGTTCAATCAAACTTTCTCGTAGCATGAAATCCGTCGGAATCTCAGGTGGAATGAGACGGAGGGCAGAGACTCCAGGCAAGAGTTCGCTCTCACCCATTGACGGCCCGCTCATTTTTTCTCACCCCTCAACAATGACACAGGGTGAGGGTGATATCTATAACCCTGTGGGGTAACCCCTAACGGCTACGTGGCAGGCGCAGGTAGCGATTGCGATCGGTTGGCTCACCTGCTGCAAGCTCATTGAAATACTCGTTCTGCTTGCGTCGCTGCCAGTGGTTAGCCGAGAGGATCCGAGAGAGGCCAGCCAGGTTTCTTGGCTCCTCTAAATCAGCGGTCGCTGCGGCGATCTCTGTGGGGCTGTCGTGGTCGAAGACTGAGGTCGCAATAACTAGTTCTTCGCCATCTCGCAAGATCTCAACTACTCGTCCTTGCTGCGGCCAATCGATCAGTGAAGAAGTCAGTACATGCCAGAAGCCATTGACTCCTTCAGTACCGATATATCGCACCCGGTTATCGTGATCATGGCCAGCGAGCCACAGAATGATTCCAGGATGTTGGAGCAATTCTTCTTCTAGCTCTTCACGTGCGACTCTTCGCTGCGCGCCTGCAGGAGCGTAATCGTTAAAGAGACTGTGCAGTGGATGATGTGATGTCAAAATAAAGTATGAAGGGTTTGGATCTGCCAATAGCTCCTTCAACCAATTGAATTGAACTTCATCAAGAGAACCCTGCCACCCGCCGTTGATATTCACGGTATCGAGTGAGATCACTCTGAATTCACCGATATCGCGATACCAATGCTTGCTGCCGGCTTCTGCATTCTCTTCGGTAAGCCCATGACCATCGTGTCCTTTATCGGTGCACGAGAGATGCAGCCTCGCCCAATCAGATGGATCGTTAAAGCGACGACGTGGATCAGCGTTTTGATCCCGGAAGCTACCGCCCTTGGGGCTTGCATAACCAGCCGGCCCAACCATCGACCAACCACCAAATGCTTGCCCAAGATCTACATCAGGAGCCAGTGCTGTGAGTCGTTTATCGTTTGTGGCGATTCCTACGAGTTCTGCATTTGGCGGAACAGTGCCTTGCAAGAGTGCATCGTGATTGCCATGAGTAGCAAACCATTTATGTACTAATCCAGTTGCATCAAAGGGTTTACGAATTGCATCGGTTAATCCCGGGACTACAGGGAAGCCATAGAGCGAGCGTGGAAAGTCATCTTCGCAACCCTCGGGGGTTCCTTCGGGGTTCCAATAAGAGCGGTCGTAGTGCTCTGGATCCTTCTGAGCAACACCCTCCCACGAATCGAGTGAGCCACTATCTGGATGGACCCGGCCGCCCTCCATGAGCGTGAAATACCAATCAAGCTCGTTCGCTTGAGCGTTATCTGTTACGTCACCAGTAGCAACCACAAAATCGATTGGGCGATCAGAATGAAGGCCGTGTTTGATCGAGTTCACGGTACGGACCATTGACTCTAAAGTCTGTGAAGTAAGTATTTCCTGGGCTCGATATGCACCTACAAAAGGAACCATCGCGGACATTGGATGGTGCGGATCAGCGAACCGATCCATAAGTTCTACACGTGCCGGGGATTGCGCATCACAAATATGCAGATCTGAGATATGGATAATCGAAAGGAGCGGTTGTGCTTCAGTGGATGGTGCTTGGCCAATCAGTACTTCACCTTCAGCTACTTCAAGATTGACCCAACCAAGTTCGTTTGCAGCACCGCGAGTGATTCGCTGTGATTGTGAGTTAGGCACGCTCGGCCATCACTTCATCACTTGAAATCTTGAAGGCGATCTTCTCGCCAATTTCAAGTTTGCGAACCTCTCGGCTTGAGATATGAAGATGAATCAACGGCGCACCTTCAACCGCGATTCCAACCTTTGTGAGAGGTCCGAGGAATGATTTCAAAGCAACGATGCCACGGGTTGCATTGGCATCGCTCTCGCTTACAAGCTCGAGGGATTCTGGACGGATTATGACATTAACCTTTTCGCCTTCGACAAACACCTCTGCGCTTCCTGAGATATTTACCTTCTGGTTCAATACGCGAGCTTTGCCCTTGGCGGTGATCTCTGCCGGAATTCTGTTCGCTAACCCAACGAAGGATGCGACAAATGGCGTAGCTGGGTTGTTATACAGTGCGATCGGCTTATCAATCTGTTCGAGCTTGCCATGGCTCATGACACCGACGCGATCCGAGATTGCCATCGCCTCCTCTTGATCATGGGTGACGAAGAGTGTGGTGATACCAAGATCGAGTTGAATCCGGCGAATCTCTTCGCGAATCTGGCTGCGCACCTGGGCGTCTAAAGCTGAAAGCGGCTCATCGAGAAGAAGAACGCGGGGTTGGATAGCCAGTGCTCGCGCAAGTGCTACGCGTTGTTGTTGCCCACCCGAGAGTTGGTGTGGGTAGGCCTTCACCTTGCTCTCCAGTGATACAAGCTCAAGCATCTCTGTAACTCGCTTCGCGCGCTTATCGGTATCGACTTTGCGTGCGCGCAGGCCATACTCGATATTCTCTGAGACAGTGAGATTGGGAAAGAGTGAGTAAGACTGAAAGACCATGCCCATATCGCGGTGATTGGCCGGGGTCTCGTTATAACGCTCACCGTTTACAAGTAGCTCGCCAGATGTAGCAACTTCAAGCCCAGCGACGATACGAAGTGCAGTTGTCTTGCCACAGCCAGAAGGTCCAAGCAGTGCGACGAGCTCGCCTGGGTTCACTGTGAGATCTAAACCATCGAGAGCCTTTACTGGGCCAAAGTGACGACTGACTCCGCGCAGCTCAAGGGTGCTGCTAGTACGATCTTTTTTGCTCATTCTTCCACCTCTACGCGTTGTGAACCTCTCTTAGGGAAGAGGGCAATTGCTGATAAGAGCGCGATTGCGCCAACAAAACTAAAGACAGAGATTGCAATCGCACCCAGTATGTTCTGCTGAGCTGCGACAACAGTCCACGTCGGAAATGTCTCCCAATGCAAGAGCGATGTAATCGTGTATTCGCCAATCGATAATGCAAATGTCAAAAAGAGTGCGCCAGTAATACCGCTGCGGATCGCTGGCACGATGACGCGGATAATTGTGCGAGTCCATGATGCTCCCAAGCTTCTCGAGGCTTCTACTAAGGTTTTCAAAGCGACAGTCTGAAGGGAAGTATCAAGTGCGCGATATGTGTATGGAAGTGCGATGATGACAAAGAAGAAGACAAGTTCGTACTGAGTATTTTGTAAGAACTTTGGCATGGCAACCTGAGCGCCAATTGCTAGTGAGACCACAGGAATGATGAGCGGCAAGATACAGAGGAAGTCGACGAGCGACTTGAAGCGCTGGCCTTTGAGGTTGAGATAGACCATCGTCGGAACCATCAAAAGTAGGTTGAGCGCAGCCGCCAGAACGGCGAGCTTAAGAGAGGTGAAGAGGCTCGGGTAGAAGCCATCAGCGTGAATCAACCATTGGTAGTTGACCCAAGAGTGTCCCTTGCCGCCGTTGCCCTTAAAGCTATAGAGCGCAGCTCCATAGAGCGGAACGATGAAGGTGAAGATTGCGAGCAGAGATGCCGTAATGATCAGTGGCCACTTCAAAGTAAATTTCTTCATGAGTTACGCCATCTAGCAGCGCGGCGACCGGCCCAGATATATCCAGCCATTGCGAAGGTGGCCACAACAATCATCCCCACGGCTAGTGCATCTCCGAGATTCGTCTGATCCGAGATCACGTTGCCATCGACCAGAGTTCCGATAATGATCGGGACTAGCGGAACAGTTCCAACTGTGAGTGCACGCGCGGTTGCATAAGCAGAGAAGCCACCAGCGAAGAGCAAGAAGAATGCTCCAACAAAAGATGGGACGAGGATCGGAATACCTACGCGGCGCCAGTAAGTGAGAGGTGAAGCGCCAAGATTGATGCTCGCATCGAACCATTCACGCCGTAAGCCAGCAATCGCTGGCTTGAAGACGAGGACCATGAGTGGCACTTGGAAGAATGAGTAGACCAGCACAACGCCAGTAAAGGAGAAGATTGTGAAGTGTCCGGCATAAAGGTCCCAGCCAAGATCTTTCAGTAGCTTTGTGACGATACCCTCGACACCAAATGCTGCGATAAACATAAAGGCGAGTGGGACGCCACCAGAGTTGGCAAATACTGCTGAAATTGAGTCAATGACCGCTCCGAATTTTCCGCGGGCATATTTGACGATCACATAGGCGAAGAATGCGCCGAGAAGTGATCCGATAATTGATGTGACGATCGAGAGTTTAAGCGAAACAACAAAAGCGTGAAAGTACGGCCCCTTATGAAGAATTGGTCGGTAGTTAGCTAGCGTCCACTCATTCTTATTCCCATGGAAGCTTCTAAGCGTTACTGCAATAACGGGCCAGATGAGAAAGTATCCGGTGAAGATGAAAAATGGGAGTAGTGGTAGCACGCCGGTCCCTCGGCCGCTCGAGCGAACTCGAGAATGTGCTCTCATTACTCCCATGTATTTCGGTTAGTTAATCAGTTTGCTTAATTAACTTAGTTACCAGCGATTGCTGGCCACTGTGCCTTGAGGAGAGCCTTCGCTGCATCCTGGTCGGCTGGTGTTGGTGTAACGATCTTTGCGCCTGCTGGGATTTCGTATCCAGCTGGTGCTGTTGCATTTGTCTTCTTAGCAACCATCGCCTCGTACTCGATTGGAAGTGCGCCGCCTGCGATCCAGATGTTCTGTCCGCCGTTGATTGCTGCGAAGATCTTTGAGCCAGTCATGCCCTTTGTTGAGCCTAGGTCCATTGAACCCTTGCCCTTGTTCTCTGAGTAGAGGAACTCTGTCCAGAGACGAGCTGCTGCTGGGTGTGGTGCGTTGAATGGGATAGCCATGATGTAAGGAGTTCCCTTGATGACTGCATCTGAAGGAATAACATACTTAACAGTCTTTCCAGCCTTAGCAGCTGTAGCTACAGCTCCTGGACCGTTGAATGACCATGAGAATGAGACCTTGTATGCGCCAGCGAGGAAGTTCTGTCCGTTAGCAAGTGCTGTGACAAAGTTTCCTGACTTCTTCATATCTGAGAAGTAGTCAATACCCTTTTGAACGTTTGCAGTTGTGCCACCGTTTGAGAGGTTTGCTGCGAAGACTGACATAAGGGCTTCCTGTGCGCCTGATGGATCTCCACCGATTGCAACCATATTTTTGAAAGCTGGATCCTTGAGGTCATTGAATGACTTTGGAGCCTTTGCGATTGAGGTGTCGTATGAGAGAGCAATTACGCCTGCGTAATCTCCGTACCAGCGACCTGAAGCATCCTTGTATGTAGGTGTGATGTCATTCCAGTTCACAACCTTGTAAGGAGCGAAGAGGTTAGCGTTATCTGCACCGTAGGTGATTCCGACGTCAACTGCATCTGGAACCTTTGAAGCTGGAGCCGTCTTTACTGTCTGAATTTCATAGGCAGATGATCCATCTGGATTGTCATCTGTGATCTTGATTCCGAAAGCCTTCTGGAAGAGATCCATGGCCTCGCCGTAGTTTGCCCAGTCACGTGGAAGTGTGATGACGTTGAGCTTGCCTTCTTTTTGAGCTGCCTTGACGAGTGCATCCATGCCACCGCATGACTTGAGATCTTTGCACTTCGAGTAATCGATTGTAGCTGCGTGTGAAGCTGATGTTGCAACCATTGAAGCTGCAGCCATTGTGGCCACGATAACTCCAGTGAGTAGACGCTTGCGCATATATCCCCCTTTAGGATTTGGTGAGCGCACTCAACCGCGTGGAGTTTGCATTCAGGTGATGCAGGGGGTGTGATCGGATGAAGTAATAGTTAACAAATGGTGCGCAGGTCTACCGCACCAGCGAGAACGTGGGTTGCCCCTGCACTCGTGAGCTGATCCGGCTTATGAGCACCGGTTGAAACTCCCACGATGATTTTAGCTCCAGCGCTCACACCAGATTTCATATCTGATTCCGTATCCCCAATCACGGCAATCTCATCTCCTGAAATATGAGTACCAAACTTCTTGTTATAGAGCGCGATACACCGAAAGATCATGTCAGGAGCGGGCCGGCCTTGTTCGACCTCTGATGCGGCAACTGAGAAATCGATCAGTGGTGCCCACTTCAGCCCATCGATCACGGTATCTAAAATATCGCGCGGAAATCCCGTTGTGATTGCTACAGCAGTGCCGCCACTGCGAAGTTCTTTGAAAAGGGCACTGATTCCATCAAACTCCTGGAGCCGACCTGCTTTCACAAGCGCGATATAGCTATCAATGAATTGATCGTGGGCGAGATTCGCCTTCTCTTCATCTCCTTCACAGAGGTGCGTGAAAACATCAATCTTCCGCTCACCCATGGTCGCATTCACGTAGTCAGTCATACGATCCATCTCGGCGCTACCGCGATCTACACCCAATGATTCCATCGCACTTTGGAAAGCTTCGACCACTAGCCCACCATCTTGGGCGGTTGTCCCCGCGACATCAAAGACCGCCATAGAAATCGGATTATCTAGATCGACCACGACTTCACCGTCTCTTCCGCGATTGCTGGTGAGAGGGTATTTCCGCGCCCACCGACGCCGGTCACGATCTGCGCGCCTGGCGCGATCTCGCGGCGAATATAGATTTCATCACTTGTGCTCTGGCTATAAACGCCATCCCAACGCCTCTCAATACGCGGTACTTCACGACCAAAGATTGAGTTCATGACCTTGCGCAGATGATCATAAGGAGCTTCATCAAGCTCGTGGTTAAAGGGTTCTGTATATTCGTGGGTATCCCCGATTGTCATTGATCCATCGATCCGCTGCACCAAAAGCAACTGCATCTTGTACCGGGCTGCGATCTCTGACTGGGGAGCGAGGCGATCTAGCGAGAGCTCCCTAAATGCCGGGTAATAACGAAGTGAATCAATATCCGCGAGTGAATGTGAGAGCTTCGCACCAAGTGGCGCCGTTGCCGCCATCTGAAGCCTCACCTTACGCACGGGTGCTCGCTCTAAATACTCTTCGATAAATCCTTTGTGTGCAGCTCCAGCACAAATCGCTAAGTAATCCCCTGAATATTTACGGCCAGCAATATCGGTTACATGATTGCCGGTCTCATCATGATAAAAATCGACTACCTCAACCTCTGGGACCCAGGTGTAATCCTTAAAAGTTTTTAAATAATCCCGAAGACCACCGAGCAAGATAGCTGGCTCAACAGCTGCATCAGTAGTGCATTGCAACGCTCCAACATACTTGCCCGCTAATTGCGGCTCAAGCGTGAACGTCTGATTGCGATCTAATACTCTAAATCCTCGGGCGTCAGCATCTGACATAGCGCCAGCCTCTTGAATAACGGTGTATTCCGCATCGTTTTGAGCAATTGTGAGTGATCCGTTGGCGCGATAACCAATATCTGCCTTGGAGCCGATCGATCCCCAAAGCTGCGCCGCTCGAAGTGCAAGATCTAATTCAGCACCCGCTGCGCGACCGCTCACCCAGATGAGCCCAAAGTTGCGGACCGATGCCGATTGTGGCTTGATATCACGTTCGAGATGAGTGACAGCAAAACCTTTTTCAGCAGCGAGCACTGCATGCATCGTGCCAATAATTCCGCCACCAACTATTAGGACGCGCTTCATAACCCAATTTCACCACATCCTGCGGGATGAAAATCCCACAGGAGATGACAAGTACATGAACTTATTTTTTAACCGTTAAAGGCGCGCATCTCGGTACGAAGTGAATCAAGACCCATTGGGCCGATCTTTAACGCATAGTTATGAAATGCCTTGATATCGAACTGTGCGCCAAGTCGGGTCTTTGTCTCTTCGCGAATCTCCATCCAGATGCGCTCTCCGACTTTGTAGGAGATCGCCTGTCCTGGCCATGAGAGATAACGTTCGATTTCAGATTGGGCGAAGATTGGATCGATCAGAGCGCGCTCAACCATGAGGTTGAAGGCAGATTCTGCGTTCCAAGGCTTGCCTTCGAAATCATCAAGGCCTAGGTGCATGCCGATATCAACGACGATCCGTGCGGCGCGAAGCGCCTGGCCTGAGAGATAACCAAGCTCAAGTGCTGGATCATCGAATGCTCCGAGCTCATCCATGAAGCGCTCTGCATAGAGCGCCCAGCCTTCGCCATAGCCAGAGATCCATGCACCTGTGCGCTGGAACCTGGTGAGGCGATCCTTCTCAATGATCGCAGTTGCACATTGGAGGTGATGACCCGGAACAGCTTCGTGGTACCAGGTTGATGCGATGTGCCAGAAGTTGAAGGTCTCATTGCCAAGGGTTGGATACCAGGTTGTACCTGGGCGGGAGAGATCTTCTGATGGCGGCATGTAATACGGAGCGGCGGCAGAGCCTTCAGGGGCTAGACGGGCATCACAGAAACGGACGCGATCATCGATATCAAAGTAGATGCCATCAACTTTTTTGATAGCGGCCTCAGTAAAGTCCTTCAGCTCTTGTAGGAGGTTATCTGCGCCATGAATCTTGAGGTGATCGCTCTTTTCGCAGAACTGCGCAACTTCAGCGAGCGTCTTGCAATGAGGTGCAATCTTTCCGGCGGCGATCCACATACGATCATTAATCGCTTGCAGATCTTGCTTACCCCACTCATATGTTGCGCGAAGATCTAACTCTGCACCAGTGAAGTAACGGGCCCATGGTGCGTAACGCTTCTCGCCAACGCCATCAGCCTCTGCTGATCGTGGTGCGTGCACATCTCGAAGCCACTCAGACATCTGAGCACACGCAGCTTCTGCCTCTTTTGCAGCGGCAGCAACATAGGAATTTCCTGGTGCGATTTCTGCAGCAATCTTTGAGTAGGCACCTTCAGAGTGCATCTTCAACTGACCTGCAACGGCGAGAACTTGGCGTCGCGCAGTGCGATGACCTTCGGCATGAACTTCTTCAATGCAATCGCGCCATGATGCGAGCGCTCCACCGATTGCAGCCATGCGCTTTCCGGCGTTAGCAACCTGCTCTTGAGTATCGAGCTTCATGATCGTGAAGATGCTACGGATAGCACTTACTGGTGAAGCGAGTTGGCCATAAGCAACATAAGCCTCGCGAGAATCATGGAGCTTTAAGCGTGACTCAATACGTTCGATGAGGACTGACTGCGCGATGCGATCGATCGAGTCGGTTGGCTGGATGGTCTTCGCACGGGTCAGGACATCGCGAGCATAGGCAGCAGACTTATTTGCATGTGCGAGTGAGAAATCATCGAGCTGATCCTCAAAGCCAGGAATTCCGAGGGAGGTACATTCCATAGGACTGAAGGCCGCTCCTTTCTCGACATACTCGTCGGAGAGGGCGAAGATTTCAGAGCGATGGCCTGTAGTTGTCATGGCTATTTTTAGCACCAATTAGGTGAAATAGCACGAGTTATTTGCTGATCCAACCCCAAATCGAACCAGCGATATCCGCACCATTGACAAGATAGATTAGCGAGATAAATACGCATAACCCAAGTAGTCGGTAGAGATAACGCATGGCCTGGGAAGGGCTTCGTTGCATTCTAGGTTCAACCTCGTCAGCAAAGGCATACAGAACTCCGATAATTAGAGATGGAACCATCAAAATCACAATCGCGGTTTGGGCATAGGTATGAGTATCTGCAATCTCTTTTTGCAGAATTGTTCCAAAGATTCCGCCAATCACACTCATAGTGAGAACTTTGAAGGCACCCTTCGGGAGATACTTTGCAGAGAAAATTGGCTTCTTAAGATTTTTCCCCACCATGCTGAAGAAGCTTGGTGCCAAAAAGAGCATTGTCGCAATCCATAGCCCAAAACAATTTCCGACAAAGAGCTCGGCGGTAAAGAAAAATATGAGAGCTTTGACAGATAGAACCATCCACTTATGGCGGAGCTTTACATCATCGAGATCTACAGAGAGAGATCTGTGTCGAACGGGATATGAATATGTCCCAAAGTCTTCGATGATAAATCGAACAATGATGGAAATCCCAACAATTATCCCAATCTCTCTCGCATGGCTAATGATCGGCAACTTGAATCCAGAGAGTCCACCGAGAGATTCAACTAACTTTTGTGATGCCCATCCACCGAGCAGTGCTGCAAGTGCGTAATCAGTGCCGCGTTCCCACAGCGTTGAAAAATCTTTCACCTCACGCCTTGCTGGTCGGATCGCGCTGGCGATCAGAGCAGGCCCAAAGTAAAGCAGAGAAGTTCCAATGGTCGTGAGGATGTGGTGCCTGCTATTGAAGTTGCCTTCAACAATGACGCCGATGGTAAAGATAAATCCAATTGTGAATCCTGCGTATGCATCAACTATTCCAATCAACATTCCGAGCAGAGTGATTCCCAAAGTTGAAGGAGCTGCCTTCCAATGATTGAGATTAAGCGTGTGGAAGCCAACGTAAATTGCTAATGGATATATAAGGACTTCCAGAGATCCGACTATTGAGCGTAAATATGTTCCATCGAGAATCAATCGAGACATCAGTGGCGAAAAGCGTGAGAAATCCTTTGCTGCCAGACCAAATTCGCGATCGGCGCGGGTGGTAAATGGCGCTCGCCATGTGCGCTTCTTGTCGCCCCAACCAGCTACCCGCTCTACAGCTATGAGTTCGCCTAGGTCAATCTTTTCTAAGCTGCTCTGGTCATCATCTTTTTCTGGCTGACCTGACTCTGAATTTCCAGAGTTTGATGAACTCTGTGAAGAGCCTGCAATCGAGCCACCAACTGCACCAAGAAGTGCAAGAGCTGTTACTGCGATAGACGTTGATCCCTTTGGATCTGAGATCGGGTCAAATGGTTGATCGAGATCTGGACAGATGTTGTTCCAGTGGATTTCGCCCTTAAGGTTTTTGCAGAATCGAATCGTCTTTTCATTTACCACCCCTGATGCATCACTTACCTGAATCTGCACATCATGAAAACCGGGGAGCACAGTGGCCGGGACATCGATATTGAGCTGTTCTGCTTCGGAAGTTACTGCCCGATCGACCACAACCGTGTCTCCAGCCCACGCGCTGAGAGTCAGCATCTGCAACCCTAGAACTACGCCAAGAAGGATCTTCTTTTTCATCATTTCTTTGTCCCGTCCTTGATTGTGATCTTAATTTTCTGTCCTGGTTTCAGATTGGTAACTCCAAATTTCGCAGAATTACCTGAAGTCTTTGGTGCGATCTGGATATCTGACTTCTTGCTTGGAGAAGATGATGGTTTACTCGTCGGAGTCATTTGCTTTCCTTCGATAATCGTCACCTTGAGCTTCTGGCCGGGTTGGAGATTGCTCAAAACCACCGGTGCGCTCTTGCTAGATAGCTTCGGAGTAATCTCAAGAACTTTTGCAGTAGTTGGTGAAGGTTTCGGGGTTGGCTTCACAACTGGTGGAGTGACAACCGGAGCCGGGGTTGGCTTCACAACTGGTGGAGTGACAACCGGAGCCGGGGTTGGCTTCACA
>JBBAMR010000002.1:58870-66367 GCA_040402375.1 Candidatus Nanopelagicaceae bacterium | reverse complement strand
CGGGGTTGGCTTCACAACTGGTGGAGTGACAACCGGAGCCGGGGTTGGCTTCACAACTGGTGGTGTGACTACCGGCGCTGGAGTTGGTGTCACTACAGGCGTGGGAGTTGGTGAAGGCGTGCGAGTTGGCGTAATAGCCGGTGCTGGCATAACTACAGCTGGAGGAGCAGTAGGTGTCACTGGAGGAGCTGCAGCTGCAAGAACTTCCAGGGTAAAGGTCGATGTTGCAGTCTGTGCCGGCGAAGATGAATCCGTGGCAGTAATCGTGAAGCTTGTGCTGGATAAAGTCCCGGTTGGAGTTCCGTTAATGGCACCAGTTGCAGGATTAAGTGTTAAACCTGCAGGAAGTGCTGGTGAGATTGAATAGGTAAGTGGTGCTGTTCCGCCAGCGACGGTTACTGGGGTGAATGATGTAATCGCAGAATTTTGAGTCAGAGAAGTTGTTGTGACTGCGGTTGTGGTGACAAGTGGTGCAGGCAAAACTTCAAGAGTGAAATCTGCGTGTGATGATCCCCCCGCCGCATCAGTCACCGTGACTGTGTAAGTGCCAGATGTGGAAGCGGAAGTTGGGGTGCCAGTAATTTCACCGGTTGCCGGGTTAAGAGTGAGGCCAGCTGGAAGAGATGGCGATACTGAGTAAGTAACCGGAGAAACACCGTTGCTTGTAGTGATAGGAGTAAATGGTGTTGCAGCAACTCCAGTAGTCATCGTTACTGGCGTTGATGCTCCACCAGCAACGAGCGCAAGGTTGCCTGTCAAAGTAAAGGTAGATGAGGAGGTTGCGACTACCATTGAAGAATCTGAGGCTGTCACCGTGTACGTCGTTGAGATCAGAGCAGCACTCAACGTGCCGGTGATCGCTCCGGTACTGGTGTTGAATGAGAGCGAAGCAGGCAGCGATGGAGATATCGAGTAGGTGATTGGTGACTTTCCACCAGCCGATGTCACAGGTATAAATGATGTAACTGCGACGCCCACTTCAATCGTCTTTGAAGTAATCGCTGTCGATGCTGATACTGGCGCATAGTAAGTAAATGCCGCCAAGGCCGTCGCCTGTTGTGAATCAGGGGTTGTCACAACTACATCTGCCCTTCCAACAGCGCCAGCGGGTGTAACGCAAGAAATAGAAGTCGTTGTCGGAGTGCCACTAATCGCACACGGGTTGCCATCGAAGGCGACGGTCGCCCCCGTAACCAAATTAGTTCCGGTAATTGTCACTGTCGTGCCGCCAGCGCCAGAACCAGTTGTTGGCGAGACTGAAGTTATTGTGGGGGTTGGAGATAGGGTCGTTAGTGTTCCGGAGATGGTGGTAGCTGGACCAGCACCAATCGCATTAGTAGCAGTTACTGAGATCGTGTAACTAGTGCTGTCAGCAAGGCCAGTGAGGGTCACAGGCGAGGTAATACTCGCTGCATCTTGGGTAATCGCAGTACCGCCGCCCACTGGAGTCGCGGTGATTGTGTACTTGGTGATTGCAGAACCACCATTAGAACTTGGGGTAGTGATTCTTACAGAAGCAGTTGATGAAGTAATTGGGTTAGCCGAGACAGTCGACGGGGCGCCGGGCAAGACCGCTGCAACACCAATGGTCACAGTGGTGCTTCCACTTGTTGTGGCTCCTCCAGAAACAGTGGTGCTGGCTGTAATCGTGTAGGAAGTCGATGCAATTGCAGACGTCGGTATTCCTGAAATAACTCCAGTTGAGGTATTCAAAGTGAGACCAGCAGGTAAACCAGGGCTTACCGAATAGGTAGTGCCAGTTGGGTTCGCACCTGAAATTGAGGTAATAATTGAAGTAATTGGTGTTCCAAATGTTCCGCTCAACGATGGAACAGAGGTACCAACCACAAGAGGAGTAGTAAATGTTGTTGAAGTCGACGCTGGGCTGTTACCGGCACTATTAGAAGCTGCGACAACCACCGTGTAGGTAGTGCCTGGGTTCAACCCGGTAGCACTGAGTGTTGTCGAATTAGCAGTTAGGACTACAGGAGCTCCACCGCCAACAGGTGTCAACGTTGCAACATAACCAGTGATTGCTGAGCCACCGGTGCTTGTTGGAGCTGAAATATTGATTGTCTCAGTGGTTATTGTGCCTGCGGTGACCGAAGTAATTGCTGGAGCTGAAGGTGCTACCGCTGGTTGATTTACCGCACTCGACGTTGTCCCGGCCCCAGCTCCGACCTGGTTGGTGGCAACCGCCGTAAATGAATACGTTGCACCAGGGGTAAGTCCTGTCATAACAATGGCTGAAGTTATTTGAGCGGCAGTCACCGTCTTGGTCACGGCTACTCCCGTAGATGAAGTCGCGGTCACGGTGTAGGTTGTAATTGGATTTCCACCATCACTTGCTGGCGCCGTGACGGTTACAGAGGCAGAAGTTCCGCTCGTCGATACTGCGCTCACTGACGCTGGTGCTCCAGGAACATCTGCAGGTGTAATTGTTGGATCTGGCGATGGAATCGACGCTCCTACAGCGTTATACGAAACGATCAGGAAGTCGACCGGAACTCCATTTGTTAGGCCCGTGATTGTGCATTGCAGTGGATTGGCTGATGCGGCCACTGTACAACTCTGGCCCGATGTTGCCGTCACTATGTAGGAGGTAATCGGAGATCCACCATTGTTGAGTGGCGGATCAAATGAAACGGTTGCAGAAGCTCTACCTGGTACGGCAGTGATATTAATTGGGTAATCCGGAACAGTCGCTGGTGTCACAGCGGCAGATGGTGTCGATGCTGATGATGATCCAGTTGAGTTATTAGCGGTCAAGGTAAATGTGTAGGCAGTTCCGTTGGCGAGACCTGTAATTACGCAGGAAGTAGCTGGTGATGTGACGGTACAGGTAGCACCGCCTGGGTTTGCAGTAATTGTGTAGGTTGCAACTGCTCCGCCACCAGTGGCTGCTGGATTGCCAAGTGTTATGGTCGCTTGGCCATTACCTGCAACTGCCGTAGGTGCAGTTGGTGTGGCCGGCACTGCAACTATCCATACGGCGATCAACGCGGTGTTATGAGTTGGAACTGTGAAGCTAGAAGAAGCCGGGTAAGTGGTGGTTCCATCACTCCAGGTGCTGAAGGTAAAGCCGCTCTTGCTAAATCCACCAGATCCCGCGAGAGAGATCGAGATCGCAGCAGCAGAAGTTTGTGAGGTTGGGGTAGTGCCACTTCCGCCAGAGAGTGAATATGTCACTGCGTAGGTTGCGCCGCTCCACACAGCATCAAAGGTCACATTTGTAGCCTTCATTGAGTACGTGGCGCCAGCTGCATAGGAGGAAGTTCCATCATTCCAGCCTAAGAAGGTGTGGTTTGCATATGTTGGAGGCGCAGGGAGATCAAACGTTCCGCCAAAGGCAGCAACGGTAGGTGAAGGAACGGTACTCGTGCCTCCGTTTAGCACGTACGTGGCCGTAAACGAGGCTGTTGTCCACTGCGCCGTGAAGGTGACGTTATTTGCTGGCATGGTGAAGAGAGCGTTCGCTGGATAATTGGTCGTGTACAGCCAGCCGTTGAATGTATAACCAGAACGAGTTGGCACCGTGGTTGTCACATTGAATTGGGAGTTGTACGCCGCTGATGTGCCAGTGATTGCAGCAGAGGTTCCGCCGTTTAAGTCATAAGCGACGGAAAATGAGATTGGACTCCATTCCCCGGTAAATGCAACTGCAGCTGCTGGCATTGTGTATGCAGCGCTGGCACCAAAAGTTAGTGACGCATCTCGCCAACCATTAAAGTTGTAACCAGTTTTAGTTGGAGCCGTTGCAAGACCAAATATCTGTCCAATTGTTCCGGTCGAAGGTGTCACTGCAGAACCGCCAGCGGAGTCATAAGTAATTGCATAGGAGATTGGCGTCCATTGGGCAGTCAAGATGTAATGAGTATCGCCGATCGTGTAGCTCGCCTGACCTTGAGTGACACTTGATGCACTTTGATCCACCCAACCATCAAAGTGGTATCCGGTCCGCGTTGGAGCGGCTGCAGAGATAGCTACGATCTGATTGTTCAGATATTGAATGTCTGGGAAGTCGCCAGCTGAAACTGCAGTGCCACCGTTCAACACATAATGAAGTGTGTAGATTCGAACCCACTGAGCGGTAAGCGTGATTGTGTTGACGCCTACCAAGTACGTAGCGTTAGCGCTGTAAATCGAAGCGTTATCTGACCAACCTGCGAATGCATAGTCACCTAATGCTGATGTAACCGTTGCACTATCTGGTGCAAGAATTGCAAAAGTAGTTCCGTAAGGCTTTGTAGTGTTTGCGGGAATAGCTACGGCACCACTCACCGGGACGATATTTGCCACGTAATTCACTGCTACTGGAGCAGGGCTCCACACCGCATAAAGGGTCACATTTGTCGTTGGTGAATATGGCGAACTTAGCGCTGTGCCTGATGCTGTGGCTGCCCAGCCAGAAAGTACATATCCACCCTTCGTCACGCCCGTGACTGCCGATAGCGCAATTCCAGTGGTACCAGTCGTATATGTAGCGGCACCAGTAGATGTTCCAGTTCCACCATTGTCGTTGTAATTAATCGTAAATGTACCCGGTGACCACTGAGCGTAGAGAGTGATTGTCTTTATCGGTGCATAAGCGCCAACGATTAACGTAGCGCTGACTGTATTGGTCTCACTCCAGCCAGTGAATGTGTAACCAGCCTTAGCCATTGATCCAACTGTTGGTAAGCCAATAGCGGGTCTGCCATTTACAAATGAATCTGATGTGCGAGAGGCACTACCAGAACCACCATTTGCATCGTATGTGATGACAAAGGTTGCTGGACCCCATTGCGCTGTAAGAGTGATATTTGCGGATGGCATGGCGAAGGTGTTGTTTGCTTGATAGGTCGTCGTGCCATCTGACCACCCAGCAAATGTGTAGCCGGCGCGAGATAAGGCTCCCGCTGCCAAAACAGTTACTGAGCTTGTCGCAGCGTGGGTTACGTCGACCGGAACCGATCCAGTTCCACCATTAGCGGCATACGTAACTACATATTGAATCGGTGTCCATTGCGCTGTCAGAGTTACAGTCGTTGTTCCGATTGTGTAGGTAGCTCCAGGTTGGTATGTGTTGGTTCCGTCAAACCAACCACTAAATGTGTAACCGCTCTTTGAAAGCACTGATCCCGCAGCGACCGTGAAGGTCTGCCCAATCGTGAGCGAGGTTTGTGTAGGGGCGATACCAGTTCCAGTATTTGCTGCATAGGTAATGGTCTGATTAATCGCAGTCCACTTGGCATAGAGGTCGAGTGCTGCCGAGGTGGAGTAGTTGGTAGCAGCTGGATAGGCGGTGCCGGTGCCATCTGCCGCAGTGGTCCAGCCGGCAAAGTTATAGCCAGACTTCGATAATCCACTTCCTGCGGCGATTGGGTAGGCAATTCCACCAGTTGTGAATGTCCCATTCGCTACTGAACCACTACCGCCATTGGCGCTATATTTAATGGTGTACGAGATTGCTGTCCACGTTGCATACAAGGTGAGTGAAGAAGCTGGTGAATATGTTGAATTTGGCGACCCAACAAAACTTCCGCCGGTAGCGGCTGTAAACCAGCCCGTGAAGGTATAGCCATTCGCGGTTGGCGTTGGAAGTGTGACTGGGGTGCCCACATTAAAGGTGGTGTTTGTGGATGCTGTAGTCAAAGTACCGACTCCGGCGTTATATGTCACGGTGTATGGGGCAGGAGTAATAGCGGCACTCGCAACCGAGGTTGCAATGCCGGTTGTATTCGTCGCAAATGCTTTGAAGGTATACGCAGTTCCATTAGTTAAACCAGTGACGATGCAAGAAGTTGCCGTTGGAATTACTGTGCAGGTACTAATTGCAGTGGTACCTGCATACGCTGTTATTGTGTAAGAGCTAGGGGCGCCAGCTGTAGCAGTATTTGTCTCAGATGATGTGATGGAGACTGTCGCAATCCCGTTGCCACCTGCGACAGAAATCGTCGGTACTGACGGGTTGAGGATTGTCCATTGTGCATACAGTGAGAGAGCTGAATAGACCGTTGCCGTCTGGGTATTGGTATAACTCGTTGTCCCCGTGCCATCAGCAGATGTGTTCCAGCCAGCAAAACTATATCCCGTTCTTGTAAAACCATTTGCTGTTAGGGAAGTCGATGTACCAGCGTTAATCGTCTGCGCTGCGGTTGAACCTCCGGTTGAACCGTTACCTATAAAGGTCACCACATAAGGATTTGGCGTCCAGATCGCGTACAAGGTTTGGGATGCGGCAGGAGTCAGAGTAGTGAGAGGAGTTGTTCCCCCAGCTGTTGCGGACCATCCAGCAAAGCTGTAGCCGCTCTTCACCATTGTGCCGACTGTTTGGAATGTCGTTATTGCCGCTGCGCCATAGGTGTAATTCTGCGATGCAATCGAGGCAGTACCTGATCCGCCATTAGGTGAGTACGTAATGACGTAAACATTTGGAGTCCACTGTGCGTAGATTGAGATATTGCCAAAGAAGGTTACCGATTGAGCGTCGGTATAAAGCACGCTCTGAACGCCATTAGTAGCCGACCAACCGGCGAATGTGTAGCCAGTCTTGTACCAAAGATTGGGGCTTAGTGTGAAGGCAGTACCAGCTGTGAAAGTCTGGCTCGGCATACTCTGCCCGGGCTGCCCAGCTAACGTACATCGTGAATCAATGCAGCCAGATGCCGTGTTACTCCCAAAAGTTACCGTGTAACTACCTGCTAGCCATTGCGCGTATAACGTGAGATTTCCAAAGAGAGTGACATTTGCAGAATTTACATAATTAGTGCCAGATCCATCTGCAGCAGTATTCCAATTAACAAATGTGTAGCCGGTACGACCAAAAGCATTTGCGCTTAGTGCAATCGCAGTACCCGCAACGATTGCTTCATTGCCGAGAGTTCCGGTACCACCATTTGCATTAAAAGTAATTGCATAACTATTTGGTGACCAGACTGCGTAAAGTGTGATGTTATCCGCTGGCGTAATAACCGCACCGCTTGCATAGCTAGCTGTAGTTGTGGTGTTGCTGGTATCCCATCCTACGAATGTGTAACCGCTCTTCAGCATGCTTCCGACTGTCGCTAAGGTAACGGATGACGCCGGCAGAGCCTGTGAAACTGTTATTGCACTTGGAGCGCCAGTTGCTGCACCGTTAACGTTAAATGTGACTGTGTAGGTGGCGGTGTAGCGAATAATGACAACACCTGATCCACCTGCACCTCCAGCAACGCCACCGTAATCACCACCACCACCGCCACCAAGTCCGTTGGTTCCAGCTCCACCCGCGCCAGTGCCTGCGGAAGTTCCGCCGCCTTGACCTCCACCACCTAAGCCGCCGAGTCCAGTCCACGAAGACGTTGTTCCGTACTTCGCTGCACCGCCACCGCCGCCGTAATACGTACTTATTCCAGAGATTGAATTTGCGAGACCAATACCGCCAGCAGCGGTTAATCCAGTGCCATTGCCTGAGCCATATCCAGCTCCGCCAGCTCCGCCGCCACCTGCTCCACCATTGGTGCTACCAACTCCGCC
>JBBAMR010000002.1:27425-58770 GCA_040402375.1 Candidatus Nanopelagicaceae bacterium | reverse complement strand
TCCGCCGAGTGCTGTCGCAATAGATGTACCGAAATCAATATATGAGTTAGAGCCGGTCTTTCCATTCGTAGTGTTTGTGCCAGCTGCACCGGTACCGCCCGCTCCACCTGCGCCGACATAAATAAAGTAACCACCATTTACCTGAACCGCATCAGCTCGAATTACTTGGCCACCACCACCACCACCACTGAGGTTCGATCCGCCACCGCCACCACCACCGACAATTAATGTATCGATAGAAGTTACTCCAGCTGGGACTGCCCAATAACAAAGACCTATGCCAGAGAAGGTAAGAATTTTATAGCCGGCGGAACTACTTGTTGTGACTGTGCAAGCCGAGACCCACTGCGCATATAAGGTCACATTTCCTGATGAAATATATGGACTATTTTGTGGGTAGGCCGTACCTGTTCCATTTGCGAGTGTGTTCCAGCCAGCAAAGTAGAAATTTGATTTCGCAAGTGTGCCAGTATTTCTTGCAAGATTAACCGGCGTGTTTCCGATGGCAGTTTGGCTTGCAGGTAAAGATCCAGATGTCGACCCATTCGCGTTGAAAGTAATTGTTGAATTCCACTGCGCATAAAGCGTTATCGCCGCATTTGTTGTGAAGCCCGAAGCGCCGTAAAGATAAGAGGTTCCGGATCCATCTGCTTGTGTGTTCCAGCCAGCGAAGGTGTAATTAGTTCTGATCAGAGTTGTTGAGATTCCAGCAAGTGTTGTTGTAGCCCCTGGTACTACATTCACCGCGGCAGGAACTGTTCCTGATCCCTTGCCGTTACCATCATAAGTAATTGTTACAAGCCACTGCGCATAGAGAGTTGTATTTCCATAAAAAGTGACGTTTGCAAGGTCTGCATATGCAGCACCAGAGCCATTAGCAGCGGGGTTCCACCCATTAAATACATAGCCTATCCGGCTAAAAGCATTTGCAATCAAGGCTTTGGCGGTGCCAGCGACGATCGGTTCTTGGGCCATTGAGCCCGTTGATGCAGTCCCCGTAGAAGCATTTGAATCAAAGGTGATGTTGTAGTTATTAGCTGTATATATCGCATACAAAGTTGTATTGGCGCTCGGGTAGTAATTCGATCCCATTGCGATCGTGGTACCTGTTCCCGCAGCTACAGTGTTCCAACTCGAAAGAGTGAAGCCAGGCTTTGTTGTATTGGTGCCATTAGCGATTGTGACCGCTGTTCCACCGAAACTCTGAGTTACCGAAGGTTCTGTCGTTGCACCACCAGTATTTGCATTGTAGGTAACTGTGTATGTAGTTGTACTCCACTGCACAACAACTAATCCTGCGTTACCCGAACCGGCTGCTACGCTGCCTGCATTTCCAGGTCCACCAACTCCTGCGGGAGATTTATAGACAGAACTTGTCGTGCCCGAAGTTGGCCCGCCAGCAGCAGATCCCATGCCGCCATTACCAGAGGTGATGAGCTGAGCAAGTGTTGAGTTGTAGTAACCAGACCCTCCGCCGCCGCCACCATTCTGGGGTCCACTAGTTTGGCATCGGCCACCACCACCGCCGAAGTATCCACCACCGCCACCGCCGCCGCCTTCGGAGCTCGAAGTTCCAGATCCATTTCCGCCTTGCAGCGATGCGCCAGCAGTCGCATTAGGAGGGCCGCACGAAGTTGTATCCGTCGCCGCAGCGCCACCCGCTGTTTGAGTTCCACCCTGACCTGTAATGGCTACCGTCGAACCAAGACCATTTCCAGATCCACCGCCGCCACCAGCCAAATCACTTGTTGTATTTCCGGGTGACGCGCCACCTCCACCACCTGCAATAACTATCGGGGATGTGTAGCCAGTACCTGCAAAGATTCCAGAAAAACCACCGCCGCTCGATCCAGGATTACCGCCAGTGCCGCCACCAGCTCCACCACCACCAAATGTTGTTGCTCCACTTTGGGCCTTACCTGCGCCACCTACAACGACTGTGAAAGTTTGACCAACGGAAGTTACAGGAATGGCTACCTTTGAATAACCGCCACCGGCTCCACCCGTACTTGCGTTGTAACCTGGATAATAAACACCGCCACCACCCGCACCCCACACTTCAGCAGTAATAAATGTTCCAACAGGAATGTTGCTGGGAAGTGTCAATGTTTGATTTGCACCATCAGATCCAAATGAGAGACAGTCGGTAAATCCAGCTGCTGGCGTACATGTCGCTGGTCCCCATTGGGCGTAAAGAGTTATGTTGCCAGTCGAGATGTAACTAGCTTGTGAAAGTGTGTAGCTCGTCCCAGAACCACTGGCGGTGGTATTCCAACCAATCAAAGATTCATTCGCAACTGCAAGAGTTCCTGTGTTACCAGCAAGTGTGACAGGAGTTTGGCCAATTACAGTTTGTGCAGCAGGGACTGTTCCAGATGTTGCACCGTTAGCATTGTATGTAATCGTTGAATTCCATTGCGCATAGAGAGTTACATCTCCACTGATTGGGAAGGTGGTCGAACTCACCGCATAATTTGTACCGCCACCATCTGCTTGAGTATTCCACCCGGCGAATGTGAATCCAGCGCGTGCAAGATTTCCCGAATTTGTAGCGAGAGTTAGCGCTTCTCCGGCAGTTGCAACGGTGGTAGCGCTAGGTACCGATCCACTTGTTGCAGAATTTGCGTCGTAAGAAACGACATATGACAGACCAGTTGTTAGCGCAGCCGCGCCGCAATTCCCACCGACATTAGTGAGTCCACCACTTACGAGTGCGATGTAGCTCGATCCACCACCGCCGCCGTAGTTATCTCCACCACCGCCGCCGCCGAAGAAGCCGCCGCCGCCGCCGCCGCCTTCGTCTTTTGAGGTTCCACCTAGATAGGCGGTTCCAGCTGTTCCTGGATAACCGTTACCTGAATTTCCACCGGCTCCGCCAGTAGTTTGGGTTCCACCAACGCCAGAATTGACCGATGCGGTAGCTGGTAATCCACTAGTTCCACCGCCGCCGAAACCACATTGGCTATACGAGCCGCCCCCGCCGCCAGCAGCTGTTACGAGATCGGTTGTTGCTCCAGGCAATCTAATTGCAGAGCGTCCGCCGCCGGATGCAAACCAGTTCGCGGAATCACCTCCGTAGGAGCCACCACGCCCGCCGCCGCCATAGGTCAGTGGAGTGTAGGTACCTGGTAAACCAGTGACGGCAGAAGCTGCAACCCCGCCGCCGCCTTGTCCAACAATTACTTTCAAAGTCTGTCCTGGAGTTACCGCATATGAACCTGTGGCATAACCTCCACCACCGCCAAAAGCACGTCCACCACCGCCGCCAGCACCAAGGAGGTAAAAGGTTGCAGTTGTAACTCCACTAGGCACAGTCCAACTTTGATCTGCGCCGGTGTAATTAAATGTTGCCACTGTAGGTGCCCCGGAAACTGTGTAACTAATACCAACGCATCCATTCCCAGCACTAGTTGTGAGGTAGTTCGAGGTACCTGGCCCACCTTTGCCTACACCCGTTGCGCAATTGGGTGCTGGAATGCGCAACCATTGCGCATATAAAATTACAGAACTATTGGTGCTAATTGAACCGCCGATTGGGTATGCAGTCCCTAAACCATTTGATGCAGTGTTCCAGCCATAAAACCCATATCCAACATTTGTAAGCCCAGTTCCATCCGGAAGTGCTCTAGCGGTGTTATTTTGGACAACCATTGAGGCTATCGACCCAGTCGCTCCATTATTATCGAAAACTAAGGCTGAGCTGCCTGCAGGAATAGGTGCGTAACGCACTATTACAACGCCAGAACCACCTGCACTTGCAAATCCACTATTTGAGGTGGGTTGCGACCCACCTCCGCCACGGTTTGCTAAAGGTGGATTGCTATTGCTTCCACCACCGGAAGATGCACCTCCTGTATTTCCACTCGACCCGGCTCCACCGCTGCCGTACATAAAAATGGTGCCAGATATATTTGAGTTAACACCGACTCCGCCAGTGGTTCCGCTACCTGCGCCGCCAGCACCACCGCCTCCGCCTGATGTGGGAGAACTTCCATTGCCTCCCGCATTGCCGTTGCCGCTAGCACCGCCAGGCCCCAGGGTATTGTTTGGGGCAGTTCCGCCATATGCAGATAACGAGGCAAAACTCGAAGTGCCACCATTGTTTGCTGTAGTCGAAGCTGCTCCTTGGATACCAATTGCAGCACCGCCGCCACCAACGACCACCGAGATCGACGTTGCAGTTATTGAAAAACTAGATTGGTCTACTACCGCACCACCGCCGCCGCCTTGTGGCCACCAAACTGAGGCCAGGCCTGCACCACCACTACTTCCACCACCAACAATTAATACTCTCGCACTAATTACTCCAGTAGGTACAGCCCAATCACAAATTCCAACTGTGGTAAAAGTAAGAATTGTGTCGCCATTTGAGGCTGTGGTTGACGTTGGAGCACATGCTGCTGCGTGAGCCATTTGAGGAGCGAGAGTCGTGGGTGCGATAAAAGTTATGAGTGAAGCGAGAAGGGTATAAACCAGGCGGCGAGAAATGTGATGGGTAGCGGGCTGAGCGAGCGCAGGTTTAATCACCTGTCCCCTGCGAAAAATCACACTCACCCCCTTTTGCCCAATGAATAAGTCTAGAAAGGTGCGACAAATCAGACACCCGTGAAGGGTGAAGTAAGGGGGTGGTTTATAGGGTGGTTTCTAACTCCTGAATCTCATCGAATCACTAGGCTCTCCAGTGTGCTCTCCCAATCGCTCACCTTCATCTTCTTCATTCTCATTGGCCTTGAACTTCGTGAAGGAATTAGTAGGCCAAAGGAAGCGGTTTTACCAGCGCTCTGTGCCTTGGCGGGAATGGTTGTACCGGCGCTGATCTTCTTAGGGCTACAACCTCATTCACGTGCATGGGCAGTATCGATGCCAACCGATGTCGCACTCGCAATCGGTGCGCTGAGTTTTGTTGGTAAGAGAGTTAATCCAGCAGTACGGTTATTTTTACTGACACTTGCGATCGTCGATGATTTTCTCTCACTCGTCGTCATCGGACTCTTTTTCCATAATGATCTCGATCTATCAAGTGCGATCTATACAATCGGCGCAGCAACTTTCGGATTCGTGCTTCCCTTTCGCAAGCAACTCATCAAGGTTTTAGCACCAATTTCAATCTTCATCATCATTCCGGCCTATCTCTGGATCAATCTTTTGTCGAAGATCGATTTCTCGGTAGCAACTGGCAAGATCAGCATCGCAGTTGTGATCGCACGCGTGGTGGGTAAGGTCCTAGGGATCTCCCTAGCGGCCTGGTTGCTCACACGATTTACAAAACTTCGCCTGCCCGCTGGCCTTAACCTTCGCGAGATCGTAGGCGTTGGATTATTGGCAGGAATGGGACTCACTGTTTCATTGGTGATTTCCAAAATTACCTTGTCGGCTCCGAGTGATTTGGCCGAGGTCAGAACAGGGCTCTTCTTTGCGGCTGGACTCTCTGGGCTGCTTGGCGCCATCTGGCTGCGCTCTTTAAAAACATGGAGCCCCCCGTCAGGATTGAACTGACGACCTTCCGCTTACAAGGCGGATGCTCTACCACTGAGCTAGGGAGGCAACATCCTGACCGATCGGCGAGGATCGATCAAGATTTTCCTAGCTTAACCTTACGGTTGAACCAAGAGGCGTAATTATGGCACGAGGCTATGCCAGTACGAAATCGTGGTTATATTCGCCTTATGCGCCTAGGAGTTCTTGATGTGGGATCAAATACCGTCCACCTCCAAGTGGTCGATACCCACCCGGGAGCCCGGCCAAATCCAACATATAACTATAAAGAAGAACTCCGGCTGACCGAGTTTCTCCAGAGTGATAACGCTATTTCACAAGCTGGCATCGATGCGCTCCGCGGTGCTATCGGGCGAGCGCTCGATCATGCAAAATCTGTCAAGGTCCAAGAGTTCTTGCCGATCGCAACTTCCGCTCTACGAGATTCAGCGAATGGTGATTCGATTATTGAATCTATTAATCAAGATCTCTCGATCGATCTTCAAGTACTAAGTGGTGAAGAAGAAGCAAAACTCACCTTCCTCGCTGCTCGTCGCTGGTTTGGTTGGTCGAGTGGGCGACTACTCGTTATCGATATTGGTGGCGGCTCGCTGGAAATTGCCGTCGGTACAGATGAGGCGCCAGAAGTTGCGGTCTCACTCCCCCTCGGCGCTGCGCGATTAACTCAGAACTTCTTATCGGGTGATCCTTATTCCAATAAATCAGTAAGTAATCTTCGTGATCATATCGAAGAGCAACTAGATTCAATTCTTCCTGCACTCGTTCATCACCAAGAGACCGACCGAGCCATCGCAACCTCAAAGACGCTGCGAACCCTTGCTCGGCTTTGCGGTGATTGGTTTGATGGAAATGGCAAAAATATCAAGATTGATGCGATCCGCAAGATCTGTAATCGCCTTGGCGATATGACACTCGATGAGCGCACTCGTTTACCTGGCGTCTCGGCGAATCGTGCTCGCCAAATTGTTGCTGGTGCCTATGTCACCGAATCTGTAATGCGCAATCTAGATCTCCGTGAACTCGAGATCTGCCCGTGGGCACTTCGCGAGGGTGTCGTTTTAAAGTGGATGGACTGGACCGAAAAGTAGTTTCTACTCTTTGACCGGAGCATCCATGCGGTCGATCTGCAGTACATCCTTCTTATCGTGGTGAAGTACCCATGATTCGCCTGGTTCGAGCTTATTTGATGGGTAATCAAAGTCGATCTTCTTGGTGAGCTTCTCCATCATGCGCGGCAGTACTGGATTATGGCTGCAAAGCAGGATCGGCTCATTCTCTTTGATGAGCTCCTTCGCATAATCGGTCGCCTTCTCTTTATTCTTCTTCCACGTATATTCACTGACCTTATTGGTGATTGTCAGCGGAATATCAAGTGCCTTTGCCATCTGCTCGACAGTGTCATGACAACGTACTGCATCAGAAGTATGAATCTGCTTGAGACCGTAGACCTGGTAGAGCGAGAGCGCTCGGCGAGCTTGCTGTTGTCCAAGTTGCTGCAGTGGACGATCTTCATCTTCTCCCTGCCACTCTTCGCGAGCTAGCGCCTTTGCGTGGCGGAGCATGATGAGCGGATAGCTGTCATAGGGAATCGAGCCAAATTTTTCGACTATTTCGCGATCAGAGTCACGAGTGACCTTTTCAATAGCGCTCTCGAGTGAGTGCCATTCCAAGAGATCAACCTCATCGTTGGGATGGAACTCTGGCGAATCTTCAGCGAGGCGAGCGCTCCAGTAATAGACCTTCTTCAAACCATCTGGGACGAAATATTCGGTATCACCAATAAATGGTCCGAATGCCACCTTAAGGTTCGTCTCTTCAATCACTTCGCGAAAGGCACAGGCGATCATCGCCTCACCAGGATCTTGCTTACCCTTGGGTAGCGACCAATCGTCGTACCGCGGGCGATGGACAAGTGCAATCTCGACGTTCTTCTTGGTGCGACGCCATACAACTGCACCGGCGGCAAAGATCATGTTGTTCAACCGCGGGCCCGATACCAATCAATAGACGCCTGGTGGAAATCGGTGAGGCGCTCGCCATTCGAGGACTGCGTGATGCGTCGCCAAGAGCCATCTTCGCGCATCTGCCAACTTGAGGTCTGGTCTGAAAGATACCCATCAAGTGCACGCATTAAATGGCGCTTGTGATCAGGCTGGGTGATCTTCACAAGCGATTCAACGCGACGCCGTAGGTTGCGATCCATAAGGTCGGCAGAGCCAATCCAGAGCTCATCATCCCCACCATTGGTGAAGTGGAAGATACGAGAGTGTTCTAAGAATCGACCAAGGATAGAGACGGCACGAATATTGTCAGATAGCCCAGGCACACCGACGCGAATCGAACAGATTCCTCGGACGATAAGTTCAATCTTTACGCCTGCTTGGCTCGCGCGATAGAAGGCTTCAATAAACTCCTCTGCAAGTACTGAGTTCAACTTAAAACGAATTCCAGAAGGCTTACCCGCTCTATGATTTTCAATCTCTCGATCAATCCGCTCAAGCAATCCCGGCGCCAAAGTGCGAGGCGCTACAAGGATTCGCTCAAACGAGGTCTGCGGAGCAAACCCTGATAATTGATTGAAGAGCTTATTCACATCATCACCGAGAACTGAATCGGCTGAGAGGATGCCAAAATCCTCATAAAGTCTGGCGGTCTTTGGATTGTAATTACCTGTACCCATATGGACATAACGACGGATGCCATTCGACTCTTGGCGAACAACAAGTGAGAGCTTTGCATGGGTCTTAAATCCAACGAGGCCATAGACAACGTGGACTCCAACATCTTCTAACTTACGGGCCCAGCGCACATTCGCCTGCTCATCAAAGCGAGCACGAATTTCCACAACAGCCAATACCTGCTTGCCAGCTTCAGCAGCTTCAATGAGAGCTGCCATGATCGGTGAGTCACCAGATGTTCGATAGAGCGTCTGCTTGATCGCCAAAACGTGCGGGTCGCGAGCTGCACTCTCAAGGAAGCGCACAACAGATGAAGTAAAGGATTCATAAGGATGGTGAAGCAGAACCTCGTTGCGGCGGATTGCGGTAAAGAACTCGTCATAATCTTCAGAGTCGATATCACGAAGAGCCGGCGGGACTTGATTCTGGAAGCCTGGGAATTTGAGCTCAGGAAGATCAATATCTGCAATGAGATTGAGCCCAGTGAGATCTAATGGCTCAGGGACGCGCGAAATATCGTGCTCTTTAATATCGAGCTCTTCCATCAAGGTACCGAGAAGGGCAGTATCGATATCAGGGTTCACTTCAAGGCGTACTGGTGGACCGAACTTCCGGCGAAGCAACTCTTGTTCCATCGTTGCTAGTAAGTCATCTGACTCTTCCTCTTCAAGCGCAAGATCTGCGTTACGCGTGAGACGGAATGTGTAATAGCTCTTGATCTCCATACCTGGGAAGAGCTGATCAAGATTTGCGATAATCACCTGCTCAAGTGGGATAAACCTACGAGCGCCATTCTTCTCAGCTGCAATAAAGCGCGGCAGATTTGATGGCACCTTTACACGAGCAAAGAGCTCGCTCTCTGAATCTGGTTGACCCAAGACAACTGCAAGGTTGAGTGAGAGTCCAGAGATATATGGAAATGGGTGAGATGGATCAACCGCCAGTGGTGTGAGCACTGGGAAGATCTTTGCCTGGAAGATCTCGTTGACATAGTCACGCTCTTCATTGGTGAGCGCTTCCCACTTGGTGAGCTCAATACCGTGGTTGAGAAGCGCTGGAAGTACTGACTCATGGAAGCAACGTGATTGACGCGCAATCAACTCTTGCGTCTTCGCCGAGAGCACATTCATCAATTCACGTGGGTTATATCCAGCGGTATTGGTCTTTGTGATTCCAGCTTCGAGCTTACGCTTAAGTGAAGCGACGCGAATCATGTAGAAATCATCGAGGTTTGAAGAGAAGATCGCTAAGAAGCGACATCGCTCTAAGAGTGGAGTGCTCTCATCTTCGGCAAGTTCTAGTACTCGTTGATTGAAGGCAAGCCAAGAGAGCTCGCGATCGATCAGGCGCTCGCGAGGATTTTCAGCGATCGAGTAAGACATAGGGATAGTTTCTCCTATTTAGGTGAACAACTGGTTACAACCGCTAGAAATAGCGGGTTATTTAGCCCGCTGCGCTGCAATTGTCTGCATAACGATCGCGGTAGCGACCGAGGCATTGAGGGATTCGACTGAAGAGCTCATCGGAATCGAGAGGATCAAGTCACACTTCTCGCGCGCTAGGCGTGAGAGGCCTTTGCCTTCAGATCCAACGATGACATAGAGCGACTCTTGTGCAAGTGAGAACTTAGGCAGGTCTTCGTCACCATCAGCGGCGAGACCAACAACGAAGAAGCCAGCCTTCTTCGCATCTTCGATTGAGCGGACCAGGTTAGTAACTTGAGCGATCGGCATACGTGCTGCAGCTCCGGCAGATGCCTTCCATGCTGATCCAGTCATTGATGCATTACGACGTTCTGGAATCGCGACTCCATCTGCACCAAATGCTGCAGCGCTTCGAACGATTGCACCAAGGTTATGAGGATCAGTAACGCCATCCATGCCGATAATGAGACCGACCTTCCTCTCTTCAGTTTCAGATTTGGTGGCGTGAGCGAGCATCTGATCAAAGTCAGTGTAATTAAATGGCTTAATAACCAACGCAATACCTTGGTGAGTCGAAGTACCTGTCACTCCATCGATGATTGCGCGTGGGACCTCTTTGACGACAAGGTTTGCATTCTTTGCAAGACGAAGCGACTCCGCGATCTTCTCATCCACCTCAGTGCGTTCGGCAATCAATAACTCTTTTGCCGGGACCTTCGCACGTAGGGCCTCAACAACAGAGTTCTTTCCTGCAACTGCATCGCCAGCTGGCTTTGCATCTCTACGAAACTCTGGTCGGCGGCTCTCTTCACGACGTGGAGCTCTTGCTGGTGCAGCTTCGGCCTCGCGGCGCTTTCTTCCTGGACGTGTCATGTAATACTCCAACGGGTTCCTTGTGGCGTGTCTTCAATGAGGATTCCCAAATGAAGGATCTGATCGCGAATTGCATCTGAAGCGGCGAAATCTTTACGGGCACGTGCTGCGTTACGCTGATCAAGAGCTAGCTGAATCAGCCCATCAAGAGCGCCGCTTTGAGCCGAAGCCTTAGAGGTGAATGCCTCGTCATCTGGGTCACAACCCAGGATTGAAAGCGCACCACGTACCTGAGCTGCATAGGTAGCAACAAGGGCCTTATCTCCTGCTGTAATTGCGGTATTACCTAGGCGAACTGACTCTGAGATCGAAGCAAGCGCGGTAGGTACCGCTAAATCATCATCCATTGCGCTGGCAAACTCTGCTGAATACTCGAGGCCAGGCTTTGCACCAATAATCTGCTCGGCCCGCTTCAAGAAAGATTCGATCCGGCGGAAGTTAACTGAAGACTCTTCAAGTGCTTCGAAGGAGAACTCGAGCATTGATCGGTAATGAGCAGAGCCCAAATACCAACGGAGTTCGATACCGCGAACGCCCTTCTCAAGAATTTCGTGGATACGCAACGAGTTGCCGAGTGATTTCGACATCTTCTCGCCAGATGTGGTGACCCAGGCATTGTGCATCCAACGCTTTGCAAAGCCGTAACCCGCAGCCTCTGATTGTGCAATCTCGTTTTCGTGGTGCGGGAAGATCAGATCGAGTCCACCGCCGTGAATATCGAAACTCTCACCAAGATAGGTGAATGCCATTGCAGAACATTCGAGGTGCCAACCAGGGCGACCTGCTCCCCACGGCGTTGGCCATGATGGATCGCCAGGCTTAGCTGCCTTCCAAAGCGCGAAATCACGTGGATCTTTTTTGAAGGTGAGGTCTGCATCTTCAGCAGGTTGTAGATCATCGAGTTTCTGATTGGATAAGGTGAGGTAGCACTTGAGATTACGGACTTCTAGATATACATCGCCATTTCCCGGTGCATATGCACTGCCGTTATCAATCAAAGTCTGCATGAGTTCAACCATCTGAGTGATGTGGCCAGTAGCGCGCGGCTCATAAGTCGGAGGCAGAACATTGAGAGATGAGTAGGCAAAGGTGAAGGCGCGCTCGTACTTCATCGCAACAGCCCACCACGGAGCCTTATCGTGCACTGCAGTATGCAAAATCTTGTCATCAATATCTGTGACATTGCGAATAAAGGTGACCTCATACCCAGATGCGCTCAACCAGCGACGCAAGATATCGAAGTTCACACCCGAGCGGATATGTCCGATGTGAGGTGGGGCCTGAACCGTTGCACCACAGAGATAGATGCCGACCTTGCCGGGAGTGATGGGGACGAAGCGGTCTACAACGCGGGTTGCGGTGTCGTAGAGGTGCAGTTCGCCAGTCATTGGTGCAGTCTAACGGCTACTTGCGTGTGATCAGAGCCGTAGCGATTGCAGCTAAGCCTTTACCCTCACCTGTAAATCCGAGGCCATCAGTGGTTGTCGCCGAGACTGATACCGGAGCGCCACCGAGTGCTTGTGAGAGCGCATCGATCGCCTCTTGCCTACGTGGACCAATCTTTGGACGATTCCCAACAATCTGAACCGAGACATTATTGATCGCAAAGCCGGCGCGAGCGATGATTGAGAGAGTCTCTTGCAAAAGTGTTGCACCTGATGCTCCGGCATATTCCGGACGTGACGTACCAAAGTTCGAACCAAGGTCGCCACATTGCGCTGCACTTAAGAGCGCATCACAGATCGCATGTGCTGCGACATCGCCATCAGAGTGACCATCTACTCCGATCTCATTGGTCCAGACCAAGCCAGCGAGCGCCATAACGCGAGATGGATCTGACGAGAATGCATGAGCGTCAGTGCCGATACCAACTCGAAGTTCTACATCTGTTCTCGCAAACAAGAAACGGTTTGCCCGGATGAGATCTTCTGGTGTCGTAATTTTTAGTGCACGGTCTTCGCCAAGGATTACCTTTACGGGAATACCTAGCTCTTCTACGAGTCCAGCATCATCAGTAGCCTCAGATTTTTTCTTATGTGCTGAAATTAAAGTTTCGCGAGTGAATCCTTGTGGAGTTTGGATTGCGCGAAGTTTTGTACGGTTAGGAGTCTTCGTAACAAAGCCATCGACATTGACACGCTTAATGGTGTCCACGACTTTTAACCCAGGGATTACGGCGGCTGCGCCAGCTTCTAGCTCCTTGATAATGCGGCGGGCAAGATCGGTAGAGGCAAGTGGCCGGGCAGCGTCGTGCACCAGTACATACTTAGAATCTCTAGAGACCAGCTTGAGCGCTGCACTGACAGATTCGGTTCTAGTGATACCGCCGGTCACAACAGTGACCTCACTACCGAGAAGTGTTTGGAATTGATCCTCTAGCCCTGATGGCACAGCAACGATGATCTGATCTGCGATCGGTGACATTTGTGAGACTGCATGTTCAATGAGAGTTCGACCACCGAGTTGGACAAGTGCCTTAGGAAGTTTTGCGCCAAGACGTTCGCCAGATCCCCCCGCGGGGATGATGACTGTAATGCTCATCAGATACTCGCTTAAAACTAGGAAGCGAGAACCTCATCAAGAATTACGCCAGCCTTCTCTTCATCAGTGCGCTCTGCGAGAGCGAGTTCTGAGATCAAGATCTGCTTTGCCTTTGCAAGCATGCGCTTTTCACCGGCAGAGAGGCCACGATCAAGATCGCGACGGTAAAGATCACGGACAACTTCAGCGACCTTAATAACATCACCAGATGCGAGCTTCTCAACATTTGCCTTGTAGCGGCGAGACCAGTTCGTTGGCTCTTCGGTATATGGCTGACGCAAGACGCTAAAGACGCGATCTAGGCCGGCAGAGTCAACAACATCGCGTACACCAACAAGATCAACATTCTCCGCCGGGACTCGAACAGTGAGATCGCCTTGAGCTACCTTGAGGACGAGATAGATCTTCTCTTCGCCTTTGATAGTACGGGTCTCAATTGCTTCGATTAACGCTGCGCCGTGATGAGGATATACGACGGTTTCTCCGACTTTGAATGACATCGAGTTTTGCACCTTTCGATAGGGACCAATAATAGCAGGTAAGATTTGTCCTATGAAACGCAGCCAATACGCTCCGATTGCCATCGGAATTGCCTCTCTTTTTCTCTTGACAAGTTGTGGTGCCAGTGGTCAGGGAGCTCCAACGCGCAACATCAAACAAGTAACTGATGGTGTTGAGAAGGATTCTGGTTCAATCTTTGCGCGGAACGTATTGCTCGTAGCGCAACCAGATGGCTCTGCTGTACTCGTCGGAACTTTTATTAATGAAGGTGCAACAGCTGATGTTCTCACTTCTATGTCAATCAATGGCGCTGCACTCACACTCGACAAGCCTTCGTATGAATTACTTCAGAACAAGCCACTGATCTTTGCTGGTCCTACAGCAAATGCACACGCTGTAATTACAGGACTTAACGCTGCTGCGGGATCACGAGTAAAACTCAGTGTTACTTACGGAAAAACTCCAAGCATCACGATCGATGTATTGGTTCGTGAAAAAGATTCGATCTACGCTAACGTCGGTTAAGCGCTAGTCGAACCCTCTTACTCTTCGAACTTATAGCCCAAGCCACGAACTGTCTGAATATAGACAGGATTTGCAGGATCAACTTCAATCTTTGCGCGCAGACGCTTTACGTGAACATCAAGTGTCTTGGTGTCACCGAAGTAGTCGCTGCCCCAAACGCGATCGATCAATTGAGAGCGAGTTAAGACACGTCCAGAGTTACGGATCAAGAACTCAAGCAACTCAAACTCTTTAAGAGGTAGCGGAACTGTCTCGTTATTTACCGTCACGATATGGCGCTCAACATCCATGCGAACCGGACCTGCTGAGAGGATTCCATCTGGAACTGAATCTAAGCCATCGTCACCTTGGCGGCGGAGTACAGCACGAATACGAGCAACGAGTTCACGGGTTGAATAAGGCTTTGTGACATAGTCATCTGCGCCGAGTTCTAGTCCAACGACCTTATCAACTTCAGAATCTTTAGCGGTGAGCATGATGACTGGAACGTTCGAACGTTGACGGATCTGCCGACAAACTTCAGTGCCAGAGAGACCTGGAAGCATGAGGTCCAAGAGGATGAGATCTGCACCATGGCGATCAAACTCTGCAATTGCGCCATCACCGGTATCAGCGACGCTCACATCAAATCCTTCTTTACCCAATAGGTAAGAGAGTGCATCAGAAAATGAAGCTTCATCTTCCACGACAAGGATCTTCGTCATTATTGCGCCTCCACGGCTTTGAGCGTCGGTTGGTTATCTTGTTGGGTAAGCGGGAATCGAATAGTAAATGTGCTGCCAGCGCCTTCGACTGACCAAACCGAGACATCTCCGCCATGGTTAGTGGCAACGTGCTTCACAATCGAGAGTCCAAGGCCAGTACCACCAGTTGCGCGAGAACGCGCAGCATCGACGCGATAGAAGCGTTCAAAGATTCGCTCAAGTGAGCTCTCTGGGATTCCGATCCCTTGGTCAGAGACTGATATTTCTGCGATTCCATCGACCACTCGAAGTGCAACAGCAACGCGAGTTCCTTCTGGGCTGTAGTTGATCGCATTCTCGATGAGGTTGTGAATCGCCATAACTACCTGCTCGCGACTTCCTGCAATCTCAACGCTCTCTGGCAGACTCAATACAACATCGATCTTTCGGGCTTCTGACGAGAGCGCCGTCTGCTCAGCAGCTTCTTTTATTGCAGCGACAAGATCTACGATTTCACCGCTCTTCAGCGGGTCGCCATCTTGCAGCCGGGAGAGATCAATAATCTCTTGGACAAGATCACTGAGTCGATGTGCTTCGGTCTGCATCCGGTTTGCAAATCGGGTGATCGCAATCGGATCATCTGCCGCTCCAAGGACGGCCTCTGATAAGATCGAGAGTGCGCCAATCGGAGTCTTTAACTCATGAGAGATATTTGCAACAAAGTCACGGCGAATCGCATCAAGACGGCGCATCTCAGAATCATCAAAGATCAAAATTGCGATCAGGCCATCATCACCGATCGGTGTCACGCGAACTAAGAGGTCGTGGGTACCATCACCAATCGGCCCTCGTGGCAACTCAAGTGTCGCCTCTTGCTCCTGTCCAGACCGCCTAACTGCGCGAGCGAGTGTGAGTAAAGATTTATTTAATAAGAAGTGTTCGCGCGTTAAGTTATAACTTGCGATACCAGGAGATGAATAAATTATGGATTCTCCGGGTGCGAGAACGAGTGACTCAGCATCGATGCTTCCGAGGAGATCGATTATCGCTTGTGGCAGTTGTTCTCCGCCGGCAACCCCGCTCTTCTGGGGTTCCTCACGCCGAACTCGACTTAGCCACGCCATGAGGCAATCGTAGGAGTCAGAGCCCAGCGACCCATACCTAAAGGTCGTTTTAGGGGGTGAAAACCCAAATCTTTACCTTTTATTCAAGGCATGTTCACAGATGAAAGGGCAGGCAGCCCCTGCGCCGACTACCCTTTCCACATGCGCGACATATTCCATGATGAGCTCGATGCGATCAATGAGACCCTCCTTAAGATGTCTGGGCTCGTCCGCGAAGCCCTCGCCGATGCCACAAAGGCGCTCTTAGGAGCAGACCTCCAGCTCGCCGAAAAGGTAATCGCCGCCGATCAAACAATCGACGATATGCAGCATGACCTTGATAATCGCACCATCAACCTCATGGCTCGCCAACAACCGGTGGCATCTGATCTACGTAACTTGGTTTCGACGCTTCGCATCTCTGCCGATCTTGAGCGCATGGGCGATCTCGCTCATCACGTCGCCAAGACAGCACGTATGCGATTCCCAAGTTGTGCGGTACCTGAAATTTTGACCACGATCTTGGTAGATATGGATCGCGCTGCAGCCGTTATTGGCGAGAAGCTCTCAACAATTCTGCAATACAAAGATGTCACACGTGCCCGAGAACTCGATAAAGATGATGACGCAATGGATGACTTGCATCGCAAACTTATCGCAACTCTACTAAGCGACGATTGGTCTTACGGGATTGAAGCCGCTATTGATATGACCCTACTTGGTCGATACTACGAACGCTTTGGCGATCACGCAGTATCGATCGCAGATCGCGTTTACTTCACCGTCACCGGTGAGTACGCCGTCAAAGATTAATAAGTAAGAACTACTTCTTACCCTGGTTTGCAACCGCTTCGATTGCTGCCTTGGCCGCATCAGGATCGAGGTACTCTCCACCTTGCTTAACTGGCATGAAATCTGAGTTCAGCTCATAGAGCAACGGAATTCCGGTTGGGATATTGAGCCCTGCGATATCTGCATCACTGATTCCATCTAGATGTTTCACAAGGGCGCGAAGTGAGTTGCCGTGTGCGGTGATGAGAACAGTCTCATGCGCTGTAAGATCTGGCTTAATATCAGATTCCCAGTACGGAACCATGCGAGTAATAACATCTTTAAGGCACTCAGTCGCTGGCATATCAGCACCGAGCTCTGCGTAGCGTGGATCACCAGCTTGAGAGTACTTATCGCCTACTTCGATCGGTGGTGGCGGAACATCGAATGAGCGGCGCCAGAGTTGGAACTGCTCTTCACCGTATTGAGCAAGCGTCTCTTTCTTATCCTTGCCTTGAAGCGCACCGTAATGGCGCTCGTTGAGCCGCCACGATCTACGAACCGGGATCCAGTGGCGATCACAGGCATCGAGTGCGAGTTGAGAAGTATGAATCGCGCGACGTAAGAGTGATGTATGGACTACATCTGGGAGCAATCCACGGCTTGCAAGGAGTTCACCGCCACGCTTTGCTTCAGCCTCACCCTTTGCTGAGAGTTTTACATCGACCCATCCAGTAAAGAGGTTGAGTGCATTCCATTCGGATTCGCCATGTCTAAGCAGGATGAGGTTCATAGGTAAAGGATAACTTAAATTAAATGTTCGAAGGCCGATAAATTCGCGAGTGACTCACCACGTGAGACGCGCCAGGCCCACTCTCGGCGAATCGCAGATGAGAAGCCAAGTTCTAAGAGTTGATTAAAGGAAGAATCGGAATATTGAAGAACTGCACCTAAAACGCGATCGATCTCTTGTTCATTGATCGCGGCTAATGGAAGCCGACCGACCAGATAGATATCACCGAGCTCATTGATGGCGTAGGCGACCGAATACATCGAGGCGTTCTTACGGAGCAACCAATCATGCACTGCCGGAATATTCTCATCAGGTTTGCGAATCACGAAGGCATTAATACCCAGCGAATGATCTCCAATAACGAGAGCGCAATGAGTCTCTAACTTCTTATCCCCGGGAAGGGTTATCAGAAAGGTCTTCGGATTAATCTGCTCAGCATCGAGATCGTGTGAAGCGATGAACTCTTCAATGATTGCTACGGGTGAGGCCATGGTTGGTCGATCGCCTAATTAACTGCGAAGAGCGTCTTAGGCTTTGGTTGATCGATCGCCCAGTCGTAGACCTCAAGTGTGCGGCGAGCGGTGGCATCCCAGCCAAACTTTGAGGCGTGGCCGATCGCACCGAGTGAGAGCGAGATCAGGCGGGAAGGGTCTGAGAGCAAGCGTGAAATAACCGCTGACCAGGCTTTCGGGTCGTGGCCATCAACAAGTGAGCCCGAGATACCGTCTGAGACTGCGGTACGAAGCCCACCTACTGCGGTCGCAACAACTGGGGTTCCGCAGGCTTGAGCTTCGAGAGCTACGAGACCAAAACTTTCAGAGTATGACGGCACGCAGACTAAATCAGATGCGCGATACCAATTCGGTAACTCTTCACGAGAAACCGGTGGAATAAAGTGAACAACATCGTCAACGCCTAAGAACTTTGAGAGTGCAACTAGTCGCTCGGGTTCTTGTGAGCCAGTCCCTGAGGCTCCACCGATGATGACAACGGCGAGCTTTGCGCGAAGGTACGGTGAGTGCGAGAGCATTTCGGCAGCAGCTCGAAGTAAAACTTCTGGGCCCTTGTGGGGTTGAATGCGTCCAACAAAGGTGATCATCTTTGCATCGGGTGCTATATTTAAAGCTTTGCGTGCTGCAGCTTGTCCGGTGCCTGGAGTAAAGCGTCCGAGGTCAACACCTGGTGTCACCACAAAGACATTATCTGGGCAGGCATCGTAGAGCGAGACAAGTGATGCTGCTTCAGCATCAGTATTTGCAATCAGTGCGGTTGAGGCAGCAACGACCTGGGTCTCACCGATAACTCGAGTGTTAGGTTCGGCCTTCTCACCGTCGGCGAGCGCTAAGTTCTTTACCTTTGCGGTCGTATGCATCGTATGTACTAACGGGATGCCGGTGCGTTCTGCAACCATCCAGCCAAGCTGGCCAGAGATCCAATAATGAGAGTGAATCACATCGTAATAATCTGATGGGAATTTTGAGACGTTATGCATCATCGATGATGTCAGTGCGCAGAGCTGCGACGGGAGTTCTTCCTTTGAGATACCTTCATAAGGACCGGCTTCAAGATGTTTTACGGTTACGCCATCTGCGATCTGCACATCCTGCAGACCAGAACGCGTTGCGCGCGTGAAGATATCTACCTCGACCCCAGCCTTCGCCATTTGAATTGCGCCTTCAACAACATAAATATTCATGCCGCCAGCATCACCAGTACCTGCTTGTTCAAGTGGGCTGGTGTGCAGCATGAGCGTCGCGACGCGGGCTTGGTTCTTCATAAGGCACCTAGTCTAAACCAGGTCACTTCAATAGAGTTAGTGGAAAGCGGCCCGGATCTCTCCAACAACCTTTCCTCCGCCGAGTACATCTACCCGCTCATCTGGAGTATCGACTCCCCAAGCTTTGAGCACAGCAGTAACGACTGGGCCGCTGGCGCGGTATGAGCCATCTGCAAATTTAATTGCGCATGAACGACCATCAGGCATTGAGAAGACATTGACGCCTTCTGCGCCATCCTTCATGAAGAAGCCAGGAATTGCTTGCATCAACTTGGTGTGGAGTCGGCCGACGCCACCGGTCATCTCAGGGAAGGCGCGACATGCATCCATAACCTCTTGATGTACTGGATCAGTAGAGATGGTGAAGTTATGAACGGCGCGAGCAAGTCCGAGAGTCGAGACGGCGAAGAGTGGTGCGCCACAACCATCAGCAGCGACATGTTGTAGTGGCTCACCAGTCAGCGCAACAATCTCGGCAGCAATAAGTTGTTGTAACGGATGTGATGGATCGGTGTAGGTCTCGCGGTCCCAACCAGCAGCAACTGAGGCTGCGATCATTCCGGAATGCTTACCTGAGCAGTTCATAGCGAGCTGAGTAGCAGGTTTGGTTCCCCAAGCGAGGCGCTCCTTCTCATCAATGGGGAAGCCAGTTGCGCAGCGAAGTGCCGTCTCATCAAGCCCTACTGAGTGCAGGATCGAGAGAATTGTTTCGAAGTGTTCAGCTGAACCACTATGTGAAGAGCAGACAACTGCCAACTGCTTTGGAGTGAGCTTTAAGCCAGCGCGAACCATGCCAGATGCTTGAAATACTTTGACTGACGATCGCGGGAAGATCGGTAGATCAACTGATCCATGTGCACGTAGGACAGATCCATCTGCACCAATTTCGACGAGGTGGCCAGTATGAATTGATTCAACTAAACCGCTACGAACTAATTCAGCGAGTAGTTCTCCAGAGTTTTTACTCATTGACCTGTCTTTCTAGTGAGGACCAGATGTGCGCCTGGATTGTTTGACCTTCTGCCGCCATATCGTAAGCAAAAAAGAGTTGTCCTTCTACTAAGCCGTATAGACGTTGACCTGCTGTAACGACCTTTGCAGAGGGAGTGGAGTACCCCTGATCCATTGCGAGTTGGATCTTTGGGCCATCGTGAACACCGACCCAACCCTCAGAAATACCAGAGCTATGTGCGAGTACGACTTCAAGGACCTTATTTGGCTTTGGACGCCAGAAGCCAACCTCTGATGCAGCGGGTCGAATAATTTCGTTGTTCTCATCGATGATCCAGCTACGTGAGTAATAGTTGAGGAAGTTGCGACCATCGTGATTAAAGGTCACCTCTTGCGCGAAGGAGAAGTTCTCGATGCCAGGGTATTCACCTGCGCCCTTACCGCGCCAAGTACCGACCATCCACGCAAGTGGGTAGAGATCTTCGTGGAGACCTTCAGGAATCGTAAATGCCATTAGTTATTCCCCTTTTGAGGATTGCCAGGATTGCCAGGATTGCCAGGCTTAAAGTTGCGGGCCATTCCGCGTACACCTCTCACTGTGAGAGTCACGCCAAATGCAAAGGCAGCGGCGATCAAGAGCACGCTCGTGATTGTGACCATGTAGGTAGCCTATCTAACCTGCGGGCACCAATCCATGCACGATCCCTTTAAGATATCGCTATGCGCAAAAAGCTCGTCGTCAAAGTTCTCACGGGAATGAACGACCCAGAACGCACTGCCCAAGCCTTTACTGTTGCGGCAGCGGCGCTCGCATCAGGAGTAGAAGTATCGCTCTGGCTCACTGGTGAGGCTTCAGAGTTCGCGCTCCCGGGTAAGGCTGATGAGTTCTCACTTCCAAAGGCTGCGCCACTTGCAGGGCTAATCGCTGCAATTCTTGCTGGCGGATCAATCACCTTGTGTACCCAATGCGCGCAACGTCGTGGGATTACTGCAGATCAACTTATTCCAGGAATTATCATTAAAGGCGCTGCTTCATTTGTAGAAGAGATTATGGAAGATGGCGTGCAGGCGCTCGTCTACTAATTTATTCAGCTGGAACAATAACCTCTTGCGTTGCCGGGACTCCATCAACAGTTAACGTTTCACTTACTGGGGTAGTGCGTCTAATCACTGCAAGTGCGATTGGCCCAAGTTCATAATGACGGGCAAGGGTGCCGATATATCCGACCTCTTTCTCCCCCAACATGACCTTTGCACCAGTAACCGGGTAATGCACCATCGAGCCATCCAGGTGCAAGAGAACCAATCTCCGAGGTGGATGTCCAAGGTTAAAGACCTTTGCCACAGTCTCTTGGCCTGGGTAACACCCCTTCTTCATATGAACCGCAGTGTTGAGAAAACCTAACTCGTTGGGAATCGATTTGTAATCGGTCTCAAAGAGAATTCGTGCCCGAAGCGCAGCAACGCGCTCTGCTTCAAGTGCCCAGGTGCCCACTTGTGAATGCACTGCTGCAAATGCTGCCAGTACTTCGGCTAACTCTGTGCGAGCAACGATTGCATATGGTCCACCGATTCCATCGTGGAGCCCTGGCGCACGCAGAACGGCGTGGGTAGCGGTAGCTGATTGCGGGTCGACGTTAAGCATAAAGACCATCCGCTGCAAGAAGGTGAGGAGTTCGGATTCTTTCTCACGCTCGGTATGGATCCACACTGTCTCACCATCATCGACTGCGAAGAATTGGTGGGTGATATGACCTTGTGCATCAAGAATGAGCGACTCAACCCAGTTGCCGGGTGTGAGCTTTGCAAACTCTTGGGTACAGAGATCATTGAGCCAGGTAAGGCGATCCTTGCCACTTACGGTGATAACAGCACGGTGCGATAAATCTGCAAAGCCGGTGCCATCAGCGAGCGAGCGTTGTTCGTGATTAGGCTGACCAAAGTGCCAGATAGCTCCCTTATCAGAGCCATCCTCAACAAAGACTGCACTCATGATTATTACGGTTTTGCGAAACAGGTCTCACAACGACCTGCAATAGCTAAGTGAGTGAGATCGGTATGGAAGCCATAGTCGTTGAGTAATCCTTGGGTAAATGCCGATGTCTCTTCAATCGGAACTTCAATGATCGTGCCACAGCTCTCGCAGGTGAGGTGCGCGTGAATCGTTTCGAACGATGCGTGATATCTGACTCCACCATGACCTAAGTGCGAATGTTGAACAAGTCCGACATTCTCAAGTGTCTCAAGGTTTCGGTAGATCGTTGAGAGATTAACGCTCGGGTGAGTTTCACGGACCTTCTCATGAACTTCTTCTGGAGTCGCATGGTCAAGGCTTCGGACGGCAGCAAGAACGAGTTCGCGCTGAGGAGTAAGGCGTAGACCCTTTTTATGAAGTTCGTGTTGCTCAGCCATGACCTTATTCTAGACGGAAAAGCGATGAACGGCGGATGGAGTGAGTTCACGAGAGTAGTGTTAAACCATGCGCACGATTCTCAGGCTTGAGCAACGGCTCGGAATTGTCGCTGCGCCAGAGATTTCGCTGCCAGTCGAAACCTTCCAGCCTCAGGTTGATAATGAACAGTGGCTTGCTCTCAATAATCAGATCTTTGTAGATCACCCTGATCAGGGTGGTTGGGTGATGGAAGATCTCACCAACCGCATGGCAGAGAGTTGGTTTGATCCCAAAGGTTTCTTTATCGCACGCGATGCTGGTTCAATGGTTGGATTCTGTTGGACAAAAATCCATCACGACCTCGCACGCCAAGGACCAGTCGGTGAGATTTATGTTCTTGGTGTTGATAAGACGAGGTCTACGAAAGGTCTCGGAAAAGCACTTGCCACACTTGGGCTTCGCTACTTTAACGAGTTACAGATTAGTGAAGCGATGCTCTATGTCGACGCTGATAATGCACCGGCTTTAAAGGTCTATCGCGACCTTGGCTTTAACTAAAGCCAGCTTTAATTAACCGCCACTAAATCAGCGCACATCGCCCTAAATGCAGCGGTGTGAGCATCAATATCATCGGCGCTCGTCTCAGGTGAGACAAGAGCCATGTTATGAAATGGTGTAATCAAAAATCCGTCATTGAGCATACGTAGGTGAATGTATTGCTCAAGTTCAAAGTCACCAGCATCTGCTGCCTCTTTGCCGGTATGTGGAGCGCCAGGCTTGAAGAGATATTCACCGCGTGCACCGAGACGTGAACAATGCCATGGGAGATCAAAATCCTTGATCGCTGCTTCAACGCCATCGCACCAGCGGTTGCCAAGTGGCACCATCCGAGCGAATGCTTCATCAGTCAAGACTTGGGTCAAGGTGGCACGCATTGCAGCAAGTGAGAGTGCATTTCCAGCGAGGGTTCCGCCGATTCCACCGGTATCGATGATCTCTCTACTGGTCTTTGATTTAATGGCATCTGCGATCGCATCAGTCATCCCAAAGGTTCCGGTAGGTAATCCGCCAGCAATTGCCTTTCCGATTGTGAGAATATCTGGCTTAAGCCCTAGATCTGCCGTCATTCCACCGGCTGAGACAGAGATTGTGTGGGTCTCATCAATAATCCACACGGCGCCATATTTCTTAGCGAGTTCACCGACAGCTATAAGGTATCCATCATCTGGGAGAACAATTCCGATATTTGTCATCGCTGGTTCCATCAAGATACAGGCAACATCACCGTGAGCGAGAGCTGCCTCCATCGCGGCAAGATCATTGAATTCAACGACTCGAGTAGTCTGATCAAGATCAACTGGTGCACCGATATTTCCGGGACGCTTTATCGTATTGCCAGCTTCGTCAAGAGTTCCAAAGGTCTCATCGACAGAGCCGTGATAGCAATAATCAATAACGATGGTCTTCTGCTTTCCTGTTACGAGTCGTGAATAGCGAATCGCACAGCGGTTAGCATCGGTCGCAGAGACTGTGAACTGCCACTTTGGTAGGCCAAATCGACAAGCGAGTTCTTGTGAGACGAGAACGGCATCTTCGGTTGGGAGCATCGCTGTCATTCCGCGATCCATCTGCGCTTTGATCGCATCGACCGTTGCCTTAGGTGAGTGACCTGTCATTGAGCCGGTATCACCAAGACAGAGATCGATATATTTATTGCCATCGACATCAGTGAAGTAGGCGCCTTGGGCAGTATCAACGAAGACCGGATATGCACCTGGCCACTTAGACATCCATGACATCGGAACACCATTTGTCATAACGCATTGAGCTTGCTTGAAGAGATCGCCACTCTTTGGGTGAAGCTTTAAGAATCGATCCTCTTCAATCGCCATTAACTTCTTGAGATGGTCACGATTTACTTCTGGCATTTAAAAATCCTCCGAGAATGTGAAGAGCGCTTCAATGTAGTGATCGCCGACGATACCTAAGTTTGGAGCATCAGGTGGCGCTGTCTGTGGTTCGACCGCGATGCCTTCAGGATCTTCGGTGTAGACCACCCAATACGGCGCATCAGATTCGATTGAGACTCGCACTGCACCTGGCCAGACAATTGTTGGGATACCTTTAACACCGGTAAAACAATCATCCCAAGGTCCTTGTGGGGCAGGGGTAAGTTCGCCAGTTGGCATTCCTTCATCATCACGAACAAACATCTCTGCTGCCTCAAACTCGAGTTCGGCCTCGCCACCACGTTCTAATTCACGCGGGAACCATGGATGAAATCCAAGCCATGCGGGGAGAGTGCAACCATTTGCTTCATACTCAAGAGTCCATCTGACTGCATCATCTAATATCTCAATACGTTGTTCGAGATATGCGCCTTCATATGGGGCAGGGAGTGCAAACCGGGCGGATCCGGTTCCGGTCTCTTCCCATGACCCCGTAAAACCAAAACCATGAATCGCGTGAGGTGGTGCCCAATTTGTTGGCAGCGTGATCTCTTCATTCGCTTCGTCGTACAAAATTCCATCACTGATTCGTCCAGCCCATGGGCCCATTGAATACCAACCCCATGAGAGCGGGGTTCCGCGGAATGGCACTGCAAGTTGAAGATCTCGCCACTGCAGCGATGCGATACGTGCACCTTGATCTAAATCGATCGCAATGGATATCTCTGAACCATCAATATTTTGCATCAGCTGCTCAATTCATTCAAGGTTGGAGGATTAGCACCAGCACGACTACATGTGATCGCCGCAGCAGATGCTGCTCGGGTAAGAACTGCCCGCAAGGTATCGCCAACTAAGCCTGTGACGCCATATTTCACAACGCCTTCGACCAAGATCGCACCGACGGTATCCCCTGCACCTACTGTGTCGACCACATCGACTTTCACACCAGGGACTCGAATCGATTCCTGACGAGTGATTCCAAGAAGTCCTTCTGATCCAAGGGTGATGACAACGAGATCTACGCCCATGGAGAGCCAATCAGCGGCGACTTCTTCTTGAATACGACCTGGATAGAGCCAGGCGATATCGTCCTCAGAGACCTTCACAATATTAGAAATAGCAGCCCATTTACGCACGATTGCTTCATAGCGAACTCGATCACTCATCACCGATGGTCTGACATTGGGATCAAAGACGATCGGAGCGAATTGATTGATCTCTTGTGCCCATTCAAAGAGGATTGATGCACCTGGTTCGATCAGCGGGACGAGTGTGCCGACATGGAAGACCGCTGGATTTCCGACGGCAGGGGTTGGTAACCAATCGCGTTGGAAATCGAATGTTGCAGTGCTATGGATCAAGAATTCATATGATGCCGATCCAGATGCATCGAGTGTGACAGTTGCAAGGCACATGGGTTTATCGCTGAACTTTACGTAATCGAGCTTGACGCCATCTGCTTCGAGTTCGGCCTTCGCCTTCTGCCCGTATTCATTAGTTGACATGCCATCGATGAAATATGAATCAAGACCTAACCGGGCAAGTGCCTTTGCAGTATTTGCGGGACCTCCACCCACAACAGCAAGCCGCTCACCATCTGCTTGTGGAATGAGATCGATGAGTACTTCACCTGCTACCCAGATCGGTTTACTCATTTTTGCCACCAATCTCAGATAAATACCTGCGGATAACTTCAACTCCGAGAAGATGATCTTCTACTTGCGGCAGACCACTAATTAATAAAGTTCCGCGGTGCCCAAGGCCTTCAACAATAAGTGGCAACCCACCACCATGAATCGCATGACTCTCTTCTGGTGCGCTATTCGCTTGGTACCAATCGATCGCAGATTCTTCAGCTTTTACGCGCTCATACATTGTCGAGTGACCAGTGAGTGCAACAACCCGGGCCTTGCGCGCGATCCATGAGTCATTGCTGGAATCTGTACCAGGTAGTGCTGCATGAAAGCAGCTCCAGTCCCCGATCCGAACTTCGATAGCGATTGTCAGTGAACGTTCACGACCGATGCGTAGCGCGATCTCGCCCATCCGAAGCCCTGCCTCAACATCGAGGGCGGGGATAACCAGCTCCGCTTCTTCTTGGGCAAGTCCTGCGCTACTAAATCCCCCGGTGGTGACTACTGACGTCATAGGCCCACTCTAATAGGATCGCGCCATGAATAACTCACACATCGCGCTCCCATCAACCGAACTTCTCGTCCACCCATTGTGCCTTGGCAGTAATGTCATGGGATACACATCAAGCCGCGATGAATCCTTCGCAGTGCTCGATGCGTATGCAGCACATGGTGGCAACTTCGTCGATACCGCCGATATGTACTCGGAGTGGGCCGAGGGAAATGATGGCCACGATTCAGAGACGATCATCGGTGCCTGGATGAAGAGCAAGGAAAACCGTGATCAGATGGTGATTGCGACCAAGGTTGCAAAGCTCTCGACCCGCCCTGGTCTATCGGCTGCAAATATCAAACTCGCAGTTGAAGATTCACTCCGCGCGCTGCAGACCGATTACATCGATATTTATTACGCCCATGAAGATGATCAGAGTGTTCCGCTTGGTGAGACACTTCAAGCCTTCACCGACTTGGTCTCCGCTGGCAAAGTCCGCTACATCGCCGCATCGAACTACAACGGTGCTCGCCTGCAAGAAGCTCTTGATCTCTCAGATGCAAATGGTTTTGCAAAGTACACCGGGGTCCAAAATCTCTACAACTTGCTCGATCGCATCGAGTACGAGAACGATCTTGTTGATGTTGTGAAGCGCAATGCACTCTGGGGAGCTCCATATTACGGACTCGCTAAGGGATTCTTATCGGGTAAATATGCGCCAGGGGTCGCTGTTGAATCAGTACGTGCCGCTGGTACAGCTGGCTATCAGAACGATCGTGGTTGGGCTGTTATCGATGCGCTACGTGATATTGCAAAGACTCACGGTTCTTCGGTTTCAGCAGTCTCACTCGCATGGTTACGTGCACAAGATGGCGTCACGACTCCGATTGCATCGGCGCGTCTTGCTTCTCAATTAGAAGAGATCGTCCAGGTTATTGAACTCAGTTGTGACGAGCTCGCGCATTTGACTACTCTGAGTAATTAGCGCTGCCCCACTGCGAGCTCACTAAATATTGCTACTCTTCATCCACGTGGATGGTGAGTCCAATAAAAGAACCCAGTCAATCGGCTGGGTTCTTTCTTATTCCACAAGGCATTGTTGTGCACTAATTAAGTTTTCGTGACGTAAGCAAAAGCTGACTATGAATCATCATTCGCCTAGGCGGTGTTGGTGTAAGGAAGCATACGTAGGCTCACCATCCACGAGGTGCGGGTTCGAGTCCCGTTCACCGCTCACGAGTTAGCAGAGCTCGCATTCTCATCGGGTGGTGCCCATTGCAAAAGATGTGAGTTCTGCTAATTCACTTTAGGGAGTTGAGGTTGGTGCTGGACGAGCGCCACCACCGAAGCCGCCACCGCCTGGTGCGCCAAGACCAAATGTGGATGCGCAACTTGCAATAGCTGCCCCGACCTTTGGATCGGTGCGATTAGGAGGTGTTCCTGGTGTGAGACTTATATAGCCCAGGCCTCATCGCCATGGCGCTCGATTACCCAGCAGTGATAGCCGCTGAGCTCGGGCTTCTGGAATAGATAGGCGCCATCTTTACCGGCGACGATTAAGGCGGTAGCGAGCGCGTCAGCTAAGCCACCATCTGGTCCATAGACGGTGGCAGATCTGGCCCCAATTGCGATCAACCCCGTGTGAGGATCTTTGATGTGGGCACCGCGTTCGTAGGTGCCTGATGTGGCGATTGCGCCATCAGTAATATCGAAGACTTTGACGATCGTGTGGGCTTCTTCGGGGTGGCGGATCCCGATCGACCACGGTTTACCGGGTTCGACTCCCCCTGCGAGTGAGAGATCACCAGCAGAGTTGATCTGAATATGTTCGACTCCATCAGATTTCAGCATCGAGATTGCACGATCAGACGCCCAGCCCTTCACATAACCCGATGGATCAAAGCCGCCCTCAACACACCACGGATCAAATGAGCCATCGGTCAAATCTTTTGCTTGCAAACAAAGCGCCAAGACTTCTTGGAGATCAGCACAGCAATCGGTGATGGAAATTTCGCCGCGACGAAGGCGTGAGACTTCTGATTGATCCTTGTAGGTCGAGAAGATTTCATCGACGAGATAAAGAAAGTCTCGGACTTTATCGATCGATGCCTGGATCTGTACTTCGTTCACCGTAGAACTTGATGCATCGATGTAGATGATCGTGCCCCAGGTCGCAATCTCGGCTCGAACTCGAGCCATGGTCATTACATGCCAGCCTTTGCAAGTGCGCTGAGCAATGAGTCATACCATCCTTGAGATGTATAAGAAGCCCCACCGACTCCTTGGATATTGGCAGAGTTAGCAGCGAGCGTCTCTTGAACAAGATAAGGAATCGCTTGTTGTGAAATTTGCTGTGAACGATAGTCGTTCTTTGGGTATTGCAGCGCCTTTGCCGCAGTGATCTTGCCATTGGCAACAGTGATCTCCACTTGCACTGGACCATAACGAGTATTTTGAGTTGAGCCCGTAAATGTTCCTGATGCTTTCGCTGGCGTTACTGGAGTAACAGGTGCAACTGGAGTTGAGGTTGCGCCGTTAGACGGCGTGGACTTTTTAGTAGCGGTTGGTTTTGGCTTTGCACCGATGGTGCCACCGCCATCGTCACCACCGCCACCAGCAACTACTGGAGCTTTGGTGGGGGCCTGTGTAGGAGCTGGCGCAGCAGGAGTGGTCGTGCCACCACCGAGTTTATTGCCAGAGAGCGTTCCACCGGCGGTTGAGCCAAATTGTGGTGGAGTAATCGAAAGCACAACTCCGAGACCACCGATAGTTCCGCCGGCGATCAATAAGACTCTCTTTGTGCCCATCACATACTCCTTTTTCTAGTGCTGATTAAAAACTATTCTTAAACGGAATGGAATTCAAATGCCTCATCATGGAATCGATTCTTAGGGATACCAGCGGACTCTGCTGCTTCGCGAACTGCATCAACCAATGGCGTTGGACCGCAGACATAGACATCGGAATCTTGGAAGGCAGGAACAAACTTCGTGATGTATTTCGCGTTCATCGGATGGATCTTTCGGGATCCCACCAAGTAATGAACTCTCGCCCCACGTGCATCTGCAAGGCGGTCGAGCTCTTTACGTAGGACTAAATCTTCTTCAGTAGATGCACGGAATAAGACATCAATCTCCATGGTGGGATCAAACTCTTCTAGCAACGCGCGAAGCGGTGTGATGCCAACTCCGCCACCGATTAAGGTCACATGGCCACGAGTTGCGCGTGATGCGACGAAGGTTCCGTAAGGACCTTCGAAGTAAACGCGAGTACCAGGCTTTAGATTTATAACATCAGATGATGCATCACCAAGATCTTTGACGGTGACGCGCATGTACTTCTTCGTCGGTGCGGCAGATAGCGAGTATGGGTGCGATATCCACCATTGACCGCGTGAGATGAAGCGCCAGCTAAAGAATTGGCCGCCTTGGGCATTAAGGCGATCTAGATTACGGCCCTTCATAATGATCGAGACAACACCAGGTCCTTCGACAACCACTTGTTCAACCCGAAGGTTATGGCGAAGTGATCGCACAGTTGGGATTGCAAAGCGCCACAAAATAATGATCACCGCAGATGCCACATAGAGGAAGATCCAATAAGCCTTGTTGAGTGGATGGCCAATAAACATTGGACCGGTAAGAACTTGGTGCATAAATGAAAGGCCGATAGCAAGATATGTGTAGAGGTGGATCGTCCACCAGGTCTCGTACGACATCTTCGCGCGGGCCTTCTTATAGGAAGTGATTCCTGCGGCGGCGAAGAAGATAAAGGCGACTGCTGCCGGGAGCATCCATGGATATTTCACAATGATGCGCCAGATTTCGACACCGATCTTTGCATGATCGTTTGCGGCATAGCCGATCGAGACAAGAATGACATGGAAGGTGATGAGATAGAGCGAGTACGGGCCGAGCTTGCGATGCCAGATGACGAGGCGATCATGGCCGATCGATCGTTCAATAAAAGATATGCGGGAGACGAGTACCAGTCCGACCAATGCGAGGTATGAGCCAAGGAGTGCGCAGATTCGGCTGACCGAGATGACGATCGGATAGACGCTATTCCAATCCGATTGCTGGGTACTCTCGATATAGAGCGCAGCGGTGAGGCCAAGACCTAGGCCGAGAACAATGGATGCCCAGTCGCCGTTGTAGCGCTTACCAATACCCATGTGGTGATCTAACCCGCCCAACCTGTGAGTTCGTCGAGTACCGCCTAGATGGCTAGTCTGAATCTTCTCACAGATGAGGGGCTCCGGTTGAGCCGATTCTTCTACTTTTTATTGACCACAATCACTGCGCAGCGGTTTTCAGCGGCTCCGCATCGAGGGTCAGCCTTATGACCAAGGCCAACAGCCTTGATCGTCCAGTTTGGATGCATCTTCTGAAGCTTTACCTTGATCGCTAGCGCGCGGTCGAGAGAAAGTCTGATGTCATCTTCACCGCCAGATCTCTTATATTCGGCATACCCATAGACCATGACAGTGCTCTTTGCCGGAGCGGTCACGAGTGCGAGCGCTGATGGTGCGCTCTTCGGCAGAACAGACGACTTGAAGTCAAAGGCGTAGAGGTAAGGAGTCATCACCTGTGCACCCAATTGCGGAGCAACTGGAGTTGCCGTAGGTGCGACCTTCGGTGTCGACGATGGAGAAGGTGTTGGGGTTGGTTTCGCTGTAGCCGATGGGGTTGGTGAAGGTGTTGGTGTCGGCTTTGCAGTCACCGTCGGTGTTGGCGTTGGCGTCACAGTTGGGGTTGG
>JBBAMR010000002.1:24181-27325 GCA_040402375.1 Candidatus Nanopelagicaceae bacterium | reverse complement strand
AGGCGTCGGCGTCGGCGTTGGTGAAGGAGTAGGCGTTGGAGAAGGTAGATAGATGACTGTCGTACCGCCGCCACCACCCCCGCTGCTTACGGTCGGTCCTTGAACATAGACAACGGTGAGAGACGATGCTGTTGCCGAGACTCCCACTGCATTTACTGACTTCACATAGAGCACATAAGTAGTGCCAGGTGTGAGTCCAGGAATTGGCAGCGGAGAGATAGGAGAATTAATCGTCAAGAAGGTGGTGCCATCCAGTGAGTATTGGTATCCAGTAATCGGACTGCCACCATCGCTCGGTACCGAAACATTGACGAGCAAGTTCGGTGATGATGACGATACTGAACCAAAGAGGACAGATCCTGGAAGCGTTGTTGTGACTGTTAATGTCTCAGACCACACACCATCGCCGATCTCATTTGTAGCAAAGACCAGGTAGTTATAGCGAGCAGTAACGTCGCTAACCTCGACTATTGCATTTGTCTCAAAGACTGTCTGGGTGTCGATTATGGTGCTGGTAGAGACTCGTATCGTTTTTACGAAGTACGTCGTGATTGCACGCCCACCGTTGTTGGATGGCGCGTTCCAATTGAGCGAAACAGTTCCGGCATCTCCGGTGACAGGTGAAGCGATTGCAGATCCCCAGGTTGGAGCGAAAGGAATATTTGGCAAGATATAGGTAATCGATGCCGCTGCACCCTCACCCATGAGTGGAGTATTTGCCTTTACCGAAATCGAGAGAGTCGCACCGTATGTGAGCGCACTCAAAGTACAAGTCGTTGATGTCGGTGTAGCCAATGTGCAGGTTACGACCGCCGAGGCCATTGTCACATTGACGTGATAAGCGTTAATAGCGCTGCCACCATCAGTGAGCGGAATCTGCCAGCTCACAAGAGCTGAAGAGCCATTCGCTGAGTAAGCAACAAGATTGCGTGGGGCTGAAGCTGGCGCTGCTGGGGTCTGAAGCGCTTCTGCTGCATTGCCTGCGATCTCGACTCCGTTTTGATCTGTCAATGTAACAACTTTGACGTCATACGGTGTTCCATTGACGAGTCCGGTGAGAACAGCGGTCACAGTGCTTGAATCTGTGACTGTTAGAGCTATGGCGCCGTACGCTGAATCAGAGTGTGGTTTCACATAGATGAGATAACTTGTGAATACACCACCACCGAGTGAGGATGGTGCGATCCAATTAAGTGTGAGTTGAGAATCTCCTGTCGTCACCGTAAGGCCAGTTACGGATGATGCCTTGGTGACGGGGGTGATAGATGATGAAACTGGAGAGGCATCACTCGTGCCGCCCGAAAGAGTTCCGGCAGTCACTGTGAAGGTGTAGGCAGTTCCATTTGTTAATCCAGGAACCGTGCACGAGCCAGTAGTTGTGATGCAGGTAAATCCACCTGGTTGTGAGGTCACGGTGTAGGTATCAATTGTGCTTGATCCGCCGAGATCTGATGGCGCAGTCCAAGAAGCGGTAACTGAGCTATCACCAGCAGAGACTGATGTGATCCGCGGAGAAGTTGGCTTGCTAGCGACAACTGTGAAGGTGACTTCTACAGAAGAGATAGCTAGATAGTTTGTCGTCTGAGCAGAGGTTGCGGTCACGCCACATGTACTGCCGACTGCGCCAGTCGTAATGAGTGAGAGATTTGGTGCAGATCCAGCGATTGAACAACCAGCTGTGCCGGTAGTAGAGATCGCATACGAGATTAATCCCCCACCAGTTCCACCAGATGTCGTCAGAGCAAGTGCGCTACCAAATGGCTTCGATGTTGGTGATGTGATCACGAGAGCTGCCTGTGAAGACTTCACGATCGTAATCGTGAGCGCTGCGCTATCGACAGATTTGTAGTTGGTGTTAGCGGCCATAGTTGCCACCACGCTGCAAGAGGTACCGACAGCACCAGTTGAAGTGATTGTCGTACCGGAAACAGAACAGGTCGCTGAATTACCGGTCGAGGAGATCGCATAGGTGATCGCGCCAGCTGTGGTTCCACCAGAAGCCGAGAGTGAATAAGAGTTAGCAAATCCCTTGGTCGCTGCCGAAGTGACTGTTAACGCTGCCTGTGTTCCTAGTGTGATAGTGATCGAAGCCGAGGTTGAAGTACTGACGCTTGAGTAGTTGCTATCTGCTGTAATCAATGCCGAGATCTGACATGTACCGGTTCCGCTAGTGACTGTAATGACACCAGTGGTCGAACCAACTGAACAGGCCGTCGAAGAACCAGCTGAATATGTGACGGTTCCGGTACCAAGGCCGACAGTTGCCACAACAGTCCCTGATTGTGCATAAGCAAGAGTTGTTGGAGCAGATGTAAATGTCAGAGTACGAGATGCGGCTGCGAGTGAAATCGTTGCTGTCGTTACCGTAGCTTGGGCGTAGGTGCCATCAGAGGCGATGGTTGCGGTGATCGTGCAACTTCCAGATCCAGCGACCGCCGTCACCTGATTGCCGGTGATCGAACAGAGTGCGGTATTGCTTGAAGTGTACGTAATTGTTCCGGCGCCTGCTGACGGTGAAGCCGCAACAGTTACAGGGACGTTATAGGTCAGTGAAGTTGGCGCAGATGTGAAGGAGATTGTTCTTGTGAGCGCTGCGATTGCAAAGTTCGCAGGAACATAAGTAAGCGATCCATAGTTGGTTGAGGCCGACGACGGAGAATAGACCGCAGCAGATGGCGTGACGGTATAAGTTCCGATTGCAGTCGGAGCTGTTGCGCTTGGCCCATATGAAGTGGAACCTCTACCTGAGTAGCTGTACGTGACCGATGCAATCGAATCTGATCCTTGCAGAGCGCTATTTGTGAAGCTTGCAGTGATAGCAGTTCCCACATTGACTGAAGCTACCGAGGCGGTAACGGTTGGGCCCGTGTAGGTCGCGTGTGAAGAGATAGTTGCGCTACGGGTAGTTGTATTCGACTGTGTTGTTGTCACGGTCACTGTAGAACTCTGTCCGGCAGTGAGCCCAATGACAGTCAAAGGAAGTGTTAAACCTGTCGCAGCACCAGCGCTGACGCTGCCAGGTGTTGTACTCGGTGTGAAGACCTCACTGGTCGAATAGTTCGTGACATTGACTGTATATCCATTTACAGTCGGAACTGGGGTATCGAACGTTGGCGTAATTCCCGTTGCAGCTGAAAGTGAAAT
>JBBAMR010000002.1:0-24081 GCA_040402375.1 Candidatus Nanopelagicaceae bacterium | reverse complement strand
TCGGAACTGGGGTATCGAACGTTGGCGTAATTCCCGTTGCAGCTGAAAGTGAAATAACAGAAGCCGATGTGGTTGCTGTGAGGTATTGCGAATCAGCAGCGATATTGGCTGTGACTGAACAGGTCGATGCTGAGTTCGTCACGCTGACGACACCCGTAGTGCTTCCGACAGAACAGCCACCACCGGCTGCTGCATAGGTAATCGCTCCGCCACCAGCTGATGCGGCTGCAACAAGGGTCGCAGTATTTGGATATGTCAGAGCTGTTGGAACTGGAGTGTTGAAGGCGATCGTTCTTGTTCCAAGTGTGATCGTGAATGTTGAGGTCGCAGAGGCTGCGTTGAAGTTTGTTGTTGAGGCAGCACTCACCTTCAGTGAACACGTTCCAACCGCTGTCCAGGAGAGAGTCGTTCCCGTTATAGAACAGTTTGCGGTTCCAGGAGTTCCTGCAGTGGCTAGTGAGTAAGTCAGCGCTCCATCGCTCACAGTGACTGGGAGCGTGTAAGAGTATGCTGAATTAGCCAGGCTGAGATCTAAAGTTTTACTTCCACTATTCGCGTTAAACGGCAGCGATGGCGCTGACCAAGCAATCGTTGGAGTTCCCTTTGCGGCAGTAAGGGTTACTGATGTCGTTGTCGAAGTTGCGGCATAGCTCGTACCTTGAGTGATCGATGCCGAGACCTGGCAGCTTCCAACAGCAAGCATGGTGACAAGACCAGAAGCCGATACTGAACAGTTTGCATTTAATGGTGTGTAGGTAATAGTTCCGTCAGAGTTGCTTGAGGGGGACGTGGTCAGAGTTAACTGCTGGGTGCCACCCGTTGATAACGATGAATAAGTAGTCGTCGAGAATGCCATAGTTCTTGAGGTAAGTGGCCGAGTTATAACGATTGTGTATGTCTGAGTATCACCACTTACTGCGGTTATGACTACATTTACGGTCAGTGGAGTTCCGGCCCTTAGGGCAACCGAGGTCGCAACACCATCAGCTCCCGCAACACCATTGATGGTTACTGTGGCGTGGAAATCAGATAGCTGAGGAATGATATTTACAGTTGCATCGTTTGTCGTGACTGAAAGCGTGTAGGACGTAGTCGTATTCGAATACGTAGGTGTTAAAGCGTAGTTAGTTCCAGAGACTCCACCAGTCACGCTTAGGCCCGCGACAGTATTTAACTTTGCATCAGTAGAGAAAAATGGAAAGGCTCGAACTGGGCGCAAGAGCATCACGGAAGGTGCGTAGTTAATTGTGTGGTAACCAGGCGAGTCATAGAGTCCGGTACCAGGCTGAGGAAGCGGTTCAGTCTTCATGAGACCAGCTACATTCCATGCTGCCGTCGTAACGTTAAGCGGGCCACCTTGCGTAAATGTAGGTGTGATTCTTGCTTGGGCCTGAACTTGTTTAATCGTTGTCGGAGAACTAAATATTGAACGCGCTACATCGTTCATACATAGTGTACTTGGAACTGACCCAGCGCCAGAATAATCAATCCAGCATGGGGTGTTAGTTGCATATGGGTTACCTGCAGGATCCAAATCGAGAACATAACTCTGTTGAATCATTGGAAGGGTGTCGTAATAAGAAGGTACAGACCACAACTTATTTGTCGCGCCGGGGAGCGGCGAATGATCGATTTCATACTGAGGTGTGTATTGCTCATAAGCACACATTGAGTGGCGATAGAGCGAATCATTCGCTGGACCAGAACCAATAGTCGATCCAAAGCGCGTTGATTGATCTACAAGAGAAGATGAGACACCAGCGGTTGTATTTCCAGCAGAACTGTTGAAAACAGCGTCTCCATCACCATTGGTGATTGAAGGAGATGTAGTGAGATTCGGATTATGCCCAATACACATGGGGAAAAATGGATCGCCGGTGGTTGCGGTACGAATACTTCCTAAATTGAGAGTAATACTCTGCCCATAATCGGGTTTAAAAGTCCCGGGCTGATTAGCGCCGTACCAGCCTGGAGGAGCTGCTTCTAGATAGCGTGCCTGAAAGCTTGAATATCCAGCTGTGCCTGCGTCATAGAAGACGATTCCGCCGCCAGGACCTTTCTGTCCAATATGGCAAGTAATCGCATCCTTTGTCGCTGTCGTGATGTTTGCGCACGGGGTTCCGAATTGGACGTTCCAAGAGAGCGAGTTAGCAGACTGGTAGGAAGCTGTTCCATTTACCGTCGTGGTGCGAGTAACAATGACATTACATGCTCCCGCTGCCGTCGCCTGAAGTTGTGCATAGGCGATTGGGACTGAAATGCCTCCAATGAGGCTCTTACCCGCTTGGGTAGTGGCACCGATTGTGCAACCAGCAGTATTGGGCGCGGATCCGTCGAGTGAGATAGTGAACGGATCAATATTATTAACGTTCTGCGTTGTAGGAGCAGCTGCTCCGAGCCAAAGTGGGTTTCCAACTTCACCGTACATGATGTGGTTTACGGCGTCAGGGACCGCTGCACCTGAATATTGATAGGAGCTTAAAGCACCTGTGTAATAGCCAGTACCCGTTGTGACATAAAGCTTGCCAGCACCGATGAAGAGTGGTCCGAGCGTAGATCCAGGATCAATCGCTGCGTACGTGGCAGTCAAAGTGTGTGTCGCAGTGACGTTAGTGAATGTATAACTGCCGTTGGCAACCGCAGTGGAGAGATTGGTGCTGGTCAAACCAGCTCCATCCACCGTTATGGTGTTGATCGCGTATCCAGAATTCGGGGTGATAGTGAATGTCTGAGAACCACCGGAAACCACAGAAGTCGTTGCTGGCGCAATATTTCCATTTGCACCCTGAGTAATTGTGATGGCAAAGGGACCAGCGGCAAAGGCTGGTTGTATGCCAGCAATACTCAGAGAGATGAGAAGTGCGTTAGTTGAATACCGACGTAACCGACTGCGTCTGCTGATTCTTAACACTTGGACCCTCATCTCATGAATGACAAACAGGTGTGAAGTCTAAGTTTGCGATCCTTCTAATAAAATTGATTTACAGCAATTTCATGTGTGAGATGAATATTGAGGGATTAACCCACCACCACGATTTCTGACGATATTGGAGCGTGAGGGGTAAGCCCCCTACTGATCACTCCTAGACCACATTTGAAGTAGTGATAACCCCTCATGGTGTGAAACACTTTATTCATGGAGAAGATGGATTTCACTCAGTTGGATTTACTCCACCTGGAAGATAGTGATCTACTTCGATTTTCCTTGAGCAATATCTTCAACGAGATTGGTCTCCGATCGGTCGTAAGTGCGTCGAACGCAACAGAAGCGGTTGAAGCTGCAAAAAATCAACAGTTCGATATCGCAGTACTCGATATTAATCTCGGTGATGGTCCTACTGGAATCGATGTGGCAACCGTCCTGCGCGACATCAATCCACACATCGGAATTCTCTTCCTGACTTCGTATTCAGATATTAGATTGAGCAGCGCAGATATGAGTACAGTCCCACAAAACGCTCGGTATCTAGTGAAGAGCGATGTCGCTGATCAAAATATTCTCGAGTGCGCGCTTGAATCTGCTTACTTCGCCACCCGCGAGGCTCAAGGTAATCCAGAGATCGCTTTCCATTTTCAAACCAAGCTCACAGATACCCAAATCGAATTACTCAAGCTGCTTGCCAGCGGATATTCCAACATTGAGATTGCTAAGCGCAGACATACTGAGCTCAAATCAACTGAGAATGCGATTTCACGGCTTGCGAAGTTATTTAATATTCCCTCAGCCACAGAATCCAATCAACGCGTGCTTCTTGCGCGGAAGTACTTTCAACTCTCTGACCAACAGTGACCAATCTTCTCTCTCAGATTAGCCGGAGCACTCAGCAGGGCCTTCGCGAGCTGAAGATTTTTGGGGGCAGAGAAATCCCATTCACGCTCTCGGCCCTACCAACGGTAGTCATCCTTGCCTTACTCCCCACAACGCTTATCGATGTTGGTAGCCATCTCACCCTTACTCAATTCCTTCAACTCACCGCGGTGAAAGCGACCGCACTTGCGATCGTCTCTTCAATCTGGTTCATACTGAAGTCGATCTTCACTCGACATGAAAGAAGAACTGGGTCCACGCTCCGCTTCGGCATATATGGCTCGATAGCCACTATCACTGGTGGATTCTGGATCGATTATTGGCTGCAATGGCTTGGTATTCGGGCCTTTATCTCTATCCCAAGACTCCTGATCGGCGCCGCCATTATTGGGGTCTTTTTACTTCTAGGAATCATCTTGCTCTCTGCCAAACAAGATAGCTATCGCCTTAAATTACGCCGCGCACGGTTGGAATACCAGCGAGAAATTAGTAAGGCTAACGAAACCTCGATCAACGCTGAGAAGATCGATTCGTATTTGCGCGGGACAATTCTTGATGAGCTCGAGCACACCATTCCAGTGCAGTCAAAGGAGTTAGGGCAACTTTCAGTTGAGGTACTTCAAGAGGCACATGCTTCAATCAGATCTCTTATCCACAATTTGGAGCTATTCAGAAAATCTGTCATTAGCTCGACATCCCGGACAACTCCGATTGAATGGATGAGAATCCATCTCGCGAGCAAAGTAGGCCCGGTCAATCGCTATATTTATTCATCTGCGTTATTGATTACCGCTTCAATTGTTATCTTTCGAGATAGTAATCTCAATCAAGATCTACTCGTATTCACTGGATTTTTTGCAGTGACCTGTATCTCGCGATTTGTAGATTACCGTCTCGGAAATATCTCACTACGCAGTCGAATCATCTTTGAACTCATTACGGTAGTTGCCGGAGCACAATTTCTCTACTGGTCCTTCGTGTGGCTAGGCAAAAACATTTCGGGCTTCAACTTTATTCAGACCCATCCTCACTTCTTCTTAACTGTGATGATCACTTTCTTTGGAATCGCCTTTCTCTCTGGATCGCTTCAGCTGGCATCACTGCGGTATGACGAGATATACCAAAACCTCGATAACGCCGTATTCCGACTAAAATCTGCGAATATCGCCGATGCTCATAGCCTCACAAATATCCTTGAGAAATATATCCAGCACCTGCATGGAACGGTGCAGACCAATATCGTCAGCGCCTCTTTGACACTGAGCCGCAATTACCCCGGAAATGGTGCCGATCTGATTGATTTGAAGGCTCTTCTGAATTCAGCAGGCGTCAGTACCGCAGTCGAGTACCCCGATATTTCAGAGGTAATAGAGAGAGTCGTCACTCCATGGAAGGGTCTGGCTCAATTCGAGAGTTCGATTCATCCAGATCTCAATCAGCTATCCCCTGATCTTTACTCAGATATTTATAGCCTGCTCGAAGAAGCGGTCGCGAATGCGCTTCGTCATGGACGGGCAGATTTGATCGAAATTAATCTGACTCTTGAAGGCCAATCCACTCTGCGATGCGCGGTCTACAACAATGGAACGAAAGCAATTTCCTCATCCCGCGGACTCGGCTCTGAGTTATACGATCGGCTTACTGGCGGAAATTGGTCACTTACCCAGCTCGATGACGGCCAGACTTACTTAGAATTAAATGTAAGAACTTCCTGATAAATCTTGGTATGGCTTGAGATCATCGATTCAGGGCTAAAGACCAGGCGAGCACGATCTGCCGCTGCCAGCCCCATCGTGCGCCTGAGATCAGGATCGATCGCAAGCTTGGTGATCGCCGCTGCAATCTGATCTGCGCTCTTACCCACGATAAAACCAGTCTCGCCATCAGCGATCGCTTCACTATTTGATCCAACATCGGTGGCTACTACCGGGATCCCGGCAATCTGAGCTTCGATCAGCGCGATCGGCATGCCTTCGTTATCTGAAGTACTCAGTGCGACTGAAACTGATGACCAGAATTTAGAAGCATCGGCCCAGCCGATTATCGAGAGGTTTGACGGCGCCGCAGCACGGACCTCGTCCAGCAAATCACCACCACCGGCCATCACAAAGTGAGTAGATGGCAATAACCGTGCGACTTCGACGGCGAGCATTGGGTTCTTGACTGATGTCACCCGGGCCATCCAGCCCACGATGAACTCCCCTGAATAAGTGGTCGTATCAAGTGGGGTTACTCCCGGTGCGATTGATAGCCACTTCTGGCCAAGCCCGATCCGAGCAGCGCGTAGCTCGCGCCCGACCTTCTCACCCACTGATACCAAGACATCAGTGCGTCCTGCGTTAAATCGTTCGAGCGCAGTAATCACAAACTTCTGAAGACCACTGAAGCTTTGATCATCGAAGAGATGGCCATGAAATGTGTGGATCCGCTTATGCGACCCCGGGACTAGACGTGCAAGGAGCCCCGCTTTAAAGGTATGCGAATGAACGATGTCGGGTTTGAATTCACGTATGACTTTGCGCAGCTGCAAGTAGGCACGCAGATCTTTGATGGGATTAATCGCTCGCCCCATGGAAGGAATCCGCACGATCGGAAGACCATGCACGCAATCATCTTCGACTTCAGATCCCTGGACATATCCGGTGGCGAGCAGTGATTCAAAACCTGCTGGCTCTGCAGAAACCAAATCCCCGACATAGCGCGCAGTACCGCCGACATTCATGCGGGCGATTACATGCAAGACCTTCATAGAGCAAAATCTCTGCTAGCGAAGATCTGCGTGATAGGCATCGATAACATCTTGTGGCTTACCCGATGCCTTCATGGTTCCGTGATCCAAGTAGATCGCGCGAGTTGCCATCGACTGCACTGCGGTGAGATCGTGCGTGACAAGAACAACTGCACAACCGCTATTCATCATCGCCTCGGTACGAGCCTTCGATCTAGTCTGGAAATCTTCATCACCTACCGACAGAACTTCATCGATCAAGAGTAGATCGGGGGTCACATCAGTCGCGGTCGCAAAGGCGAGACGCGCGACCATTCCGGATGAGTAAGCACGGATCGGGATATCTAAATGCTTGGTGAGCTGGGCCCAATCAGCGATCGCTTCGATTCGAGATTGCATCGTCTTGCTATCGCGGCCAAGCAATGTGCCGTAGAGCATGATGTTTTCAGCTCCGGTGAGTTCGGGGTTGAAGCCTGCGCCGAGTTCGATCATTGGTGCGACCGATCCACGGACGATTACCCGCCCACTTGTTGGGGGCAGAACTCGAGCTAGAACCTTTAACAGCGTTGATTTACCAGCGCCGTTACGCCCGATTACCGAGAGAGTCTCACCGCGAGCAACATCGAAGGTCACGCCATTGAGAGCGAAGAACTCTTCGTAAGCCATCCGGCGATTGATGGTGTCGATCGCAGTCTGCTTGAGCGATGAGACGCGATGGCGCGTACGACGATATGCCAGCTTTGCATCGGTGACTTCAACAATCGTTTCGCGTGTACTCATAACTTTGCCACCACCTTGGGCCACTTGCGACCGAAGACATAGAAGCCGAGTACAAAGAAGAAGATCGAGGTAAAGCCCATCATCGCCCATTCGTGGAGCGTTGCATGTGCATTGCCACCGTAGACGTCGCGGAAGATTTGTAGGTACGAGGTGAGCGGGTTGAGATGAATAACGCTTTGGGTATGTGGACCAAGTGCGCTGATTGGATAGAAGACCGGGGTCATATATTGCAGTGCGAGTAAGAAGATACTGATCAGTGATCTGGAATCATCGAAGTTCACATAGGCGATCGCGAGTAAGAGTCCAAGCCCAGTTGTAAAGAGCGTCATGCATCCCATAAAGACAAGCAACAAAGGTGTCTTAATTCCAGGGTGCTTGCCAAATATTAGTAAGACAACAGTGAGCGGGATCAAACCAAATAAGAAGTTAATCGCTGATGAGATCGTTGCGCTAAAGGCGAAGATCTCTGGTCGAACATAAACCTTGGTCAGCACCCCAGCACCCGATGCGATCGAATCAGCAGCCATGGTGAGTCCTTGGTTAAACAAGGTCATCGTGAGTACGCCAGAGAGCAGATAAGGCAGGAAGGATTGACCGTCGGGCAGCTTCGCCTTAAATACCGTGTTAAAGACGTAGAACATCACCGCGGTCGTAAAGAGTGGATTAAGCAGTGACCACCAGATACCGATCACCGATCGCTTATAACGAACGGTCAGATCGCGAGCGACTAAAAGCCGCAGCAGCGAACGCTTCTCCCAGACCGCCTTAAGTACCGAGATAACAGGGGTTTGGCGCACCGATGAGTCATAGACCAGCATGCTGTACATACCCCGCAATATCGTCGATGATCGTTTCGAGTGAGCGAGTCGGTGCCCACCCAGTGGCTGCCTTAATTTTAGAGATATCGGGGATGCGGCGCTGCATATCTTCAAAGCCCGCGCCGTAGGCATCTTCGTAAGATTTATGTGCCACGACCGATGATGAGTGAGTCTGCGCAATCACCAGCTTTGCAAGGTCTGCGATCGAGATCTCGCGATCGTTGCCGATGTTATAGACGTGGCCGATTGTTGCAGGGGAATCAATCACCGAAAGTAAGCCAGCGACGGCATCAGCGACGTGGCAGAAGCAGCGAGATTGTTCGCCAGTTCCGTAAACATCGAGTGGCTCGCCTTTGACTGCAGCAGCGACAAAACGCGGAAGCACCATTCCATAGGACCCGACTTGGCGCGGTCCGACCGTGTTGAAGAAGCGGACGATTCGTACCGCAAGGCTCTTCTCTGCAAAGTAGAAGTATCCGAGTGATTCATCGATCGCCTTGGCCTCAGAGTAGGACCAGCGAGATTTTAGGGGCGATCCAACGATGCGATCGGATTCTTCATTGAGTGGTCCCCCGCCGTTCTTGCCATAGATCTCTGATGATGATGCGATGAGGACTGGCTTACCGAATCGATCACAGGCATCTAAAACATTCTCGGTACCGTTGAGATTAATTCGTAGTGATTCGAGTGGCTTATCGACGATATTGAAAACTCCGACTGCTGCGGCCAGATGCAAGACATGGTCAACATCTGCGACGAGTTGATCCACGAGATCTTTATCTAAGATCGAACCGTTAAAGAACGAGACCGATGGATTGCCAATCAACTCTTCGATATTGTGGCAATTGCCGGTCGAGAGATTGTCGAGAATCACAACGCTATCACCGCGTGCCACCAAAGCATCAGCAACATGTGACCCGATAAAGCCGGCGCCGCCGGTGATGAGATATTTCATTAGATGCCACCGCGGGTATCGATGACTGGGATCGAGCCAAGTGCATCAAGATCAGTGCCATCATGTGGGTTTACGAGCACCGCGAGGTCATACCCAGCGCTCAGTGCTGCCGATACCTCACCGTTCCACTGCCCCACTAAGTGGTCATGCCAGACAACATCGGCACCAGCGCTACGCAACAACGAGATGAGTGATTCAGCTGGAGTCTCACGAACATCTGCGACATTGGGCTTGTAGGCCACACCGATAACAACGATCTTCTTTGAAGTAAGTGAACCCAAGATGCCTGATGCGACTCCGACAAAGTATGACGGGCGTTCGAGATTCACCTTGGTAGCAAGATCGATAAATCGCGTAGATGCACCGATCTCGCGGGCCTTTGATGCTAGGTATTGAGGATCGACTGGAATGCAATGGCCGCCAACACCAGCTGATGGAAAGAAGGGCATGAATCCGTATGGCTTGGTCGCTGCCGCAGCGATGACTTCACGGATATCGATCTCCATCGCACTACAAAATTCTGCGATCTCGTTTATGAATGAGATATTTACTAAGCGGAATGAATTCTCAAGGAGCTTTGCAGTCTCGACGACTTCAATCGATGAGTATGAAGTCAGAGTAGTCACAAACTTTGAGTAGAAATCAACGGCGCGATCACATGCCGTATCGGTCGTACCCGCAACAAGCTTGGGGGTATTTTTGATGTTCCAGCTCTTATTTGCTGGATCAATCCGCTCGGGCGAGTAGGCAACATCGCGACCTGCAAAAAGTGGTGCTAAATAATCACGAGTAAATCCTGGTGAGACCGTCGACTCGTTGATCACCAAGGCACTAGGTCCTACATGTTCGGCAGCGGCGGTAGCGCCTGCTAGCAAGATCGAATGGTCTGGTTCGCCGGCTGAATCAAGTGGTGTCGGAAGGCAGAGCACAACGACATCTGCATCTGCGATCTCACTGAAATCTGTTGTCGCCTTGTAGTAGATCGACTGTCCCTGAAGATAGAGGTCGGTGATATCCCCGATCGGTGAACGACCTGCATTCAAGGATTCGACGCGAACGGGATCAGAGTCGATGCCGACTACCTGATAGCCGACTTCGGCGGCAGCTAAAGCAAGTGGTAAGCCCACATAGCCTTGACCGATTACCGCTACCTTCATGCTCACGTCCCTAGATTAACGCTCTTCTAGGCCCCAAAATCCTTATGAGCAGTCGTACTTTCAGCGGTATGCGGTGCAAAGGCATCAATCTGAGCAACAATCGCCTTTGCGCCAGCAAGATCTCCTGATGCCTTGAGATCTTCACCGAGTTGGAAGAGATTCTTGTAGTTCCATGGATCGATCACTGCGATCTTGCGGCGATAGGTAACCGCCTCTGGAATAGATTTTGTCTGCTCGTCAATAGAGGCGAGGGTATAGAGCGCATCATAGGATCGCGGATCGGATGAAAGCACGGCAAGTAAATCGGTCTTAGCTTCAGGAACTTGCCCAGCTTGTGCCACCAAGATCGCAACGCTGTTCTTTACATGTGCATCTTGGAATCCATAGGTCAGTGGCTTACGAGCAATTTGTAAATATACACTCATGTTTTGAGATGTCGGTGCTGCATATCCTCGCAGAGTCTTGAGTGATGAATCCGCCAAGTACATCGGGATCACGAGTGCAAGACCCAAAGTAAAGAGCAGTCCCGACACCAACGGTTGGGCCATCGATCCAGATGAGGCCACTGCAACTTTCTTAGATTTTGCAGCTTTAACCTTTGGGCTTAAGTTCGCCGTTAGCTTATCTTCGACAACTTCAATCACTGAATCTTTAGATAACGCCAAGACGATTCCACCGAGCAACCAACCCCAGATTGCGATACCGAGATTGTCGATCGAGATCAGCGATTGTGCCTCGTAAGCAATCCAAGCACCAAAGAAGGTAGCCACGACTATCTGTGTCACACCAACCGTATTACGCAGAGCAACAACTCCACGCCAGAAGATAAAAGCAGTCAGAGCCAGAAATGCCACCAATACAAAGATTCCACCCGTGGCTGCTAGCTGAATCGGTACATCGTGAGCATTATTAGATACAACATCCGGTCCACGACGTAGTGATTGCGTAGCATCGCGATACTGCCTGAAATAAGCACCATATCGATCAAGGCCCACACCAAATAATGGGTGGTGGGTAAACATCCGTACACCGGCGCGCCAATAATCACCGCGGTAGGTAACAGAGACCTTATAGAAGAAGCCCTTCAGCGGTCCCTGGTTGAGCATTCCCACCAAACCAAGCAGCCCAATAACCACCGCCGCAGCAGATAACCCATACGCCACAATCTTCTGGCGCTGATGAATCCAGACCAGAACAATCACTGCCACACCGATCGCACCAGCGAGTAAGCCCTGGCGGACCTGGCTAAAGACGATCGTCACAAGCAAGAGCAGAACATTTACTGCAGCCCAACCGCGTACCCAGACCGCCTTTGCCGAGTTAAAGATCAACCCGACAGCCAGCACCAAGAAAATAGCCATCACAGCAGCTGCAAAGTCTGGGTTACCCAATGTAGAAAGCACACTGTTATAAGGATTGTTCCACTTAATGGTATCGATCTTGTAGTGCTGCAAGAAGCCATAAAACCCAACGATGAAACCAACCACAAGCGTCACTCGATCAAAGAGAGCGATGTTCGAGAGGTTGATTAAGAATGAAGCCGCGACAAAGTAAACAATCAACGAGAAGTAGGAGAAGAAGCCGGTGCGGCGGGCATAGTCACCAAAGAAGCCCTGCAGCTTCACATCGGTCGCCAAAAAAGCCACAAACAAAGAAAGTGCAAACAATCCCGCAAATATCAGCGTCTGCCGATCCAGGCGATTGGCCCAGCGCTTCTTAACCTTAAAGGCCACATAACCAAACAACCAGAGTCCGGTGCAGTAGAGGATCCAGCTCTTTGGGGCATTGAAAGGATCTTCGATCGACGCCCAGATAAAGAGGGTGACCAGCGAGCCACCAATCAAAAGCCAATTGAGAGCTGAGCGTTGGACGGTAGGTACGCGAGTCGCCATGGGTTAAAGGTTACCTGAGGGGGCGTTCGTCATTGAGTAGTGGCGCCGACTTCAAGATGTAAATCAAGGCTCACAGAGGTAATCGGTTCTCTCTTCAAGGCTCTCGCCAAATTGAGCGCAACGGTATTTCCGAGTGCATAAGAAGGCTGGGCTATGGATGAGATAGATGGCGTTGCCTTCTTAGCGATCTCTGACCCATCGAAACCAATTAGCTTCACATCTTTGGGAACATTCACTCCGGCAGATTGCAAAACTTTGAGCGCCCCCAGTGCCATCAAATCATTTGCAGCAAAAATTCCATCAAAGGATCTCCCGCTCTTTAGATATTTAATCAGAGCGGCTTCGGCATTTTCTTGGATAAAATCCCCTTCAAGAATCCACTTGGGGTCGATCTTAATCTTGGCTTTCGTTAGCGCCCGTTCATATCCGGCTAAGCGCTCTCGCGCGGATTGAATCGCCAAATCTCCGGTAATTGTCAAAATCTTCTTACAACCTTGATCGATGAGATGTTGGGTCGCAATCTCTCCACCGATTTCATTATCAACTCCCACATAGGTAAACCGTTTGGATTTACCTTGGTTACCGCCAAAGACCACGATCATGTTATTTGGAACATAGCGTTCTAAAATCTTAATATCACGATGCCATCCAAAGATAGCTACAGCATCATAATTGCCTCGAACGAGAGCGTTGATCAGGTCCTCGTCGGACTCATCCTTGGAGTGAAAGAAGAGGACTGGGTGCAAACTCTCTGAAGAAGCTTCGTCGATGAAACCTTGTACAACTGATTTCCAGAATGGATTGAGGAAGAACTCTTCTGTTGACTCCTCTAAAACTAGGGCTATGGAACCACCGACTCCGCCAGCGAGCTTCCTTGCATTTTGATTTGGATGGTAGCCCATTTTTTTTATCGTTGATTCAACAAGTTTCTTCTTCGCAGGAGAAACCGTGGCGGTTCCATTCATAACGCGCGATACTGTGGCCTTGCTGACACCCGCCGCAGATGCGATCTCGTCGATCGTATAGTGGCGGCTTGATTTCATAGATCCAGTTTATAGGCCTACAAAGTCACAGAGTTGGCTTGTGCAATCTTTTTGAATTCATGACCACTCGCCTTGATTGTCCGCTTTTGAGTTTCATAATCAACGTGAATGATGCCAAACCGTTGAGAATATCCCTCGGCCCACTCGTAGTTATCCAACAATGACCAGGCAAAGTAAGCCTTTACTGGGGCGCCTTGTGAGATCGCCTCGCTTAAAGCTGCAAGGTGAGCTTTGAGATATTTGACGCGGCGGCTGTCATTGACAACTCCGTTGGCATCTGGCTCATCATTAACGGCGCAGCCATTTTCGGTGATATTAATGGCGGAGATCTGCGGCCAATCTCTATGAATTCTTAAGACTAACTCTCCCAATCCGTGTGGAGTTACTGGCCATCCAATATCAGTGAGTTTTCCATTGAAGCGCTCAGGGATTGAGGTATTCGCCCGTACGTCTAGCGGCAGGTAGGAGCCTTGGCTGAATGGCTTATCTTCTGGGCGGGCCGAGCGGACAAAGCTATCGCTGTAATAATTGACGCCAAGGAAGTCATTGTCACACTTCACGAGGTCCATATCGCCTTCATGAATTAATCCATCAATGAGATCACCATATGCGGCGATCAGAGTTGTTGGGTACGCACCTTCTTCGATAGCACCAATCCACCATCGATTGAGATTTCCATCGAGTAAATCAACAACCTCTATTAGTGATTCATCTTCTGGATTTTCATTTACATAATTAGTCATATTCACAGTGATACCAACCTTTGCATTGGCATCAACAGATTTAATTGCTCGTGTCGCTAGGCCATGTGCAAGCGATGTGTGATGTGCAGCCGCAACTGCTGACCGGTAATCCTTGCGACCCGGTGCGTGAACGCCAATCGAATACCCCAACCAAGTGACGCACCAAGGTTCGTTAATGGTGATCCAATTCTTAACACGATCGCCAAATGCTTCAGCACATGCTCTCGCGTAACCAGCAAATGCAAGCGCTGTGTCGCGGTTACCCCAGCCGCCTTGATCTTCCAAGCTTTGAGGTAAGTCCCAGTGATACAAAGTAACCATCGGTTCAATACCTGCTTCAAGCAGTGCATCAATCAATTTATTGTAGAAAGCGAACCCGCGCTCTTCTCGAACGTGGTCACCGGCTGGGAAGAGTCGCGGCCACGCAATGGAAAAGCGATATGCCTTGACGCCAAGCTCCTGCATCAATGCAATATCTTCTGGGTATCGGTTGTAGTGATCACACGCTATCTCGCCGGTGTCGCCGTTCTTCACCTTGCCCGGTGTTTTACTAAATGTGTCCCAAATGCTCACCCCGCGACCATCTGCTGAAGTTGAACCCTCGATTTGGTAACTCGCAGTGGCGGTCCCCCAAAGAAAATCATCTGGGAATGTATGAGCCATTTCAACCGCCATTCTTCTTCAAATCGTTAGAAAGTCTATTTGTGTTTCATACTGTGATCCGTTTACATATCCTAGTGAAAGCGGTTTCATAGGGAAAATCAAGGGGTTTAAGTGAAACAAGAACTTATCTGGGCCGAAGAGTTCAACTACCAGCCTGGCGAGCGCCCAAATCCAGCGATATGGAACTTTGACCTCGGTGACGGCTCTAACCACGGAATCCCCGGGTGGGGAAATAATGAACGAGAGTTTTATACCGAAGCATCTGTCCATGTTGATAATGGGCTCACAATCCATGCCCTTCGAGAGCCGGCTGAAACCCCCTTGCAGACCTATTACGGTAAGGCTGAATGGACGAGCGGAAAGATTCACACCGCGAAGAAGGTGACTTTCAAGTACGGGTACTTTGATTTTGTTGCGAAGGTTCCGATCGGGGGTGGCACATGGCCTGCAATCTGGATGCTTGGTGCATCTATAGCGCACACTCCGTGGCCTGCCTGCGGTGAGATCGACATCTTTGAAGGAACAGGGAATGAGCCAACCATTGTGCGGGGAACTTTGCACGGCCCTGGATTCTCCGGAGATGAAGGAGTTACGGCAGCGACAACCTTTCCCGTCGCGCTATCTGAGGGTTTTAATACATACGGGCTGCTCTGGCTGCCAGACCGCATTGAATGGTTCATCAATGGGGTCTCTTACTCGATCATCGAACGTAGCGATGCTCGCTTAGCTGGCAAAGATTGGCCCTTCAACGATGAGTATTACCTCATCATCAACCTTGCGATGGGTGGCTGGTTTGCGGGAGAGATTGATCCATCTATACAAGAAGCACTCTTTGAAATCACATCAATTAAGGTTTACTCAGTCGATGGTGTTGGGCAGGTTTTTCAAAAAAATTAGTGCTGAATTACTTCGCCAACTCCATTGATACTCAAGACGTGTACATAATCAACTAACATATTTGCGCTCTTTAACTTCTCATCAATCGCACCGCCAAAACCACCACCCATCGCAAGGTTGATGATTAAGTAATACTCGTGGTCAAAGACCCAGGTGTGCGCTGGGTCCCTCAAAGACGACTTGTTAAGGGTTCCATAAGGCTTGCCATCTAGGTACCAGGTGATCTGATCCGGGAGCCAGTCAACTGCGTATGTGTGATACTCACTGGCAAATCCACTATCCATACTTACTGTGTAGGACTGCCCAGAAGCTGGTCCGTGTGGAGTCCCGTAGTTGGTCGAAGGGTCACGGCCAAGAAGTTCGGTGACATCAATCTCACCACACCCAGGCCACGGACGATCATCGATATTTGCCCCCAGCATCCAAAATGCAGCCCAGGTTCCAGCTCCAACGGGACCCTTCAGGCGAGTCTCAATTCGACCGTATTTGAATCCTACTTTGCCTTTCGTCACAAACTTTGAGCTGAGCCATTCGCATGGAGTGCCGTAGTAACAGGCATTAGCAGCCGCTCCATCGCGGGTGGCTGTTGTGACGAGAGCTCCTGTTGAATCGATCTGGCTCTGAGATTCAGAGTACCACTGGCGCTCTTGGTTACCCCATCCGCGATTCTTGTATGCGGTTCCATCACCGTTCTCTGGAGCCCAGACTTTTGAATTGAGAGTCGTCCCAGCGTTAAAGTCTTCTGACCATAAGAGCGAATAGGTTCGTGTGGTCACTGGGACTGTGATGCTGTTGGAAGTTGCTGAAGTTGAACCGAAGGACTTTGCTGTGAAGGAGACCTTCACCGAGACATCTAAACCTTGATCGCCGGTAGCGAGATCATAGGTTGCGGCGTGAGCGCCTCTAACTTCAAAGGGTCCAGAGAACCATTGATACGTTGCAGAGGCATTCACAGGAAACACTTTTGGAAGTGTTATCCCCATGGTTCTTTTTGTGTCATCGCTGTACTTGATAACTGGAAAACCGTTGACTGCAACGTTACCAATTATGATGGGGTTAGATGTAGTACTCAAACCTTGAGCACTCTCGCGGAACACGACTCGAGTTCCTTTTTTAGTTGGTGGAGTAAAACTCTTACCGCTCTTACTGGGCGCAACTTTGCCGTCGACTAGCCATACAAATGTGCTCTTCACAGCAATTGACCAGGTAGCAGAGGTTGCAGTGATACTCCCACCCACCTTTGAAAGCGAGATAGTGGGTGGTGTAATGACTGTAAGCGAATCAGCAATACCTTGCGGTGCTCCAAAAAGAGTGGTGACGACCAAGAGCGCAAGAGTCGATACAAATACCGTGGTCTTGCGCATCATTGGCCTCCTTCTAATAAACAGTGCAGATTACTTCTTGCTGTAACCCTTAGGGCAGACTGGGTTGATGCCATTGACCTTAACGATGGTCTTTCCCTTGACGCAACTAATAGTTGTCGCAACTACTTTCGCAACCGCAGGAGTGCCGAAGTAATGGAGCTCTAGCGGCTCTGCCGTCACAGAATTCGCGCCAACCACAGTTGGGTTGAGCGTGAGTGCCACAGCAGTTGCAGTTGCTGGGGCGATCGTTAATGTAGCGGGCTTAGCCTCACCCTTTGTATGAGTGTCTTTGAGTGTAAAGACTGCATAACCCATCGCATCAGAGACTGCTGAAAGAGTTGTAGCACCATTCTTGATCTGAACTGTCGCATTAGGGAGCGCTACGCCAGCATCGTCAAGGACCTTGTAGGCAACGATTACCGTGGAGCCTGCTTGAGCATAGGCACCTTTACCGCCCGCTGCTGCGGCAAATGAGTTGGTTGCATCAAGAGTAGGTGTAACCAACTTTAGGGTTGGAGTCTTTGCCGACTGGACTACTGCAGATTTTGGAATGTAATAGTGGAACTCTGTGAATACTGAGTGGTCTGGCTTTTCCCCTGCAATCTCAAGGAGCATTTGCGAGTGGAGATCATTTAAGCCATCAGCACTGATATTTGGAGCCGCAGTCCATGAGTCTGGCTGTGGTTCACCGAGCGGTGCTGCATCAAGATTCTTTACAGCGAATGTCACGTTTCCAAATGCATCAGTTGTATGAAAGACATTGCCTTGGTCCAGCGGGGGCTTATCTACACCCTTTGTTACTACATTATCGACCTGGACGATTGACGATGATGTGCTATAGCCCTTATTCACGCGTAGCTTCACAACCTGATTGACGAGCGGAGCGCCATTTTTATCGGTGACGTGATAGGTCAAGTTGCTTGTTGAACCGACTGGCACGAATGTGCGCTGGTATACAACTCCAGTTCCAAACCAACCATTAGCGACCCAGCCATCAGCCATCTTCTGGTTTGCTGCTGCTTCACTGGTATTTGACGCATCTAAGAAAGGAGTCATGAGAACAGCATGAGCATCCTGTGGTGGTGTACCAGCCGCGTTTGCGGAGCCCGCAAGTGAGCCAGTTAAGGTCGCAGTGAGCGCAGTGACTGCCAGTAAAACGGTGAACTTATTCTTTCTGGACATTCTTTCCCCTTTTTAATCGTGGTCTGAAGTGTAAAACAGTAAAACTCTTAGCCCTTTACAGCACCATCCATAACACCCGTCACAAGCTTGCGACCGACGAAGATAAAGAGGATCAGTAGTGGTGCCGTCGCCAAGAAGGCGCCACCCATTTGTAGACCATAGTCGAGTCCATACATCGGCTTTAGTTGAGTCAGGGCCACCTGCAACGTGAAGTGCTTTGGGCTCTGCAAGACAATTGTTGGCCAGAGATAATCGTTCCAGGCAGCTAAAAAGGCGAACAGTCCAAGGACGAATCCACTTTGACGGACAATCGGGAGCACAATTCGGAAGAAGATTCTTGGCACAGAGGCCCCATCAATGCTCGCTGCTTCTAGGAGCTCGTTAGGAATCTGAGCGTCAATGATCTGGCGCATCCAGAAGACGCCGAAAGCGGTAATCAACGCTGGCACAATCAATCCATACAATGTATCGATCATGTGAAGGTTTTTTACCAACATAAAGAGCGGAATGATGCCAAGTTGGCTCGGAAGCATCATGGTTCCAACTACAAAGAGAATTAACCCTTTGCGTCCCTTGAAATCAAGTTTTGCAAATGCAAATCCTGCGATAGCCGAGAAGATTACTTGTGCTACGGCAATCGAGATTCCAACAATGAATGTGTTCAGAAGAGCACTATTGAAGTAGACACCCTGTGCGCTCAAAACCTTGTGGGCAACAATAAAGAATCGGCCCCCAGGTATCAGTGATGGTGGGCTCTTTGAGATTTCGGCATTGGTATTGGATGCAACAACAAACATCCAATAGAAAGGAAAGATTGACAGAATGACGATCATCGAGAGCAGAATGTAATTGCGCTTTGGGACTTTACGCCAGCGAGGAGTCTTCTGCTTAGTGATGGTTGCCATTAGCTCGTCCCGTCGTTTGAAATCTTGCGAGTGATCACAAAATTGACGGCCGAAATGATCAACACGATAAAAGTAATAAAGATTCCAATCGCTGCCGCATAACCATACTTATTATTCACAAAGGCTTGGTTGTAGAGGAAAAGCGTAAGAGTCAGGAACTGTTTACTTGAGCCACCATCGGCCGCTAGCTGTTGAGGCTCGGCGAATACTTGGAGTCCTCCGATTGTACCCACGATCAGCACGAAGGTAATTGTGTTTTTGAGCTGCGGAAGTGTGACGAACCTAAATTGTTGCCACTTGGTAGCACCATCAACCGAGGATGACTCAAAGAGTTCGTTGGGAATCGCAAGCATCGAAGCTAAGAAGATTAGAGTGTTGTAGCCGATCCAACGCCAGGTAATCATGGTTGCGATCTGTATATGGCTGGGAATCACGCCCTCAATAAAGTCGATGTGATGGCCGAGGCCGGCCCAACCCAGAATGTCATTGATGATTCCAAAATCGCGCCCAAATAATTGGCTAAAGACGATAGTGATTGCAATGACTGAGGTGATATTTGGCACGAGCAGGATCGTCCGGAAAAAAGATTTTCCGCGAAGGCGGGTATTGCGTAAAACGTTTGCTAGGCCGATCGCCATCAGCATTTGCGGAAATGTTGAGAGCGCCCAGATGCTAAAGGTATTTCGGACCGCGAGCCAGAGATCAGAATCATGAAGCAAGAGATTGAAGTTACGAACTCCAACAAAGGTTGAGGCACCTAATGGATCCCACTTGAAGAAAGAGATGTACACCGAGTAGAGCACGGGAGCGAGTCCAAAGACCGCGAACATCACAACGAAAGGCGTTACACAAATATAGCCCCAACGGCCGTTGAGCGATTTTACGCCCGGGAATGCCGCAGCCTTCTTTGATGAACGATTGGCAGAGATCTTCTTCGGCTTCCATGGAGAGAGCGGTTTATTCTTCCGCTCTCTCTCGTTGACTAATGACACAGACTCTCGTTTCTTTTTCTCAGCAGGGTAGAGGAATTAGTTATTCACTACTTTATTGAGATCACTCAGAACTTGAGCCCATGATTTTGCTGGTGTCTGTTTCTTTGCAGCGACTCGTCCAAGACCAGCACCAATCGCAGTATCGATTGCACGTTGGAGTTTTCCTTCAAAGATTGGCTTCAACTTCTGAACACCAGCTGCATAGATCTGACCAACTGGAGCGTTGTTGAAGAATGGATCCTTGAAACCTACGAGTGCAGGATCGCTGTAAAGAACTGACGCTGATGGGAACAGTCCGTAACTCTTGAAAACCTTAAGTTGTTGAGCTGGCGCTAGGTACCAGGTCAGGAAGTCATATGCTTCCTGCTTATTCTGCGCGTAAGATGGAATTCCAAGTTGAGTTCCGCCTTGGTTTCCGCCGCCGCCAGGCATATTTGCGATATCCCACTTACCAGCAGTATCCGGAGCCTGAGCCTTGATGTAATCCATCATCCAGGCTGGAGCCAGAATCGTGGCAAATGTGCCCTTATTCATTCCGATGTTCCAGTCAGAGGTGTACTGACCGATACGAGTTCCGATTCCAGCAGTGGTTGCTTTGATCGTTGTATCCCACGCAAGTTTTACTTGTGGATTAGTCGCATAGATGAGCTTTCCAGTTTCAGAGCCATCATTTGAGTAATACTTTGCAGTGCCTTGATTCATGATTGCGGCATAGATGGTTCCGGCGTTATCGATGAATCCGGTTCCGGCCTTCTTCTCAGCTGCTGTGAGTTTTGAATTGTATTTCTGGCCTGTTGCAATGAATGCATCCCACGTTGGCCAAAGCTTGGCCACCGCTGCGCGGTCAGTTGGGAGGCCAGCCTTTTTAAACAGATCCGAACGGTAAGCAACTTCGAGGCCGCCGACATCTGTTGGTATTCCGATAACGCTGCCATCAAAGGCAACTCCTTGCTGCCAACGCCAAGCCAAATAGTTCTTCGCAATATCGGTCGCAGATTGCCCTGCAGGAATACCTGCAGTTGGCTCACCAGTTGTCTTCATCTGACGAAGATCTTGGAAGCACTTCGGGTATGAACGCCAATAACCCGAATATGAAACTTCAGTTGCAACAATATCTGGGCCAGTCTTCGAGGTACATGCGGTGACCATGTTTGTTCCGTCAAGAGGGTCAAGATCAGATTTCTTAATCTGCAAGGTAACTTCTGGATGGAGTGCCTTGTATTCAGCCACAAGGTTACGCTGAATAACATCACCGAATGTCCAGATGGTGATTGTCACCGGAGGTGCAGCCTTTGCAGGAGCGGTGAAGAGGCCTGCTCCAATTGCTACGGCAGCAAGCGAGGCGATGGCCGCTTTGCTTCTAAATTTTGTCATCAATTCGTTACGCATTTCAAACTCCTAGGCTCTTGACTGGCAGTACTAATGCTTTACAGTTATGCGAGGCCAAAATTCATAGATCGTTGTAGCCAGGTGTAGGCTCCAACCAGTTATGAAAGCGGTTTCACAGAAGGAAGTCAAGTGGTTCTAGACCCGCTTGGCAAGGCAAGACTCCTGGTTCTAGTGAATGTTATACAAGAGTGACAAAGTCTTGAGCAAAGAAGGGTTGGTTGCCATAAATGCGCACTTCATCACGGTGGCACCGCAGCGTTCTAGTGTTCGTGCCTCTTCTCGGCCTTCTCTCAGCCACCCTTCCAGGAACTCCGGCCGGCGCCGCGTCAAAGATCACTACCTACAAGTTGATATGGGCGGATGACTTCAACGGCAAAAAAGGGACGCTTCCTAATCCAAAGGTCTGGACCCCTGAGCTAGGTGGCCTCAACCAAAACGGAGAGCTCGAGTTTTATACAAAGGATCCTGCAAATCTCGCACTTGATGGCTCTGGGCACCTTCTCATTACGGCCAATCGCATTGCAGATCAATCTCAGATGGCGATTAATTCAAGTCCAGCCATCGATCGCATGCTGAACGCCTGCAACGCCTGCCAATTCACGAGTGCAAAGTTAAAGACCGCCACCAAACTCTCTTTCCAGTACGGTCGCATTGAAATCAAGATGAAGACTCCTTCTGGTCTTGGAACCTGGCCCGCCTTCTGGATGCTTGGTAAAGATCTTCTGAATGGCATCCCATGGCCAGATTCAGGCGAAATCGACATCCTTGAGCAAAAGGGTTCGATGCCCGAGACAGCCTTTGGCACTATTCATGGACCCAAGCTCCCTGGTGGAGCCGGTGGTGGTTACGGCTCGACTTTCAGCTCACAAGTTCCCTTAACATCTGGATTCCATACTTATGCGATTGAGTGGAAGAAGAACCAGATTGATTTCTTCGTCGATGACAATCTCTATTTCACAGCAGCATCAAATGATGGCCAATCAGGGACCTGGATCTATAACCAACCATTCTTCTTGATTCTTAATCTTGCAATGGGTGGAGAGTTCACGGGAGATCTCGACCCGGCGATGAATAAGGCGCAGATGAGTATCGACTACATACATTTTTACTCCATTAACGGAGTTGGCAAGGTCTTTAAAAACTAACAACAAACCGAAAGGCAATCCATGAAGAAGAGAATCATCAGCGGTGTCGCTGCCCTCGCCTTGGCTGTCGCTGGCCTGGGTATTTCAACCCTCTCGCAGGCCAACGCTGCTGGACTCCCAACAGTTCGAGTTGTTGCACCCGTTTTCAATCCATTGAATGAGACCTTTGCTTCTGATGGTCTTGGCGCCTACTACGCCGCCGGCGGACGTAGCTACTTTATGTACGTGGGGGCAGGCTCCACAATCACTATTACTTATGCTGTGACTACTGATGGAACTACCCCTGCCGTCGGCAAGTCGATCAACTTCCAGGCCAATGCTCCTTACAGCGGTTCAACCGCAGCATGGACTGTTGGTGGAAAGCTAGTTGGTCCAGCTACTGCCGCTACAACTGGCTATGGACTTCAAGTAACTGGTACCACCGATGCACAAGGCCAGGTCACGTTTACGATCAGCAACACCGATACAGCCGCCACCGCGGAGGCAATTCCTGCCTCAGAGACTGCGCCTCGTGCAACGACTGGTCGCGTCTACGGAAATATGAAAGCTGTCATCGATGGTTTAACCGATATGCAGCAAATTGAAGATTTGCTCACCTTCGATATTACTAAAGCCCCTGCATCAACAATCGGCGGGGCTGTAACTCCAACCCCATCTGCTACTCCTACTCCAACCACACCGGCTACTCCTACTCCAACCACACCGGCTACTCCAACACCAACTGTCGCAGCAGGAAAACCATCGATTCGCTTGATCAGCCCCGCCTACACATCGGCTAACAGCGTGGATGCGACTGGTGATATCGCCCAGTATTACTCTGCGGGAACAAAAGCTTTCTACACATATATCCCTGGCGGTAGCAGACTTTCTTTGACATATTTTGTGACCACAGATGGAACGACTCCCGCGGTGAATACAGAGATCAACCTCTATGTTGATTCAGCTTACAGCGGTTCAAAAGCAAACTGGATCTCAGGTACGACCAAGGCCACAGCGCCTGCTGCAGTGGATGCAACATTTGGCGCAAAGCTTGTCGGTAAGACTGATGCAAAGGGGAATGTGATTTTCCAGATCACAAATACCGATACCAAGGGCCTCGAGAATATCCCAACATCTGCAATCCAGGATCGTGGCGCGGTTAAGCCCGCCCGCCTCTTCGGAACGATGAAGCCAAGTTTTACAACCATCACAGATGACAAGGCGGTCGATATCGATCTCGCTACTTTCGATATCTATGCAGCCTCACCTGTGAAGACCACTATCACCTGCGTTAAGGGTAAGGTCGCAACTAAGGTGACAGCTCTTAAGCCAGTATGTCCAAAGGGATACACAAAGAAGTAAGTAGCTAGAAGTAGGAGCCCCCATGAATGCTCGTCTGATCAAGTCAGCAGCAACATTGGGGGCTCTTCTTCTTTTCGCCTCAGCCCAAGCCACACTTGCAGCTGCTCCCGTCAAAACTGGCGCACCATGCCTAAAGGCAAAAACAACGGCTGTAATCGGGAAATCGCACTACATCTGCGTCAAGAGCGGGAAGAAATTGATCTGGCAGGTCGCGCCAACTCCCACCCCATCACCAACTCCCACCCCATCACCAACTCCCACCCCATCACCAACTCCCAC
>JBBAMR010000001.1:114762-195400 GCA_040402375.1 Candidatus Nanopelagicaceae bacterium | reverse complement strand
TTCGTCCTGAGCCAGGATCAAACTCTCCATAGAAAGTTGTGATCTGGCAAAAAACAAAACTAGCTATTGCTATTTTTTGTTTTACCAATTGTTTCTGTTTTGTAATGATCTCAAAGAGAGAAAATACAAAGGAATTTTGGCCTGAAGTACGTTGCTCTCATTTGACTGAAGGCAGCGTAAAACAAGCCGATTGGCATTGATTGTGCACATTGTTGAGTTCTCAAGGTACGTACGCGCACCAGCTTTAATCTTCTCAGACCATTACTGGGGCAGACTGCGTAACTTAGTGCAGATTACATCTCGTGGTCAACTCGCGTTAACCAGTCAAAGAATTGCTCCGTTATGTAGTTTTCGCTGCACGGCCTTTAAGAGTCCGTTTCGCAAGCGAGGGAGAAAGATAACCCGCTAGACATCATAGGGTCAAATCGGGCTAATCGGGGCAAAACCCGTCCTTTTCAGGGGCGCCTCCCAGTGGGCATTTCCACTCATTTTTACGCTCGTGGCAAGAAAAAAGCTCTAAAACCATTGTTCTGTAATGGTTTTAGAGCTTTTCCGAAAATTACACAGCAGAGTTACACGGCTGTTATTTCACCCTTTTTAGAGAATTTCGACGCAAGCAAGCTCTCTCTTTCCCTTTCGGAGCAGAAGGAAGCGACCATGAATTAGATCACTCTCTGCTGGGGTGAAATCCTCCCCCGAAATCTTCACATTATTGAGGTAAGCGCCGCCCTCCTTCACGATTCTGCGCGCGGCCGATTTGGAATCAACGACACCTGTGGCAGCCAAAAGATCTACCCAGCTTGGAAATGGTTCACCGCGTGAAATTGTTGTGCGTGGAAGTTGTGAGAGCGCAGATGCAAGTGTCTGCGAATCTAACTCGCTGATCTCGCCCTGTCCGAAGAGCGCCTTCGCTGCAGCTTCTGCGTTACTACATTCTCTTTCGCCATGAACAAGTGTTGTTAACTCTTGTGCGAGTGCACGATGAGCACTGCGAGCACCAGGGTTCTCTCTCAATTCGGTGAAGAGTATTTCTAGCTCTTCACGGGATTTGAATGAAAAGGTTTTGAGGAATCGCTCGACATCAGCGTCGTCAGTACCGATCCAATATTGATAGAACGCATATGGAGATGTCATCTCAGGATCAAGCCAGACACTTCCGCTAGCAGTCTTACCAAATTTAGTTCCATCGGCCTTTTGAAGTAACGGGATTGTCAAAGCATGTGCTGATCCTGAAGCAGCGCGCCGAATCAAATCAAGTCCTGCTGTGATATTTCCCCACTGATCACTTCCGCCAAGTTGCAAGATGCAGTTATGGCGTCGGTACAACTCAAGGTAATCAAATGATTGAAGTACTTGATAAGAGAATTCAGTGTAAGAAATTCCACCACCTTCAAGACGTGATGAGACTGAATCCTTGGTTAACATTTGATTGACACTGAAATGTTTTCCGATATCCCGTAAGAACTCAATTGCAGTGACGTTCTTGGTCCAATCCAAATTATTAACCAGCAACGCAGCGTTCTTACCTTCAAAGGTGAGGAAACGTTCTAGCTGCAAACGAATGCGCGAGACCCACTCGGCAACAATCTCATCGCTATTGAGAGAGCGCTCTTCGTTACGACCACTTGGATCTCCTACGAGTCCAGTAGCGCCACCGACCAGCGGTAGTGGTTTATGGCCAGCAAGCTGGAATCTGCGCATCACCAAAAGCACCACGAGGTTTCCGACATGCAGGCTCGGTGCGGTTGGATCGAAACCGATATAGAACGAGATCGCTCCACTCTCGAGATCCTTGAGTAGCGCTTCGCGATCTGTTGTCTGTGCGATTAAGCCTCGCCATTCCAGATCTTCAATGAGTGCCTTTGTCATACGTGAATCATCTCCAAAAAGTCAGATCGTTTTCTATCGAAAAACTCGATATCAGCTTGATTGCGTTGATTAAGAAGGTGGATCTGCTTAATCAAACTCTCTGTAGAGGTGCCTCCAATTGAGGTACGAGAACTCACTGCACCTGATGCGGAGAGGGTCAACCGGAAATCAGGGGTAAGTCCAGGGTCGACAGATTGCAGTTCTGTATCGCTCAATTCATGAACATCTTTTCCAAGCGATTCAGCCAGACGCACACACTCCCCCGAGATCTCGTGGGCTCGCGCAAATGGCGTACCGGCACGCGCCAAGTAATCTGCAATCTCAGTAGCAAGTGCGTGGCCTTTAACAGCGCCATTCGCCATTGCTTCGCGATTAAAGGAGGTCGTATTCACCATACCTGTGAGCGCCGGTAAGAGCGTCAACAGAGTTCGTACTGAATCAAAGGTCGGTTCTTTATCCTCTTGCAGATCACGGTTGTAGGCGAATGGGAGCCCTTTGAGCATCGTGAGGACGCTCGTAAGATTTCCAATCAAGCGCCCGCTCTTGCCGCGAGCCAATTCTGCAATATCTGGGTTCTTCTTCTGCGGCATAATTGAAGAGCCGGTAGAATAAGCATCATCGAGTCTCGCCCAACCAAATTCTGTGGTGCTCCATAGTGCGTACTCCTCACCAATGCGCGAAAGATGAACTCCTATATTTGCCAGGATGAAGAGCGCCTCTGTAACAAAATCGCGATCGCTCACTGCATCAATGCTGTTTGCGTGGACCGAATCAAAACCAAGTTCTGATGCGGAATTCTGTGGATGCGGAATGAGCGTTGATCCTGCAAGAGCCCCTGCGCCAAGTGGTGAGATCGAGTTTCGAGCAATCCAGTCACGAATGCGACTCTGATCTCGCAGGAGCGCCTGAGAATGCTTCGCGAGCTCGTGTCCAAAGTTGATCGGCTGAGCATGTTGCAGGTGTGTAAATCCAGGAGCGATTGCATCCTTATACTCATCCGCCTTCGCATTAAATTCTTCGATCAATAAAGTCAGCGCTGCACCGATCTCAATGAGATGATCGACGAGATAGAGCTTAAAATCTGTGACAACTAAATCGTTGCGGGATCGACCAGCGCGAAAGGCTCCGCCTAACGCCCCTAACCGCTGCGTCAATCCTCGCTCGATCGCAGCGTGAACATCTTCATCCGATTCGATGGGCGCAAAAGTTCCGGCAGAAATCTCTTCACCAAGAGCGACAAGAGCAACCTGAATCTTCTGGGCATCGCCTTCACTTAAGATGGAGCTCGCGCGAAGTGATCGGACATGTGCGATATTGACGCGAATATCGTATGGCGCGAGAACCCAGTCAAAGTGGGTGCTTCGAGAGAGTGCAGCGACTGATTCAGCCGGGCCTTGGGCAAACCTGCCACCCCATAGCGCCATCTATCTGCTCCGCTTCTGCTTCGGTGAGGAACTCTTCGACTTCACTGCCCGCGATGAGGGATCTTTCGATTCACCATCTGCCAAAGCGGTAATCTCCTTCGCAAGCGTATTCCCCGCAGCCGGCGTTCGTGCGACGATCATGACCGTGTCATCGCCAGCGATCGAACCAATTCCAGAGCTAAGTTCGCCACTCTCAATTGCCGCATCGATCTGACCAGCAAGTAACTGCGCTCCCCCGGGAGGGGTCTTGGCCACGACTAAATTCCCACTGACAGCAACGCTGAGTAAGAGGTGACGCGGTCCAGAGATCTTTTTACTGATTGAACCTCCCAGGATGTAACGAAAGCGGCCAGATTCATCCTTACCCCGCATCGCACCGAGGTCCAAGAGGTCGCGGCTAATCGTTGTTTGAGTGACGCCAATCCCCCGCTTCTTGAGGGCTTTCAAGAGTTCATCCTGCGAAGCGAGACGAGTTGAATTAATGAGGTCTGCAATCACCTGTTTGCGAGCTAGGGGGTTCATCGCTCACTTCCTCTCCGTTGTTTGATAAACGTTGCTCAAGATCTGAGAGAACTTCTTGATGAACTCGTTGACTTGTACCGCCGTAACGGTGAGCGCAGGTGCGATGCGGATGACGTTCTTGGCAGGTGCGTTGATGAGAAGTCCCGATTGGCGCGCGGCTTCAACAAGTACGGCTGCGATGTCGTCTTCAAGCACAATCCCGATCAACAGACCTGACCCACGGACATCCACAACTCCGGGAAGTTTCGTCAGGCGCTCCTTGATGCGCGACTCTGCCTCTGTTGCACGTCGAAATAGCTCTTGCTTCTCAATCACTGAGATCGCAGCTAGTCCCGCGGCACACGAAACCGGATTCCCACCAAAAGTACTTCCGTGATCTCCGGGTGCGAATCGAGGCGCAGCATCAGTGAGAGCGATCATCGCAGCGAGTGGCAAGCCGCCACCTAAGCCCTTTGCCAAAGTGATGATGTCTGGAACGATGCCGGAATATTCATAACCAAACCAACTACCAGTTCGACCCATACCGGTCTGTACTGCATCAATGCAGAGCAAGGTGCCGTAACGGTCACAGAGCTCACGAACGCCTCTGAGATAGTCTGCTGGCGGTACTACAACACCATTCTCGCCTTGGATTGGCTCGAGAATTACCATCGCCACTCTGCGTGAGAGCGCTCTCTCCATCGCAGCAAGATCGCCATACGGAACGTATTTCACACCTTTCAGGAGCGGCAAGAATGGTGATCGCTTTCCCGGTTGACCGGTGAGCGATAAAGCTCCGATCGTTCTTCCGTGGAAGGAACCAATCGTTGAGATGATCTTTGGGCGACCAGTTAAGCGGGACAATTTCAAGGCTGCCTCATTCGCCTCGGCACCAGAATTGCAGAAGAAAACTTGAGCCCCGCTCTGGCCTGTAAATTCCTTCAACTTCTCGGCTAATCGCAGCGCTGGTTCGTGCATGTAGTAATTGCTGACATGAGAGAGTTCTTTAATCTGCTTAGTGACCGCTGAGACAACAGCTGGGTTTGCATGACCCACAACAGTTGTGGCGATTCCACCGAGAAAATCCAGGTAACGGTTGCCTTCGATATCCCAGACCACCGAACCCTTTCCGTGAGCAAGGGCTATCGCCGGGGTTCCGTAGTTATTTTGGAGAGCAGATTCCCAACGATTTTGTGCGACCGCATTCTTCTTCATGAGGTAGCAACTGTTCCGCCAACGCCGTCTAAGGCTGAGATGAGGTTCTTCGAATCGCGGCCATCGATTACTCGGACTCGTTTCGCTCCATGGTCAAGGGCGTAGAGAGCTGCCTTCGACTTGGGGAGCATGCCAGCACTGAAAGTTGGTAGAAGTTCGCGCAACTCACTCGACGTACATTTTGAGATCAGCGATGAAGTATCAGGGTAGTTACGGTAAATACCTTCAACGTCAGTCATGAAAATAACCTCATCAGCGTTCAACGCGCCACCGATAGCGCCAGCTGCGATATCTCCGTTGAGATTGAGGGCCTGGCCGGAAAGCGTCACGGATACTGGTGACATGACCGGTAGATAGCGGTCCGCAAGGAGACGTAAGAGCAACTTCGGATCAACGTGGTCAATCTCGCCCACGAGCCCAATGTCGATTTCATTACCATCCACGATTGGTCGAAATTTCTTAGCCCGGATCGTTGATCCATCAGCGGCTGAGATTCCCACAGCATTTACACCAAATCCGATTAACTGATTAACGAGCGTTCTGCAGACTTGTCCGGCCAAAACTCCGTGCACGATCTCCATGACCGATTGCGTAGTTGAGCGGTAACCGCCGACCATTTCGGTGGAAATCTTATGAATAGCCAGCTCGGCATCTACCTGTGGACCGCCCCCGTGAACGAGCACAATCTCGCGGCCGCTTCGATGGTAACTGGCGATCACTTTAAGATTTTCATCACTCACTGATGCTGTCGGCAGCGCATGGCCGCCATATTTAACGATAATCACGCAACACCGCCCATGACGGGCAAGGAGAGCGCTTCATCTAAACCGCACATCAGATTCGCATTCTGTATCGCTTGAGTGGCGGCGCCCTTGCCTAAATTATCAAGCGCAGCTGAAATAACGAGTCGATTGGTATGGAGATCCACTGCGATCTGTAGGTGAACCGAGTTTGATCCAAGTAGCGAGGAAGTTCGAGGTAACTGACCTTCGGGAAGAAGAGTGACAAATTTTTCATCATCGTAGGCTTGGTTATAGAAATCCCGTATCTGCTCGTAGTTAACACCTGTTTGAAGTTTTGCGGTGACCGTAGCCAAAATGCCTCGCGGCATCGGAGCAAGAATCGGAGTGAAGGAGATCTTTACTGGCCCAGCACCTCCCTTTGCTAAAGCTTCTTCAATTTCCGGGGTGTGTTGGTGGACTCCCCCGAATTTATAGGAGGTCAAAGAATTCATTACTTCGCTACCTATCAAATTGATCTTGGCACTTCGCCCGGCACCTGTTGTGCCAGAAGATGCAACAACCACGAGATCTGAAGAATCGATCAGATTGTTACGTACCGCTGGATCTGCAGCCAAGGTAATTGCAGTGGCATAACATCCAGGGTTTGCCACGCGAGTCGCAGTCGCGATCTGAGCGCGCTGTCCAGGTAGCTCCGGCATCCCGTAGGCCCAGGTTCCAGCATGATCTCCACCGTAATAGTGCAACCAACTATTCGCTGATGACAGACGGAAATCGGCACCGAGATCAACGATGCGAATACCTTCATCGATTGATGGGATTAACTTTGCTGACTCCCCATGTGGGAGTGCGAGAAAGACGAGATCGCATTGGTTGATTCGATCAATCTGAGTCGATTCAAATCTCTCTCCAGCAAAATGAGTGAGTTGAGGGTGGATCGCAGTAATGAGCTCTCCTGCATTCGAGCCAGCAGCGATATATGAAATTTGAAATGAAGGATGTCCCGATAAGAGGCGCAAGAGTTCGCCACCCGAGTACCCGCTCGCTCCGATGATGCCAATCTTCATGACTTGAGTGTACCTCTGAAGGTCAGAAAATGCATAAATATTTATACTCTTGGGTATTTATGCAAGCGCTATTCGCGGATGGTGGCTCCACATGTGGAGACGGCTAAGGCTGCGGCGCTTGCTCTAAAGCCGCTTACTTCGTCTGCAGTGAGGGTTCGATCAGGTGCGCGGAAGGTCATCGTGAAGGCGAGCGAGACCCTGCCCTCATCAGCGGCACCAGTTTGCTCGTATCGATCAAAGAGCGCGATCGACTCCAGAAGTTCGCCTGCTCCTTCACGCAGAGCAGCCTCCACCTTCGCAGAAGGCATCTCGCGGTCAACGAAGAGTGAAATATCTTGAATTGCAGCCGGCATTGTTCGGATCGGTGTAACCGTTGCGGCGGGGACTATTGGTAACTCAGAGAGGATGACTGCGAAGGCAACTGTTCGAGGAGGAAGGTTGAGCTCTTCAAGGACGCGTGGATGTAACTCGCCAGCATGGGCCACTGCCTTGCCATCAATCTGAATCTCTGCGCAACGGCCGGGATGCCATGGCGATAGATCTGATTGCACAATCTCTGCGCGGTTGCCAGTCTCGGTGACGATACGTTCGGCGAGAGCGACCGCATCGCTCCAATCAAAGGTGCGACCACTTCCCCACCAGCCCTTGCGATCCAATGAACCAGCGACGACTGCGCCGACAAATAATGGTTGGGCCGGAACGCTTGCATAAATCTGAGCGATCGTCGCATCTGATGGACGGTTAGCTGTCGAAATATCTTCAACGCGGGGTCGAGCTGATAAATCTCGGAACACTGTTCCAATTTCAAAGAGAGCAACATCTTTCGCACCACGAGAGAGATTTCTTGAGAGCGCTGACAGAAGTCCTGGCAGCAAGTGAGTGCGCAAGAGCGGTGCTTCCTCTGACATTGGATTAGCAATCCGGAAAGATGCGGCGCGTGGACCAACAAATCCAAGGGTCTTGATCATCTCTGGTGAGACAAAGGGATAGTTGTACGTTTCACTTAAGCCAAGGTGTGCCAGCAGTGCTGCGACCCCTCGCTTGCGATATTGCATGGGAGTCAGGGTCGAACCTTGCTTGCCTATAGGTAGGCGTGACGGAATCAGGTCGAGACCGTGAATGCGCCCAACTTCTTCAGCGAGATCTGAAAGGACCTCAAGATCTGCGCGCCAGGTCGGAGCGGTGAAGAGCCAAGAGCTCGGAGATTTAATCTCTACTGCGCCACCGATCGCCGTAAGCGCTGATTGAATTTGGTGTGACGAATAATCGTAACCCATCAGCCGTGAAATTGCGGTGGGATCAAAGGTGATCGTGCGTGCTGCACCGAGAGCGCCTGCTGATGATTCGCCGACCAACCGAGCACCAGTTAACTCAACAAGGAGGGCGCTCGCGCGGGCTGATGCCACAGTCGCCACTGCTGGATCGACATTTCGCTCGAGACGACGTGATGCCTCAGATGAAAGACGTTGGCTACGTGAATTCTTTGCGATCGAGATCGGATCAAAATGCGCGGCCTCAAGAGCGATCCGCGTTGTGGAGTCAGTAACTTCAGAGTCGAGACCACCCATCGTGCCGGCGATAGCGAGGTGCTTTTTATCGTCACCAATCATGAGCGTTCCAGCTACGAGCGTGCGCTTCTGATTATCTAAGGTCGTAAATTCTGCTGACGAAACTGTTCGGGTCACAGTTATTGTGCCATCGATTTTATCGGCATCGAATGCATGAAGAGGCTGACCGAGTTCGAGCATGACGTAGTTTGTAATATCAACGGCGATTGAGATCGATCGCATGCCGCACTTTTCAAGACGACGACTCATCCAGAGTGGAGTCTCGTTTCGGACGTTGACGCCTTCAAGGGTGCGGATCTGGATGTAGTCGGCGCCGCTCGGATCATCGATGCGGACCTGCACACCATTATTTGAGGAGATTTTTTCGCCAGCCAGGTAATCAACGAGTGCTGGATCACGGAAGTTCACACCGAGTGAGGTAGCAATTTCTCGAGCAAGGCCACGAGCTGATAGCGCGTAACCACGATCTGGATTAACAGCAACATCAATAATCGCGTCGCTTATCTCAAGGAGTGCAATTGCATCCGCACCTACCTGCGAAGTTGTTGGAAGAACAATGATTCCTTCGTGATCATCACTCATGCCTAGTTCGCGGGCAGAACAGATCATTCCGTTGCTTGTCTTTCCATATGTTTCACGAGCCGAGATCACAAAATTCCCAGGAAGTACCGCGCCAGGAAGAGCTGCTACGACAAGATCCCCTACGTTGAAGTTTCGAGCGCCGCAGATCACATAACGAATTGAACCTTCGCCACAATCTAGCGAGACGTAGCGAATTGGCTTCTTATGTTCGGCAAGTTCTTCGATTGCTTCAACGCGGGCCACAACCAGTGGACCCGTGAGGTCTGCGCCTGAAATATGGATATCTTCGACTTCAAAACCAACCTTGACGAAGGCGTTCTCGATCTGATCTGGAGTGATGTCGGATGGAATATCGGCGAATTCGCGCAACCACGACAATGGAATCTTCATCGTAGGCCACTTCCAAAGTTCTGAGAGAAACGAATATCGCCTTCGACGATATCGTGCATATCTGTGATTCCATGCTTGACCATCAGGGTGCGTTCTAGCCCCATGCCAAAGGCGAAACCAGAGAACTCTTCAGGATCAATCCCGGCAGCGCGCAGAACCTTGGGATTCACCATGCCGCAGCCGCCCCACTCAATCCAGCGACCGTTGAAGAAGAAATCAACTTCGGCGCTTGGCTCAGTAAATGGGAAGAAGGATGGACGAAGGCGAGTTTTTACATCTGGACCAAAGATGGCGCGTGCGAAGTAATCAAGTGTTCCCTTGAGGTCGGCCATCGTGATGCCGCGATCTACAACGAGACCTTCAACCTGACTAAATACTGGAGTATGGGTCGCATCGAGTTCATCAGCACGGTACGTGCGCCCTGGGCAGATGACATAGATCGGAGGCTTCTCTTCTAGCATGGTGCGCATCTGCACTGGTGAGGTGTGCGTGCGAAGTACCAACCGTGAATCAAGGGGTTCTATGAAGAAGGTATCTTGCATTGTTCGTGCCGGGTGATCAGCTGGAATATTGAGAGAATCAAAATTAAGCCACTCTGATTCGAGTTCCGGGCCTTCAGCGACGCGATACCCGAGCCCAATGAAGAGATCACAGATCTCATTGGTGAGGAGTGTCAGTGGGTGTAATCCGCCTTGCGGAGTACGACGGGCTGGAATAGTGACATCGACACGTTCTTCAATCAATACGCGTGCATCGCGTTCTACTTCTAACTCTTTCTGACGTACTTCGAAAGCAGCATTGATCGTCGATCTTCCCTTACCAATTACTTTTCCAAACTCAGCGCGTTCAGATACCTCCATTGAGCCGAGCGCCTGATTTGCACGCGCAATTGGAGACCGATCCCCTACATGCCCGATACGAACCTCTTTGAGGGCCTCTAGGTTAGTTGCTGAGTCAATAGCGGCAAGAGCTGCAGATGTAATCTCATCGATCTGAGCAGATGTAAGAGTCATAAGGGTCTTTATTCTAGCGATTCCCTGGATTGCCTAAGTGATATAGCGCGATAGCAGCGGCGCTAGCGACATTTAAACTCTCAGCAAATCCGCTCATAGGGATGCGAATCTTCTCAATTGAATCTGGCAAGGTAGGTAAGCCTCGCGCCTCATTGCCAAAGACTGCGATGGTAGCCCGATCTGAGGGGAGCTCTTCGAGTGTGCGACCCCCTGCTCCATCGAAGGCGACGACCGAGTACTGGCCACTTCCAGCGAGTTCGGTAATCTCAGAGAGAGTCAGTTCTTGGGCGACCGGGATATGCCAGAGCGATCCTGCCGTCGAACGGACAACCTTCGGTGAATAAATATCAACGCTTCCTTCTGAGAATAAAATGGCATCGAAGCCACAAGCATCCGCTGTTCGGATTGCAGTGCCAGCGTTCCCGGGATCTTGAATCTGCCAGAAGAAGGCGATTCGTTTCGGAGCGGCGGCAAGGATCTCGGTGAGAGAAAGTTCTTTAAAGCGACAGAGTGCGAGGATGCCTTGCGGTGCCTGCGTATCGGCCATCGCGGCCATGACCTCATCTGTGACCGGAATAATCTCATGCGCATCGACGATCTGATCTGAAAACTCTGAGCGTAACTTAGCCTCACCGCTCTCGGTGAGATAGATCTTCTCAATCAACGGCGCAGATGCAATCTTTGGCATCAAGGCGCTTCGGATTGATTGCATTCCATCAGCTATGAAGAGTGACTCTTCTCGTCGAATCTTCTTTCCACGAGAACCCAAAAGAGCCTTCACCCGCTCAACGTGTGGCGAGTGAAGGCTCTTAATTACTTGGTGGGTCATAGTGTCGACGATTGTTGAGCGATGCAGTAGTTGTCAGATCGCGTTACGCGACGACGACATGCTTGCGCGCAACTTCGACGAGCGCTGCAAAGGCAGCTGGGTCGTTGGTTGCGAGCTCTGAAAGAACGCGACGATCTACTTCGATACCAGCACCGTGTAGGCCCTGGATGAAGCGGTTGTAGGTGAGGCCGTTTGCACGTGCACCGGCGTTGATACGCTGAATCCAAAGACGACGGAAGTCGCCCTTCTTATCTTTGCGATCGTTGAATGCATAGACGAGCGAGTGAGTTACCTGCTCCTTCGCCTTGCTGAAGAGACGTGAACGTTGGCCGCGATATCCAGCTGCGCGCTCAAGTGTTGTGCGGCGCTTCTTCGCTGCGTGTACTCCGCGTTTTACTCTTGCCATTCTCTACTCCCCTTTACTTCAAACCGAGCATGCGCTTGGCGGTAACTGTTACGGTCTTCTTGCCGGTTGCGTCGTTGCTCAAACGGCGAGTGACGCGTGAAGATTTGTGCTCCAAAAGGTGGCGCTTGCCAGCACGTTCGTGCATGACTTTTCCGGTCCCGGTAAGGCGGAATCTCTTCTTCGCCCCACTGTGGGTCTTCATCTTTGGCATTGCTTCCTCGTTTCTTGTAGAACGTATACAACTGGCGTACAAAAAATCTCTTTACTTACTCGACTACCTCAACTGCAGGTGCTTCGATTACTGCTTCTACTGGTGGCTCTACCGCTACTTCTGGCTTCTTCTCTGCCTTCGCAGGAGCCGCCTTCTTGATCGCACCCTTCTTCACAAGTGGTCCGAGAACCATCGTCATCGAACGTCCCTCTTTTTTAGGGGCGAACTCAACGAGCGCTACTCCGACCAACTCTTCCGAAAGTTTCATCAACATCCGATATCCCATTTCTGGTCTCGTCTGTTCACGTCCTCGGAATTGAACCGTTACCTTTACCTTGTCACCTGCACGAAGAAACTTTTCGATGTGATTTCGCTTTGTCTCATAATCGTGTGGTTCGATCTTTAAACCAAGTCTCATCTCCTTGACCACAATGTGGGTCTGGTTCTGGCGAGCTTCACGTGCCTTCTGTGCGATTTCGTACTTGTACTTTCCGAAATCCATCACCTTGCAGACTGGAGGTTGGGCATCAGGCGAGATTTCAACGAGGTCGAGACCGACTTCATCTGCCATCGCAAGCGCCTTGTCGATATCGACAATGCCAACTTGATCACCTTCATGTCCAATGAGTCGCACCTGCGGAACGCGAATTCGATCATTGATTCGTAGATCAGCGCTGATAACTAGCTCCATTCTTTACGGCTTAGTAGTGATGACTGCCAAGTAGTTACCTCGTAGCAACTTGGTAGTTATCCCGTGGAAGGTGCCGCACAAGGAGAGCGCGCAAACGCTCAGAAGACCCCATATTGCGGGGTTTCATTCTTGACCAACTAACCGAAGTCAGTGAGGTGGGAGCGGCAAGCTCCACTTGATGTCATAAGGGTACCCGCGCCAGCGCTAAAGGTGAAATCCGAGGCTAGCCAGAGCGAGAAGAGGGCTACATTGGAGGGCCTAGCCGCCGATAGCGTGCACGCCACCATCCACGTGAACCATCTCCCCCGTTGTCTTTGGGAACCAATCGGAGAGGAGAGCAACTGCCCCCTTCGCTGCCGGAACCGGATCTGAGGTGTCCCAGGTCAGAGGCGCGCGCGCATTCCAGACACTCTCAAACTCGTCGAAGCCCGGAATAGATTTCGCCGCGATAGTTCGAATTGGGCCAGCTGCAACCATATTGACTCGAACGTTCTCTTTTCCGAGATCGCGTGCCAAGTAGCGAGCTGTTGATTCGAGCGCTGATTTTGCAACGCCCATCCAATCGTATTTAGGCCAGGCTACTCGAGCATCAAAGGTGAGCCCAACAACGCTGGCGCCTGTGGCCTGATCGAAGAGTGGTCGCGCAGCCATCGTGAGAGATTTCAATGAATAGGCCGAGACGTGAACCGCAGTTGAGACATCCGCCCATTCAGTATTGAGGAAATTACCGCCAAGAGCTGCTTCAGGGGCAAAACCAATCGAGTGGACTACGCCATCAATGCGGTCAACATGGAGGCGAAGTTGGGCTTCAAGCGCAGCGAGGTGCTCTTCATTTGTCACATCGAGTTCGATCACAGGAGCAGGCGTCGGAAGGCGGTTAGCGATTCGCTGGGTAATACTCATCGCGCGCCCAAAGGAGGTCAGCAAAACTGTTGCACCCTCTTCTTGTGCAAGCTTGGCGATATGGAAGGCGATTGAGGCCTCCGTCAGAACGCCAGTAACGAGAATATTCTTTCCTTGAAGTAGCGCCATTAGTGACCCATTCCTAATCCACCATCAACAGGTATGACGGCACCGGTGATATATCCCGCATCAGGTGATGCGATAAATCGAACAACATCTGCAACTTCGGCGGCAGAGGCAAACCTCGCCAGTGGAATCTGGGAGATATATTTCTCACGAAGAGATTCCTCAAGAACTGCAGTCATATCCGTCTCAACAAAACCAGGCGCAACAACATTGAATGTGATTCCTCGGCTTCCATATTCTCGAGCAAATGAGCGGGCCATACCAACGAGTGCCGATTTAGTTGCCGCGTAGTTAACCTGCCCTGCTGAGCCCAAAGCTCCAACCACAGAGCCAATGAAGACCACTCGACCAGAGCGCCGCTTCATCATGCCGCTCAGAACTTTCTGCGTCACGCGGAATGAGCCAGTGAGATTAGTATCGACAACTGCTTGAAAATCGCCTTCGCTCATGCGAAGTGCGAGCCCATCTTTCGTGATACCAGCATTGGCAACGAGAACTTCCACTCCGCCAAAACGCGTTTCGATATCAGCAAAGGCACGGTCAACGCTCGAAGGATCAGTGACATCCATAATCACAGCATCCAGACCTTCCGGCGCATCGCCGGAGCGGTGGGTAATAACAACGCGATCCCCAGCTGTTTCGAAAGCACGAGCGATTGCAAGACCGATCCCGCGATTTCCACCTGTTACAAGGACAAGGCGTCCAGTCTCTTTGCTCACATTCCAACCGTACCCGTTACTGACGCGTACTCCCAAGATTGCCACTCGGGAGGCGCAATAGGCATATTCACCTTACTCTTATCACTATGCGCAAGAAGAGAAGTGACCCAAAGGTCCAGTCCATCACATCGGCTCAGACTGGTCTCACCGTCGATCAAACTTCTCGAGCTCGTAGGTACTTCATCAGCATGATGATCCGTACCGCCTGCTTCATTCTCACCGTCTTGCTCCCGAGCCCTTATCGGTGGATCGCGCTCTTCGGCGCCGTGGTTCTTCCTTATGTAGCAGTAGTTGTTGCCAATGCCGGTCGAGAGACCATCACCGGACAATCAATACGCTTTAACTCCCGAGCGATTGGCGCTGGTAAAGATCAAAGTAAAGACCTCGCTTAGCTACGAGTTCTTCGTGAGTGCCAGATTCAACAATCTTTCCACCATCTAGAACGAGAATTTGATCTGCATGGGCGATGGTTGAGAGACGGTGCGCAATCACAATGCTAGTCCGACCAGATAGAGCGCTCTGGAGAGCCGCCTGAACTAAGGCCTCATTCTCTGAATCAAGATGCGCGGTCGCTTCATCTAAAATAACAATAGACGGAGCCTTGAGAAGTAGGCGTGCTATTGCCAAACGTTGACGCTCACCACCTGACAGCCGGTGTCCACGCTCTCCAACGACTGTATCTAAACCATTTGGTAAAGATTGGACAAACTTCCAGATCTGAGCCGCCTCGCATGCGCTCTGGATCTCCGCAATCGTCGCATCACTCTTTGCATAACGTAGATTCCTCTCAATTGAATCATGGAACATATGCGAATCTTGGGTGACGACTCCTATAGCGCTCCGCAATGATTCGATGGTGAGATCTCGAATATCTTTGCCATCAATTGAGATCGACCCAGATGTCACATCATAAAGACGCGGCAAGAGCCCAGAGATCGTGCTCTTGCCGGCCCCCGATGGACCAACTATCGCGGTGAAGCTACCTGGTTTTGCAGTAAACGTAATTGCATCGAGCACTACCCCCGAATCAACGACCTCTGCATTTGCAACTCCTTCAAGTGAGGCAAGCGATATCTCGGTTGCCTTTGGGTAGGCAAAGGTCACCTTCTTAAAAGTGATCTCGGGCTTATTTGTTGAAAGTATTTGCGCGCCAGGGCGATCTCTCACCATTGGCTCTAGGTCGAGAACCTCAAAGACGCGTTCAAAGGAGACGAGCGCGGTCATGATATCCACTCTAATATTTGAGAGCCCAGTCAAGGGTCCATAAAGTCTCGCTAGCAAGGCGGTAATCGCCAGAAGAGTTCCTACCGTAATCGCACCGTTGATCGCGAGGTGTCCCCCGATGCCGTAAGCGAAAGCAGTAGCAATCGCCGCGATCGAGGTGATGGCGATAAAGAAAATTCGGTTGAGAACGGCGATCTGAATTCCCATATCCCGTACGCGTCCGGCTTTATCGGAGAAATGAACAAGCTCCTCATCGCTTTTGCCGTAGAGCGAGACGAGTAACGCACCAGATACATTAAAACGCTCCGTCATGGTCGACGACATTTCTGCATTGAGATTAAATGATTTGCGAGTGTATTCCTGCAATCTTCGCCCAAGCCACTTCGTCGGAATCAAGAAGATCGGAAGAAGTAGGAGTGAGACAACTGTGATCTGCCAAGAGAGCGTCATCATCGCTCCCGCAACCAGGATCAAGCTAAGAACATTGCTTACTACTCCGGAGAGTGTCGACGTAAACGCCTGTTGGGCGCCAATCACGTCAGAGTTGAGGCGAGATATTAATGCTCCAGTTTGAGTGCGAGTGAAGAATGCGATCGATTGGCGCTGTACATGTTGGAAGACTTGGGAGCGAAGGTCATAGATCAAACCCTCACCGATTCGGGCGGAGAAATATCGACTCACCATATTTATGAGTGCATCTGCAACGGCGAGCAATCCAACAATCAAGGCTAGTTTGGTAACTAGTCCACCATTATGAGGGACTACTCCTTTATCGATCAGCGTCCGGAGCAGAAGTGGGGTGGCAACAACAAGCGAGGCGTCGATAACGACAGCAATAAGAAAATAAATAAGTTCAACTTTGTAAGGAACAGCAAAAGCGAGTATCCGTTTAAAGGTCTCCGGCTTTAACTTCTGATTCTTTACTGATTGGTCTTGAGTGAGCGATCTCATCGCCATCCAATTTCCGTGCACGGTCATGGCGCGTTCTCCTCAGAATTAAACAGTGAAACCAATCGAGCGAAGTTGCTCGCGACCATCGTCAGAAATCTTGTTTGGGCCCCAAGGTGGCATCCAAACCCAGTTAATCTTGACATCTGATGTCAGATTGGCGAGAACAGCGCGGGTCTGATCTTCAATAACATCCTGTAGCGGACATGCTGCCGAAGTAAGTGTCATATCTAAGATAGCCACATTACTTTCATCGACCTGCATATCGTAGACAAGCCCGAGATCAACGACATTGATACCTAGCTCAGGATCGATGACATCCTTCATCGCCTCGGTAACATCATCAATAGATGCTAATTGACTCATTTCTTCTCCTTCTCTCTGGCTTGTAGGGCTGCATCTTTAAATGCCATCCACCCCAATAACGCACACTTTACTCGAGCTGGAAACTTTGAGACGCCAGCGAGTGCGACTCCATCTTCCAAGATTGCATCGTCGCCCTTAATACTGCCCTTGCTGCTCATCAACTCTGAGAATGCATCTAAGGCGAGAAAGGCTTGCTCGACGCTCTTGCCATGCACAAGGTCACTCATAATTGACGCGCTCGCCTGTGAGATCGAACAGCCCACGCCATCCCAGGTCACATCTTCTACTACGTCACCTTTAAGAATGAGATTGAGCGTGATCTCATCACCACAGCTTGGGTTCACATGGTGGACCTGGATGCTCTTCTCATCCGAAAGGCCCTTATGCAATGGGTGCTTATAGTGGTCGAGGATGACCTCTTGATACAGGGAGTCGAGTTCCATTAGGAGACCTTAAAGTATTTCTGGGTTGCCGTGATTGCCTGCGCGAGAGCATCGATATCGGATTGGTCGTTATACAAGTAGAGCGAAGCTCGAGTGGTTCCGGCGACTCCATACTTACGCATCAGGGGCCAAGCACAGTGATGGCCAGTGCGAACCGCAACACCGTATTGATCTAAAACTTGTCCCGCATCATGAGGATGAATACCTTCGAGTGCAAAGGAGATCACTCCGCCACGGTCGATCGTATCCAGCGGACCAAAGATGTTGAGACCCTTGATCGTCTGCAGCGTATCGAGCGTGTATTGAGTGAGTTCAGTTTCGTGATGATGAATCTTCGACATTCCAATATTTGTTAAGTAATCGATCGCTGCGGCCAGGCCGACTGCCTGCGCCATATTTGGAACGCCAGCTTCGAATTTACGTGGTGCCGGCGCCCAGGTAGCGCTCTCCATCGTGACGGTCTCAATCATCGACCCACCGAAGAGAAATGGTTCCATCTTCGCGAGCAGAGCAGATCTCCCCCAGAGAACGCCGACACCAGTTGGTCCAAGCATCTTGTGGCCGGAGAAGGCAACGAAATCTACATCAAGCTCCACCACACTCATTGGGAAGTGCGGTGCTGACTGACAGGCGTCGAGCACCACGATCGCGCCCACTGCGTGTGCTTTTGAGGTAATGAGCGCAACTGGTGGAATCGTTCCTAGAACATTCGATTGATGGGTAATCGCCACAATCTTCGTTCGCTCATTGATGAGTTGATCAATATTGGAAAGATCGAGACGACCATCTTGAGTGACCGAGAACCAACGAATTATGGCGCCAGTGCGCTTAGCTAACTGTTGCCAAGGAATCAGATTTGCGTGGTGCTCCATCTCGGAGACGAGAATCTCATCCCCAGCACGCAAGGCGAATGGAGCAACGTGCGTATTTGAAAATGAGTAAGCGATCAGATTGATGGACTCTGTTGCACTCTTTGTAAAAATTACTTCTTCACTATCGGCTCCGATAAAGGCAGCAACAGTTGCACGAGCACCTTCATAGGCAGTGGATGCTTCCTCCGCGAGTAGATGTGATCCGCGATGAGCGGCAGCGTTGTGATGCGTGTAAAAATAGCGCTCTGCATCTAAGACTTTCGTAGGCTTCTGGCTGGTCGCCCCAGAATCGAGATAGACCAACCGAGCATCATTACGCATCCTCTTTTGGAAGATGGGAAAGTCAGCCTTTATCGCTGAGACATCGAGGGAGTTCATGATTAGGCAGTGACGTACTCTGCGTAGCCGTTCTCTTCAAGTTTGTTAGCGAGCTCTGGCCCACCAGCTTCGACGATACGGCCAGCCGAGAAGACGTGTACGAAATCAGGCTTGATGTAGCGAAGGATGCGGGTGTAGTGAGTAATCAACATAACGCCGAGGTCACTATTCTCTTTAATCCGGTTAACACCTTCTGAGACAACGCGAAGCGCATCAACGTCAAGACCAGAATCCGTCTCATCGAGGATTGCAATCTTTGGCTTCAATAGCTCCATCTGCAAAATCTCGTGGCGCTTCTTCTCGCCGCCAGAGAATCCCTCATTGACATTTCGCTCTGCAAAAGCAGGATCCATGCTGAGAGCTGCCATCGCCTCTTTCACTTCACCAACCCAGGTGCGAACCTTTGGAGCTTCACCTCGAATTGCGGTGACCGATGTACGCAAGAAGTTTGAGACAGATACTCCCGGAACTTCAACGGGGTACTGCATTGCAAGGAAGAGACCGGCACGCGCGCGCTCATCGACGCTCATGGCGAGAACATCCTGACCATCGAGAGTTACTGAACCTCCGGTGATGTTGTACTTTGGATGACCTGCGATTGAGTAAGCAAGAGTTGATTTTCCAGAACCATTTGGTCCCATGATGGCATGTGTCTCGCCAGAGTTGATAGTCAAATCAACGCCACGAAGAATCTGCTTCGATCCTTCTTCGGTATCAACTGCTACCTGAAGATTCTTAATTTCTAATGTGCTCATTGGTTCTCTTCCTTGTTCTCTATTTTTTACTCTGAATGGAAATGGATTCGCCGTCACGAACGACCTCATACGATGCAACTGCAGTGACTGCCGGTGGTGTCATCGCTTCACCTGTTCGCATATCGAATTCAGCTCCGTGGAGCCAGCACTCAATGCGAAAACCTGTGATATCTCCCTCTGAGAGGGCGGCGTCTGCATGGGAGCAGGTGTCACCGATTGCGAAGACTTCATCGCCAATACGAGCGACACAGACTCCAACGCCATCCACTTCGATGCGCTTGGGTTTGCCTGGAGTGAGCTCGCTAAAATTCAACGTTGTCATGCGATCACCACTGAAGAGAGTTCGCCATCGATACGATTCATGATCCGTTCTTCGATCGCTTCGATCCCGATCTTTGAGAGGATTTCAAGGAAGAAGCCTCGGATTACTAACCGCTTTGCCTCTGTCGCTGGAATTCCACGAGACTCAAGGTAGAAGAGTTGCTCGTCATCAAATCTGCCAGTCGTTGATGCGTGTCCAGCGCCAACAATCTCACCAGTTTCAATCTCGAGGTTCGGGACTGAATCCGCACGTGCCCCATCAGAGAGGAGCAAGTTGCGGTTAAGTTCGTAGGTATCAGTACCCTCTGCAGCAGCGCGGATAAAGACATCGCCGATCCAGACGGTATGTGCACCATCGCCAGAGAGCGCTCCCTTGTAGTTCACGCGGGACTTTGATTGTCCAACATTGTGATCAACATGGATGCGGTGCTCGAGGTATTGACCACTGCCAGCAAAGTAGAGACCGAAGAGCTCAGCTGATGCGCCGGGACCTGAATACTCCACTGTTGGGAGGAGTCGAACGAGTGAACCTCCGACGGTGATTACAACAGATGTGAAGGAGGCATCTCGGCCGATAATCGCATGGTGCTTACCGAGGTGCACTGCATCATTTGCCCACTCTTGAAGAGTGATGAACTTTAGTTGCGCTCCAGGTTCGAGAATAATGTCGATCTCTTCAGCAACGGTGCCACTCCCCACATTCTCGACGACAATGGTCGCCTTTGAGTGGTTTCCGGCTCGAATAACAGTCCGTGATGCTTCAGGTGAGCCACTTGTGGATCTCGTCAGCGTAATTGGTGCATCGATAACTGAATCGGCAGCGATCGTCACCAGAGTAACTTCGTGCGCGATATTGCGGACTCGTTGCACTACAACATCATCAGTCGCTGAAATCGGGCTCTGCTCGCCGGCAGCTACATGTGTGACGGTAACCCCTTGAGGAAGTGCGCCTGCAACAAGTGAAATGCGATCGGCAATGACCGTCTCGGTGTCGTGCAACCCCTTCAGCCGCTTGAGGGGCGTAAAGCGCCATGCCTCTTCGCGACCAGTTGGGGTCAGGTAATTTGTTGTAAGGGTCGACACTATCCGACGGCCCCTTCCATCTGCATCTCGATGAGACGGTTGAGTTCTAGCGCATACTCCATAGGAAGTTCACGAGCGATTGGCTCGATGAAGCCACGAACAATCATCGCCATCGCTTCATCTTCGGAGAGTCCTCGGGACATGAGGTAGAAGAGTTGATCATCTGAGATCTTCGAGACAGTTGCCTCGTGGCCCATTGATACATCATCTTCACGGATATCTACATAGGGATATGTATCAGAGCGAGAGATCGTATCTACAAGAAGCGCATCGCACTTCACTGTTGACTTTGAATGGTGTGCTCCTTCGAGAACCTGAACTAAGCCACGGTAGGAGGTACGTCCACCACCACGCGCTACCGATTTCGAGATGATGGTTGATGATGTGTATGGCGCTGCGTGAACCATCTTCGATCCAGCGTCTTGATGCTGGCCTTCGCCGGCAAATGCGATCGAAAGAGTCTCACCCTTGGCATGCTCACCCATCAAGAAGACGGCTGGATACTTCATAGTGACCTTTGAGCCGATATTTCCATCGATCCATTCCATGGTTGCACCTTCAGCACAGGTCGCGCGCTTGGTGACCAAGTTATAGACGTTGTTCGACCAATTCTGGATCGTTGTGTAACGAACTCGTGCATTCTTCTTCACGATGATTTCAACAACGGCAGAGTGCAATGAATCTGAAGAGTAGATAGGAGCTGTACAACCCTCGACATAATGAACATACGAACCTTCATCAGCGATGATGAGTGTGCGTTCGAATTGACCCATGTTCTCGGTGTTGATTCGGAAGTAGGCCTGAAGCGGGATATCTACGTGAACACCCTTCGGGACATAGATAAATGAACCACCGGACCAGACAGAGGTATTGAGCGCTGCGAACTTGTTATCGCCGACTGGAATAACAGTGCCGAAGTACTCCTTGAAGAGTTCTTCATGCTCGCGTAAGCCAGAATCAGTATCAACAAAGATCACGCCGAGCTTCTCGAGATCCTCACGAATTGAGTGATAAACAACTTCAGATTCGTATTGCGCAGCAACGCCTGCGACGAGGCGGTTGCGCTCTGCATCAGGAATGCCTAATCGGTCGTATGTGTTCTTAATATCTTCTGGCAGATCTTCCCAAGAAGTAGCTTGCTTCTCAGTTGAGCGTACGAAGTACTTAATGGTGTCGAAGAAGATACCGGTGAGATCTGAACCCCACGTTGGCATTGGCTTCTTCTCAAAGAGTGACAAGCCTTTTAAGCGAAGGTCGAGCATCCACTGTGGCTCGCTCTTCTTCGCTGAGATGTCGCGGACGACATCTTCATTGAGGCCACGCTTCGCGTTTTCGGCAGCAAGGTTCTTATCTGACCATCCGTACTCGTAGGTGCCGATTCCCTCAAGTTCTGGGTTGGCTGCCTCGATACGTGCTGTGAGGTCACTGCTCATGCGTGTGCTCCTATTTCTATTTTCTCTGAGGAGATATTCCCAGAGCTTTTCTGTGAAGAACTGTGTGAAACTTTTGGAATAAAGGTTGTGCAGACGCCGTCGCCGTGGGCGATAGTTGCCAAGCGTTGAACGTGAGTGCCGACTAGGCGAGAGAGAGCTTGCGTCTCGGATTCACAGAGTTCTGGGAACTGCGCTGCGACGTGCGCTACGGGGCAATGGTTCTGGCAGAGCTGCAAGCCCATCGGGCCATCTGTCACAGTCGCAGCGAAACCCTCATCAGTAAGGAAATGTGCAAGCGCTGCGCTCTTCTCAGTGATTCCGATGGCACTGTCTACTAGCGCGCGTCCTCGATTTTCTATATCGAGTGCACGTTGATCAGCGAAGGTCTTCACGGAGTTCTCGCCATTTTGGTTGGCGATAAATTTCAGCGCTGAGAGCGCTAAATCATCATAGGAATGTTCAAAGGTCTCGCGCCCTAGATCTGTCATGAGGAAGACTTTTGCAGGACGGCCACGTCCGCGGCTCTCAAGGCTCGCCGCACTTTGATAGGGCTCGCGGGAGGTCAGGATTCCCTCCTCAAGGAGAGCATCGAGATGGCGCCTGATTCCGGCTGGGGTGATCGAAAGTCGGAGAGCTAGTTCGGCCGCTGTGGCTGGACCGCCCTCGAGGATCGCCCGGGCAACCTGGTTACGGGTCCTCGTATCTGGCTCTACCTTTTTCACAACAGAAGTGTTGCGTAATTCACCCATTTGCGCCACTCGGAGCGCCCACTCTTCGCTTACTAGGGAGACTAGTCTTCACTCATGACAGTTGAAGCGCGCCCACTGAGCGTGAAAGTCTCTTCCTTGACTCGCTTCATCTATACCGCGCTCGTGGTGGTCCAAGCTGGAATTCTGATCACGGGAGGCGCCGTACGTCTCACCGGTTCGGGCCTTGGCTGCCCTACCTGGCCACGCTGCACCCCCGGCTCATACACTCCAGTCCCCCATCAAGCGCAAGGAACTCTCCACTCGTGGATCGAGTTCGGTAATCGATTGCTCACGATCTTGCTCTTTATCGCCATCATCGCCGCAGTCATCGGTGTCATCCGACTGCGAAATCGCTACTCCGAAAAGAGAGCGTTGAACTGGCTCGCGCTTACACAAATCTTTGGGATCGTTGCACAGATCGTTCTTGGTGGAATTACCGTGCTGACTCATCTCAACCCTGCAACTGTCGGTGCTCACTTCCTACTGTCGATTCTCCTTATTGGAGCATCCCTCTCGCTGCGTCAACGCATGTTAAATAAACCACGCTTCACACTCACAGCAACGTCAACACTTCTCATTCGCAGCGTGCTTGCTCTTACCGCCGTTGTCTTAATAATTGGAACGGTTGTTACAGGTACTGGGCCTCACGCTGGAGATATCCAAGCCCGTCGATACCATCTCAATCCACAAGTTATCTCGTGGATTCATGCCGATGCAGTTATTGCGCTGACCGCACTGACCTTCGCGCTTATCCTCTTGCTGCGAGCAACTGAAGATCTCGCCCATCGTTCACTTCTCGTCAAACAAGCATCACTCTTCTTTCTCATATGTTTAGGTCAAGGGCTAATCGGTTACATCCAATATTTCACAGGCCTCCCAGAAGCCTTTGTAGCAGCGCACTTGTTAGGAGCTGACTTGGTCTGGCTGGGAATTTGGAACCTTGCCTTCACCGGACGATCACTCTCTCGTTCATAATTTCAACGACGAAATCAATTACGTAAACAACGAAGAAAGCACGGGATACGCAATGAGCTCAGTACAACGCCAGGCATGGGTAGATCTTGATGATAAAGCGGTCGCCGTCGCACGCGCACTCGCATCTGATGCAGTCCAGAAGGTTGGTAATGGTCATCCCGGTACTGCAATGGCGCTGGCGCCAGTTGCATACACGCTCTTTCAACGATTCCTCAAACACGATCCTCAGAATCCTGAGTGGCTCGGCCGCGACCGCTTCGTCCTCTCATGTGGACACTCCTCACTGACGCTCTACATCCAGCTCTTTCTCTCTGGCTATGGTTTATCACTCGATGATTTGAAGGTATTTCGTACCGCCGGTTCACTCACACCAGCCCACCCTGAATTTGGTCACACGAAGGGCGTAGAAATCACGACTGGTCCATTGGGCTCTGGAATCGCATCTGCTGTAGGCATGGCGATGGCAGCTCGTTACGAAAAGGGTCTCTTTGATCCAACGGGTTCAACCACACTCTTTGATCACAATATTTGGGTCATCGCCTCCGATGGCGATCTACAAGAGGGTATGAGCGCTGAGGCATCCTCACTCGCCGGAACTCAAGCGCTTGGAAATCTCAAAGTTATTTATGACGATAACCGAATCTCAATTGAAGGCGATACTCATCTCTCCTTCACTGAAGATGTTTCTGCACGTTACCGTGCATATGGCTGGCACGTCATCGAAGTCGAAGCGCTTTCACACGGCGACGTCGATCGCGCAGGGCTAGAAGCTGCGATGGCAAAGGCTGAGACCACAACGGATGCACCAACACTTATTCGATTGAAGACTGTGATCGCCTGGCCCGCACCAACAGCGCGCGGAACATCGAAGTCGCATGGCTCAGCTCTCGGCGCGGATGAAGTCGCTGCAACTAAGAGAGAGCTCGGATTAAACCCTGATGAAGATTTCCATGTACCTGCTGAAGTTCTCGAGCATGCTCGCGCGGTTGGTGTTCGAGGCGCTGCAGCTCGCACCGAGTGGGAGGCTAACTTCACGGCGTGGAGTAATTCCCATCCAAAGGAAGCAGCTCTACTCGCAAGGCTTCAGAAGAAGCAACTTCCTGAAGGTTGGGAGAAGGCAATCCCTAGCTTTGGTATCGAGAAGGAGATTGCAACCCGTGCCGCCTCTGGAAAGATCATCAACGAGATTGCAACAGTCCTCCCAGAATTTTGGGGTGGCTCAGCCGACCTTGGTGAATCCAACAACACCACCATTGAAGGTGGAGGTTCATTCCTTCCGGCAAGTTCAAAGATGAAGGGTGCCGATCCTCACGGACGCATCATTCATTTTGGAATTCGCGAACATGCGATGGGCGCAGTCCTCAATGGAATTGCACTTCATGGTCTTACTAAATCCTTCGGTGGAACCTTCCTTGTCTTCTCCGACTACATGCGTGGTTCAGTTCGCCTCGCTGCAATCATGGATATTCCCTCAACCTTTGTCTGGACACATGACTCGATTGGCGTGGGCGAAGATGGACCCACTCACCAGCCAGTTGAACATGTCGCCTCACTACGAGCAATTCCAAACCTTGCAGTAATTCGTCCAGCCGATGCAAATGAAACGGCGATCGCCTGGCGTGAAGTTATCACTCGCCAGAAGCCGGCAGGGCTCATCCTCTCCCGTCAGAACTTGCCGGTCTTTGATCGCGCTATCTTCGGGCCAGCCGAAGGAGTCGCGCAAGGTGCTTACATCCTCAAGGATTGTGCTGGCACTCCAGATGTCATCCTCATCGGTACGGGCTCTGAGGTTCAGTATGCAGTTGCTGCGGAAGCACTACTCAGAGAACAAGGCATTAACGCACGTGTAGTAAGTGCGCCATGTATCGAATGGTTTAACGAGCAGAGCGCCTCCTATAAAGAGTCAATCCTGCCTGCTGCAGTGCACGCTCGCGTCAGCATCGAAGCTGGCATCGCACAGGGTTGGCGTGAGTTGATCGGAGATGCAGGAGTTGCAATTTCGATTGAACATTACGGTGAGTCTGCGGCGGCTGGTGTGCTCTTCAAGAAATTTGGATTCACAGCGGAGAACGTTGTTACATCGGCTCTCGCCTCAATCAAGAAGGCGGCGAAGTAACCGTGAATACTCTTTCTCAACTCTCACAAGCAGGAGTCTCAATTTGGCTCGACGATCTCTCCCGAGATCGCCTGCAAAGCGGTTCGCTCTCGTTATTGATTGACAGTTCATCTGTCGCTGGTGTCACCACTAATCCAAGTATCTTTGGCGCTGCAATCTCTGGCTCGACCCTCTATCGCGAAGATATTCTCGCACTGAAGGCGAAGGGAAAGAACACATCAGAGATCGTTACCGAACTTACAACCTCAGATGTGCGTGCTGCGTGTGATCTCTTTACGCCGATCTTTCAAGCAACACATGGAGTAGATGGTCGAGTATCGATCGAGGTAGATCCAGATCTCGCTTATGACACAGCCGGTACCGTGAAGCGCGGTCTAGAACTTTCCGCGATCGTTAATCGTCCCAATCTCTTGATGAAGGTTCCTGCAACACTGGAGGGTCTACCGGCTATTGAAGAGCTCACTGCGGCAGGAATCTCTGTCAATGTGACGCTCATCTTCTCCGTGGAGCGCTACACGATGGTCATGGAGTCATACCTTCGCGGCCTCGAACGTCGCCTTGCGAAGAATGAGTCGATAAGTGAGATCCATTCAGTTGCATCATTCTTCATCAGCCGCATTGATGCTGAGATTGATAAGCAGTTAGATCTCAGTGCACCTGGTTCTGTGCTCCGGGGCAAAGCCGCAATCGCAAATGCCCACGTTGCCTACGAAGCATTTCTCACCTTCATCGCATCTGATCGCTGGCAGAGCGTCGCATCGAATGGCGCAAATCTTCAACGTCCACTGTGGGCTTCCACCGGCGTAAAGGATAAGGCTTACGATGCAACTCGATATGTTATTGAGTTGGTCGCAGCGCATTGCGTTAACACGATGCCAGAGGGCACGCTCAATGCAGTTCGCGAGCACGGAGTAGTACGTGGAGATACCATCACAGCAAATATTCCTATGGCCCATGTCGACCTTGAAAATCTTGCGAAGGCTGGCATCGACCTCGGTGCCATCGTAAAGCACCTCGAAGATGATGGCGTCGCGAAGTTCCAAAAGGCATGGGTTGAGTTACTGGCAAATATTGAAGCTGTGGTCTAATGACGATCTCAATCTCAGGGAAGCGGTTAGCAGATGAGAGTTCACCTCTCTTTGCAATCTTACGAGCCGCGGCAGTAAAGCTTGCAGCAAAGGATTCAACTCTCTGGGGAAGCGCGGCGCAGTCGGAAGCGTCGGTTCGTCTCAATTGGATCGATCTACCTGAGAGCTCTCAAGAGCTTCTGCCTGCTCTGGCCGAACTTGTGAGCTGGGCTGAGTCGAATCAATTAACGCAGATTATCCTTGCAGGAATGGGCGGCTCTTCCTTAGCACCCGAAGTCATCAGTAAGGCCTTCAAGAAAGAACTGACTGTTCTGGACACAACAGACCCCGACCAGATCCGTAAGGCCATTCCCGCGGACCCCACGAAGCTTGCGCACTCCGTCGTAGTGGTCGGATCAAAATCTGGATCCACCATTGAGACCGCTTCGCACAAGGCGCTCTTTGAAGAACTCTTCACGCAGGCTGGCCTACTCCCCCGCGATCACATCGTTATTGTCACAGATCCCGGCTCGCCACTTGATCAAAGTTCGCGATCAACTGGGCTTCGAACGATCAATGCCGATCCCAATGTTGGTGGTCGCTACAGCGCACTCAGCGCATTCGGCTTGGTCCCTGCCGCACTCATGGGAGTAGATGTTAAGGGATTACTCGCCGATGCTCGACTCGCTGCTGCAAGATTCACCTCTGATGATTCACCAGCAGTAAACCTTGCTACCGCCATTTATCAAGCAGGCGAACAGAACGTTGCTTTCTCCGATAAGGGTTCTTCGACACCTGGGCTCTCCGATTGGATTGAGCAGTTGATCGCTGAATCAACAGGAAAGAATGAACGCGGACGACTACCCATTGCCATCGAATCGATTGATGCACCAGTTGCTGGAAGCCACTACCTGGTTAATCTTGCGGCTGGATCAGCTGATTCGGCTGATGCGATTGTCACTGGCTCGCTTGGTGAGCAATTCATTCTCTGGGAGTGGGTCACCGCGCTGCTCGGAGTAGTGCTCGAGGTTGATCCATTCAACCAACCTAATGTTACTGAGGCGAAGGAGCGCACCAGCGCAATCCTCGCCAAGTGGTCAAGCGGTGAGAACGCAAAGCTCACACCTGCATTTGAGGATGAGAATTTCGCGATCTATTCCGCCTCGAGTGCGCAATCACTTCGTGGGCAACTCGATGATTTCCTGGCAATTGATTCGCACTACATCGCAATCATGGCTTATCTCGCCCGTGGGATTGATGATGAGATCACACGTGCGCGCGGACTTCTGGCACGTAAGAGTGGAAGAGGGACAACTTTCGGTTGGGGTCCACGATTCCTTCACTCCACAGGTCAGTTCCATAAGGGTGGTCAACACAATGGCGCCTTTATCCAGGTCACTGGCGAGAATCTCAACGATCTCGCAATCCCAGGCCGTGACTTTTCATTCCACACCTTGCTTATGGCACAAGCGCTCGGGGATGGTGAGGCACTTGCAGATCGCCACTTCCCACTCATCCGAATCCATCTCAAAAATCGAAGTGCCGGCATCGCCGAACTTCTTGCCGCTCTCCAGTAATACAAATAAAAAAACCCGCCTCTAGATGAGGCGGGTTTTTTGATGAAAAAAAAAAAAATTATTCATCTTCTCCGCGGAGTGCAGCGAGTGCATCACCAAGAATCTTTACTGCTTCAGCTTCGGAGCGACGCTCTTTTACGTAAGCAAGGTGAGTCTTATATGGCTCATTCTTTACTGGAAGAGGTGGGCTGTTCTTATCGAGGCCAGCTGGATAACCGCAACGTGGGCAATCCCATTCGGCTGGAATCTGTACTGTGCCATCTTCAGCGAAAGAGGGACGGGTCTCGTGGCCATTGGCACACCAATACGAGACTCGGAAACGACCAATAGCCTCGCCGCGCTCGGCTTCGCCCATTGGGCCTGCGCCGACACGACTTCCACGAATTGCGCTACCTGCCATGAGTCGACCCCTTTACTTCTTCAAGACGAGTGAGAGAGCAATAACGCTTGCGAACCAGAGTCCACCCACAACGATCGTGATGCGATCTAAGTTCCGCTCGACAACAGAAGACCCACCGTAGTTGGAGGAGACTCCACCACCGAAGAGATCTGAGAGGCCTGAGCCCTTACCCTTGTGAAGGAGGACGAGGAGAATCATGAGGACGCTCGTTATGACGAGCAAGATTGATAGAGCTAGAACCACGAGTGATCTCCTTTATTGCCGGTAGTGCCTAAATGGTTAATCCCAGAGCGATCCAGGAGTACAAGGGGTAATGATAGCCCTAAGCGACCCGGTAAAACTTCGCAATCCGAGCAAACTCCTCAGGATCGAGGCTCGCGCCGCCGACAAGAACGCCATCTACATCGGCCTGACGCATGATCTCTACGATATTGGTCGACTTCACGGAGCCGCCGTAAAGGATTCGAGCAGCTTCGGCAATCTCATCGCTTCCAATCTTTGCCAGCTCAACACGGATCGCGGCACATACCTCTTGCGCATCCTCAGGAGTCGCAGTCTTTCCTGTTCCGATAGCCCAGACTGGCTCATAGGCGAAGACGATCTTCTTGAGATCTGGCTTATGAATCCCTTTCAGCCCTGCGCGCAACTGGTTGAGGACATGCTCGACATGAGTGCCAGCCTCACGAATGGGAAGCTCTTCACCGATACAGAAGATCGGCGCGATCTCGGCTGCGAGCGCCGCCTTGAGTTTGCGGTTGAGGAGTTCATCACTCTCATGATGAATCGCACGACGTTCGGAGTGACCAACAGCCACGAAGGTACAGCCTAATTTCTTCAGCATTCCACCAGAGATGTCGCCTGTAAAGGCACCCGAGGTATCTGGTGAGAGATCCTGCGCGCCATAGGTGAGGCGAAGTCGATCTCCATCGACCAGAGTCTGCACCGAGCGAATATCGGTAAACGGAGGAAGCACGGTGATATCCACCGCTTCGTAATCCTTCTCTTCAAGTGAGTATGAGAGTTTCTGAGTGACGGCTATCGCCTCGAGATGATTGAGGTTCATCTTCCAATTACCCGCGATCAGTGGCTTGCGCATACCTACTCCTTCTTCTCATTACTCTCGATACAGAACAGTACTCTTTCAACAATTAAGCAAGTGCGACTAGCCCTGGCAACTCTTTACCCTCGAGATATTCCAGCGAAGCCCCACCGCCGGTAGAGATGTAACCAAACTGCGAATCTTCAAATCCAAGCGCACGCACCGCTGCAGCTGAGTCTCCCCCACCGACGACCGATATTCCTGAAACTTTGGTGAGAGCTTGCGCAACCACCTTTGTTCCAGCTGCAAAGTTCGCGAATTCAAAGACTCCCATTGGACCATTCCAGAAGAGCGTCTTGCATCCTTCGATCGCGGAAGCGAATTTCGCAGCACTCACTGGACCAATATCCAGGCCCATCTGATCCGCTGGGATCGAATCTGCATTGACAATAGTTGGTGTTGAATCTGCGGCAAAGGCTGGTGCTACGACGATATCGGTCGGAATGAGTAACTCCACACCCAAAGCTTCCGCTCTTTCAATCAAATTCTTTACCGTTGGGATTAGATCCCACTCGACAAGTGAATTTCCGATTTCATATCCACGAGCTGCGAGGAAGGTGAAGAGCATTCCTCCGCCGATAGCCATGAGATCAACCTTGTCCAAGAGATTCTCGATCACGCCGATTTTGTCTGAGACTTTAGAACCCCCGAGAACAACGCCGTACGGGCGCTCGGGGTTCTGCGTTAACTTCTTGAGGACATCAATTTCAGCGGCGACGAGATAGCCCGGTGCGTGTGGAAGTAGCGCTGCTACATCAAAGACCGAGGCATGCTTGCGATGGAGCGCGCCAAAGCCATCTGAGATAAAGATATCTCCGTAGATTGCGAGCTCTTTCGCCAAGACGATTCGTTCTGCCTCATCTTTACTCGTTTCGGCAGCTTCATATCGAATATTTTCTAAGAGAACGATTTCGCCGGGAGCGATCGCGCGAGCTGATGGTGATGCGACAATCTCTGGCGAGAAGGTGACATCTCTCGCAAGCAACTCACCGAGCCGTGCGGCGACTGGAGCGAGTGTGAAGGCGGGGTTGCGCTCCCCCTTTGGCCGACCGAGGTGAGCGGTGATAACTACCGCCGCACCTTGATCGATCAAATAAGAAATTGTTGGAAGTGATGCACGAATACGACCATCGTCAGCGATGACGCCATCTTTAATCGGGACATTGAGGTCACAACGAAGGAGAACTCTCTTCCCAGCGTAATCGAATGATTCGAGTGTATTCATAGGGATGTTAGAGCTTTGCTCCAACGAAACCGACGAGATCTACGAGGCGATTTGAGTAGCCCCACTCATTATCATACCAACCGACGATCTTCACCTGATTGCCAATCACCTTGGTCAGTCCAGCATCGAAGATGCATGATGATGGGTTGGTGACGATATCCGCAGAGACAATCTGATCTTCGGTGTATTCGAGATAACCCTTGAGTGGACCCTCGGCCGCTGTCTTCATTGCAGCGTTGATCTCGGCTGCAGTTACTTCCTTAGCAAGCTCGACGGTGAGATCAGTTGCAGAACCTGTTGGGACTGGGACGCGCATGGCGTAACCATCAAGCTTTCCCTTGAGCGATGGCAGAACTAGGCTGATTGCCTTCGCTGCACCAGTTGAGGTTGGGATCATCGATAAGGCACCGGCGCGAGCGCGACGGAGATCCTTGTGAGGCTGATCCTGGAGTGATTGATCATTTGTGTAGGCGTGGATTGTGGTCATAAGACCCTTCACGATTCCAAAGCTATCTTCAAGGACCTTTGCCATTGGTGCAAGGCAGTTCGTAGTACATGATGCATTCGAGATGATTGTGTGCGCACTCGCATCGTACTTATCCTCGTTAACACCCATCACGATCGTAATATCTTCATCGGTCGCTGGCGCAGAGATGATGACCTTCTTCGCACCTGCTGCAATGTGCTTCTGTGCATCGGCTGCCTTGGTGAAGAAACCAGTTGATTCAATGACGATATCCGCCTTGACCTCTCCCCATGGAAGAGTTGCTGGATCGCGCTGTTCAAAGACGCGGATCTTCTTACCGCTGACGGTGATCGAAGTGTCGTCGTAGGAGACCGGCAGACCTAATGGTCCAAGGATTGAGTCATACTTTAAAAGGTGTGCCAAAGTGGCGTTATCTGTGAGGTCGTTGATGCCAACGATCTCGAATTCTGCACCTGATACGAGCGCTGCACGGAAGAAGTTGCGTCCGATGCGTCCAAAGCCATTAATTCCAACACGAACCATGATTATCCTGCCTTCTTAAAGAGTGAGGTCTCCCAGTGGAAAATTCCTTATTGTGATGTGAGCTTCATATGACCAAGAGAGCGGAGAGCGTGAGCTCAGATCCACAACGCTGTGATGGGTGAACCTTATCAGTACGCGATCAGTCGTTTTCGAGCATCTCCGGACTTAAACCCGCTTCCGTATCGGGAATTCCAAGATCGTGAGCGCGCTTATCGGCCATCGCCAAGAGGCGGCGGATTCGGCCAGCGATTGCATCCTTGGTCATTGGCGGGAGCGCGAGCGAGCCGAGCTCTTCCAAACTTGCCTGCCCGTGAGTAATGCGGAGTTCTCCTGCCTCCTTGAGGTGATCTGGAATCTCCTCGCCGAGAATCTCCATCGCCCGTGCGACTCGCGCTGAGGCGGCAACTGCAGCACGCGCTGAACGCCGAAGGTTGGCATCATCAAAATTGGCGAGACGATTAGCGGTTGCGCGCACCTCGCGGCGCATCCGACGCTCTTCCCACGCTAAAACTGATTCGTGAGCTCCGAGTCTGGTCAGGAGTGCGCCGATCGCATCACCGTCGCGAATGACGACGCGATCCACGTTTCGAACTTCGCGCGCCTTCGCAGTAATACCGAGGCGACGAGCCGAGCCGACGAGAGCTAGCGCTGCTTCTGGACCAGGACAGGTAATCTCAAGTGCAGAGGATCGACCCGGCTCGGTCAAGGAACCATGTGCGAGAAATGCTCCACGCCAGGCCGCTTCAGCATCGCAGATTCCCGCAGAGACAACTTGCGGTGGAAGGCCACGAACTGGACGGTTATTAGCATCGATGAGACCAGTCTGACGAGCGAGTGCATCGCCATCAGATGTGACGCGTACGAGATATCGAGATCCCTTGCGAAGGCCACCGGCAGATAAGACGGCAAGCTCGGCATCATGACCAAAAATTTCAGAGATATCTTTTCGTAGGCGACGTGCGCTCTGCGCGGTATCGAGTTCTACTTCAATCACAATATGACCGGCTGAGATATGCAATCCGCCAGCAAAGCGTAAGAGTGCAGAGACTTCGGCCTTTCGACAGCACGGTTTTGTCACACTCAATCTACTGAGCTCATCTTTTACACTTGCCGTCATTGCCATGTGAGTATCTAAGCAGGGATCAATTAAAAATGTGGCTCAAAGTCATCGCTAATTTTGCGGGATCATGATGAAAACTTCCGGGGCTCTTGGCGAGATCGGCCCGGATGAGTTGCCCCCCACAACCCTCAACCGCTAGTTGAAGGCTCTCTGAGGCAGCATCTGCACTGTGATCTGTGATTGCAAAATCTAGATGAAGATCAGGAAGATGTTTTACGACGAGATCTAAATGTTCCTGTGCAGAATAGCCAGCGAACTCGTCGATCGAATCAGGTTCAGGAAGATTAAAGATCATGATCTTCTTCGCCGATGATCGCGCAATCGCCTCTGCCTGTGCAGGGAGAAGGAAGTGCGGCATCACACTTGAGAACCACGAGCCCGGACCAAAGGTTATCCACTCCGCTTGGGCGATCGCTTTGAGCGCTTCAGGAGTAGCCCTTGGATCATCTGGTATTAAATGTAAGGATTCAATACGCCCCTTTGCAGTGGCAACTTCCACCTGGCCGCGCACAATCTTTCTTCCATAGGATGTCTGAAAGCTCGCCTCGATATCGAGTGGGTCGAGCGCCATTGGCAGTACTTGTGCGGTCAATTGCAATAACTCGCCAACACGTGCAATGCCTTGAACTGGATCGCCATCTCGATTCCACAGCGCTGCTAAAAGTAAGTTACCGACCGCATGTCCATGCAATGGGCTCTGAGAGAGGCCATCGTTTGCGAAACGGTATTGGAGGATATCGGCCCACTCTCTACCGCGTTGATCATCAGAACAGAGGGCAGCGAGAGCCATTCGTAGATCTCCTGGCGGCAGAATTCCAAACTCTTCGCGTAAGCGACCGCTTGATCCCCCATTATCTGCCACGGTAACGACCGCAGTGAGGTGATCAGTGAGCGAACGGAGCGCTGTCAGAGTTGCGGCTAAGCCATGTCCACCGCCGAGCGCAACGACTCGCGGGCCGCGCATCAAAGTTCTCGACCGAGATCGCGGTGAATCGATTGTGTACTTAAAGAACGATTACCGATATGAGATCGGGCGTTTAGCCGTTTAGTAAGTTCTTCAGCAATTGCGACGCTGCGATGTTTTCCACCAGTGCATCCAATCGCTAAGGTTAAATATTTTCTACCTTCAGCGAAGAATCCAGTCGCCATCGTTTCGAAGAGCGCTTGATAGCGTTCAAGAAATTCTTGAGTATTCGCTCCCCCGAGGACATTGGCACTCACCGGTGCATCTAGCCCATTGAGTGGACGAAGTTCTGGAATCCAATGCGGGTTAGGAATAAATCGGCAATCCATCACCAGATCAGCATCGACTGGAATTCCATATTTATACCCGAAGGAGAGGACGTTTACACGTAGGTCAGCGTCGCCATCGGCGTGAAAGATCTCTTCAATCTTCTTCTCTAATTGGTGGATATTGAATGAAGATGAGTCAATGATCAAATCAGCGAGTGATCGAACCTCGCGTAAGCGATCTCGCTCTTTAGCAATTCCATCAACAATGCGATCTGATCCTTGGAGCGGGTGTGGGCGACGAGTCGACTCAAAGCGCCGTACTAAGACTTCATCAGATGCATCGACAAAGAGAATCCTACGCTCGACTTTTCGCTCTTCAAGTGAGGCGAGTGCGCTATTGAGATGATCGAAGAATTGACCACCGCGCACATCGACGACCACTGCAATCTTCGTGACCGTTGTCCCCAGAAGTTCGACGAGATTAGGTAGAAGTGCTGGTGGAAGATTATCGACGACATACCAACCGAGATCTTCCATCGCATGGGCGACGGTAGACCGGCCAGCGCCACTCATTCCGGTAACCAGTACGATTTCTGCGCTCATGTCAGTATCTTGCCTTACGAGTCAAGGATCTCACCAGTAGCCATATCAACTGCTTGCGCTTGCGGTGAGAGCGCGATCAAGGTTGATTCGATGATCTGCGCCGTCTTCTCGCCAATTCCCGGTACCTGCGCGATCTGCTCCTTGGAAGCTTTGCGCAGTGCGGTAATCGAACCGAAGTGTTCAAGGATGGATCTACGCCTGGACTCCCCTAGCGCTGGGATCTCATCGAGAAGAGATTCGAGCATTACCTTGGAACGCCGGCTGCGGTGGAAGGTAATTGCAAAACGGTGGGCCTCATCACGAATACGTTGCAGGAGATAGAGCGCCTCACTGTGTCTGGGAAAGATCACAGGATCTGGATTTCCTGGTAACCAGACTTCTTCCATCCGCTTCGCCAATCCCACCAATGCAATATCTGTAATACCCAACTCTTCAAGGGCTCGGGCCGCGGCAGCGACTTGAGGCTCTCCGCCATCAACCACGATGAGCTGTGGCGCATAGGCAAACTTTGGGCGAGCGGCACCAGCGGATGCCAACTCGTGGAGATCGAGATCTTTCTCAGCGAGATAGCGCTTAAGGCGACGAGTAATGACATGATGCATGGCGCGCGTATCGTCAAAGCTGGCATCATCATCAATCGCGAAGCGTCGATACTCACTCTTCTTCGACTGACCATCTTCGAAGACAACCATTGAGGCGACCATATGGTTACCTTGAATATTTGAGATATCAAAACACTCGATCCGTAAAGGCAAGGTTTGTAGATCAAGCGAAGAAGCAATCTCCTCGAGCGCTTTGCCACTCACCGCCGCATCATTGGATCGCTTCGAAAGGTATTGGATAAGTGCTTGATGAGCATTTCGCTTCACGACTGAGATGACTTCCGCCTTCTCGCCTCGTTGAGGTTGCGCGATTTCGACTTTATGGCCACTCATCTCCCCGAGCCAGGCTTCTAACTCGTCATGATTGGGAGTCGATCGATCAATGAGAATCTCACTCGGGATTTCATTCTCAAGGTATATCTTGCTCAGCGTCGCGCTGACGAGATCTTCGCCCTCGAGAACATTTGCCATCTCAATGATCCAGGATCTGGATCCCACAATTCGACCATTGCGAACCGAGAAGATTGAGGCAGCGCAATGTGTCGTCTCTTCGTGGATACCAATCACATCAGCAGAGAAGTTAGGGCTGAGCGAACTCCCCATGATCTCGTTCGACTTTGTGATCGCATGAAGTTGATCTCGAAGCTTTCCAGCTCGCTCGTACTCTTGATTCTCCGCCGCCTCATTCATCTCACGCTCGATCGCAGCTTCGATATCTGATGGGCTCGATTCAAGGTACTTCACTAACTTATGAGCTAGCTCTTTATGTTCGCTCTCGCTAATCCATCCAACGCATGGAGCGGCGCATTTACCGATATCGCCCAGCAGGCATTGACGCTTGCTCTTGACCGCGCGATCGAAATTTCCATCCGTGCAACTACGAATCGGATAGATCTTTTGAAGCGTATCGACCGTGCTGCGCAACGCCCAAGAGTGCGCAAAGGGACCAAAATACTTAGTCCCCTTGAGTTTCTTCTGACGAGAGATGTAGATCTTGGGGAAATCTGCGCCAATCGAGACCGCTAGATATGGGTACGACTTATCATCCTTAAATCGGATATTGAACTCTGGGTTATAGCTTTTGATCCAGGTGAACTCCAACTGCAGAGCCTCGACCTCGGTATTCACAATCGTCCAATCAACCCGATTGGCCTTGTGCACCATTCGATAGGTCTTCTCAGTGAGATTGCTACCAAAGTATGAATTGAGACGATTCTTAAGATTCTTCGCCTTGCCGACATAAATGACAGTTCCGGTCGCGTCGTAAAATCGATAGACCCCAGGATCTAATGGGATATTGCTAGGTCTATAACTCTGCGGATCTGTCATCTGACAATCTCGTTACTTCAGAACTGATGCTAAGAACTGTCCCGTGTAGCTCTGCTTAGCCTTAGCTAGCTCTTCGGGGGTTCCCTCAGCAATGACAGTTCCGCCACCAGCGCCACCTTCAGGTCCCATATCTATCACCCAATCAGCGCACTTAATGACATCGAGATTATGCTCAATGACGATCACAGTGTTACCGGTCTCGACGAGACGATTGAGGACAATTAGGAGCTTACGAGTATCTTCAAAGTGCAGGCCGGTTGTTGGCTCATCCAGAACGTAGATGGTTCGACCAGTCGAACGACGCTGGAGCTCAGTGGCAAGCTTCACGCGTTGCGCTTCTCCACCGGAGAGCGTTGGTGCAGATTGACCCAAACGTACGTAGCCCAGGCCGACATCATTGAGTGTTTTGAGGAAGCGCGCGATCGCCGGAACAGATTCGAAGAAGGTATGCGCCTCTTCAATCGGCATATCTAAGACTTGTGCGATCGTCTTGCCTTTGTAATGAACCTCAAGCGTCTCGCGGTTATATCGTGCACCGTGACACACTTCGCATGGAACATATACATCTGGGAGGAAGTTCATCTCGATGGTGATCGTGCCATCGCCGGCGCAATTCTCGCAGCGTCCGCCTTTTACGTTAAAGGAGAAGCGACCCTGGAGGTAGCCACGAACCTTTGCCTCACTGGTCTCGGCGAAGAGCCCACGAATCTTGTCGAAGACCCCCGTGTAGGTGGCAGGGTTTGATCGTGGAGTACGTCCAATCGGTGATTGATCGACGTGGACGACCTTATCGAGCTGATCTAATCCGGTAATCGAGCGGTGTCGGCCTGGCACAATTCTTGCGCCATTGAGCTTGTTCGCAAGAACAGAGTACAAAATATCGTTGACGAGGGTGGATTTTCCGGAGCCACTCACTCCCGTTACGGCGACAAAGCTACCAAGTGGGAAGGTCACTGAAATATTTTTAAGGTTATTCTCTTTTGCATCTTTAACGGTAATCGAGCGTGACTTATCAAAGGGACGACGTTCTGCTGGGACTTCGATCTTCGTTCGCCCAGACATGTAGGCGCCGGTAATCGATTTAGGTGCAGCGATGAGCTCTTCATATGTACCGGAAGAGACGACCTCTCCCCCATGCTCGCCAGCTCCTGGGCCAATATCTACGATCCAATCGGCGGCGCGAATTGTATCTTCGTCATGTTCGACGACTATGAGGGTGTTACCCATATCACGAAGGCGAGTCAGGGTCTCGATTAAGCGATGATTATCACGTTGATGCAGTCCGATACTTGGCTCATCAAGGACGTAGAGCACTCCGACTAAACCAGAACCGATCTGGGTTGCTAATCGAATTCGTTGCGCCTCGCCACCGGACAAGGTGCCCGCTGCGCGCTCCAGTGATAGGTAATCAAGGCCAACATCAAGTAAGAACCCCAGGCGAGCATGAACCTCTTTTAAGACGCGCTCTGCAATCTTCTTCTCGCGCGCATTGAGGGAGATCTTCTTCAAAAATACTGCGCAATCGGCAATTGAGAGTTCACAGATCGCAGCGATGCTCTTACCGCCAAGTGTCACTGCAAGAACTTCAGGCTTCAGGCGAGTTCCTTTACACGCTGGGCATGGAGTCTCGCGCATATATGCCTCGTACTTGTCGCGGCCATATTCGCCTTCACTCTCTGAGTGTCTGCGGATGATGAAGGGTGTTACGCCTTCAAAGCCCGTGGTGTACGCGCGCTCGCGACCATAACGATTCTTGTACTTCACATGAACTTCATAGTCCCAGCCATTCAAGATCGCGGTCCGAGCCTTTACGGAGAGGGATTTCCACGGCTTATCGAGTGAGAACTTCAGCTCTTGCGATAATCCTTCAAGGAGGCGGTCGAAGTATTCAGAGTTTTGCCATGGTGCGATAGCACCTTCATTAATCGAGATGGAATCATCAGGAATAAGGAGCTCTTCATCTACTTCAAGCTTGATACCGAGACCGGTGCAATCTGGGCAGGCTCCGAAAGGCGAGTTGAATGAGAATGAGCGAGGCTCAAGTTCGCCAAAGGAGAGATCACAATCGTGACAGGCCATATGTTCACTGAAGGTCTTCTCTTTCTCAGGATCGCTCTCTTTGGCATCGACAAAATCAAGAATGACCAAACCACTGGCAAGTTTCAGCGCAGTCTCAACGGAATCAGTGAGGCGAGATTTCGCATCGGCCTTTACAGCTAACCGATCGACCACAACTTCAATCGAGTGCTTCTCTTGCTTCTTCAATTTAGGAACTTCAGCTAAGGCGTAGACCACGCCATCTACCCGGGCACGAGAGAAACCTTGAACCGTTAAATCCTTAAAGAGGTCTACGAATTCACCCTTACGCTCTCGAACGATCGGTGCAAGAACTTGGAAGCGCGTGCCCTCCTTCAGTTCAAGGATCTGATCAACGATATTTTGTGGCGTCTGCTTGGCGATCGCCTTGCCACAGTTTGGGCAGTGAGGGCGACCGGCTCGAGCAAAGAGTAGGCGCAGGTAGTCATACACTTCTGTGATCGTTCCGACAGTTGAGCGGGGATTGCGGTTTGTTGACTTCTGATCGATCGAGACTGCCGGAGATAACCCTTCAATGAAATCAACATCCGGCTTATCCATCTGGCCTAAGAATTGTCGGGCGTAGGCTGAAAGTGATTCGACGTAACGGCGTTGCCCCTCGGCGAAGATTGTGTCGAAGGCCAAAGAGGATTTGCCTGAGCCGGAGAGTCCAGTAAAGACGATGAGCGAGTTACGCGGTAAGTCGAGTGAGACGTTCTTGAGATTGTGAGCTCTCGCGCCACGAACAACTAACCGATCTGCATTCATGAGCCAGCCTCTTCCATTCCTCGAAGCTCGCGCTTGAGCTCTCTAATTTCATCACGAAGTCTTGCCGCGACCTCAAATTGAAGTCCCGCTGCAGAAGCCTTCATCTGATCCGTGAGGGATTCTATGAGAGCCATGAGTTCTTGTCTCGGTAGCGAGGCTGGCAAAGTGGCACGCACGCCCGCAGTGACCCCATGAGCAAGACCTCCACCATTCTTACCCTTATTCTTCGAGGATTCCTTCGACATAACCTCAGTATCTTCAACCTCTTGGGTAATCAGATCAGTAATGTCGGCAATCTTCTTCCGCAGCGCAGTTGGTTCAATTCCATGTTCGGTGTTGTAGGCGACCTGCTTCTCTCGTCGTCTATTCGTCTCATCAATCGCCTGAACCATCGACTTTGTCATATTGTCGGCGTACATATGTACTTCACCCGAGACGTTACGAGCGGCGCGGCCAATTGTTTGGATGAGCGAAGTGGCCGATCGAAGGAAACCTTCCTTGTCTGCATCGAGAATCGCAACAAGTGATACTTCAGGGAGATCGAGACCTTCGCGCAGTAGGTTGATACCAATCAAGACATCGTATTCACCGGTTCGAAGTTCCCGAAGGAGCTCTACGCGACGGAGGGTATCGACTTCAGAGTGGAGGTACCGCACTCTAATTCCAACGCCCTGCAGATAATCAGTGAGATCTTCTGACATCTTCTTCGTCAAGGTCGTCACTAAGACTCGCTCGTTCTTCACTGAACGCTCATTAATAGAAGCAACCAGATCATCGATCTGACCCTTGATCGGCTTCACAATAATCTTCGGATCAATTAATCCAGTCGGGCGAATTACCTGCTCGACGACATCGCCCTGCACCTTCTCCATCTCATACTTGCCCGGAGTAGCCGAGAGGTAGATCGTCTGCCCCTTGCGAGTCAGGAACTCATCAAATCGAAGTGGCCGGTTATCCATTGCGCTCGGTAGGCGGAAGCCATGCTCAACCAAAGTCCTCTTACGCGAAGCATCGCCCTCGTGCATCGCTCCGATCTGCGGAACAGTCACGTGAGATTCGTCGATCACTACCAAGAAATCTTCAGGAAAATAATCCAGCAAACAGTTAGGTGCACTCCCTGCATCGCGACCATCGATATGCCGAGAGTAATTTTCGATACCTGAGCAGAAGCCGAGTTGATTAATCATCTCGATGTCGAAGGTAGTACGCATTCGAATTCGTTGCGCTTCCAGGAGTTTGTTCTGGCGTTCAAAGGCATCGACCGCCTTTTCGAGTTCTGCCTCGATCTCCCCCACAGCTCGCTTCATCGTCTCTGGCCCGGCGGCGTAATGTGAGGCTGGAAAGACATACATCTCGGTCTCTTCCCGCACGATCTCACCGGTTAATGGGTGAAGCGTCATAATCTTCTCGATCTCGTCCCCGAACATCTCGATTCGGACTGCGAGCTCTTCGTACATGGGAATAATTTCAACGGTATCGCCACGTACTCGGAATGTGCCTCGCTCAAAAGCCATATCGTTTCGCTTGTACTGAATATCAACAAACTGCCGAAGCAGAGTATTACGGGGAATAGATTCGCCAACACGCAACCGGATCATTCGGTCGACATACTCTTGCGGGGTTCCGAGACCGTAAATACATGAGACAGTAGCAACCACGATGACATCGCGCCGCGTGAGCAGTGAATTAGTCGCACTATGTCGCAGGCGTTCAACCTCCGCGTTAACCGAAGAATCTTTCTCAATAAAAGTATCTGACTGCGGTACATACGCTTCTGGCTGGTAGTAGTCGTAGTACGAGACAAAGTATTCAACCGCATTATTTGGCATGAGTTCGCGGAACTCATTCGCAAGCTGAGCGGCGAGCGTCTTATTGGGAGCTAGCACCAAGGTAGGACGTTGAAGCTTCTCAATCAACCAGGCGGTCGTTGCAGACTTTCCGGTACCAGTTGCGCCAAGCAAGACAACATCGTTATCGCCTCGCTCAATCCGTGCAGCTATCTCTGCGATTGCAGTTGGTTGATCACCAGATGGGATGTAATCGCTAATAACCTGAAACGGGTGAGGCTTGCGCTGTAAATCCGATATCGCTCTCATGGCTTCGCCGCCGCCGCTGGCTTGAGTTCGCTCTCCCAGAGTCGCTCAACGTGGGCAAGTAGGGCATCGCGATCACCTGAATTGTCAATGATGTAATCGGCGATAGCTTCACGCTCAAGATCTGTAGCTTGATGTGAGAGCCGCTTCTCGAAATCATATGCCGCCATGCCACGCGCAATGGCACGTTCTCTGCGAAGAGAGATCGGAGCACTCACGGTGATGACTCGATCAAAGCGCTCGGCACCTTTACTCTCAACGAGAAGTGGAATTTGATAGATCACGATCTCATCGTGGCCTGCGCTTGCCGCGATCTGATCTAAGGCTTCGCGGATTCGAGGATGAGTAATTGCCTCTACCTCGGCTTTCGCCGTGGGGTCTGTAAAGATGATCTCTGCCAACTTTGACCGATCGAGTGCGCCATCTTTTAAGATGAGATCGCCGAAGCGAGCGAGGAGTTCGTTGAAGGCAGGCTCGCCGCGCTCAACTACGCTGCGAGCGAGTAGATCAGCATCTACAACTGTTGCGCCTAAATTGGCGAGGTACTCCCCTGCCAAGGATTTGCCGGATCCAATTCCACCGGTCAACGCAACGAGTAACACATCAATAGCCTACCGAGGATCGGTTGGTGATCGCGCCCCAGAAGCTCGCCTTTCAGCGAGGCCCGTGCTACTCCAATGGAAAAGGCCCCGACCGGATACCAGTCAGGGCCTTTAACGCTAGCTTCGTACTTATTCGGCTGTTGGAGCCGCTTCTTCTGAAGGAGTTTCGGATGTGATGATTTCAGAAGCTGCATCGGCTGCGCGAGCCTCTGCCTTCTGCTTCTTGTGTGCAAGGAAGCGAGTCTGAGCTTCAGCATATTGACGCTCCCACTCTTCGCGAGCAGCTTCAAATCCTGGACGCCACTCTTGGGTCTCCGCATCGAATCCTTCTGGATAGATGAAGTTACCTTCAGCATCGTAGCGAGCAGCCATGCCATATTGAGTTGGATCGAATGCTTCGACCTCAACTTCGTGGCCTTCATTTGCTTGCTTCAATGAGAGCGAGATACGACGACGTTCGAGATCGATATCGATGATCTTCACAAAGAGTGAATCTCCGACCTGGACAACCTGCTCTGGAATCTCAACGTGGCGCTCAGCCAACTCTGAGATGTGAACGAGGCCTTCGATTCCTTCAAAGACGCGAATAAATGCGCCGAACGGAACGAGCTTGGTCACTTCACCTGGGACAACTTGGTTGATCGCATGTGTGCGGGCAAATGCCTGCCATGGATCTTCCTGTGTTGCCTTGAGTGAGAGTGATACACGCTCGCGCTCGAAATCAACTTCTAGAACTTCTACTGTTACTTCATCGCCAACTTCAACGACCTCACTTGGATGATCGATGTGCTTCCATGAGAGTTCAGAGACGTGAACGAGACCATCAACGCCGCCAAGATCAACGAAGGCACCGAAGTTCACGATTGAGGAGACAACTCCAGTTCGGACCTGGCCCTTTGTGAGCTGGTTAAGGAATGTTGTGCGTGACTCTGATTGAGTCTGCTCGAGGAATGCGCGACGTGAGAGAACAACGTTGTTGCGATTCTTATCGAGTTCGATAATGCGGCATTCAACTTCCTTGCCGATGTAAGGAGTCAGGTCGCGGACGCGACGCATTTCAACGAGAGATGCTGGCAAGAAGCCACGGAGACCAATATCAACGATAAGTCCACCCTTAACGACTTCGATGACAGTTCCGGTCACGACTTCGTCGCGCTCCTTCTTGCCTTCGATCTCGCCCCACGCACGCTCGTACTGAGCACGCTTCTTGGAGAGGATGAGACGACCTTCTTTATCTTCCTTTTGGAGAACGAGCGCTTCAATACGATCGCCAACTTTGACGAGCTCTGATGGGTCAACATCATGGCGGATTGAAAGTTCACGTGAAGGAATAACACCTTCAGTCTTGTAACCGATATCGAGAAGTACTTCTTCGCGGTCAATTTGTACGACGATGCCTGATACTAGGTCGCCATCATTAAAATTCTTAATTGTGCCTTCGATTGCGGCGAGGAAATCTTCTGCTGAACCGATGTCATTAATTGCGTGAGTGCTCAAGTTGCTCCGTAGGTGAATAGAAGTAGTAGGGATAGGACGCTTTTTACAGTAGCCCAGCTGGATGCGGGGTGAGTTGCTAAGGGTACGCACCTGCGAAATAGGGGTCAAACCGTCGATTTCCCATCAACTCTCGCCCTGACCACGCGTACGGATACGATGGGTTCGTGCGCGAATATCTACGAATTCTCAAATTTCCCGGGGTCTACTCGATGATCTTCGCCTCATTCCCTGCTCGCCTGGCCTACGGAATGATCGGTTTAGGTCTTTACTTTAAGACCTACCACGCCACCCAATCGATAGCCTTCGCCGGATTCGTTGCCGGCCTCAATGGCATTACCGGCGCGCTCACGACAAGCATTCGATCTGGCCTGTTGGATCGATTCGGAATGAGGACCCCGCTTCGCTTCTTTGTTCCCTCGTACGGCAGTGCGATCCTGGTACTGAACTTCGTCGGCAGTCGAAGTGGTCTGATTATCGCCAGTCTTCTCCTGGGGCTCTGTGCTCCACCAATCAATCTTTCCATTAGACCGCTCTGGAGATTTATCGTTCCAGCAGAAGATATGCGTAAGGCGCTCGCGGTTGATACGTCAGTGATGACCGCCGCAACGGTCATCGGTCCAGTGCTTGTCACATACCTCTCGCTATCTAAGCATCCAGCATCAGCGCTCATCGCCTGCTCAATCTTGATCATCGTTGGAGGGCTCTCACTCTCGGCGCTATCTATCACCCGTCAATGGGCGCCAGAGAAGAAGCAGCCTTCAGATGTTGGAATCTTTAAAGTTCCAGGAATTCGACTTCTCATGCTTGAGGGGGTTCTCATTGGGCTCGGTGCCGGTATCTACGAAATCGCTGTTCCGGCATTTACCTCGATCAAACATGTAGAGCATCTGACCGGAACAATCTTTGCGGTGGGCAGCGGAGCGAGCATCATTGGTGCGCTCCTTGCGGGAATTATTGGTAAACACCTCACGCCACTCAACGCCTTCATTCGTAACTACTACGTCTGGGCGCTCTTTGCTCTGCCACTCTTCTTTACCTCTCCAGGGTGGTCGCTCATGGTCGTCGCCGGTTTAGTGGGATTAACTGTTGGGGCGCAACAAGTTTTCTATCTCGAAGTGATTGAAGCGGTCCGTCCGAATGGAACTGCAGCATCCGCACTTGGCTGGATGTGGACCGTTGAAGGAAGCGCTGCCTCTATAGGTGCTGCCATTGGTGGCTCACTCTCGCAGACAGTGTCACCACAATTTTGTCTTGCCGTCACAAGTGCGACTGTCGTGCTCGGATTGATTGTTGTCCGACAAGGTAAGTCACTGCTCTCTGCAGCCGATCGATTTGGCGTCCGACCCGATTAAATCAGATTAATGCGCAGCAAGATCCCAACTCTTACCGATACCGATGTTGACATCAAGCGGAAGTGAGAGCTCGACCGCGTTAGACATCTCCTCTCGGACTAAGGCAGAGAGCGATTCATTCTCCCCCGCCGCGATCTCGAAGATCAATTCATCATGAACTTGTAACAAGAGTCTTGAGGCAAGCCCCTCGCTCTTCATGCGCTTTGCGACATTGAGCATCGCCACTTTCATGATGTCGGCAGCTGATCCTTGAATCGGCGCGTTGAGCGCCATACGTTCTGCAACTTCACGCTGCTGGCGGTTCTCAGAATTCAAATCCGGAAGATAACGTCTGCGCCCAAGGATCGTCTCGGTGTAACCAAGCTCTCGAGCCTGAATGACGACGGTCTTGAGGTAATCACGAATCCCACCAAAGCGATCGAAGTAGCTTCCCATTAAGGTCGCAGCTTCTGTCGGTGAGAGATTGAGTTGCTGCGAGAGGCCAAAAGCCGAGAGCCCATAAGCCAAGCCGTAAGACATCGCCTTAATCTGCCGGCGCATCTCTGGATCGACATCCGATGCTGGCACCCCGAAAACTTGAGCCCCGACAGTGGTGTGTAAATCTTCGCCACTCTTAAAGGCGGCAATCAAACCGGCATCTTTTGAGAGATGGGCCATGATGCGCATCTCAATCTGGCTGTAATCCGCAGTAAGGAGATCAACGTAAGGTTTCGCTGCAACGAAACAGTCGCGAATCTTGCGACCTTCTTCGGTGCGAACCGGGATGTTCTGTAAGTTTGGATCAGTTGATGAGAGCCGGCCAGTCGCAGTGACAGTCTGGGCAAATGTTGTGTGGATGCGACCATCAGATGCAACAGCACTTAATAAGCCATCGATCGTTGTCATCAATTTGCTTGTCTCGCGAATACGCAAGAGATGAGCGAGGATTGGATGATTAGTTTTCGCAAAGAGGCTCTCAAGGCTCTCGGCATCAGTGGTGTAACCGGTCTTAATCTTCTTCGTCTTCGGAAGACCAAGCTCATCGAAGAGCACCACTTGGAGTTGCTTTGGTGAACCAACGTTAAATTCATGCCCAGCGAGTAGATGCGCAGCGGCGCTCTCGCGCTCCACTTCACCACGGAAGAAGGCGGCCAGGCTCCCGAGTTTCTCGCGATCGACAGCGATACCATCTCGCTCCATGGCAGCGAGCTCGATCATTGTCGGTATTTCTAAATCGGTGAGTAGCGATTGCATCTCTCGCTTGGTGATCTCTTCCATGAGGACCGGCACCAGAGAGTAGATGGCGCCAGCAAGTGATCCATCAAAGCTAGCAAAGAGATCATCGCTTTGAGGTAAGAGCGTCTGCTCCAAGAATCGCTCGGCCAGATCAGAGAGCGCGAGGTTTCGGCCACCAGGGTTAATGAGGTAGCCAGCGAGTTCAGTATCGAAAGTGATACCCGAAATCTTCGTGGTGCGAAGCGCCTCTTTCCCGGCATGCATCCACTTAGGAAGATCAGCGCTCAGCAACCACTCCCCTCGGAGCTCGCCTTGCACGGTCAGGACCTCGGAGCTGGAAAGTGCCACTGCGAATGCGGTTACCTTCTTCTCAATCACCTCGGTAAATAGTGCGATGGGTTCAGTGCGTCCCTTAAGAAGTTGATCGAGCTCTTTGCTTGTGATCTCTCGAGAGGTGACCGCATCCATCTGCACCAAGATTGGATCGCTGAAAACCTCACTTGAACCACCGAGAACCTTCGCCTTCTCCTTAAGCGCTTTAATTTCGAGTGAATCCATCAGGGCATTGAGCTTTGGATAATCGACTCCCTCCCAATGTAGTTCAGAGACACTTGCCCCGAATGAGAGATCGTGGCGAAGTTGGGTGAGCTCACGGTTAAGTTTTACGCCATCGAGATGAGCGCGAAGAGAATCCCCCGCCTTGCCTGGTACTTCATCTACCCGGGCTATTAATTCAGCAAGAGATCCGTACTCTTGAATCCACTTTGTGGCGGTCTTCTCACCGACTCCCGGAACTGATGGCAGATTATCGCTTGGGTCTCCGCGTAGCGCAGCAAAGTCCGGATACTGCGATGGAGTGAGCCCATACTTAGCTTCGACCGCTGCTGGAGTCATTCGCGCTAAATCGGTCATCCCCTTCTTTGGATAGAGAACTGTGATGTCTTCATTCACTAATTGGAATGAGTCACGGTCGCCAGTGCAAATTAATACCTCAAAGCCTTGCTCTGCCGCATGGGTTGAGATCGTGGCGATGATGTCATCTGCCTCAAAACCCTCCATTGCGAAGTGGCGCACACCAAGGGCTGCGACCGCCTCAAAGATGTAGCTCATCTGCGATCTGAATTCATCGGGAGTCGCGCTTCGATTCGCCTTATATTCCGGAAACTTTTCCGAGCGGAATGTCTTGCGAGAAACATCGAAGGCGGTGGCGATATGTGTTGGGCGCTCCTCTTTGATCAGATTGATCATCATTGAGGTAAAGCCATAGATAGCATTTGTTGCCTGACCGGATGCGGTCGAGAAGTTCTCTACGGGCAGCGCGTAATAGGCGCGATAAGCCAGTGAGTGGCCATCAATCAGTAATAAGCGTTTCTCTTCTCCCACGAGGTGGAGTCTAGTTACACTCCTGAGTATGACCGACTATCTAGAGATTATTCGCAAGCGTGGCAGCGGGGCCTTAGATCAGAAGATGGGAATTGAATTCCTTGAAGCCTCTCCCCAGCGGCTTGTTGCACGCATGCCGGTTGAAGGAAATACCCAACCCTTTGGACTCCTGCATGGCGGCGCCAATGTTGTCTTGGCCGAGAGTTTGGGTTCAGTCGGAACCAGTCTTCACGCGGGTCCTGATCGACGCATCGTCGGCGTAGATATCAACGCGACCCACCATAAATCTGCAACCGAAGGTTTTGTCACTGGAGTCGCAACCGCTATTTCGCTAGGGAAGACCCTCTGTGTCTATGAGATTGTGATAACAAATGAGGCAGGTGAGCGCACATGTACCTCGCGCATCACCTGCCTCATCTTGGCAGATCGAAAATAATCTAACTTAGGAGTGAGCGCCGGTTCCTAGATATGCCTCGCGAACCGCAGGATCATCCAAGAGATCAGAAGCTTTAGCTCCTTTAACAATATTTCCGGTCTCGAGAATGTAAGCGCGATCGGCGCGTTGAAGTGCCTGAGCAGCGTTCTGTTCAACGAGCAAGATTGTTGTTCCAAGGACCGTATTAATTTCTGTGATGATATTGAAGATATTTTGAATCATCATCGGGGCGAGACCCATTGAAGGTTCGTCGAGAAGCAAGACCTTTGGACGAGCCATCATTGCGCGACCGATAGCAAGCATCTGTTGTTCGCCACCAGAGAGTGTTCCGCCAGCTTGGCCTGAGCGCTCCTTAAGGCGAGGGAAGAGTGAGTAGATCTTCTCGAGATCTTCCTGCATCTCATTCTTGCGATCCTTGCGGGAGTACTTTCCGATTTCAAGGTTCTCAAGAACGGTCATACCAGGAAAGATTCCACGACCTTCCGGCGCTTGTGAGATTCCAAGGTTTACGCGCTCGTGAGCCGGGACCTTAGAGATATCTTCACCGTTATAGAAGATCTGACCGCTGGCGACGGGGCGTAGCCCTGAGATGGTCTTGAGGGTCGTCGTCTTTCCGGCGCCATTTGCACCGATCAGCGTGACGATCTCGCCCTCTTCAACGACGAAGGAGATTCCCTTAATAGCCTCAATTTTTCCATATTGGACCCGCAGGTCCTTCACTTCAAGACGCATCTGTTGGCACTCCTAAGTAAGCCTCAATAACCTTCGGATCATTCTGAACTTCTGCTGGCGTTCCATCAGCGATCTTCTGTCCGAAATCGAGGACAGAGACTCGATCAGAGATTCCCATGATCAGTGACATATCGTGTTCGATCAAGAGGACGGTGTATCCGGCATCGCGAATCTTGCGAATCGTCGCAGCTAGCGCCACCTTCTCTGCTGGGTTGAAGCCGGCAGCCGGCTCATCCAAGAGAACGATCTCTGGTTCAGTACCAAGTGCACGAGCGATCTCAAGTCGACGCTGATCGCCGTATGGCAAGTTCTTGCCGAGTTGATCAGAGCGATGATCGATCCCCATAAATTCAAGGAGCTCATGAGCGCGTGCGCGACCAGCCTTCTCTTCGCGACGTGCACGTGGAGTACCAAAGAGCGCTCCTACAAGTCCAGATTTCTTATGGACATCGGTAGCGGTCATAACATTTTCAAGCGCGGTCATCTCGCCGAAGAGGCGAACATTTTGGAAGGTACGTGCGATGCCGCGTGAGGTGATGACATTGCGCTTCAGCCCGACGACTGAAGAGCCCTTGAAAGTAATGTCTCCTGATGTTGGTGTGTAGACACCGGTGATGACGTTGAAGATCGTTGTCTTTCCGGCACCGTTAGGCCCGATCAGAGCACAGATCTCACCACGATTAACGTGGAAGTTGACGCCATTGAGCGCCTTAACCCCACCAAATTGCATAGTGACATCTTTGAGTTCGAGGATGCGTTCTTCCTGCTTAGACATCGCTACCCCCCTTGAGGCTCTTATTTTTCACTCCCAATTTCTCACGCTTCTTTCGAGGCAAGATTCCATCAGGACGAAGATTCATAATGACAACAAGGGTGAGGCCGAAAACTAGCTGGCGGGCATTCGAGATGAATCGGATGCGCTCTGGCAGGTAAGCGAGAATAACTCCGCCAAGAACTACTCCCCAGATATTTCCCATTCCGCCAAAGACTACGCAGGCGAGAATCAATACTGAGACGTTGAAGGTAAATTCATTAGGAGCGACATACTGAGTCTTCGATGCAAAGATCACACCAGCAGCTCCACCGATAGCAGCGCCAATCGAGAATGACCAGATCTTATATTTCAGGATCGGAACACCCATCAAGATGGCGACATCTTCATCTTGGCGAATCGCTTCCCAAGCACGACCAGGGCGACGGACAGTAAATCGACGAACCATCCAGATAACAAGCAGGATCATGATCAGAACGACCCAGAAGTATGAGTTTGAGTGTTCGATATCAAAGATCAGACCGAAAGTCTTTGGTGGGGTTGGAATCGCAGCGATACCGGTAGATGCACCGAGTGATTGAGTATTAAGTGCGACGATTCGTACGATCTCACCAAAGCCGAGAGTAACGATCGCAAGATAGTCACCGCGAAGACGAAGCGTTGGAAGGCCAAGTGCAACACCGGCGAGCATCGCCGCCGCCATGCCGAAAGGCAGAATCTCCCACGTATTGAGGTGCGTGTACTGACCCAGAAGGCCAGCGGTATACCCACCGATTGCAAAGAATGCGACGTAGCCAAGGTCAAGTAGCCCAGATTTTCCGACAACGATATTGAGGCCAAGGGCCATCAAGACGAACATGCCAACTGGATAGACCAAGACAGCTTGGTACGAGCTAATAGGGGTATTGAGGAAACTAGTGAACGTAAAATCTCCACCAAAAGGAAGTAGTCCGACGAGCGCAATAACTATGACAGCGAAAGCAACTCTCTGAGGTCGGCCCCAGTTCTCCCAGACCGCTGCACCTTTATCTCGTAGATTAATCATCGCGGTTAGACCCTACTCTGCGTAATAGCTTCGCCAAAGAGACCATTTGGGCGAAGCAGAAGGACAAGGACGAGGACTGAGAAGACGGTGACTGACTTCCATTGGCCACCGATAATTGCCGAGGCGAATTGTTCGAAGAGGCCGAGGGTTAATCCCCCATAGAAGGCGCCACGAATATTTCCGATTCCGCCGAGTACTGCGGCGGTAAATGCAGCTAGGCCGAGGTTAAATCCGACGTTAAAGACTGTTGTCTCATATACCTGCATGTAGAAGAAGGCGGCAGCACCGGTCACAAGACCACCAATGAGGAAGGTCGCAGAGATGACTCGGTTGAGGTTAATACCCATGAGCTTTGAGGTGTCTTCAGACATCGATACGGCGCGGATCGCCTTACCCAAGAGGGTCTTTGAAACAAAGCGATCAACAGCGATGTAGAGAACCAAAGCGCCGACGATCACCATGACGGTATCGACGCGAAGAGCTACACCGTGAAAGGTGGCGATATTAAATTTAGTGAGTAGGCGCGGTGTTGGTACCGGCGCAGACTTTGTCGCAATGCGCACGCCCTCAGAGAGAACAATTGATGTGCCGATTGCGGAGATCAAACTCGCTAACCGGTTTGTTCCTTTCGAGCGAAGGCGCCGATAGGCAATGAGTTCGACGAAGAGTGCGGTGACTGCTGAGAAGATCATCGAGACGACGAGAATCAAAAGCAAGACGAGAATGAGATGGAGACCATGAAGCGCTTCGTGACCGCTTGTGTAGTGAAGAACTTGCTGAGTCACTACAACGGTCCCGAAGGTGCCGATCATAAAGATCTCGGAGTTGGCAAAGTTAATGAGGCGGAGTACGCCATAGACCATGGTGTAACCAAGGGAGATCAAGACATAGATCAATCCCACGGCCAGACCATTGAGGAGTAACTGCCAAAATTGGCTTGTTACGACTGAAAAATTCATCTCACTCTTCTCTTCTCGCTGCCTACAACTCGGTCAACCTTGACGCCAGCTGTTGCGCTATCAGGGGGCAATACTATTTGACAGAGGCGGTATCTCAAACCCCATAGAAGTGAATCAGGGCCATATCTCTGCGTGATGCAGTGATAGGGCCCCGACTCTTTACTTCACACTATCTCCCTAGATTTTCATCCAAGAGCAATAGAAATGAGCCTTACTTAGCGCCTACGTAGGAGATAACTCCACCCTTGACGACGAAGCCACCGATTGGTGCTCCACCGACAACGTCACCGTAGCGCCCGAACTTCACGTTAACGCCAGCCAATGTTGAGAAAGACTGGTTGTTAATGCAGTTCTGGATAGCTGCGCGAGTAACTGCGCCGCCCTTGATACAGGTCAAGAAGACGTTTGTTGCATCGTAGGTTGATACGACGTAAACGTGTGAATCAGCCTTTGAGACTGACTCTCCTGTTGCCTTTGTGTATGCAGCCTTCTGAGCAGCATTAGCTACGAGGGTGAATGGTAGATCTGGAGCTGTGAGGCGAACACCTTCAGCTGCAGCTGAACCAGCACCGGTAACGAAACCTGTGTTGAGTGTGCCGTCGCCTGATGCGATAACGCCTGTATAGCCTGCAAGCTTAAGAGCCTTTGCAAGAGCTGCAGCTTCTGGGTAGTAGCCAGCGTAGATAACTACGTTTGCGCCAGATGCCTTGATCTTTGAAGCCTCTGATGAGTAATCAGTTGTGCCCTTTGGCTGGTGGCTGAAAGCTACTGGTGTGAGCTTCTGAGCCTTGAGCTGTGGAGCCAAGTACTGAACAAGACCTGTTGAGTATGACTGTAGATCGTCAATGACGTAGACCTTAGGTGATGTAACACCCTCAGTTGCCCACTTCACGAGTGAGGTTCCCTGAAGTGAATCGGGAGGAACGATACGGTGGAAGAATGGGAATCCATTGTCGCGCGCCTTTGGATCTGTCAATGTTACGCGTGTTGCAGACATTGAGACCATCGGAATGTGCGCTGCCTTGTAAGCAGGGAATGAAGCGATTGACGCACCTGAATAGGCAGGTCCAACTACTCCAACAACATTCTTATTTGTAGCAATACCCTGTGATACAGGACCAGCAACTGCTGGATCGCCCTGATCGTCAGCCTTGATGAGGTTGACCTTTACATCTGGATTTGTTGCGTTGTACATCTCGATCGCTGTCAAAGCACCGAAGAGCTGGTCGCCACCTGTGAGGGCATCGGAACCAGTAAGTGGAGCCTGAAAGACGAGAGAAACTGACTTGACGGCTGCTGCATCTGCTGATGTTGTAACAACACCAAACGAGAGAGCTGCAGCTGCGGCAATTGCAATTCCGCTAACTAGCTTCTTATTCATGTGGACCTTTCTTACTAACCTGTTATTTCCCGGGACAGGGAGTAGGAAAGGGTAACTTGTTCTCGCTAGATGAGACAAGTGGAGTGAACGATATTTCCATCAATTTTGATCTCAGTTTCGTTACTTTTACGCCTAGATCAAGGCGAGATTAAGATGCATATACTTCGCAGAAAGAGTGCTCAGAGAGAGGTAATCGTCTCGCTATCTAAGATTTTTCATACTATCGGGCACGGCATCGGGTGAGATCACAGCGAGTGAGACATCCTTCATCGAGATTCGACGATCCATCGCCGCCCGCTGAATCCAGGAGAAGGCCTCTGGCTCGGTCAGATTGAGGGCCTTCATCAGGATCCCCTTCGCGCGATCGATCACCTTGCGGGTCTCAAGTCGCTCATGCAGATCTGCTACTTCCTCTGCCAAAGATTTCATCTGAGTATGGCGACTCATCGCGATCTCAATCGCTGGAATTAAATCAGAGATACCAAATGGCTTCACGACATATGCCATCACACCAGCGTCACGAGCACGTTCGACTAATTCACGTTGGCTAAAGGCGGTGAGCATGAGGACTGGCGAGATTTCGATGATCTTCTCTGCCGCCGAAATGCCATCGAGCTCGGGCATCTTCACATCAAGGATTGCTAAATCTGGGCGATGTTCTTGCGCAAGTGCAATTGCTTCGAGACCGTTAGTAGCTTGGGCAACTACGGTGTAGCCAGCCTCAGTCAACATCTCGACAAGATCGAGTCGGATGATCGCCTCATCTTCGGCAACAAGAATGCGCGCGCTCGGTAGCACTTCTGGGCTAGATATCTCTGTCATGTGCCTCGAGTCGGATTTGAACCGACACTGTGCGGATTTTGAGTCCGCCCTCTCTACCGTTGGAGTACCGAGGCCTTCGTTCCTTATAGAAAACTCTGAACTATGCCTGGAAGTTTATAACTCCTAGGCATAATTGCCGAATCTCGATCACGATTGGAAAGAATGTAGCGCTGATCTAAGCGCGGTAAGCGGGGGCAACGCCATCGACTGCATCACCGATGATGTGAACCCGGACTGCGTTGGTTGAGCCAGGAATCCCCGGAGGAGCTCCGGCAACGATCACTACCGTCTCGCCCTTTGTGCAGCGGTGAGAATCCAAGAGATATGTGTCAACCTGCTTCACCATCTCATCTGTATGGGAGACCATCGGAGTAATAATCGGCTCCACTCCCCAACTGAGAGCTAACTGGTTGTAGACATGCTCTTCGGGGGTCATTGCCAAGAGGCTAATCGGGGAGCGAAAGCGTGCGATACGACGGGCAGATTCACCGCTCTGGGTAAAGGCGATCAAGTACTTCGCATCAACGGTCGCGCCGATTTCAGTCGCAGCTTTTGTGATAGCTCCACCCTTAGTGGTGGGAGCATGTTGAATGGCAGGAATTCGCTCAAGCATCGCTTCTTCTGTGCGTTCGATGATGCGAGCCATCGTTGTGACCGCTTCGATCGCAAATGCGCCGATTGATGTCTCGCCTGAAAGCATGAGTGCATCTGCGCCATCAAGTACCGCGTTGGCACAATCTGTTGCCTCAGCACGAGTTGGTGAAGAACTTGAGATCATCGACTCAAGCATCTGAGTTGCGACGATAACCGGCTTTGCAGCTTCGCGGCTCAAGGTGATGCAACGCTTCTGCACCAATGGGACTTCTTCAATCGGCATCTCAACACCTAGATCACCTCGCGCGACCATGATGCCATCGAAGGCAGCGACGATCTCTTCAAGATTATCTACCGCTTGAGGCTTCTCAATCTTTGCAATTACTGGGCGGCGGATGCCGACCTCATCCATAATCGCATGGACGTCATCAATATCTTTTGCATTACGCACAAAGGAGAGTGCGATGAAATCAGCGCCGGCGCGCAATCCCCAACGAAGATCTTCAATATCTTTCTCTGACATTGCTGGCACGGAGACTGCAACACCTGGAAGATTGATTCCCTTGTTGTTAGAAACAAAACCTGGCTGAATTACCTTTGTGACAACATCGTTGCCCTTTACTTCTACAACTTCTACTGAGACCTTGCCATCATCGATCAGGATTCGATCCCCTGGCTTGCAATCGCCTGGTAGCCCCTTATAGGTGGTGCCACAACGCTCTTTAGTTCCCTCGACCTCATCAGTTGTGATGGTGAAGATGTCGCCACGAAATAGTTCGTGTGGACCAGCTGCAAACCTAGCGAGACGAATCTTTGGACCCTGGAGGTCTACCAGAATCGCTACAGCCTTACCGCTCTTCTTGGCGGCGGTACGGACGCGATCAAGGCGAACTTGGTGATCTTCGTACCCACCATGTGAGAGGTTGAGTCGTGCCATATTCATGCCGGCAGCAATGAGCTCCTCTACCTTCTCTGAGGATTCAACAGCAGGACCCATCGTGCATACAATCTTCGCTCTTCGCATAGTGCAACCTTAATCTATTACCTTGCGGTAGTAATCATTTTTCACTTCAGCGAGATGGAATCTCTCTGAACTCTGGGATGAGCTAGATCTAGACCATTAATGGTCGAGTAGTGGGTTCGATTGGTGAAGGAAGTTGAGTTGCGCCTTCAAGGTATGAATCCACTGCGGCAGCACAACTACGGCCTTCAGCGATTGCCCAAACAATCAACGACTGTCCGCGGCCCGCATCGCCAGCAACGAAGACGCCATCGACGCTTGTTGCAAAGTCACCATCGCGCTTGATGTTGCCGCGATCATCGAGATCAACTTCGAGTTGGATCAAGAGTTCACTCTTCTCAGGCCCAAGGAATCCCATCGCCAGGAAGACGAGATCAGCAGGAATCTCACGCTCTGACCCTTCAATCTTCTCAAATTTTCCATTGATGAATTCAGTTTCAACGAGTTGGAGCGCACGAAGGTTTCCATCGCTATCCCCCAAGAACTTCTCGGTGGATACGGCGTAGAGGCGCTCGCCCGCTTCTTCATGAGCCGAGCTGATGCGATAGATCATTGGATAGGTAGGCCACGGTTGAGATGAAGGACGTTCTTCCGTTGGTCGCGGCATGATCTCTAGTTGAGTGACACTAGCAGCGCCTTGACGAATCGCTGTTCCAAGGCAATCGGCGCCAGTATCTCCACCACCGAGAATGACAACATGCTTGCCAGCAGCGTTGATCGGAGGCGTCGTTTCAAGCTCATTGAGACCCTGCTTATTACCCCACGGCAGATATTCCATCGCCTGATAGATCCCAATGAGCTCACGGCCAGGTGCATTGAGGTCACGCCAATTGGTTGAACCGACTGCCAAGACAACGGCATCGTACTTTGATCGCAACTGTTCGCCCGTGATATCTACGCCCACATTGACGCCAGATCTAAAACGAGTTCCTTCGGCTTCCATCTGTGCAAGCCGGCGATCGACGATCGACTTCTCCATCTTAAATTCTGGAATTCCGTAGCGGAGTAATCCACCGATTCTGTTTGCACGCTCGTAGACCGCAACGGTATGACCTGCGCGAGTCAATTGCTGCGCAGCTGCGAGTCCGGCAGGACCAGAACCAATAACAGCGACGGTCTTTCCAGTTAAGCGCTCAGATGGCAGCGGTTTCACTGTGCCCATCTCAAAGGCTTCTTCAATAGTACGAAGTTCGATCTGCTTGATCGTGACAGCGTCGGCATTTATACCGACTACGCAGGCAGTCTCACACGGAGCTGGGCAGAGGCGACCGGTAAATTCTGGGAAGTTATTTGTCGCATGCAAGCGATCGATCGCCTCTAACTTCTCCCCCCGCCAGATGAGGTCGTTCCACTCTGGAATTAAATTGCCGAGCGGGCAACCGTTATGACAGAAAGGTATTCCACAGTCCATACAGCGACCAGCTTGCTTCTGTAGGTCGGTGAACTCTTGTGGCTCGTAGACCTCTTTCCAATCCCTAATACGTACATCAACCGGACGACGCTTTGGAACTTCTCGCGGTGTTGTAAGGAAACCCTTTGGATCAGCCATTGTTACAACGCCTCCATAACTACTTTATCGACATCAAGTCCTTCTCGTTTAGCTCGCTCCATCGCAGCAAGAACGCGCGCGTAGTCGCGTGGCATGACGAGTGAGATCCGCTTCTTCTCGTTCTCCCAATCAGAGATCAGAGAGTGCGCGACAACAGAGCTAGTTTCAGCGTAATAGCGCTCAAGCAGAGATCGAACAATCTCATCCTGATCAGCCGGCAGGGCGAGAATATCGACCATATCGGTATTCACAAGGCGCGGATCGAGATCCAAGACAAAGGCTCGGCCACCTGACATGCCTGCCGCAAAGTTACGTCCCGTCTTACCCAAGATGATCGCTACTCCGCCAGTCATGTACTCACAGCCGTGATCTCCCACGCCTTCGACTATCGCAGTTGCGCCAGAGTTACGAACGCAGAAACGTTCTCCGACCATACCTCGAATAAAGATCTCACCACTTGTTGCACCGTAACCAATGACGTTACCGGCGATGACGTTCTCTTCAGATTTCACAAGTGATTTCTCATCCTGGCGGACAATTACTCGACCACCTGATAAGCCCTTACCAACATGATCATTCGCATCCCCGTAGAGTCGAAGCGTGAGGCCTGCTGGGATAAATGCACCGAAGGATTGACCAACAGCACCATGGAAGGTGGCATCGATGGTGTTCTCTGGAAGACCTTCACCACCATATCTGCGGGTAATTTCGGCGCCGAGCATCGTTCCGACAGTGCGATTGACGTTGCGCACATTGACGGAGAGACGAACCGGCTTTGCATCGTTCAGTGCATCAGCAGCAAGAACAATAAGTTCATTATCGAGCGCCGCATCAAGACCATGATCTTGTGAGGATGTGTTCTTACGATCTGGGTAGGCCATGCTCGATGGTGCGGCAAGTAGCGGTGCTAAATCAAGACCGCTCGCCTTCCAGTGGCTGATCGCGGCTGCAGTATCGAGTAACTCAACCTGGCCGATTGCCTCTTCTAGAGTGCGATAGCCGAGTCTTGCCAACCATTCACGAACTTCTTCGGCAATATATTCGAAGAAGGTTTCGACAAACTCTGGCTTACCGGAGAACTTGGCACGAAGTTCTGGGTTCTGCGTAGCGACACCCACTGGGCAGGTATCGAGATGACAGACGCGCATCATGACGCAACCAGAGACAACGAGCGGTGCAGTCGCAAAGCCAAACTCTTCTGCACCAAGTAACGCAGCAATAACAACATCGCGGCCTGTCTTCATCTGACCATCAACCTGAACGACGATTCGATCGCGAAGTCCGTTGAGCATCAGGGTTTGTTGAGTTTCAGCAAGGCCTAACTCCCACGGGGCTCCTGCGTGCTTGAGTGATGTGAGTGGTGAAGCACCGGTGCCGCCATCGTGACCAGAGATCAGTACAACATCTGCGTGAGCCTTCGAGACGCCGGCGGCAACAGTTCCGACGCCGACTTCTGCAACCAACTTCACATGCACTCGTGCATTACGGTTTGCATTCTTGAGATCGTGGATCAGCTGCGCAAGATCTTCAATCGAATAAATATCATGATGCGGTGGTGGTGAGATCAGACCAACGCCAGGCGTTGAATAACGCACCTGCGCAATCCACGGATAGACCTTGTTTCCAGGAAGCTGGCCACCTTCGCCAGGCTTTGCTCCCTGTGCCATCTTGATCTGAATATCATCGGCATTAACTAAATAATTTGATGTTACGCCAAAACGACCTGATGCCACCTGCTTCACAGCTGATCGGCGCGAATCACCGTTTGGATCCTGCACAAATCGATCTGGAGATTCTCCGCCTTCACCAGTATTAGATTTTCCACCAATCCGGTTCATCGCAATCGCAAGCGTCTCATGAGCCTCTTGGGAGATTGAGCCGTACGACATTGCACCTGTTGCAAAACGCTTGATGATCGATGAGATCGGTTCGACTTCATCGATCGGAACTGCTGGACGAATACCCTCCTTGAAAGCGAAGAGGCCACGTAAGGTCATCAAGCGCTTTGACTGCTCATCAATATGGTTGGTGTACTGCTTAAAGATGTCATAACGCTTTGCACGAGTTGCGTGCTGAAGTCTGAAGACGGTCTCTGGATCGAAGAGGTGTGGCTCACCTTCACGACGCCATTGATACTCGCCACCGATTGGTAGCTTCTTTGTTCCTGGAATCTCACCACCTGGTGGGTAGGCGATGTGATGGCGTTTGATGGTTTCTTCTGCGATCGTATCGAGTGAGATTCCACCAAGGCGAGAGGTGAGGCCAGAGAAGTACTCATCAACGACAGCCTTTGACAAGCCAATCGCTTCAAAGACTTGAGCACCTGTATACGAGGCGATCGTCGAGATACCCATCTTCGACATCACCTTGAGCACACCCTTGCCGAGTGACTTAATGAGATTTGCAACTGCCTTTTCAGGCGTGATTCCCGTGATAACACCCTGACGAACGAGATCTTCTGCAGATTCCATTGCAAGGTAAGGATTAACGGCAGCAGCTCCAAAGCCGATCAACAGTGCAATATGGTGAACTTCGCGTACTTCACCAGATTCAACGATTAGCCCTACTTGAGTACGAGTCTTCTCGCGGATGAGGTGATGGTGAATCGCAGAAGTTAAGAGCAATGATGGAATCGGTGCATCTTCAGAGTCGCCATCTCGATCCGAGAGAACGATGATGTGCGCACCATCAGCAATCGCTTGTGAGACTTCGGCGCGAATCTCTTCAATGCGCTCTTGCAGCGCTTCTCCCCCACCAGCAACCGGGAAGAGCCCACGGACTACATACGATTGAAATTCTGGTCGTTCATCATCAATGTTGACGTGGACAATCTTGGCAAGTTCATCATTATCAATGACTGGGAAGTCGAGTTGAATTTGACGACATGATGCCGGACCTGGATCGAGGAGGTTCTGCTCAGCACCGATCGTTGCCCCGAGGCTCGTTACTAACTCTTCACGAATCGCATCAAGTGGCGGATTCGTTACCTGCGCGAAGAGTTGCTGGAAATAATCAAAGAGAAGTCGTGGCTTCTCAGAGAGCGCTGCGATTGGTGTATCAGTACCCATCGATCCGAGTGGTTCAGCCCCCAAGCGCGCCATTGGCGTCAAGATGATGCGCAACTCTTCTTCGGTATATCCAAATGCGCGTTGACGGCGGACGACTGATGAGTGTGGATAGATGATGTGTTCGCGCGCTGGTAGATCTGAAAGCTTGACGAGTCCATCTCGCAACCATTCACCGTAGGGATGCGCCGATGCGAGTTCAGATTTAATTTCATCGTCTTCGATGATGCGGCCTTCGGCAATATCAACAAGGAACATGCGACCCGGTTGTAAGCGACCCTTTCGAACGATGCGCTCAGGCGCGATATCGAGGACACCAACCTCTGAAGCTAGGACGACAAGTCCATCATCAGTGACCCAGAAACGCGAAGGACGTAGGCCGTTACGGTCTAGAACTGCACCCACTTGGTTTCCATCGGTAAAGGTGACACATGCTGGTCCATCCCATGGCTCCATGAGTGAAGAGTGGAAGGCGTAAAAATCACGGCGTTCTTGTGACATCGTCGCATGGTTCTCCCACGCTTCTGGAATCATCATCAACATCGCGTGTGGCAGTGAACGTCCACCTAAATAGAGGAGTTCGAGGACCTCATCAAAAGATGCTGTATCGCTACCTTGGGTATCAATGATTGGGAAGACTCGACTGATGTCACCAGGAATGAGATCGCTCTCAAGCAGCGCCTCGCGGGCACGCATCCAGTTGCGATTTCCTTTAACAGTATTGATCTCGCCATTGTGTGCGATGAAACGATATGGGTGAGCTAACGGCCATGATGGGAAGGTATTTGTCGAGAACCGCGAGTGAACAACGGCAAGTGGCGAAAGAACGCGAACGTCAGAGAGATCCGGGAAGAACTCTTCAAGCTGACCAGTGGTAAGCATGCCCTTATAAACAATTGTTGCGCAGGATAGAGATGGAAAGTAGATCGGAAATGCATGTTCGATCCGCTTGCGAATCACGAAGGCTAGGCGATCTAGTGTTAAGCCACTTTCATTCTTAGTGCCGGCGATAAAGATCTGCATAAATTTTGGCATGACCGAGAGCGCTGTCTTGCCAAGCTTTGCCGGATCGATTGGTAGTTCACGCCAACCAAGCACAACTGCATCTTCAGATTCAACAATCTCGCGAATGCCATCGTAATCGGAGAAGGATGAATCGATAAAAGCAATTCCCGTTGCATAAGAGCCAACTTCTGGAAGGGCAAAACCTGAAACTTCGCGATAGAAAGCATCCGGGATACGAATGAGAATTCCCGCCCCATCACCGCTATCTGGTTCGGCACCAGTTGCACCACGGTGCTCGAGGTTGCGAAGCGCTTCAAGAGCTTGCGCAACAATTTCGTGTGTTGCAACTTTATTGAGAGTAGCAACCATCGCGACGCCACAGGCATCGTGCTCATCGGCAGGGTTGTACAACCCCTGTTGAGATGGCAAGGTACTAAAAAGTGTCACGATCGCTCCCGATTTCAGTATTGAACTGATAAAGATTGGGGACATCGGTGGCCCAGTAAGACGTTTGCAGAGGTACTTAGAGATCTATCCGCTCCCCTAGCGTTGGGCTAGAGCTAAGCGGAGGGAAAGGCTACCAAGGAGATCTCCAAAAGGTGTACTAGATTTCCGGAAGATTGCCGGAAGATTGACTAGATCCCCGAGAGGTGGACGAGGGAGCCGATACCGGCGGTGATGGCCATTCCGAGGCTTCCGCCCACGACCACCCGTAGTATAGTCGCTGAGAGCTTTGATCCTGATACGCGTGAACTGATAATCCCTGTTCCGGCGAGCCCAATGAGGGTGGCGATCACGATCCCAACCGGCTTATGCGAGGTGGTCCACGCTAATGCGCCAATCAACGGAATGACGCCACCCGCGGTGTAACTGATCGCTGATGCCAGTGCAGCCTGGGTTGGCTTCGCCATATTGTGCTCAAAATGTCCTAATTCATCACGCATGTGAGCCTCGAGCGGATCGTTTTCATGCATGATGCGAGCAACCTCACGAGCCATCTCAAGCGGAAGACCGCGCTCGACATAAATTTGAGCGAGTTCGGCCTCTTCGCCATCAGGATCAATCGCTAAATGTTCAATCTCGATGCGGCGATCGGCCTCTTCGATATCTTTTTGAGATTGGACCGAGATGTACTCGCCCACAGCCATCGACATCGCACCGGCCACGATGGCGGCGATTCCGGTGACAGTCAGGCTGGCAGTTGGCGCGGCAGTTGCGATACCAATCATCAGAGATGCAGTAGCGACGAGACCATCGTTGGCGCCGAGAACAGCAGCGCGCAGCCAACCAGAGCTGGCATTCTTGTGCTCAAGATTTCTTAGATAGACATCTTCAATCATCTCTCAATCCTACTCCGCTCAATCTTTGATGTCTGCGCAACAAGGTGAAGAGTGAGAGAACTAGCCCTCCGAAACTTACCCATTCATTGAGGCGCAAGCCTAAAAATTGATGTGCCTGGTCGATCCGCAGATATTCAATCCCACTACGCCCGAGGCAGTAGATCGCTATGTAGGCGAGAAAGAGGGAGCCGCCCTCGATCGTGAAGCGAGAACCAAGCCAGATGAGCAGCCCCGCAGCGAGAACGCACCAGAGCGCTTCATAGAGAAAGGTTGGATGAAAAGTGGAGTAATTCTCAAAACCTGACGGCCGAAGGTTGGGTGGAATCTCAAGCGCCCACGGGAATCTGGTTGGCCGGCCGAATAATTCACCATTGAACCAATTCCCAAATCGACCTAGCGCCTGGGCAAGAAGTAGACCAGGTGCCAGCGCATCTAACAGCTCGCCGAATGTGAGTGAGCGCTCCCTTCGCCTGAAGGTGAGCCACGAAGCGAGGGTGCCGAGCGCAATTGCGCCCCAAATTCCCATTCCGCCATCCCAAATTTTCAGCGCATCCAGAGGGTGGCCACCGGTGCCGAAATATTGATCCGGAGATGTGATGAGGTGATAAAGCCTTCCACCGATGATCCCTGCTGGAATAGCAACGATTGCGCAGTCGATCACTTCATCAACATCGCCACCACGTTGTGCATAGCGAGCTCGACCAAGAGCAATCGCTACCACGACACCCGCAACGATACAGAGCGCGTAGTAATGGATCGTTAAAGGACCCAACCCCACCGCGGAGTGCGATGGGGTTGGAATAAAGAGTTTCACGAGATTATGGCTTTGCGATTACTTAACCCCAACAGCTGAAAAATCTGCCTTCAGCGCGGCAAGGTCGAGGTAGTGGGCCTGATCTAGCTTCTTGCCATTAATGAACATTGTTGGTGTTGCATTCACATTTTTCTTTGCAGCATCTGCTTCGACATTCTTCGTCCAATTCACATACTTACCACTTTCGATACAGCTCTGAACTTTCTTCGTGGTATCCCCAGCACCAATTGCAAGGATGGTAAGAGTTGCATTGGTCCACTTACCAGAGTTTTCACTGGCAGGTTGGTTGTTATAAAGAGCGGAGTGCATATCTAAGAACTTGCCATCATCGGCGGTACAAGCAGCAGCAGCAGCAGCCAAGATTGACTCAGGTCCAATAAAAGTCATCGGGTGGAAGACCGCTTTGACCTTACCTGCACGAACTAGATCATTGATATAACCGCCAGCAACTTGTTCAAAGTTGCGGCAGTTTGGACATTGGAAATCCTCCCAGATATCAATCTGAGTCTTTGCATCTTTATTAAAGACGATGCCATAACCATCAGCAGCTGAAACAGATGCCGGAACAGCAACGGTGCTATTGGACTTATTCGAGACGACGGAGAAGATGACACCAATAAGAACGACAAAGAGGATCATTCCGACCGTCAAATTGCGGGTTGTATTATCCGTACCCTTCTTAGGGTTTTTCTTATCGCTCATTGTTCTCTCCTTCAGTCGATGCCTGCTTGCTTGTAGTTATTCGGAACTCGCTCTATCTAGGGAGAACTTACCCTGTGGCCAGATGATGAGAAAAGCGGCGGTGAGCGCTAGCCCAGAATCCCGAAGGATTTCTTGCAAATACTTGGTATGCCCGGCTGCAACTTGGCCGCCACCGCCAAAACAGCCGCAATCAATCGTGAGCCCTCTCGCCCACGCTTGAGAGATGGCGCCAATAAATAAGAGCATCGATAGCCCACCAAAGATCGCGGCATATCGAACGGTTACTCCAAGAATCAAAAGTATGCCTGCGCCGATTTCAAGCCACGGAAGAACGAGCCCAAAGAGATTGGCTAAACCGACAGGGAGAAGTTCGAAGGCTCGAACTGCCATCTGCGCTTCTGACGGTGACTTCGCCTTGAGGTAGCCAGCTAAGAGCAAGACCGCTCCCAAGAGCAATCGGGCAGCGAGTGTTATCCATGGCATCAATACTTTGAAATTTTTCATCCTCGCACTCCTGCCGCTAACGATGCCGCTAACTCTCGAACGCGCTCGCATCCTTCTTCAATGGTCGCAGTCTCCTGAATCAATCGGATAAATGCCGATCCAACAATCACACCATCCGCGTACTGTGCGACTTCACGCGCTTGATCTCCGTTAGAGACGCCAAGGCCAACTGCAACTGGTAGATCGCTTCCTTTGCGGATGCGCTCGACGAGTGAACGGGCATCACCTGAGATCGAGTTACGTGTTCCAGTTACGCCCATCAAAGAGGCGGCATAAATAAAACCTGAGCACTGCGAGGTAACAAGTGGCATCCGTGAATCTGAGGTACTCGGTGCGATTACATAGATTCGATTAAATTGAGATCGCTCTGATGATGCGGCCCAACGAGCTGATTCTTCGATCGTAAGATCTGGGGTGATTACACCAGATCCACCTGCCGCTATTAACGCCGATCCAAACTCATCGAGGCCATATCTCTCAATCGGATTCCAATACGTCATCACAACTGTTGGGACACCGAGAGCTACCGTTGATTTCACCAAGTCAAAGACATCGGATGCGCCGGTGCCATTCTTAATCGCCTGATCTGCGGCATCTTGAATAATGGGGCCATCCATGACCGGATCACTATATGGAAAACCGATCTCGATTGCATCAACACCACCATCAACCATGGCAGCGATGACGCGAGGGGCATCAGCGATCGATGGGAAGCCAGCTGGAAGATAGCCAATTAACGCTGCGCGCTTCTCACTCTTTGTGCGAATAAAGAGTTCTGCAAGCGGTGTATCAAAGTCGATCATTAGAGTGGAATTCCAAAGTACTGAGCAGCGGTTTGGACATCTTTATCGCCGCGACCAGAGAGGTTGAGAAGCAGAACTGCTTCTGGGCCAAGTTCGCGCCCGATAATCATTGCGCCAGCGAGTGCATGCGCAGTCTCGATAGCAGGGATGATTCCCTCAGTCTTTGAGAGCAGTGAGAAAGCTTCCATTGCTTGATCATCGTTGATAGCGCGATATTCAGCGCGACCGATGTCGTGCAGGTATGCATGCTCTGGACCAACTCCTGGATAATCTAAACCAGCAGAAATCGAATGTGATTCAACGGTCTGGCCATTCTTATCCTGCAGAACATAGGTGCGCGTTCCGTGGAGTACACCTGGTGTTCCACCTGAAATTGTTGCCGCATGCTTGCCAGATTCAATACCGCTGCCGCCCGCTTCCAAACCAATAAGTCGAACATTTACATCATCAATAAATGGGTGGAAGATTCCAATTGCGTTAGAGCCGCCACCGACACAGGCAAGAATTGCATCTGGAAGACGACCAACTTCGGAGAGCATCTGCTCGCGCGCTTCAACACCGATGATGCGATGGAAGTCGCGAACCATCTCTGGGAATGGGTAGGGACCAGCAACAGTGCCTAAGAGGTAATGAGTTGTCTCAACGTTAGTGACCCATTCGCGCATCGCTTCATTGATCGCATCCTTGAGCGTCTTTGAGCCTTGGGTAACTGGAATAACTTCTGCGCCCAAGAGTTTCATACGAGCAACGTTCAGTGATTGGCGCTTTGTATCTTCTTCACCCATATAGACAACGCACTCAAGTCCCATGAGCGCAGCTGCGGTTGCTGAGGCGACGCCATGCTGACCCGCTCCGGTCTCAGCGATGATGCGCTTCTTGCCCATTCGCTTTGTGAGGAGCGCTTGGCCAAGGACATTATTAATCTTATGACTTCCGGTGTGATTGAGATCTTCGCGCTTTAAAAAGATTCGCGCTCCCCCAGCATGCTCTGCAAAGCGCTTAGCCTCAGTAATAATGCTTGGGCGACCGGTGTAGGTGCGATGGAGTTCGCTCAACTCTGCCTGGAATGATGGGTCGTTCTTCGCTGCCAAGTGGGCGGCTGCTAATTGATCGAGCGCACCAATGAGGGCTTCTGGAACGAAACGACCACCGTACGGTCCGAAGTGACCAATGATCTCGGATTGCGCAAGCGGGGTGGTTGGGCTCATCTGCCTAAAGTACCAGTAGGACTATCGCCCAAGCAGTCTGGAAATTGCTGCCTGCGGATGGCCAGCGCGAACCAGGGTCTCCCCGACCAGAACCGCATGCGCCCCCAGCTCTTCAACAACTATGACTTCTGAGCGTTCTGAGATCCCAGATTCTGCAACCCTCACGATTCCTTCGGGGATCAACGGGATCAATTGATGAAAGGCCGCTGGATCAACATCAAGTGTCTTGAGATTGCGAGAGTTGATACCCACTATCGTCGGATCTGCCTCAAGTGCGCGTTCTAACTCTGCTTCTGTGTGAACCTCAACAAGTACATCCATTCCAAGTTCATTCGCCATCTGATGGAAATCGATATATTGCGATTGCGTAAGACCGGCAACAATGAGGAGTAAGAGATCAGCTCCGAGGATCCGAGATTCGATCACCTGATACTCGGTCACGATGAAATCCTTGCGAAGCATCGGGATGATGATCTCATTTCGCACAGCTACAAAATCTGCGATCGAGCCTTTAAATCGACGTTGCTCTGTCAGGACGCTGACGACGCTAGCGCCACCCTCTTGATACTGTGAAGCAAGCTCTGCTGGGTGAGCAATTGCGCCGAGTTCACCCTTTGACGGTGATGCGCGTTTTACTTCTGCAATGATCTTTTTGAGATCGGAATTTACAGTCAACGCTGACAGCGCGCCACGAAGTGGGGCCGCCTCCCCCAGCTGCTCCTTCAATTCTCGCATCGGTATTGACCGCATTGCTAAATCTTCAATCACACCATCAATAATGGAATCGAGCACGCTACTCATAGACTTGGATCCACATCGTCATTGAGTTTCGCCCACGGGGTTTGTGGTTTGCGGTCGTACTTGCGCTTCTTCTCACCCTTGATCGAGAGACGCAGCAGGAAACCAGCAATCACTATCATCGCGACAATCAGAATCACTTTGCTCATCTATGGCTCCTCATCTGTAACGCTTCATCGGTAACTCTTCATTGAATTTGCAGCTGCTATTGCGCCGAGTACCGCAGCTGCCTTGTTCTGACATTCGAGATCTTCAAAGAGAGCGACCGAATCAGCGACGATTCCAGCACCAGCCTGCACATAAGCGGTTCCATCTTTGATCACAGCGGTGCGAATCGCGATACATGAATCAATATTTCCCTGAAAATCGAAGTAGCCGATAGTTCCACCGTAGATACCTCGACGAAGTGGTTCCAATCGCTCGATGATCTCCATCGCCCGTGGCTTTGGCGCACCCGAAAGCGTGCCAGCTGGGAAGACTGCAAAGAGTGCATCAGCAGGTTTGGAATTTTTAGCTAACTTGCCGATCACTGTTGAGACGATATGCATCACATGCGAGTAGCGCTCGAGATGCATAAATTCAACGACCTCTACGCTTCCTGGTTCACAGACTTGACCGAGATCATTACGTCCGAGGTCGACTAACATCAAATGCTCAGCGCGCTCCTTTGGATCTGCGAGTAACTCTTCACCATTTCGTTGATCAATCTCTGGATCTTGCGATCGTGGCCTGGTGCCGGCAATTGGATGCACCATGACTTCATCGCCCGTGATCTTTACAAGGGCCTCAGGGCTTGAGCCAACAATCTCCAGCCCATCTTCAAATCGGAAGAGATACATATAAGGACTTGGGTTTCGAATACGAAGTGCGCGGTAAATATCCAGGGCGTTGGCGGTAGCTTTAATGGCGAAGCGTTGTGAAAGAACAACCTGAAATGCCTCGCCACTTCGAATCTCTTCTTTGATCTCTTCTACCTTTTCACAGTAAGACTCGGAACTCATTGATCGTGTGAACTCTGGTTCAACGGGCGAAAGTGGTTCGATAATTTTTGATGGTATTGGTGCGATAAGTGCACTGACCATCGCATCCAATCGTTTAAGGCAATCACTATATGCCTCATCGACTCGATCTGATGATCCATCCCAATTTATTGCGTTGGCAATTAAGGTGATAGATCCTTGAAAATGATCGAGTATCGCAAGATCTGAAGTTAGCATGTAAGCGATCTCAGGCACTTTCACATCTTCAAGAGCAAGAGTTGGAAGCTTCTCTAACCGTCGGACAATCTCGTAGCTGGCATAGCCAACAAGACCACCAGTGAGTGGCGGCAGCCCAGAAATATTGGGACTATGCAAGTGAGCGGCACTAAGCTTTAGCGCTTCGAGTGGATTAATTCCAGATGGCACTCCGGCTGGCGCGCGGCCAATCCACGTCGCTAGGCCATCGAGTTCAGTGAGGGTCGCAAGGTTGTTGACGCCGATAAAGGAATAGCGAGACCAGATTCCCCCATGCTCAGCCGACTCTAAGAGGAATGTTCCAGGACGCTCTCCACATAATTTGCTATAGACAGTAAGTGGTGTCTCATGGTCTGCTATGAAAGTTTTCCACACAGGAATAACATTGTGTGATTTTGCATGTGCTCGAAATTCTTCAAGAGTCATCATGTTAAAACTCAATCTCACGTACGAAGCATGATCTACTACCTGTATGGCAAGCCGCCCCGGACTGCTCAACTCTGAGAAGTAGTGCATCGCCATCGCAGTCGTACGAAATCTCGCATAGTTTCTGAGTGTGCCCAGAGATCGCGCCTTTCACCCATAGCTCATTGCGAGAACGACTCCAATATGTGACCTGCAAGGAATCAAGAGTTGATTGCAAAGCTTCGCGGTTCATCCATGCAAGCATTAAGACCTGTGAGCTCTCACAGTCCTGCGCGATCGCGGCAACGAGTTCTCCGCGATTAAAGATCGCTTCAACCTCTAGTGGGATCTGATGAACCATGAATGTATTCTGCCGTACCGAGGGCTATAGGCGAATCGAATATCCGGCATCCACAAGCCTAGCTTTAACCTGCCCAACGGTGAATCTTCCGAAATGAAAGACACTTGCCGCTAACAAAGCATCAGCCCCTGCATCAAGCGCCTGGCCAAAATCTTCCAACTTTCCGGCCCCACCACTTGCGATTATTGGGATATCGCAGATGGCTCTCACAGCCGAGATCATTTCGATGTCATATCCAGCGGCAGTGCCATCAAAATCCATAGAATTTAACAAGATCTCACCAGCGCCACGTGAGATTGAATCTTCTACCCACGCTAACGCATCCAATCCAGAGCTTGTCCTGCCACCATGCGTAGTGACTTCAAACCCCGAAGGAGTCCTCGCTCTCCTGGCATCCACGCTGATTACCAATACCTGGTTACCGAAGCGATCCGAGATTTCATTAATCAATACCGGATTCCGCAAAGCAGCAGTATTGATCGAAATTTTGTCGGCCCCAGCTCGCAGCAGTGCATTCACATCATCAACTGCACGAATACCACCGCCGACAGTCAATGGGATAAAGAGCTGATCAGCTGTTCGTTCAACCATGGAGAGCGTCGTTGAACGATCTTCACTGGAAGCTGAGATATCTAAAAAGGTTAACTCGTCTGCTCCGGCATCGCCATATCGCTTGGCGAGTTCAACGGGATCACCGGCATCACGAAAATTTTGAAAGTTAACGCCTTTAACGACTCGCCCACCAGCTACATCCAGGCACGGAATGATTCTTTTGGCGAGCATTATTTACACGCCACGATCGCTTCGCTCAAAGTGAAAGCGCCGGCGTAGAGCGCCTTACCCACGATTGCACCCTCAACACCGATATTGCGAAGTGACTTAATCGCAAGCAAATCGTCCAGTGTCGATACTCCGCCACTTGCAACGACCGGCTTATTAGTCACTGCACATACCTCTTTGAGCAGCTCTAAATTCGGGCCAGTAAGTGTCCCATCTTTAGCGACATCTGTGACGATATAACGAGAGCAACCATCTCGATCCAGCCGTTCAATTGTTTCGAAGAGATCTCCACCTTCACGGGTCCACCCTCGCGCTGCCAAGGTGTGGCCACGAACATCAAGCCCAACAGCGATCCGGTCCCCAAATTCTGCGATTACCTTTGCAGTCCATTCTGGATCCTCAAGCGCTGCCGTACCCAAATTGACTCGTTCACATCCAGTGGCAAGTGCCTTCCGGAGCGATTCATCATCACGAATTCCACCTGATAGCTCAACTCTAAGATTGACACTCTTGATAAGCTCTTCAAGGAGCGCGGCGTTACTTCCGATTCCAAAGGCAGCGTCAAGATCAACCAAATGAATCCACTCCGCACCTGCAGCCAAGAACTCTTGAGCCACTTCGCGCGGATCTCCGTACTGGCTCTGAGCAGTAAGTTCACCTTGTACAAGGCGCACAGCTTTGCCATCCTTCACATCAATCGCTGGCAGTAGCTCGATACTAAAACGGTCAATTGCATTCATAAGGTCTCCACCCAATTCTTAATGAGAGTTGCTCCAGCTTCTCCACTCTTCTCAGGATGGAATTGAGTCGCGCTAATATGGCCAGATTCGATTGCTGAGATAAATTTCTCACCATATCCGGTATAGCTACGGCGGCCAGATCCAAGAGTTTTACCATTCTCGGTTACTGCGTAGGAGTGAACAAAGTAGAAAGATTCATCTTCGACTCCGATGAAGAGTTCACTTCCAACTGCCGGTTCAACGGTATTCCATCCTACGTGGGGTAAGACCGGGGCCGCTAACCGCGTAACCGAACCATCAAGGAGGCCAAGACCTCTATGACTTCCTTTTTCGCTTCCGGAGTCGAAGAGAATCTGCATGCCAACACATATTCCTAAGATTGCTCTGCCAGAATCCACACGCTTACGGATGATCTCGTCACCATTAATTGCCAATAACTGTGCCATACAGGCAGCAAATGCGCCTACACCTGGAACAACAAGTCCATCGGCGGCCATTGCAACATCAAGTTGATCAGTAAGACGAACTTCGTGGCCAGTTAATTCAAAGGCGCGTTGGGCAGAGCGTAGGTTCCCAGAACCGTAATCAAGAATCGCTATCAAAGAGTTCCCTTAGTCGATGGAATACCTGCGACCCCATCACGTGAAACTGCATCACGAAATGCACGTGCAACGGCTTTAAATTGTGCCTCAAAGACGTGGTGCGCATTGCGACCTTCTAGTACTCGAATATGAAGTGCAATGCGAGCCTCTGCAATAATTGATTCCCAGATATGGCGACCAAGAGTGGTGTCAAAAGTTCCGATCAACTCCACAATCTCTGGTTGGCGATGTACGAGATAGGGGCGGCCAGATAGATCCACTGCAGCGGTCACCAAAACCTCATCGAGAGGAACAGTTGCATCACCAAAGCGGCGGATACCAGCCTTGTCACCCAAAGCTTCTCGCAGCGCCTGTCCAAAGGCGAGAGAGGTATCTTCTACTGTGTGGTGAGAATCCACATCGATATCACCCGACGTCACCACCGTCAGATCAAAACCAGAGTGCTTCCCTAATTGCGAGAGCATGTGATCAAAGAAGGGAACTCCAGTGTCAACGCTAATGAGTCCAGCTCCATCCAGATTGAGCTCAACACTCACTCGCGACTCTTTGGTCTCACGAACCACCTTTGCTATCCGCGGATTCATAGTGATTGATCTCCTTCAGTGACGTTCGATGTATGCATCTAGTATGACGCAATCTCATGCATGGCAGCGATAAAGGCATCATTCTCATCGCGAGTTCCGATAGTGACGCGCAGATACCCCTCAAGAGAGATATCTCGGATCAGGATTCCGCGGTCAAGAAAGGCCTGCCAAAGATCCTGGCTTTTGCCAGAAAAACCAGTGAAGAGGATGAAGTTTGCCGAGCTGGGAAGTGCCTTCCACCCATTGAGCCTGAGGGCTGCGCTCACTCGCTCACGCTCTGTCCTGATCTCCTCGAGTCCTGCCTGCAGCAGATCGGCGCATTCAATCGCAGTTTCGGCAGCAGCTTGTGTAAGTGCGCTGAGGTGGTACGGCAAGCGAGTCACCAGCATTGCATCGATAACACTGGGATGAGCCACTAAATAGCCAACCCGCACTCCCGCGAAGGCAAAGGCTTTGCTCATCGTACGACTCACGACAACGTTCGGAAAACGCGTAATCAACGTGACAGCCGAATCCTCGGAAGAAAATTCACCATAAGCCTCATCGACCACGAGTAACGCTCCCACGTCTGCTGTCGCTCTCGCTAACGCCTCTATCTCGGTGATTGAAGTTGTGGTGCCAGAAGGATTATTGGGAGTCGTAAGAAAGACTAAACGTGGCTTCACTTCACGAATTCCAGTTGCGGCACCTTCGGCGTGAATCCTAAAATCTGAATCCCTACTTCCGGCAATCCAATTTGTTCCAGTGATATTTGCAATCATTGGGTGGAGCGAATACGAAGGCGTAAAGCCAATCGCGGTACGACCACTTCCTCCGAAAGCGAGAAGGAGGGTCTGAAGAATCTCATTACTGCCATTAGCAGCCCAAATATTTCGTTGATCAAATCTCATCTGTGAAAGTTGATTGATATACCCAGCCAACTTTGAGCGCAGCTCTATTGCATCACGATCTGGATATCGATTGAGATCACTGGCGAGCAGCGCAATCCGATCCATAATTCGATCTCGAACATCATCAGGCAGAGCATGAGGATTTTCATTTGTGTTTAATGCGACAAGATCTGGAATCTGCGGTGCTCCATAGGGCACAGTGCCTCGAAGATTCTCACGCAATGGTAGCCATTGTGGCCAAGGGCGGAGAGGTTCTCTATCGTTACCCATTACTCACCTGATTCATTCTCAAGGTTGGTCAACCGTACAGCAATCGCCTCACCGTGTGATGGCAGATCCTCGGCATTGGCAAGAGTGATGACATTTTCCGCGATGCCACGAAAAGCCTTCTCATCATATTCAATAAAACTTACACCTCGAAGAAAACTCTGAACTGAGAGCCCGCTGGAGTGACAGGCGCACCCACCAGTTGGTAGCACGTGGTTTGAACCAGCAGAGTAATCACCGAGTGAGACTGGTGAGAAACGACCAAGAAATACTGCTCCAGCATTTCGAATCTGATCTGCGATTGTTCGTGGCTCTTTCACGATGAGTTCAAGGTGTTCTGCAGCATATGCGTTAACGACATCTACACCTTGCTCAATCGAATCAACAAGCGCTATCGCAGATTGGACACCAGAGAGCGCAGTTTTTATTCTCTCACCATGTCTTGCACTTTCGATTTGTCGAACTAATTCACTTTCCACATCTCGGGCCAGTTCTTCTGAAGTAGTTACTAAAACAGCAGCTGCAATCGTGTCATGCTCGGCTTGACTCATCAGATCAGCAGCAACTTCACTTGCAATCGCACTCTCATCAGCAAGGATTGCAATCTCGGTCGGTCCTGCCTCGGAGTCGATTCCAATCAATCCCCGAAGCGCCCGCTTCGCCGCGGCAACGTAGATATTTCCAGGGCCTGTAACAATATTGACGTTTTCGCAGACTCCCTCAACGCCATAGGCAAACATCGCAATCGCTTGGGCTCCACCCACTGCATAAACCTCATCGACACCTAGGAGTGCGCAGGTGGCAAGGATTGTTGGGTGTGGATAGCCACCATATTCTTGTTGCGGTGGCGATGCAACAGCAATGCTGGCTACTCGAGCGATCTGTGCAGGAACAACATTCATCATCACTGAGCTTGGATACACCGCACGTCCGCCAGGAACATAGAGACCAACGCGATCCACCGGAAGCAATCGGTGGTGCACAACTCCGCCATCTACTACCTGAGTTTCGATATTCGGCCGAATCTGGGCCGAGTGAACTCTTGTAATTCGACTGATTGCTTCTTCGAGAGCGTTTCGAACTTTTGGATCTAACTCGGAAAGCGCTTGCGCAATCACTGCAGCAGGAACCCGAATCGAAGGTGGTGACACTCCATCAAATCGCTCACCTAATGCGATGAGATCGCTCTCGTTGCCATTCTTGACCTGTTCAAGAATGGGATCGATCGCAGCCATTGCGGTTGCAATGTCTAAGGCTGCCCGCGGCAACTCCACGCGATATTGAGACTGAGAGCGCGCACTTCCACGCAGATCAATAGTGCGGATCAAGTGCGTCATAAGGAGATTCTAGAGGTTGACTCCCTATCCGTGCTCTCAATTACCTCTGAGCGAGATCTCTAACTGACTAAACAGTCAGCGCCCAAAATCTGCTTGAGATCGGCTGAGAGACTCGGTGAGGATGTCACCCGTAGCGAGTCATCAATCTTCATCATGACTCCGCCCTTGCCGTTTTCTACCTTGAGGTGGACTTCACGATTTCCTGGATGTGAGCGAAGGATCTCTTTCATCCGCTCGACCAACAGTGGTGTTACGCGCACTGAGTCGATCGTAATCACAACTGGGCCAGTCGGGGCCGCGCTGACATCTGGCATAGACATATCAAGAGCTGTGATTCGAACGTTCTCTTCTCGACGATCAATACGGCCACGGATAACAACAACTCGATCCTCAACGAGATTGAGGGCATGAGTTGTGTAGGTATTGGCGAAGAACATCACATCAGCAGAGCCCTCGAGATCTTCGATGGTGACGATCGCCCATGAATTGCCTTGCTTAGAGACTTTTCGCTGGACGCCGGTAATGAGGCCGCCGATCGAGACGATTGCTTCATGCCCGATTGAGTCATCCGAGAGCGCTGAAATTGGCATGTCAACTGCTGCGCGAAGAATGTGCTCAACTCCGAAGAGTGGGTGATCTGATACGTAGAGACCGAGCATCTCGCGTTCGTAGGTAAGTAAGAGCGACTTCTCCCATTCCTCGCGAGGAATTTCTACTTCAACGTTAGTGACGGCAGAACCCGCATCTGGTGATGAACCGAATAGATCGTATTGACCGATCGATTCTGCCCGCTTGCTCTCCATCACGGAATCGATCGCACTCAAGTAGATCATCATCAGCCCGCGGCGCGAGTGTCCGAGAGAGTCAAATGCTCCTGCCTTAATAAGTGATTCAATCGTCTTCTTATTACACACTTGCTGGTCGACCTTAGCGAGGAAATCTCCAAAGGATGTGTAGCGACCCTTCTCTTTACGAGCAGCAACGATCGATGCGGTGACATTCTCGCCCACATTTCGGATTGCACTGAGGCCAAATCGGATATCAGTATCGCGTGGTGTGTAATCAGATTCGGATTCGTTGACATCTGGCGCGAGCACCTTGATACCCATCCGTCGACATTCGCTGAGATAGAGCGCGCTCTTATCTTTATCGTCGCGAACAGAGGTAAGCAGCGCAGCCATATATTCGGTGGGGTAATTCGCCTTGAGATATGCGGTCCAGAATGAGACGACGCCGTAACCTGCACTGTGTGCTCGGTTGAAGGCGTAATCGGCGAAGGGAATCAAGGTCTCCCAGAGCTTGGAGATTGCTCCCTTGGAGAATCCATTCTCGACCATGCCAGCTTCAAAGTTCACAAACTCTTTATCAAGAATATCTTTCTGCTTCTTACCCATCGCCTTACGAAGAAGATCTGCACGACCTAGTGAGAAGCCCGCTACCTTCTGAGCGATTGCCATTACTTGCTCTTGATAGACGATCAATCCATATGTGTTCCCAAGGATCTCAGCGAGTGGCTCGGAGAGCTCCGGATGAATTGCTACTACAGGCTTGCGCTTATTCTTGCGATCGGCGTAATCGTTATGCGCATTCACGCCCATGGGGCCAGGTCGGTAAAGCGCAATCACGGCCGAGATATCTTCGAATGAATCTGGCGCCATTTGGCGTAGCAAGGCACGCATGGGACCGCCATCGAGCTGAAATACGCCGAGGGTGTCGCCACGACCAAGGAGCTCAAAGGTCTTCTGATCTGCAAGTTCAAGATCTTCTAGCGTGAGATCAATATTTTGGTTGGCTTTGATATTAAGCAACGCCTCATCGAGAACGGAGAGATTTCGAAGTCCCAAGAAATCCATCTTGAGTAGACCAATCGCTTCACAAGCACCCATATCAAATTGGGTAATGATTGCGCCATCACTCTCTCGGCGATGGATCGGAATGACATCAAGGAGCGGATATTTACTTAAGATAACGCCGGCGGCGTGAACGCCAGATTGTCGCTTAAGTCCTTCAAGACCCCTCGCTGTATCAACAATGCGCTTCGAATCTGGATCGGTCTCGTAGAGGGTACGGAACTCCCCCGCTTCGCCATAACGATCATCTTTGGGATTGAAGATTCCCGAGAGCGTGATGTCCTTGCCCATAACGGTTGGAGGAAGCGCTTTGGTAAGACGCTCGCCGAGCGCATACAGGTACCCCAAGACTCTCGTGGAATCCTTTAACGCCTGTTTTGATTTAATATTTGAATAGGTAATGATCTGAGCAACGCGATCTTCGCCGTACTTCTCTGTCGCATAGGCGATCATCTCGCTTCGACGACGCTCATCAAAGTCGAGATCAATATCTGGCATGGAGATACGCTCGGGATTTAAGAATCGTTCAAAGAGTAAGCCGTGACGGATCGGATCGAGTTGAGTGATTCCAAGTGCGTAGGAGACCAGTGATCCTGCAGCTGATCCACGACCAGGACCTACACGGATTCCAACTTCGCGAGCATGCTCACAGAGATCGGCAACGACGAGGAAGTAGCCCGGAAAGCCCATCGAAATCATCGTATCGAGTTCGTAACCCAGGCGCGCTTGATACTCGGCCGGTAGTTCACCGCCGAGAAGCGCCTTCATTCCTTGGGTGGCGAGCTTTCGCAGCCACGAATCTTCACTCTCGCCAGGTGGCACAGTAAATTGCGGAAGGAGATTTTCGTGCTCGCGCATCGTCGTATTGCAACGCTCTGCAATAAGGAGAGTGTTATCGCAAGCGCCTTCGAGCTCACTAAAGGCAGAACGCATCTGTGCCGCGGTCTTGAGATAGAACTCATCATTATCAAATTTAAATCGCTTGGGATCAGCGATCGTAGATCCAGATTGCACGCAGAGGAGGGCTTCGTGGGCTCCTGCATCCTCATGCTTTGTGTAGTGCAGATCGTTCGTCGCAAGAAGTGGTAGACCGAGATCCTTTCCAAGCTTCAGAAGATCTGCCTTCACGCGGGTTTCGATCTCAATCCCGTGATCCATGACTTCGAGGAAGAAATTTTCTTTACCGAAGATATCTCGAAGCTCACTCGCCGCTTGGCGGGCTTCTTTATATGCACCCATGCGAAGTCGAGTCTGCACTTCGCCACCTGGGCAGCCAGTTGTTGCAATAATTCCCTTGGCGTACTGCGAAAGTAATTCGCGATCCATACGGGGCTTGTAATAGAAACCCTCGAGCGATGCGAGCGAAGATAACTTGAAGAGATTTCCGAGGCCCTCATTATTCTCAGCAAGCAGTGTCATGTGGGTATAAGCACCACCACCTGAGACATCATCCTCGCCGCCATCGGACCATTTCACACGGCTCTTATTAAAACGCGAGTCTGGTGCGACGTACGCTTCAATCCCAATGATCGGTTTAACGCCAGCCTTTAACGCCTGCTTATTAAATTCGTAAGCACCAAAGACATTGCCGTGATCAGTAATCGCAATCGCTGGCATCTCGAGCCTGGCAACTTCTTTAACGAGCTCCTCAACGCGCGCCGCACCGTCGAGCATCGAGTACTCGGTATGTACGTGGAGGTGTACGAAGTTATCTGACACGGTTGGTGAGATTACTACTGTGGGTTAGTCGCGCTCTTGATTGGACTCAAGCAAGGCCAAGGCGCGTCTTAGATCGTCGGGGTATTCCGAGGTGAAGTGCAGGCTCTCCCCGGTGATTGGATGTGTCAGCGTCAGTTCGCGTGCATGAAGCCATGGACGATTCATCTGGAGTCGGTCGGCGATCGTGTGATCCGCTCCATATGTAAGGTCCCCCACCAACGGGTGGTGTAGCGCTGAGAAGTGAACCCTAATCTGGTGCGTGCGACCGGTCTCAAGTTCAATCTCTAAGAGTGTGACTGCACGGAAATATTCGAGCGCCTTGTAGTGCGTGATACTCGGCTTGCCATCTGCGACAACGGCGAAGCGATAATCCTCTTTTGGGTGTCGATCGATTGGTGCATCGATTGTTCCCTCGGTTGGATCCATATGACCTTGTACCAAGGCGTGATAGACCTTTCCTACCGTTCGATCTCTAAATTGATCTTTAAGATGGGAGTAAGAAATTTCATCCTTCGCAACAACCATCAATCCAGTCGTGCCGACATCGAGACGATGAACAATTCCCTGACGCTCTGCAGCACCACTCGTTGAAACGTTGTAACCGGCGGCAATAATCGCCCCAATAACAGTGGGACCAGTCCATCCCGGACTTGGATGCGCTGCAACACCGGCAGGCTTATCAATCACGATGATGTGATCATCGTTGTAGACGACGTTCAGTCCTTCAATGGGAGTAGGAGTCAACGTCGGCTCACCCTTAGGTGCAGGCATCAAAATTTCTACGAGGTCGCCACTCAATACCTTTTCAGATTTTCCAAGTGGCTTGCCTTTGCGCGAGACCTCATCGGCTTCGAGGAGCCCGACGACGACAGAACGTGAGAGGCCTAAGAGGCGAGCAAGGGCGGCATCAACGCGCTCTTGATCGAGGCCCTCGGGTATTGATAAGACCTTTAATTCGCGATCACTCATTCTCGTTATCCATCTCGTCGTTCATCTCGTAATCTGTTAGCGGTTGTACTGGTGGGATATTTCTTAAGACGAGGACCGCCGCAAGAACTGCTCCGATAACAATAGAGGAATCGGCGAGGTTAAATGTCGGCCAATGTGTGACCTCGATCCAATCGACGACCGCGCCTCGGAATGCGCCTGGAGCCCGCAGGATCCGGTCGATCAGATTCCCTGTTATTCCTCCCACGACAAGTCCTGCAGCGAGGAGCCATCCGTGGTGAGAGAAGCGTGAGGCCCGCCTTGTGATGAGCGTCGCTGCAAGGAGCGAGAAGGCGCTCAGCAGGATTGTCCGATTCGTAGCAACGCTAAAGGCCGCGCCAGTATTTCGAACCAGGTGTAGTGAGAGGAGTGACCCGAGAATTCGGTGAGGGCGCTCGCCTAATGTCACAAGTGCAACCGACTTAGAGATGCAATCAATTCCAGCAACGAGCAGGACCGTCAGCGCAAGACGACGTTTCAGGATCATCGCGGCAGGGCGCCTGAAAAAAATCAGCGACGCTCCTCTTTCTGCTTACAGCTCATACAGAGAGTTGCGCGTGGAAATACTTGAAGTCGGGCCTTGCCGATTGGGCTACTGCACTCTTCACAACGACCATAGACCTTGGTATCGATGCGTTGGATTGCTCGCTCTGTCTGCATCACCATATCGCGAGCGTTGTAGACGAGAGACATCTCATGTTCGCGTTCAAAGGTCTTCGTACCTGCATCAGCCTGATCATCGCCAGCTCCAACGCCGGCGGAGACGATGAGGTCTTCCATCTCGCCCTCAGCCTCAGCTAGTTCGGCTGTGAGTCGAACGAGATCCTTAGCGAGCGCAGATTTCATCGACTTGAGCTCTGAGGCGCTCCAGCTTGCTTCGCTATCCTCAACAACAAAGGGTGCAGGCGCCCCTTTAATTGGCTTCAGTGGTGCAACTTTTTTGCCGGCTTTAATAGGACGCGGTGGTGGTGGCATGACGAGGCGGCGCTCTTCAACAACCGCATCTGGGCCATCTTTGACCTCTTTTGGAGCCACAGAGATTGTGGTCGAATCTCCTGTGGTCGTACTCTGAAGCTTTGCCGCGACTGGCTTTGCCGCCGGCTTCTTCGCTGGGAGTTCCTTTAATACGGGTGGAGCCTTCTTCGCAGGTACAGCCTTCTTCGC
>JBBAMR010000001.1:86330-114662 GCA_040402375.1 Candidatus Nanopelagicaceae bacterium | reverse complement strand
AGCCTTCTTCGCAGGTACAGCCTTCTTCGCTGGAGCAGCCTTCTTTGCAGGTACAGCTTTCTTGACGGGAGCTGCCTTTTTAGCAGGGGCCGCCTTCTTTACTGGGGCAGCTTTCTTTACTGGGGCAGCTTTCTTAGCAGGAGCTGCTGCAGGTTTACCCTTCTTCAAGAGCTTTGAGACAACGCCCTTCAGAGGCTTTACCGGACTCTTCTTTGCTGTTGGCACGTATCCACTACCTTCATAGTTCAATCGATGATTCAGATGGTTTGATCTCAGGGCCTTGCTAAATTTTCGGGTGCAAAGGAGTGCTCAGGCTAGAACTGATAGGCGCTAAATACCAACTTCACCGCGCTAGACTAGCGCTTTACCAAACTTACGGGCCTGTAGAGCGCGTGTTAAAGGAGTAGTGGCGTGAGCAACGAGAAGGATGGCCGTTTCAAGGCCCTAGCTCCTGCGATCGACCTGCCTGCCACCGAACATCAGATCCTCTCCTTCTGGGAGGAGAACTCGATCTTCGCCAAGAGCATCGCTGCTCGTGAAGGCGCCCCCCGCTGGACCTTCTATGAGGGTCCACCCACGGCAAACGGTAAGCCCGGAACTCACCATATTGAAGCGCGAGTCTTTAAGGATCTCTTCCCTCGTTATCAGACGATGAAGGGCAATCAAGTGATCCGTAAGGCTGGCTGGGATTGCCATGGTCTTCCAGTTGAGATCGCCGTTGAGAAAGAGCTTGGCTTCTCTGGCAAGGGCGATATTGAGAAGTTTGGAATTGCCGCATTCAATGAGAAGTGTCGCGAATCAGTGCAGCGCCACGTGGGTGAATTCTCCACCATGACTCGTCGCATGGGCTTCTGGGTCGATTTCGAAGAGGCGTATTGGACGATGTCTCCCGAATATGTCGAGAGCGTCTGGTGGTCACTCCAGCAGATCTTCAACAAGGGACTACTCGTTCAAGATCACCGCGTTGCACCGTACTGTCCACGTTGCGGAACTGGCCTCTCGGATCACGAACTCGCGCAAGGCTATGAGACTGTTCAAGATCCATCTGTCTATGTGCGCTTCCCAGCCACCTCCGGCATTGCTGGCGACCTTGGCGCCTCCTTCTTGGTCTGGACTACGACTCCGTGGACCCTCGTCTCCAACACCGCCATCGCAGTCAATCCTTCCGTCAACTACCAAGTCATTGAAGTAAAGAGTGAGGACTCCTCTGAACGGCTAGTAGTCGCGGAAAACCTCGTTGCATCGATTGCAACGCCTGAGAAGGTCACGGTCTTGGCAAATCTTCTTGGTGCAGATCTTGAGCGAAGCACCTACCACCGCCCCTTTGATCTCCTTGAGATTCCAGAGTCGCATTTCATCGTGCTCGCTGAGTACGTCACAGTCGAAGATGGAACTGGTTTGGTTCACCAAGCACCAGCCTTTGGCGCAGATGACCTTCAGGTCTGTCGCAAGTATGGGTTACCAGTAGTCAATCCAATCGCTCCCGATGGAACCTTCCTCCCTGAGATCGAGATGGTGGGCGGAACCTTCTTCAAGGATGCCGACAAGATTTTGATTAAAGATCTCAAGGCTCGTGGCTTAATGTTTAAGCACACCCAATATGAGCACTCCTACCCACACTGCTGGCGCTGTCACACCGTACTTATTTATTACGCACAGCCTTCTTGGTATATCCGCACAACTGCGATCAAAGATTCACTCTTGCGTGAGAATGCAAAGACTGATTGGCATCCCGAAACTATCAAGAGTGGACGATTCGGTGATTGGCTAGAAAATAATATTGATTGGGCAGTTTCGCGTAATCGTTACTGGGGAACTCCCCTACCTATCTGGCGCTGTCCAGATGGCCATCTCTACTGCATTGGTTCACTCGCTGAACTAGCAGCACTCAGCGGAAGAGATGTTGCCGGAACTGATCCCCATCGACCATTTGTTGATGACATCACCTTCAAATGCACGCAATGCGAAGCGACAATGACGCGCGTCTCTGAGGTCATCGATTGTTGGTATGACTCTGGTGCGATGCCCTTTGCGCAATGGGGCTATCCGCACAAGAAAGGGTCGGTCGAGAAGTTTGAAGCGGCCTATCCTGCAGATTTCATCGCTGAAGCGATTGATCAGACCCGCGGGTGGTTCTACACCTTGATGACGATTGGAACCTTGGTCTTCGATCAGAGTTCGTACGAGACGGTCCTCTGCCTCGGTCACATCCTCGATAAAGATGGCCGAAAGATGAGTAAGCATTTAGGTAACGTCCTTGAGCCGATCGCCTTGATGGATCAACATGGCGCAGATGCAGTCCGCTGGTACATGCTTGCAGCTGGTTCGCCGTGGTCTGCTCGCCGCGTCGGTCATGATGCGCTCTCTGATGTTGTGCGCAAAACGCTCCTCACCTATTGGAATACCGTCTCCTTCTTCGCTCTGTATGCGAAGGCCGCTGATTTCACACTGACGGGCTCGCATGCCCCATCTACCGACACGATGGATCGCTGGATCACTTCAGAGCTCAACCAATTGATCCAAGAAGTTGATAACGCCTACGCAGCATTTGATTCCCAACTAGCTGGAAAGTTACTTGCAACATTTATTGATGATCTCTCAAATTGGTATGTTCGTAGGTCGCGTCGCCGATTCTGGGATGGCGATACCGCAGCGCTTCAGACCTTGTACAACGCACTCAAAATTCTCACCCAGTTACTCTCGCCGATGATTCCATTCATCTCAGAGCATGTCTGGCAAGAGCTCGTTCGCACCGCAGATAAATCGGCGGCGCAATCAGTTCACCTCACCGATTTTCCAGTTGCAGATCCGGGTCTTATTGATCAACCATTGACGACCTCAGTACGACTCTCTCGTCGCCTAGTTGAGCTAGGCCGCGCTGCTCGCGCTGAGTCAAAGATCAAGATTCGCCAACCACTCGGCCGCGCACTCGTCGCTGCCCAAGGTTTTGATGCCATGGATCCAGAGATTCGCGCTCACATCGCCGATGAACTCAATGTCATCTCACTCGATGACCTCGCTAGCGCTGATGGTGACTTGGTTGATATCTCTATCAAGGCGAACTTCCGAACGATCGGTGCAAAGTTCGGCGCTGATGTTCAGGCGATCGCTCGCGCATTGATGGCTACAGATCACACCGAATCTGTCCGAGCCCTCCGCGCAGATCACTCACTCACGATCTCCTACGATGGCAAAAGCGTTGTACTAGATATTGATGACTTGGTTATTACTGAGACCCCAAAGAATGGTTGGTCGGTCGCTTCGCATGGCGGTGAGAGCGTTGCTTTGGATCTCGAACTCACTCCCTCATTGATTCAGGCTGGTCTGGTACGCGAGATCATTCGTGCCATCCAAGAAGAGCGCAAAACTTCAGATTTTGATATCTCAGATCGCATTATTGTTCGCTGGAACGGTTCATCTGAGATTGCAGCTGCAATGCAGGCTGAGCAAGCGCTCATCGGGGCCGAAGTATTGGCGATCGCCTTCGAGCGAGATACTGAACTAGTCGTCGACGAAGATCTTGGCTTGGCGCTCGCACTCACCAAAAAGTAAGAGTGGCTCTTGCTGATTAGGCGCTAGTGGATTGTATTGACGACGCGTTGCAACATCTGCACAACGATGAAGATCAAGATAAATGAGAGATCGATCGCAACTGGCCCAAGACGCAGCGGCGGGATAAAACGTCTCACAAATTTCATCACTGGATCTGTGATCGCATAAATAGCTTCAGCAATCACGAGAATCAGACCTCGTGGCCTCCACGTAGGTGCGAAGATTCGAACATAGTCGAGAATTAAACGCCCAAAGAGGGCAAGGACAAATACCTGTAGGACCAACCTCAGAATAAAGACGAGAAGGTTCATGGGGTAATCAGCTCTGGTTGAAGAAGCTAGCCTCTGCTGCCGCTGCCTTGTGCTCTGATGAGACTCGAACATTGGCAGGAGTTAAGAGGAAAACCTTTGAGGTAACGCGCTCGATACTTCCGTGATGTCCAAAGACGAGACCTGAGGCAAAGTCAACCAGACGCTTGCGCTCTGACTCTTCCATATCGCTAAGGTTCATGAGAACTGGCTGACCTTCACGGAAATGTTCGCCGACAGTACGAGCCTCATTATAAAAACGAGGATGGATAGTGAAGATGGAATCTAAGATCGGAAGTTCTGCCTGGGCTGCTACCGGCGTCACCGCTGTAACACGCTCACGAATTGGCGCTGATGCAGTAACAGCACGAGCTGCACCGGAAGGAGGAGTAACGCGAACGCTCTTCTGTGGGAGCTCCATCGCTACCGTCGATTCGAAATCCGCTTCGTCATCAACGAGTCCGAGATACCCTGCCATCTTTTTAAATGCATTAGCCATAGCCCAAGTTTAAGCGGGGGCAGGCCGCGAACCGAGGATTGAACTCCCTACTCGGATATGTGTCGCACCCGAGAGGATTGCCGCTTCAAAGTCTCCACTCATGCCGAGTGAGAGTGATGGAAGTTCTAATTCATCTGCCAGCTTTGCAAGATCTGAGAAGGCACTGATTGGTTCGGCCGCTATCGGTAGAACACACATCAATCCCGAGACCTTGATGTGAGGGAGCTTGCGGATCGATTCGTAGAAGGCTGGGATCTCGGCTACGGCGATTCCGCCACGATCACTCCGATCTGGCTCCAAATTCACTTGCATGAAGAATTCCCGCTCTAACTCGCCGGCTGATAAAAATCGACTGCACTTCTCTGCATGATCGTATGAATCTAATGAGTGGACTGTCTGCGCCCAGCTAAGAATCGATGGGATCTTGCGAGATTGGATCTGTCCTTGAAAGTGCCAATGAATATCTGCAGGTAGCTCAGTTGATTTCTGGGCGCCCTCGCTATCGCGATTCTCGCCAAAGTGGCGCAGTCCAAGATCGTATAAATGCATCGCATCACTGGCCGGGAAAAATTTTGTCACTGCGATCAGAGTGATCTCATCACGCTTACGACCAGATTGGGAGAGTGCTCCATCGATTCGTGCTTCAACCTGCGCCAGATTTTGTGCGAGCTCCTCTTTGCGGCTGCTCATAGAGAGATCACGCCCGCCTGGCGACCAATCGTTTTATCGCGGCGATAGGAGAAGAAATCAGGATTCTCTAAAGTGCAGCTTCCAAGTGCGTGGGTATCAATGCCACGCCCTCGCAAAATCCCGATCACCCCTCGCGGAAGATCGAGTGAGTGCTGTGCGGCTGAGGTCGCTGACGCTGGGAAGAAGGTGGTGACTTCTTCATACATCTCCGGTGAGACTTCATAACAGGCGCCGCAGATCGATGGACCGATCCAAGCGAAGATCCCGGTAGCTCCAAGCCCTTCCATGATATCTAGCGTCTTATCAATGATTCCATTTGTCATGCCGACTCTTCCGACATGCACGGCAGCGACACAGGTGGGAGAACTCAACAAGAGCGGAATGCAATCTGCGACGAGAACAGCAACTCCTAAGCCTGGTTTCTGGGTGACGAGCGCATCAGCCTCAAGATCGATATCGGAGAAGGTGTGAACAACCTTCACCACATCACTATGGCTCTGGCTCATGAACTGCAATGAGTCAAGCTGCAGTTCGCTCCGCAACCTCTCACGATTTTCTAGCACAACCGAACGATCATCTCCCGTATGAAGGGCGAGATTATCCGGTGATGAAGTGAAGTGAATCTTTGGCATGCGATTACTTCATGAAGTCGGGGATATCAATCTCATCTTCAGTAACGAGCTCCTCGAAGGTGATCTTCCGACGATTCGCAGCGATGGTTGGAATGCCATCTGTATTCTCATTGATACCGAGATCAAGGGCAACGGCTAATGGATCATTCGCCGCAATCGGATTGGCCTGACCGGATAGCGCGGTCGCGCTAATCGTTGGCATCTCGACACGCTTTGGCTCGCCGCCATCGAAGCCAGCTGCAATCACAGTGATACGAACTTCATCACCGAGCGCATCATCAATAACTGTTCCGAAGATAATATTTGCATCAGGGTGAGCAGACTTTGCGACGAGCTCTGCCGCCTCTGAGAGTTCAAAGAGACCAAGGTCTGAGCCGCCAGCGATCGACATCAAGACGCCGCGTGCACCATCGATAGATGCCTCAAGTAGTGGGCTAGCGATAGCTAACTCTGCAGCACGAACCGCACGTGCCTCACCGCGGGCAGAACCAATACCCATCAACGCTGAACCAGCGCCAGCCATCACACTCTTCACATCTGCGAAGTCGAGGTTGATCAACCCTGGTGTTGTGATGAGGTCAGTAATTCCCTGAACACCAGAGAGGAGTACTTGATCAGCGCTCCGGAAAGCTTCGACCGCTGTAATTGTGCGATCTGAGATAGCGAGGAGACGATCGTTAGGAATGACAATTAGGGTATCAACTTCTGCGCGGAGATTTGCAATACCTTCTTCAGCTTGCGCTGTGCGGTGCTTCGCTTCAAAGCTAAATGGCTTGGTGACAACACCAACAGTCAGCGCTCCAAGATCTTTGGCAGCCTTTGCAATGACAGGTGCACCACCGGTACCAGTTCCGCCACCTTCGCCGGCAGTAACAAAGACCATATCTGCACCGCGTAGCACTTCTTCAATTTCATCGAGATGATCAAGCGCTGCTTGACGACCAACTTCAGGTGCAGCACCTGCGCCGAGACCACGAGTTGATTTGCGACCGATATCTAATTTCACATCAGCATCAGACATGATGAGTTGTTGCGCGTCAGTATTAATCGCAATGAACTCCACACCTTTTAATCCAGCTTCGATCATGCGATTGACAGCATTCACACCGCCACCGCCGATGCCGACAACTTTGATCACTGCAAGATAATTTTGTGGTGTTGCCACGATGCGCCTCTTCCTGGTCTCTAAATCTCTACTTGAGACTTAAAGTTCTGCTCTATCTACTGAGGAGAAAGTAGGGGTGAGGGCTACCTGGTGCAATGACCGACACGGCGCAGCGAGAGTTATTTTGTAATCGGTGAAAGTGGATCAGAGAGATCGAAGATCGTTGCTTTTTTACTCTCTTTCAGAGCAATTAATTTCTTGTAGACAGTTAATTTCAAAGAGAGATCACTACTGCTCCCCCAATGAATCGTCACGATATGAGCCGGTGAAATTTTTGCCTTCATGGAGATCGCATCAGGAGCAGAGACTGCGAAGCCCTGAGCCGATTGCAGCAAAGCAGGATCAGATTGATGGAGATTGGTGATGAAGGTTGCGATTGCACTCTTCGCAGTGGTTGTCGATGAACCTAGTTCGATCGCTGGGATATCGGAGTAATGAATGGGTGATTGGAAATCAACTCCTTGGGCATCGAAATATCGTGAATATCCATCTGTGTCTTGATATGAAGCCACAGGCAATCTCTCCTGGACATGAATCGTGAGCGCCCCGTGAATCCAACTTCTGCCAATCTCTACTGAGCTGACCCAAGAATTCTTCGCAATCAGTCTGGCAAGTGATGAGACATCTACACGTGCCAGCGGAGTTCCGACCTTGATTGCTGGCTTACTCTCAGAGATTGCTTGAGCAATTCGTGCCTTTTCCAACGTTCCAGATATCGCCACGGTCTTTACCGAAAGTAGCGATGACCAGCCAAGAAGAAAGGTCAGTAACGAAAGTAGAAGCAGAGACAAAATAATTCCCGGAAAGTGGCGAAAATTCTTTGACGACCGCTTCTTCGAGACTCTCGCGCGACGCTTGGGAACTCTCATTTACTGTTGTAGTGACTTCACGATGACGGGAGCAAGCGAACTCACATCACCTGCGCCGAGGGTAATAATGAGATCTCCCTTAACCGCCTGACGAGTGATCTCTTCTACTACCTCGATCATGGATGGTTGAAAGTGCGCTTTCAGCGGCGACATCTGTCCCGATATCAGCAAGGAGGAGACTCCAGGGATCGGTTCTTCACTCGCCGGATATACCTCAAGAAGATAGACGATATCTGCGAGATCAAGCGCCTGTGCAAACTCACTCGCGAAGGCTGCGGTTCTGGAGTAACGATGTGGTTGGAAGACGACAAAAATCTTGCCACTACCAACTGATCGACGGGCAGTTTCAAGGGTCACTCGGATCTCGGTTGGGTGGTGACCGTAATCATCGATGACGCGAATCCCATTTACCTCACCCTTTAATTCAAAGCGGCGCCTTGTTCCTGCGAATGAAGTTAACCCCTCCATAATCACAGCTTCTGAAATGTCTAGCGCGCTTGCTGCTGCGACAGCTGCGAGTGCGTTGAGCAGGTTGTGCTCACCCGGTACTACAAGGTCAAGCTCACCAATAACTTTTCCGGTATGAGTAATTCGAGCTAATGATGAGCCAGCAGATAAAGCGACTCGGCTCAACTGCCAGTCATTGCGCTCATTGAGATCATCTCCATAGGTAGTAATCGAAATGTCTGTGCGTGTGATGCGCCGAAGTAACTCCTGAACTCCAGGATCATCGCCACAGGCAACCAGGAAACCACCGCTTTGGATCGAGGCGACAAACTCTTCAAAGAGTCGATAGACCGATTCAAGATCAGCGAAATGATCGACGTGATCGAGTTCGATATTTGTAATAATCGCACCAAGTGGCTGATAGGCGATAAATGAGCCATCACTCTCATCAGCCTCGGCAACAAAGATATCTCCGCTTCCTGCGTAAGCATTTGTCCCTGATGAATTAATCATTCCACCGATAGCAAAGGATGGATTGGCTCCGGCGCTCTGTAACGCAACCGTCAGCATTGAGGTCGTCGTTGTCTTACCGTGGGTTCCGGCGATTGCAACGGATCGCTTACCCGCCATGAGGATCGCAAGGGCTTGCGCCCGTGCGAGCATCGGGAGATCTAGCTCAACAGCCCGAGCCTTCTCTGGGTTTGTATCAGGTATCGCAGTCGATAGAACAACGAGATCTGCACGCCGAACATTCTCAGAGTTGTGGCCGATAAAAACCTCTGCACCGAGCGTCCGAAGATTTTCAGTGACGCTTGACTCTTTCACATCTGACCCTGTGACGCGAAGTCCGAGTGAGAGCATGATGCGAGCGATTCCACTCATGCCCGAACCACCGATGCCGATGAAATGAATCCGCTTGCCCTCGAGATCAGCGACGCTTGTATAAAGGTTCATTGCTTCCCTCCAATCGTCAGATGAGATTTCACGATCGCACCGAGTTGAGCCCTCGCATCGATCGGAAAGAGTGGCGCGTGGGTTGTGGCTCGATACTCCTGAGCTTGCTTCACATAGGAGATGAAATTCTCAGAGAGATGGCGAGACGTGAAGTCACTTTGCGCGAGCACGATCGCAGCGCCTCGATCAGAGAGCTCTTGTGCATTAAGTGATTGCTCACCGTTGCCAATCCCTAGTGGAACGATCACCCCAAAGGTGGCGAGAACACCAATCTCTGTGCAAGTAACTGCGCCGCCACGGGTGATAGATAAATCTGCTGCTACAAGTGTCTGCGCCATATCAGCGATGTAATGAAGGGGTAGATAATTCTCACTCCGTGCTGGAAGGCTATTCCCCGCCCCAACTGCGTGGAGAATCTGAATCCCAATACGTGACGTGTGTGGAAGTATCTCGCCGATAACTCGATTGATCGCCTGCGAACCTTGAGAGCCACCAAAGACGACAACAATGGGGCGCTTTGGATCAAAGCCCCAATCATTCGCCTTCTCAACTCGAATCTGCGCTCTTTCGGAAGAAGTGAGCTGAGCACTCTCAATGATCGAGCTTCGAAGTGGCATGCCGACAATCTCAGCCTTGCTCCACTTCGTATCATGCAATCCTGTGCTCTCAAAGGCAACGGTCAGATGAGCGCCGAGCTGTCGTCCAAGGTTATTTGCCATTCCAGGTTTTGCATTTGCTTCGTGGATCACTATCGGAATCTTTTTTGCACGTGCTACAAGGTAAGTCGGAGCACAGACATATCCACCAAATCCAATAACAAGATCACAACCTTTGAGCGCCTGCGAAATTTGAGATACCGCTCTAGCAAATTTAAATGGCCAGGCAACCGCTGAGAGAGATGGTCTGCGCGGAAAGGGAGCCTTCGTTACCGGATGAAGGGTGAAGCCACTGGATTGCATAAGCGATGAATCTAAGCCGGCAGATGTTCCGATGAAGTCACATTGAATAGTTGAATCGTCTTCCTTTAACCAGCGCGCTAGAGCGAGAGCAGGTTCGATGTGGCCAGCTGTGCCAGCGGCAGCTAATGCGACTCTCATAGGAGCCTATTCTGCCTGTCGTTGTACTTTGGAACGTAACGCGGCGCGTACTTCGGGATCTCTCCTGATGACCGAGAGGACATAACCGACCGCGACAAAATTGGCGAGTAGTGATGATCCCCCATAAGAGACAAAGGGCAGTGTCACGCCCACCACGGGCAAGAGGCCGATATCTGACCCCACATTAACCAAGACTTGGAGCATCAACCAAGCACCAATCCCAGCGCAGACATATCTGTGGAGTAAATCCTTGGTATGAAGCGCTGTCCTAAAGATTCCATAAACGAGCGCGGCATAGAGCGCAAGGACGATCAAAGTTCCGAGTAGTCCCAGCTCTTCACCAATGACAGTAAAGATAAAGTCGGTATTCGCCTCCGATAGGTTCGCCCACTTTTGACGGCTAGCGCCTAAACCGACTCCAAAGAATCCACCGCTAGCAAGACCCATGATCGAGTGCGCAGTCTGCCAACCAGCTCGCTTGTAAACGCCATCTGCGAAGGGATGGAGCACTGCCGAAAATCTAGCCAATCGGTTTGCTGAGGTAAAGATGAAGAGAGAGAGTCCGCCGAACCCTACGAGCGCTGACGTCGCAAGATATATTCCTTCAAGCCCTGAGATAAAGAGCATCGCAAAGACGATACCCATCACGATGATCGCACTACCTAGATCTTTACCAACCATGATTAAACCAACAAAGAGGATCGCACCTGGTGCAAGAATTTTGAGGTGATCGAGCGGAGAGTTGCGACTCTCACGTTCATGAAAACGGCGCAACATCATCGCGCACCACAGCACGAGAAGTAGCTTTGCAAACTCGCTTGGCTGCAAAGTAAAGGGCCCAATCCCGATCCATGCATGGTTACCATTAATATCGCGACCAATGAATGGGGCTCTCGGCAGAATCAAAGCAATGCCGCCGATGATCAGTGCATATCTAGCCAGCTTCTCCCAGAGCTTCTGCTTGAGATGAATCGCAAGATAGATTGCAGCTCCCCCAAGAAGAACGAAGAAGAGTTGCTTCAAGAAGATTGAATACGTGGAGCCAGTGGTTTCATAGGCCTTTACGGAAGAGGATGAGAGCCCCATAACTAACCCCAACGCGGTCAGGATCGAGGTTGAAGCAACGATCAAAATATAGGCAGCGGTCGGCTTTTGAAAGAAAGAGAGATAGGCGGCGCGAGAGGAACGAGCGTTACTCATAGTCAGCTCAACTCCTTCACCGACGAAGCAAACAACTCTCCACGGTGGGCGTAAGAAGTAAATTGATCCATCGATGCGCACGCTGGCGCAAGCAGTACGGCATCACCGGTTTGTGCGAGCATCGATGCCTTACTGACAACCTCATTCATAATCCCTTGAGCAGTCCCATCACCATCGCATCGATAGATCGGAATCTTTGGAGCATAAATCGCTAAGGCATCAGCGATGAGTTCTCGATCGGTGCCAATTAAAATAACTGCCTTCAAGCGTGGCGCAGCCCGTTTCACAAGTGCGGCCATTGAGGCACCTTTTGCTAGGCCACCGGCGATCCAAATGACAGATGTATGAGACAAGATTCCAGCAATCGCAGCATGAGGATTAGTCGCCTTGGAGTCATTCACCCAGCTAATGCCTTCGAACTTACGCACTAGCTCAAGTCGGTGATGGCCAAGTGTGAATGATGCTAACCCTGCCTTGATATCAGAGTGTGCAATCCCAAGTGCAAGTGCTAAACCAGCTGCTGCCAAAGCATTCGAAACATTGTGTGGAACTTGTGGTGTGATATCTGCCAGCTCTGCGATTACCTCTGCTGTGGTTGGATCCGATCCGAAGGCTCTATCAATGAGTAACTCTTCAACGAGGCCAAGCTCACCTGGAGCTGGCGTCTCCAGAGAGTAAAAGAACTTCTCCCCCGAAAACGCGGCACTGCGCAGACTCACTTCAACATCATCCGCATTCAAGATTGCGCAATCTGAGATCGTCAGAAGTCTCATCTTCTCATTTGCATAAGCGTCGAATGAACCATGCCAATCAATATGATCTTCGGCAATATTTAAAATTGCAACTGCGCTAAAGCGAGGGAGGTGGCTCCAAGCAATCTGAAAAGATGACAATTCAAGCGCTAGGAGTTCGTAGTGCTCACTTGCCATCAGGGCTGCGAGTACGGGCTCTCCAACATTTCCACAAGCGATCGCGCGCATACCGGCTGCTTGCAAGATTGACTCGACCATGGTGATGGTGGTTGTTTTGCCATTAGTACCAGTAAGTGCAATCCATTTCTGGTCTGGTGCGACTTCTTCTTTATAGATCCAAGCGAGGTCAATCTCAGAGATGACCCGGACTCCTGCTGACTTGAGTGTGAGGACCAAGGGATGATCTAGGCGCCAGCCGGGTGAAACCACCGCTAACCCATAATGGGTTGCATCGACGTCGCTCGTAGTTAAGAGGGCTCCGCTCTCGTTATCGTCGAAGAGATCAAACTCTGCGCCATGGTGCTCAAGAAATTTTATGATCGCTTTGCCGGTGACCCCGCCACCTAAGACTGCAACTGGCCTGGCTAATAGCGCGGCGATGCTCTCCACTTATCTAGTGACCCATTGGGCGTAAAAGAGGCCAAGGCCTGATGCGACACAGATGCCGGCGATGATCCAGAAACGGACAACAATCGTGACCTCGCCCCAGCCAGAGAGTTCAAAATGATGTTGAAGAGGTGCCATCTTAAAGATGCGTTTTCCGCCTGTTGCCTTGAAGTAGAGCACCTGAATGATCACTGACATCGTGATAATAATGAAGAGGCCGCCAAGTGCAATGAGAAGCAACTCGGTGCGGAGCGTGATGGCAAGTCCTGCAATAGCGCCACCTAATGAGAGTGATCCAACATCTCCCATAAAGATCTTGGCAGGTGAGGTATTCCACCATAAGAAGCCGGCACAAGCGCCAGCAAATGCCGCTGCCATTACCGCCATATCGAGAGGGTCACGAACGGCATAGCATCGTGCAACATGGGAGTATTCACAGCTTTGACGGAACTCCCAGATACCAATCAAGGTAAAGGCTAGGAAGGCCATAATCGCAGTACCGCTTGCTAACCCATCTAGGCCATCAGTGAGATTTACCGCGTTACTCGATCCCATGATGAGTAGCGTTACCCAAATAACCACAACTGCCCCACCTAAGATCCATGAAGTATCACGAACCGTTGATAGGTGGCGCGAGATAGGCGCTAGCCCGTACTTATCAACAAAGTGCAACCCTGTTACCCCGAAGGCGATCGCAACCGCCGCCTGGCCAATTAACTTCTGGATCGCAGTAAGTCCAAGTGAGCGCTTCTTAACAATTTTAAGCCAATCATCAAGCAGGCCGATTGCGCCGAGGCCAATGACTAATCCGAAAACGAGAAGAGCTGATGAACTTATATCAGAGCCTGCGAGCAGATGGGAGATGAGGTAGGCAAGAACAACAGAGGCAATAATGACGAGCCCGCCCATTGTTGGGGTTCCGCGTTTTACGTGATGGGCCGTTGGTCCATCTTCACGAATCTGCTGACCATAGCCGCGCTTGGCGAGAAGGCGAATGAAGAGAGGTGTGAGAAAGAGTGAGAAGAATAAGCCGCTCGCTCCGGCATAGAGAATCCCTTTCATTTCTCTTCCCTCTCTGCCGTCGAGGTTGTTCGAGCTGCGCACGCCGCAATGATGCGGTCAGCGAGAAGGTTGAGCTTCTCTGCTCTCGATGCCTTAATCAGCAAGCTATCGCCCGGTTCAATATTCTCTGCAATCTGCATCGCGGCATCGATATCTGATGCACGATGGAGCGTGAGGCTCTCGCTATCCACGTTATACAGATCCGTCCCAACGCCAACTAAGTGATCAATTCCTAATTCGATCGCAAGTCTGCCAATCTCCTGATGAGATTGCGCTTCTGACTCGCCGAGCTCATGCATCTTCCCGAGGAAGGCCCATGAGGCGCCACCCCGCTCCTGAGCAAAGAGTGCAAGGGTCTTGAGTGCAGCAGCTGCGCTCTCTGGGTTTGCGTTATAGGAGTCATTAATGACGACAAAGTCGCCGAGATCATGGAGCTCCATCCGCCACTTGCTAGAAATATCTGCTGTCGACAGGGTTGCAGCGATCGTCTCTAAGGATATCCCCAGCGATGTCGCAATCCCAGATGCAGCAAGAGCGTTGGAAATCTGATGTGCTCCTAGAAGGCGCAGGCTGACTGCGGCCCGTCCCGCCGGAGTAACAAGATCAAAGTGCGCTCGACCCTCGCGAATTTCAATATCTGCAGCGCGGACTGTGCAACTAGAGTTCTCACCAAAACTTACGCGAGTGATGTCGGATCGACCCTGCCCCATGAGCGGTGTGAATTCATCGTAACTTCCGAGTATTGCAACTCCACCGGGAACGATATTCTCAATGAGCTCACCCTTTGCTCTTGCGATTGCAGCGCGATCGCCAAACTCACCAAGGTGCGCACTTCCTACAACTAAGACCGCGCCAATTTGTGGGCTTGCAATCTCGCAGAGTTTTGCAATATCGCCCTCGTGACGTGCCCCCATCTCAAGCACACAAAACTTGGTTATATCTGTGCACCTTAGAATAGTGAGCGGTAGGCCAATCTCATTGTTAAATGAGCCAGCAGGGATGATCGTCTCCCCCGCCGTCGCCAAGATCGACCCAAGAAGCTCTTTCGTTGTTGTCTTTCCCTGCGAGCCAGTTACTCCAATAAATGTGCACTCGCTAGCTCTTTCACGAGCAAAACGCGCGAGATCGGCGAGAGCTGCAATCGGATCCGCAACAACGATTGATGGACTCTCCGTTAAGCGACTGGTGAGAGCAAAGGTTGCGCCATTGCTCATTGCCGCCTCAATAAAATCTGCGCCATCGACAGTATCCCCAGCAATCGCAACAAAAAAGGTTCCGGCCTTCGCTTCTCGCGAATCGATTACTGGGTATTCACTAATAATCTGGTCAAGATCTAGATGATGAACGGATCCCTTGATTCGATCAGCGATTTCGCGAACAGAGATGGAGATCATGAGAACTCCTTAATAGCCCGAGCTAATTCACTTCGATCATCAAATGGGTACTTCACTCCGGCTATTTCCTGGCCAGTCTCATGTCCCTTGCCGAGAATGACGACGGTATCACCGGCTTGAGCTTCACTGACTGCAACCGCAATCGCACCGCGACGGTCGAGCTCCATGACAAGTGAATCCGACGGCTCTCTGTCGGCAGCCATCTGAATGATGATTTTTGCTGGATCTTCACTGCGCGGATTATCGCTTGTGAAAATAGCGAGGTCACTTCCTGAAATAAGTGCAGCGCCCATAAGAGGTCGCTTCGATGCATCTCGATCTCCACCGCAGCCAAGAACTGCAATCACACGACCTGTGGTGATTTCACGGACTGCCCGCAGAACGTTCTCAACCGCATCAGGGGTGTGTGCAAAGTCAACAAGTGCAGTAAATGGTTGACCGGCGCTAACGGTTTCGAGTCTTCCCGGTGCTCCAACAAGAGCTGACAAATCGCGGCCAATAGCCAATGGATCTAAGCCAGTTTTTACGCCGAGTGCTACCGCCATTAGGGCGTTATCCAAGTTATGTAGGCCGAGCAAAGCGAGATGCCCCTCAATCAAGATTCCACCTACCCCGCGTATTGCTAGATCGTAACCCTGGCCTGCTCGAGTGATTGAGGAGTAATGCCAATGTGCCTTTATGTTCTCGCGAGAGAGTGTTTCCACTGGAACATGTACCTGCGCAGCCAACTGTGTGCCCCATTCACTATCGATATTAATAATTGCGCTATCGGTATATTCGGCGGTGAAGAGAGCCGACTTCGCCTGAAAGTAAGCACCCATGCTGCCATGGAAATCTAAGTGATCTTGGCTCAGGTTTGTAAATCCTGAAACTACAAAGCGTGTGCCGACCATTCTGCGCTGTACGAGGGCGTGACTACTGACCTCCATCACGCAATGTGTAACGGATTCTTCTTTCATGGTTGCAGCGATCGCCTGTAGTTCTGTTCCTTCAGGAGTCGTAAATTTTGTTGGGTACTGATCGTCGCCGATAACGATCCCGGTAGTGCCGATCATTCCTGACTTGCGATTCTGCTTCTGCCAGAGTTGAAAGAGTAGGCTAGCAACCGTTGTCTTGCCATTCGTTCCTGTAATTCCAACGCTGACCATGCTGGCAAAGGGGCGATCGTAAAACCATGATGCGATATCTGCGCTTACCTCTTTAGGGTCCTCAACAATAATGATTGGTAGTGCGCCATCAACGAACTTTACTCCAGCTTGATCGGTGATCACAGCCACAGCGCCTTTCGCAGCAGCCTCGCGCGCCATCGATGCGCCATGTGTTTTCGCACCAGCAAGTGCGATGAAGAGATCCCCAGCCTCGATATATACCGTATTACTTGTGACGCCCGAGAAGGTGCCTTCGTGCACGGCTGGAATTCCTAGAAAGTTTGCGAGCTCGAGCAGAGTTTTACTCGTGGTTTTAGTGGGTCGCATCTGCTGCCCCTGTCTTGGACAATGCTATCGATGAGGCCTTGAGTGCGACCTCTGTTAATGGATATCTGATAGTCGCTGGCGCCGTTGGCGCAATATGTTTTGCTTGTAAGACGAAGCTCATCACCTTTTTAAAGACTGGGCCTGCGACCAAGCCGCCATAGTGAACACCTTGCGGTGCTTGAACAACAACACTCACCACGTATCGTGGAGCATCTGCCGGTGCAAAACCGATAAAGGATGCGGTGTAACCGCTATAGCCACCGTTGCCGTTTGCACGCATCGCTGTTCCAGTCTTACCGGCAACTCGGTAACCAGGAATCGCAGCTTCTGGCGCGGTTCCACTTGCTGTTACAACGCTCTCCATCATTAAGCGCATCTTGGCTGCAGTATCGGAACTCACAACACGTTCTGATGAGGCTGGTTTTGAAGCGGTGAAGTTACCGCTGGGATCAAAGTAGCCTGCGACGACGTTAGGAGTCACGCGCACACCATCGTTCGCAATCGTTGCAAAGACGCTGGTCGCTTGAAGCGCAGTTAGTGAATATCCCTGCCCAAAGGCGATCGTTGGTGCAGATGTTAAAGACCAGGTTGAGATTGGGTGCAGAATTCCTTGAGTCTCTCCAGGAAGGTGCGATCCTGTGAGTTCTCCGATTCCAAATTTCTTCAAATACGAGAAGAGTGTGGAGTGCGACATCATCGCACCAACCTTAATCGCACCAGTATTACTTGATACTGCTAGAGCGCCAGTAGTGGTTAAGACCTGAGTCGGATGGCGCTCGTGATCACTAAATGTAGAACCACCGACCTTAAGTGAATAAGGAATTACAAGAGTTGTGAGAGGAGTTATTTTCCCCTCTTCCATCGCTGCCGAGTAAGTAATGATCTTTCCGACAGATCCTGGTTCGTAGGCATCGGTGACTGCAGGATTGCGAAGAACTGAAATATCTTTAATTGCCTTTTTAGGATCAAATGTCGGCGCAGATGCTTGGGCGAGAATCTGCCCAGTCTTCGGATCCATCACTACGACTGTCCCTGATACAGCATGGGATTGCTTCACTGCAGCCGATATCGCATCCTGAGCAACCCATTGCACATCTCGATCAATCGTTAATTCGACACCAGTTCCCGCCTTAGATTCTGTTACAACTTCTCTTGAGCCAGGAATAATTGTGCCGGCGCCATTAGCAAATAAGTAACGCCCGTTTGTGCCAGCGAGTGTTGATTCAAGACTTGATTCAATTCCACCAGCGCCTACACCAGCCTCATTAATCTTTCCGATGAGCGAGGCGGCAAGTGTTCCAGTTGGATAATCACGAACATATGAACGTTCCGAGTAGAAGCCAAGCAAACGCTGTGCTAACCCACCAGGCTCTTTGACGATTTGATCGTTATAACTCTTGAGAGCGGCGTTGAGTGCGTTCCAAATATCGGGTGTGACCTGCTTTGCAATGATCTGATAGCGCTTGATTCCGGTAAGCAATGGCTGGAGTTCACTTACTGGGAGCGAGAGGTACGGTGCCACAAAGGCTGCAGACTTTGCTGGATCTGAAATTTGCACCTGATCTACAACGATATTTACCGCGGCAACACTTCGAGCTAACTGGACACCATTGATATCTGTGATCGTTCCTCGAGGTGCCAATAAGATTGAGGAGTTGAGTAACTCTGAATTAGCTCTCGCGGTATACCCACCAGCCTGGACAGCTTGAACATCTATTAAACGAAGGCCAAAGAGCAGAAAGACTCCAGCGGAGACTGTCACGAGTTGGCGAATACGCTTCGACGTGAGCTGTGACTGGGTCATTTCTGAATTGACTCATTCAGATTAATAAATGTTGGAACCGTATTTGGCACCATACCCAATTTCGCTGCTGCAGTCGAGAGGGTATCTGGCGAAGACTTAATCGCAGCTTCGCGAAGAATGGAATCCCGTTGATCGTTCACCACGTTCATTTGGTGCTTGAGATGAGAGAGCGTGAACGCATCTTGATTGAGAGAAGTATTAATAAAGAGGAGCGCGACCAAACTCGCCATGAAGATCGCTCCGAGAACTGTGAGAAAGGCGCGGAGTTGAACCTGCTCCCCCGCTTCAACTCTAAGCTCTGGAACGAGGCGTAGAACAACTTTTGTGCCACGATCGATAACCGCTGCTCGTGAGCGGGCGATCGTTGGTGAGAGAAGTGGAATTGCCATTATGCAGCCAACCTTTCGACTGCTCGGAGTCGCATAGATTGCGCGCGCGGATTGAGATCAATCTCGCTCTGGCTCGCTGACTCACTGCTACTAAAGATCAATCGATACTTCGCAGCTGAATTCGGAAGATCAATCGGTAGCCCACGAGGTGTACCTGATGCACAGACCCTTGTGAATTCACTCTTGACGATCTTGTCTTCAAGCGATTGATAAGACATAACAACGAGTCGGCCATTAACGCTCAGAGCCTGTAACGCGGCCGGGATCGCACGTTTGAGTCCTTCGAGCTCTTGGTTTACTTCAATGCGCAGCGCTTGGAAGGTGCGTTTTGCAGGATTGCCACCAGTGCGCCGTGCAGGAGCCGGGATACTCTCCTTAACAATTTCAGCGAGATTCTTTGTGCTATTGAGCGTCCCAGTCTCTCGAGCAGCAATGATGCGATCGACGATACGAGGCGCAAACTTCTCCTCACCATAATTTCGGAGAATGCGGATAAGGGAATTCCGGTCATAGGTCATCAGTACATCGAAGGCTGAAATCCCCTGCGACTGGTCCATCCGCATATCGAGAGGTGCATCTTGCGAGTAAGCAAAGCCACGATCAGCTTCATCAAGTTGCATCGATGAAACACCGAGATCGAAGAGAATGCCATCAACGTGAGTAATATTTAATTCTTCGAGAACTTCTTCAACTCGATCATAAACCGAGTGCACGATGATTGCACGAGATCCAAACTTTTCAACGCGACTCTTTGCGATTGCGATCGCTGCTAAGTCTCGATCAAAACCGATGACAGTGAGTTCTGGGTAACGCTCGAGTAACTCGCTCGTGTGTCCGGCCAGTCCAAGCGTTGCATCAATCACGATCGCGCTCTGATGATCGGAGATTGCGCCTTCAATCGCAGGAGCAAGCAGTGCAATGCATCGATCAAGAGCGACTGGAATATGTAGCATCTGCTTCCCCTTTCTTTTCTGGGCTGCCCGCCCTTCTCTTTCTTTACTTAGGTCACCGCCGACCGACGGATCTTGGGGGGATATCGGCGCCGGGGAAGTGGCGTCGATACTTGAAGATCGGCGGTGGCCTAAGTCGAGATCTAGAAGAGACCGGGCAGCACCTCCGTTGAGACATCTGCAAAACCCTTCTCGCGATCTGCGAGGTAGGTGTTCCATGCAGCGAGATCCCAAATTTCTAGGCGAGTATTTGCGCCGATGACGACACACTCTTTTTCAAGGCCTGCATAAGTGCGTAGACCGCTTGGAATGGTGACGCGTCCCTGCTTATCTGGAACCTCATCGTGAGCTCCAGCGAACATGACGCGCATATAGTCGCGAGCAGCCTTCTCGGTGACGGGAGCTTGGCGCAGGCGATCGGTAATGGCAGAGAACTCATTGACGGGGAAGACGTAGAGGCAGCGCTCCTGGCCTTTGGTGATCACGAGGCCTTGGGCGAGTTCATCGCGGAATCTGGCGGGCAGGATAATCCGGCCCTTCTCATCGAGCTTGGGTTCATGGGTACCGAGAAACATCGGTCGGACCCCCTTCCCCTGTTCAATCCGTACTCATCCCGGGCTTTTCGGCCCGGTTCTGGTCCACCTTCAACCAGATTGACGCTTAAATCCCCCGATTTAAGTTCGTAGCACCACTTTACTCCACTTTTCTCCATTATCAACCATCTTTGACCACTTTCTCGCCTTTTCTTCCCTTCTGCCCCTTTTCGAGAGCCACTCGGGACCCCTGCACGCGTAAATGACGATGGGGTTAGGTCTAAGGTTGCCCAAATGAGCGCAGCCGATAGTCCCGCTAGTCCCGATAGTCAGGGCACCCCCGAGGCCCTAATCCTCGCCAAGGGGCTCCGTAAGGAATACGGCGACTTCACCGCCGTCGATGGAATCGACTTTCGCGTCAATCGAGGTGAATCTTTTGGCTTCCTCGGGCCAAATGGCGCTGGAAAATCAACGACGATGCGCATCATCGCCGCAACTCTTACTCGTACTTCTGGTGAGATCACCATTCTCGGTAAAGATCCGGAAGTAAGCGGACCAGAGATCCGTGCACACCTTGGTGTGGTCCCGCAACAAGATAATTTAGATAACGCACTTACCGTTGAAGATAATCTCTATGTATACGGTCGCTACTTTGGACTCTCGAAGAAATTTATTCGTAACAAGATCGAAGATCTTCTCGCCTTCGCACAACTCGAAGAGAAGCGCGGCGTCAAGGTAGAAGCACTCTCCGGTGGAATGAAACGTCGACTCACGATTGCGCGTGCACTCGTCAGCGAACCAGAGATCTTGATGCTTGATGAACCAACGACCGGACTTGATCCGCAGGCGAGACATATCTTGTGGGATCGTCTCTTCCGCCTCAAAGAGCAAGGCGTGACACTCTTAATTACCACTCACTATATGGATGAAGCTGAGCAACTCTGCGATCGTCTTATGGTGATGGATAAGGGCAAGATCATGGCTGAGGATTCACCTGCTGGCCTCATCAAAAAATATTCAACAAAGGAGGTTTTAGAGGTCCGCTTCGGTGCAGATCGCAATGCTCAATATGCAGATCAACTTCGCGGCATGTGTGAGCGAATTGAAGTACTGCCGGATCGGGTATTGATGTACTCGGATGATTGCGAAGCGGTCTTACATGAAGTTGTGAGCAAGGGTATGCAGCCAACCACATCGCTAGTGCGCAGAAGTTCACTTGAAGATGTCTTCTTGCGCCTTACTGGCCGTTCTCTGGTCGAATAATGGCTGCTACCGATCTCAGCCGCCAAGGCTCATTACATATCATTGATGTTCCAAAGATTCTTCGTTGGGGCTCGATCTATATTGCGCAAGCACGTATTCGCAATATGTTGCAGTGGAAGTGGTCGATCATTGGTGAATCCTTTGCTACCCCAATGTTTTATCTCCTCTCGATCGGTATTGGTATCGGTAAATTTGTAAACTCCCATCAAGCTGCAGGTGTTGATGGCGTTAAATATCTCACCTTTTTGGCGCCAGCTCTTCTTGCAGCTGCATGTATTCAAGGTGCGGTAGGTGAAGCGACCTTCCCCGTGCTGGAAGGTTTTAAATGGCAGAAGGGTTTCTTTGCCATGAATGCCACGCCGATCTCTGGCAGGCAGATTGCTAACGGCGTGCTCCTTGCGGCAATGAGTCGCGCCGCCTTTGGATGCATCATCTACTACTCAGCGCTCTACATCTTCGGCGCACTACACGGACTCCACACCCTGTGGTTAATTCCTGTAACGCTCTTCGCCGCAACCTCATTTGCAGTATTAATGATGGGTGTCTGTGCTGCAATCAAGAATGATGATCTCTTCCTCAATATGGTGCAGCGCTTTCTGATTGTCCCCCTCTTCCTCTTCTCCGGGACTTTCTACTCACTCGCCTCAATGCCTAAGTTTTTGCAGATTATTGGCTGGGCATCTCCCCTCTGGCATGCCACAGAAGTTGGCCGTTGGATCTCCTACGGCCACCATGTGAGCGCTGCGGCACTTGTCATCCACTTCAGTTATATGGCGATCATGGCGATCGTTGGATTTAAGTTTGCACATCACCACTTCACAAAGCGGTTGGCAAAATGACGACAAGTACCGCAGTCGGAATCGCTGAGAAGCTCAAGGGTAGATTTGGCGAGGGTACTTACTCGCGTCGCGCTCGTGTCATTCTTGAACACCGCCGAATCGCATTCCGCCAAGGCCATTGGATCGTTGTCCTGAGTGGATTTGTCGAGCCAGTCCTCTATCTACTCTCGTTCGGTTATGGCGTCGGCAAGCTCGTCGGAAAAGTTGAAGTAATCCCAGGTCATTGGGTTACCTATGCGCAATTCATCGCACCAGCTTTACTCGCAACCTCTGCGATGAACGGTGCGATCTATGACTCCACCTGGAATATCTTCTTCCGCCTGAAATATGACGGTACTTATAAGGCGATGCTCGCAACCTCTCTTGGGCCATTGGATGTCGCACTTGGCGAGATTGGCTGGGCGCTCCTTCGAGGCTTGATCTACGCCGTTGGATTTACCGCGATCGTCTTCCCACTGGGAATTATGAAGGGTTGGTATGGCCTGCTCGCCATCCCTGCCGCTGTTGTGATCGCCTTCGGCTTTGCATCAATCGGAATGCTTTACACAACCTTTGCTAAATCGATCGCGCAGATGGATTGGGTGAATGTCGTAATGCTCCCGCTCTTTCTCTTCTCGGGATCGCTCTATCCACTTTCGATCTACCCACAGTGGCTGCGACTCATTATTGAAGCGCTTCCACTCTGGCATGGAATCCAAATTGTCCGTTCGCTCTCACTCGGGATTATTCAGTGGAGCCTGCTCTGGCACTTTGCTTACTTCGCGGGAATGATCGCCATTGGTTTGATTTTTACAACACGCAGACTTCGCGTGCTCTTCATGCGATAGAAAAGGTTAACTACTGGTTGTTGCGATCATCCCAGCGTCGTCCAAGGCGGTCACTGATTCCAGGGCCGTGCTGCTTGCGTGAATTGGTGCCAGTGTTCTTGCCCATCATCTGACGAAGTGAAAAATTAGAGATTGCGGTAAATGCGCCGGCGAGAGCGATCACAAAACCGATGATTCCCACTGGGGTGCTCTTCGCTACCAATCCTGCGAGAACTACTGCAAGACCGCTTAAAACAGAGACAAATCCGAGGAGTACGCGAGAGGCTTGTCTCGTGCGCACCTTTCCGGTGAGCGCGCCTACGAGGCGAGGGTCGTCAGCAGCAAGCGCTGCCTCCATCTCAGCGAGGAGCTTCTGTTCATGTTCTGATAGGGCCACACGAGAAGATTATCTCTATTCAGAGGAATCGTCAGCCTCGGAATTTTCCATGAGGCGAGCGGGGCGAACGCTCCCCTGGCCGAAGCGGCGGGTTGCGGCATCGATCGCCTCCGTAGCCTCTCGCCAGCCCTTTTCACGCTCACCTAGGAGTAATTGCTGAGGGGAGCCCGTGCCCTCACTGAGATTTTCCAGACTCACCCCTACAAGGCGAATTCGAGCCCGATCTAATTTCAGTGCGAGGTAGAGAGTGCGGACGACCTCGTAGCACTCTTGCACGCCACTGAGCGGAAGTGGCACTGTCTTTGATCGACTAATTGTCGTGAAGTCGGCGAAGCGAATCTTGATCGCGATCGTCTTTGTGACAAGGCCACGATCTCGCAAGCGATGTGAAGAACGCTCCACCATGCGTAGCAACTCTCGAAGTATCTCATCATGGTTATCGAGATCGACAAGGAAGGTTTCTTCGGCGCCGATACTCTTATCAGGTTCATCCATAGTGATTGTTCGATAATCACGGCCCCACGAGAGTTCGTAAAGCGTCTCACCTGACGCCTGACCCAATACACGGATCAGTGTCTGTCGCGGAGTCTTTGCGATATCGCCGATAGTTCGTAATCCGATTTTTTGTAACTCTGCTTCAGTCTTAGGACCTACTCCCCACATTGCACCGACAGAGAGCGGGTGGAGAAATTCTAAAACGCGATCTTTATGAATCTGTAGAACTCCATTTGGTTTTGCATGGGTCGAGGCTAGCTTCGCAATAAATTTTGATGAGGCGATGCCAACCGAGCAAGTGATTCCTTCTTCAGATTCCACTCGTGCTCGAATCTTTGCTGCAATCTCTGGGCCGCTGCCATGAAGGCGCTTACTTCCGGTGACATCAAGGAATGCTTCATCGAGTGAGATTGGTTCTACAAGTGGAGTGAACGCCTGGAAGATCGCCATGATATGTGTAGAGATCTCAGCGTTCCGCTCCATATTCACCGGAACAAAGATCGCGTGTGGCGCTAATCGGCGAGCTTGACCGAGCGGCATCGCAGATCTCACTCCAAGTTTTCGTGCAATGTAATTAGCGGACGATACGACTCCCCTCGCCCCCATTCCAACAACAACGGGCTTTCCTTTCAGGGTCGGATCATCGCGCTCGGCGACAGATGCATAGAAGGCATCCATATCGACATGGAGAATGGTGAGCTCTCGCTCGTATTGCTCACTCACCACTGACTCGCTCATAAGAGTTGAGGCTACGCGATTGCTCGCGCCATTTAGCGTAAGAGGCACTTAACTCCCACGCCTGTGTAGCTCGAATCGAAACTCCGCGCGGACCGGTCCTGCGAACCTCACCACGCACTAAGAAGAGCCATGAGCTGTAGAGCAGCGCAGCAGAGCTCTCTTGGGCATCTTCAAAGAATGTGATGTCGTTACAACCATTGCCATCATCAATAGTGAGGAAGATGACGCGTCGACCAGAACGTATCGGTGGTGTTTGAAGTGCAACCTTTACGCCAGCAACAAGTACTGTACTACCAGAGCGTTGATGGATGAGATCAGAAGATTTTATTGCGCCGATATGGTTGAGAAATTCTCCATAAAATTCCAGCATATGGTGCGAGATATCCATGCCAGTGAGATCAACCTCGTGATAAATCTTCTCTGATTGAGTGAGATCGGGTAGCCCGGTTGGCTCAAGGAGCGGCGGCGCTAAGCCGAGCGTTAATTGATCGCTGCTGAGCGTTCCGCGCTTGCCGTTCTTTCTAAGTAGCGGACCTTTACTTGCCGATAACTTATAAAGATCTTGGGCGTGAAGCAGGAGGTCGCGTCTATTAAGAGCGCCCTCTGTCGCTTCTCCAACAATCTCTGAATTAATCTGATGGATGCGATCGAAGGCGCCAACCAAGATCAATGATTGAGTTGTAGGGTAAGCCGAACCCGATCTCGCCACGAAATCAGCGAGATCGATATATGGGCGACCCTGAGTAATTGTCGAAATTTCGTGGCTACTTATTCCTTGGATATCGCTCAGCGCCATGCGGATCGCATAGCCACGCGCATCTGGCAGGGTGAGCGGCGAACCAGTGCTTACGATATTTGGTGCAAGGTAAGGAGCTCTAAAAAGATGTGAGGGTTTCGCTTCGACCTTCTCAACTCGATAGGTGCGATCTGAGAGATTGATATCGATAGGTGCAATCTCAATACCCCATTGCCGTGCATCATCGAGGATAAGGCGCTTGGGATACATTCCTGGATCGTGTGTGAGCGCACCTGCAATAAATGCTGCAGTGTGATGAGCCTTCAACCAAGCAGATTGATATGTCGGTAGTGCAAAGGCGGCGGCATGCGCTTTGCAGAAACCAAATGATGCGAAGGCTCGAAGTACTTCCCAGACCTTATCGACCACCTTCATATCAAATCCTTGAGCGAGGGCGGTCGGATAGAACCAATCACTTACTAACTCTTGGCCCTCGGTCGACCCGAGTTGGCGGCGACGCTCATCAGATTCAGCCAGAGATGAGCCAGTCATTACCGAGATCAGGCGAATCACTTGCTCGTGGAAGACAACGACGCCTTCGGTCTCATTCAATATCGGATCGAGGCGAGGATGGAGAAGGATCTTGCTGCGATGGCCATGCCGAGTATTAATAAAGGGAGTAATCATGTCGCTCTTTACCGGCCCTGGGCGAAAGAGTGAGATATCAATAATGAGATCGGTAAATGTGGAAGGAGCGAACTTTCCTACCAATTCACGCTGCCCCGGACTCTCGACTTGGAAGATACCGAGCGTGCGCGCTGATTTGATGAGATCAAAGGTATCCCTATCATCGAGTGGAATCGCATCGATATCGATCGTTGATTCTTCTACTCGCTCGATCTCGGAGATCGCATAGGAGATCGCAGATTGCATGCGTACGCCAAGGACATCGAGCTTAAGGAGACCAATCGCTTCTACATCATCTTTATCGAAGTAAACCATGGGGTAATCACTTGAATTACGCAGGATAGGTGCGACATCTAAGAGCTTGGCATCAGAGAGAACAATTGCGCAGGGATGCATCGATAGGTGGCGAGGTAACCCATCGATTTGCTGTGCAAGTTCGATCATCATCCTCATGATCTGCGAATCAAGTTTGAGGTTCTTAAGTTCAGGGAGATTGGCGAGAGCCTTGCTGATATTGCGAGCACGAATATGGGGCATAGATTTTGCGATGAGGTCGATCTCCATCGGAGATATGCCAAGAGCGGCACCAATATCGCGTATCGCATGGCGGGCTCGATAGGTATCGACCATCGCAACAGTTGCAGTTCGCTCTGGACCATATCGCTCAAAGATCGCTTCATAGATCTCTAATCGACGATGTGATTCGACATCGATATCAATATCAGGGAGTTCGCCACGAAGAGTTGAACAGAAGCGCTCCATCAAAAGTCCTTGGCTCAGTGGCTCAACGCCCGAGATTCCTAAGAGGTAGCAGATCAATGAACCGGCACCACTTCCGCGCGCTGCGACTCGAATCCCCCGATCTCGTGCCATATCGGCGATATCTGCGACGGTGAGAAAGTAGGACTCAAAGCCCAGTGTGCGAATAGTTGCAAGCTCTTCTTCAAGACGGAGCGCTGCATCAACAGATTGAGATGATGAGTACCGCCTAGATAGGCCCGCCTCCGCTCGATCGCGAAGCTGCACACTCATTTCGGCATGAGTCGCCGCTCCTACAACACTGCTCTCTGGGAGGTGGACTCCCCCGATTCCAATATCTCTGCGAGGTGAGAGCTGACAACTTTCAGCAAATGATGCGGTGCTCGCTAAGAGTGAATTTCCATTGCGCTCTCCCGCCATCCGCGAGATCTCATCAGCTACGAGGCGCATCTCGCTATCGCTCTTGAGATAACCCTCGCTATTGCGTCGCTCTACATGGCTCTGATGAAGTGGAACGAGAAGTCTTGAGGCATCTAAAACATCGGCGAGTGGACCATCGCTAGGAGCAAGCATCCGTGCAGCATTTGTCAGAACAGCCGGAAGGTTGTGATCTCTCGCGAAACCAAGTGCTCGTGCGGCATAAGGAGTAGAGAGCGGGCCATCTCCTCGCACTAAGTGCGATGTGCACTCGATGATCTGCTCGGCAAAGAGATCACGGCCAGCGTTATAGATAGAGAGCGCAGCATCATATTTGCGCGAAGCGATACTCTGCGAAAGTTGGGAATCGTAGCCATGCATTAAGAGAAGCTGTGAAGAGTATCCGCTCGCCTCTTTGAGAATCTCATACGTCAGAAGGTTCTCATTATTTGCACGATTGATGGCGGTCATCAAGCGATAGAGAGCAGGTAGCTTTCCAGATTGAGCAAGGAGCGTTACTCGATACTTCTTCTGAATGAAACTTAGATTGACACCGAGTATCGGAGCTATGCCATGCGCTTCACAACTCTGAGCGAAGCGAATTGCTCCAGCTAGACCGTCGCGATCGGTGAGAGCGATAGCGCCCATTCCATATTCAGCGGCACGCGCGACAAGGGCATCAGGTTGCGCAGTTCCATATTTGAAAGAGTAACCACTCGAAAGGTGGAGATGGGTAAACATCTGAGTTAAGCCGACCCAGTAGTTGGGCCAGTAGTTGGGCCAGTAGTTGGGCCAGTAGTTGGGCCAGTAGTTGGGC
>JBBAMR010000001.1:39451-86230 GCA_040402375.1 Candidatus Nanopelagicaceae bacterium | reverse complement strand
CAGAGCTAATTGGCAGAGCTAATTGGCAGAGCTGATGGGAGGGCTGATGGGAGGGGCTGATGGGAGGGGCTGAGGTGGATCCCTGAGACTATAAGCACATGATTCTTCTCGAAGCGATCCTGGCCGGCACCTTTATCGGCTCAGTCCTCGGCTTTGTCGGGGCCGGCGGAGCGATGGTCTCGGTACCGATCCTGCTCTACATCTTCCACTTCACCAATGAACAGGCGACGATCGCAGCGCTGGTGATAGTTGGACTTGCCGCAACATCTGGGGTGCTGCCTAGATTTAAGCGCCAAGAAGTCCTCGTCCGTGAAGCGGTATCAATCTGGGGCATTGGATTACTTACAACGATCCCCCTCACCGCGCTTGCCTCGCATTTCAATGTAAAACTCCTGCACACTGGATTCGCCCTTGTGCTCATCGTTGCTGGCGCTTCAATGTTGCGCGGACCAATCACAGCAAATCCAGAACGTCGAATGCCGCTACCAATACTCATACTCGTCTCACTCATCATCGGCACCTTGACTGGGCTCTTTGGCATCGGCGGTGGGTTCCTTGCGATTCCGATTCTCGTTCTCTTCTACAACAATCCACAGAACAAAGCCGCCGGAACATCTCTACTGATTATTGCCATGAACTGCACGACCTCATTCCTCGAGCGGTACAAGAGTTGGCATGTGGTCGATTGGAAGACGCCAATCACCATCACAATCGTCGCGATTATTGTCTCGCGAATCACCTCACTACAGAGCGGTAAGGTCAATGCGAAGTTGCTCAAGGCCTCGTTCGCCTATCTCCTCTTTAGCCTCTCAGTATTCACGCTCGTGAAGACCTTCTTACTTCAATAGCCCAGGCTGACTGAGATAAAGTGAGATCATGATCGAGTTATGGCACGAGACGACCGGCAGTGGTGAGCCGCTACTGCTGATCCATGGCATGGGCTCTTCGCATGCTGCGTGGCAGTTGATCGTTCCAGAACTTGCTAAAGAATTTGAAGTCACCATCGTTGACCTTCCAGGCCATGGGCTAAGCAAGCTCCCGGGCGGGACTCGCATGGATGCACAATCACTCGCGAAACTAGTCGTGCAGCAGATGGGCACCTGGGGCTACGAAAGCTTTCACGTTGCCGGAAACTCATTAGGTGGTTGGACTGCGCTGGAAATGGCAGCTGCGCTCCCTGATCAGATTCGCTCTGTTACCGCGCTTGCGCCCGCTGGCCTTTGGCTCGTTCCCGAGACAAAGCGTGCGCCATTTGGTGCAGTGTCACGTTACATGGCATCAACAACACTGCCGCTAGCACCACACCTGATGAAATATCGCTGGGCGAAGAAGATTGGTTTTGGAATGGTGAGCCCACAATGGGAGAGCCTGCCAACTCAGGTCTGTATTGATGCTGCGATCGCAATGGGTAGCTCATCAGGATACTTCCCAGCTTGGGATGCGATGCTTGGACTTCGCTTTGATAAAGATATTCGTGACGATATTCCAGTGACTGTGATCTTCGGCGATAGCGATAACACTCTGCCAGCGCAGCACTCGCAGGAACGTTCACTTACGCCACAACACTCTCGTTGGGTCCTGCTCCCTCAATCAGGACATGCTCCGATGTGGGATCGGCCAGCAGAAGTCATCGCTGAGATCAGACACACCGCGCTGCGGCTATGAAGACATACATTTTTATCTGGAAAATTAAGCGAAGCGATATCTGGCGAGCACTTCTCCATATGGGAGTAGATCGCAGAACGCTTCGCAAGAACAATGCAATCTCATTCTTTAAATTACTTGGCACCGGTAGCGGTGAGCGATTCACGCCGCGCGATGCCGATAGCCAAACGTGGGCAATTCTCGTCACAAGCGCTGAGAGCACTGACTCGTTAATGACGATGAAACCGTTTGCTGCTTGGCAAAAATTCGCTCTCGCTCAAGAGAGCTACACCCTCGCTCCGATCTCTTCCCATGGTGCATGGGGTGGGATCGAGCCATTCCAGAGTGAGCAACCAAATAATTGGAAGGGAGAGATCGCTGCAATCACCCGCGCAAAGATTAAATGGCACCTCAACCTTCAATTTTGGCGAGCAACCCCTACCGTGACGGCGGCCCTGCACAGCTCACCTGGTTTAATTCGAGCGATCGGAATTGGTGAGGCTCCGATTGGGCTTCAAGGAACCTTCTCCCATTGGCGCTCTTCGGAAGATCTACGAGCTTTTGCCTATAAAGGCGAAGCCCACCAACGGGCGATTGAACTCACCTCAGAGCTCAACTGGTACTCCGAAGAGCTCTTTGCGCGCTTTGCAGTGATTGAACACCAGAGTTCCACGCTGAACTCATGAGCACAATGAGCTCGGGGTTCGACCCGCGCTACGGCAGAATTAACCTATGAGCATCCGCCAGTACCGACCACGCGGTGGCCGACGTCGGAAGATGGATAGTAAGAAAAATATCCTTCTCTACGGATTACTCGCTCTCTCGATCGCACTTCAGATGGCTTATCCATTAGTTCACGGCGATCTCTTGCGCGCCATCACAATCGCTACGGTCTACTGCGCCGCGATTGCCATGATTACTCACTCACTCTTCGCCTTCGGTGCAAGATTTGCGATCAGCTTCTCGATACTCACATTTGGTTATGCACTCGGTGTGGAAATTCTTGGCAGTAAAAGTGGCTGGCCATTTGGCATGTATCACTACGACCGTTCACTCGGAACGGCCATTGCTGGTGTTCCGATTCTCGTTCCCTTTGCATGGATGATGCTCGCCTATCCACTATTGATTGCGGCACGTAAAGTCGGAAAGAGTTGGGTCTTCCTCTATGGCGGATTAGGACTCATGGCATGGGATCTCTTCCTTGATCCACAAATGGTGAGTGCGCATCGTTGGGTCTGGGAGTTCCACGGAAGTGCGACCCCCTTTGCACCGATGATTCCACTCTCCAACAGCTTTGGCTGGTTACTCTCGGGCATGGGTCTGATGGCGCTACTCCATTGGGCGTTACCAAAAGATCGGCGCAAGGCCGGAGCATCTCTCACCATGCCAAATATTTTCCTTGCGTGGACCTGGTTTTCAGGCGTTGTCGGAAACCTCTTCTTCTTTCACCGACCAGGACTCGCTCTCTTTGCTGGTTTTATCTTCGCGCTGATCTTGGCACCCTACTTCTTTGCGCAGTACCTGGGTCAGCCAGATAATTTTTAATTCCTCATGAACCTAACTTTTGCGGTGCTATACGGGCTTACGGCTCTCTCACTCTCTCTCTCAGTTCTGAACTTCTTGACCGTGCGCCGAATCTCTACATCGATGGCAGAAATCTCTGAGAGCGTTGCGATCCTGATTCCAATGCGTAATGAGGAGAGCAACGTCGATGGCGTGCTTAGTGCTGCACTCGCATCTATCGGCCTAGAAGAGTTCAAGGTCTTCGCACTCGATGACTCATCTACTGATCAAACCTTACAGCTCCTGAGTCGACACAAAGATGAGATCACCATTGTGCGAGGCAAAGAGTTGGCTACCGGCTGGTTTGGTAAGCCTTTTGCCTGCCATCAACTCTCGCAGGCAAGCGTCGCGGATTACCTCGTCTTTATTGATGCTGATGTCAGGCTCTCACCAACTGCAATCTCTTCTGCGATCGCTGTGATGAAAGCTCATCAGTGGGATTTCCTATCGCCATACCCAAAACAACTCGGCCATACCTTCCTCATGAAATTAATCCAGCCACTTCTCCAATGGTCGTGGCTTACTTCAGTTCCGCTTCGCTTTGCTGAACGTGGCCTGGTCAACTCAATGATCGTTGCTAACGGTCAATTTTTTATTGTCCGTCGCGATGCCTACGAAGCCATCAAGGGTCACCAATCGGTAAAGGCTGAGGTGCTAGAAGATTTATCACTCGCACGAAATCTCAACGCGCAGGGATACAGCGGTGCGGTAGCCGATGCGAGCTCAGTGGTCAAATGCTCGATGTATGAGACAAACAAGCAGCTCATCGATGGATATACAAAATCATTGTGGAAGGCCTTTGGTGCACCAGTTGGTGCGGTATTCACGGTCGCGCTCTTGCTCCTCACTCAGGTAGCGCCGATCACACTCTTCTTCGGCGGTTACACCGAAGCGCTATTTCCCTTTCTCGCAGTCGCGATCACTCACCTGTTAGCTTCTCGCCGAACCCAATCATCACCACTCAATATCGTGGCTCACCCATTAGCTGCCCTCGCACTCATTGCTTTGATCTGCGAATCATGGCGCCGTAAATCGCGCGGGCAGTTGGTGTGGCGAGGCCGTAGAGTGAGCTAATGCGTAAGGTCATTATTATCGGGGCAGGAATGGGCGGGATGTCCGCTGCTGCACGATTAGCGCGCGCTGGTCTCTCTGTTGAGATATTCGAGGCATCGCCTCGCACTGGCGGAAAATGCCAGACTGAGTGGATCGGTGACTATGCCTTTGATACCGGGCCTTCCCTCTTAACGCTTCCTGCGGTCTACCGCGATCTCTTTAAGAAAACTGGCAAGCGCTTAGAACTTGTCAAAGAGATCCAACCGGTCGATCCAGCATTCGCGTATCACTTTGCTGATGGCACCTCGCTTGATTTTGCAAACCTCTCACTTCCAAAGATCTGCACAGAGATCGATCGGGTCTTGGGCAAGAAAGCTGGCGATGAATTCCATGCATTGATGCAACGCGCCGAAGCGATGTGGGATGTATCTCGGACGCCATTTATTGAATCTGAGCTCGAATCAATTCCAAAGCTCGCGCGCCGTAAGGGTTTTCTCAAGGATTTGAAGCTGATCTCTCCATTCCAAACCCTTGACTCGATTACTCACGAATATACAGATAACCCTTACCTCCAGAAGATCATCAACCGCTATGCCACATATACCGGATCAGATCCTCGGAAGGCGCCGGCGGTCCTGCTGACGATCGCCTTCGTTGAAATCACCTTTGGCGCCTGGCATGTCCGTGGTGGGATCGGAACTCTCGCAGAGGCGCTGCGCGATCGCTGCCTAGATCTTGGAGTCCAGATCCATGTGAACGCACCTGTCGAGAAGATCCTGACAGATGGGGGTGGTGCAACTGGCATCCTTGTAAACGGTAAAGAAATCAGAGCTGACTACATTATTTCTAACGCTGATTCCGAGCTCACCTTTAATGCCTTGCTGCCGCAATCAGAGCGCCGGGCAAAGCGGGAACGGAAGAAGTTACAGCAGGCGGAGAAATCCCTCTCAGGATTCTCACTCCTCCTTGGATTAGATAACAGGAAGATCGATGGAGCTCCACCTGTGATGAGCCACCACAACGTTTATTTTCCGCAAGATTATGATCGAGAGTTTGATCAAGTCTTCGACCTTAATGAGCCAGTTGATGATCCAACGATCTACATTTGTGCGCCCAGCGATCCCTTGATGGTGAAGGATCCTCATCAAGAGGCATGGTTTGTGCTCGTCAATGCACCGCGACATGATCCACTGCATAGCTGGGATTGGAGTAAAGATCCCGAGAGTTATGCGAAGAAAATTATTGCAAAGCTTGATGCCCTAGGACTCCGTGTCTCAGAGCGGCTAGATCTCATGGAGTTTCGAACCCCTCACGATCTCGAGCACCTCACCGGTGCCCCAGGTGGATCGATCTACGGGACTTCCAGCAACGGTAAACGTGCCGCATTTTTGCGAGCGAAGAATCGAAGTGATATTCCGAATCTCTATAGCGTCGGAGGTTCTGCGCATCCTGGTGGTGGATTACCACTCGTTGGAATCAGTGGCGAGCTTGTCGCCGAATCAATTATCGCGTTGCAAGGCGGCGTAGGAGTCGCGAAGGACCACCACTAACGAATACAGCTGCATCACAAGCCAGAGTGAAGCGATTGCCACGACGAGATGAATCGAAACCAGGTAGGCGATCATCGCAATAAATAAGAGACTGGCTCGCACTGGACGTTCGCAGATCGTGACGACTGAGATCTCTCGATAGCCAACTCCCCCAGCTCGTGCTCGGAGATACTCTTGGGTGATCGCCGCAGTCCAGGCAACTGCCACAACGACAATAGGCGCACCGATTCGAATAAAGGTCAGAGCCCAGAAGAATTCAACTAATCGATCAATCACTGAATCAAGTTCGGCACCCCACCGTGACACTCGATTCGTAACGATCGCTAGCGTGCCATCAACGCCATCGGCAAAGAGTGAGAGGACGAGAAAAATAACGCCAAGAACGTTTTTGCCCTCGACCCACGTTAAAACTCCAAAGATCAATCCGGCGAGCGAGACAGTCGATGGCGAAAGCTGAAGAGCTCGCAAGGGCTTCACTGCTGCGAATGAAAGAGTGAGCCACGCCTTCACGATTCCAGAGACCTGCGCACCGCCGTGTAACTCACTCCACTGATCAAAGAAATTATCGCGATTCATGTGAGCCAAATCCAATATTTCGAGCGATTGCAAGCGTTGCCGCTGCCGTATTCATCGTATAAAAATGAAGTCCCGGAGCGCCATAGTCGAGGAGCGCCTGCGAGAGTTCTGTGGCGATCTCAATGCCGAGCGCTGTTACTGCCTCTGGATTTTCTGCAATCGGTTCAAAGGCATCAGAGATTCGCTTCGGAATCGGAGTCCCCGATAGCTCTGCCATACGGGTGAGCTGCTTAACATTGGTAATCGGCAAGATGCCAGCGATGATTGGTAGGTCAGCACCACGCGCCGTCAGCGCTTCCACGAGTCGCTTGTAGGCTGAGATCTCAAAGAAGAATTGTGTTGTTGCAAATGATGCTCCGAGTTCGCGTTTGCGCAAGAGCACATCGATATCTGCATCAAATTCTCCTTGCGATGCGGGATGGCCATCAGGAAATGCAGCTACACCAATGGTGAGTCCGCCCTCATTCGCTGCGAGCTCTACGAGTTGATCTGCATAATCCAATCCTCCAGGGGTCGATACCCATGGAGTTGTTGGGCCACCAGTTGGGTCACCACGAAGTGCGAGCACACTAGAGATGCCAGCGGATTTATATTGGCGCAGGATCTCAATTAACTCATCGCGGGTCGACCCGACACAGGTCAGATGGGCAAGTGTTGAGACTCCGGTACGGGTCGTGAACTCTTGGGCGATACGAACAGTTCGGTCGCGGGTGCTGCCGCCGGCTCCATATGTCACAGAGACAAAATCAGGGTTGAGTATTCGTAACTCTTCAACGGCGCGCCAGAGCCTCGCTTCGCCATCACTATCCTTGGGAGGGAAGAGTTCGATGGAGAAAGTCGCCTTGCGCGAGGTTTCAAGAGGCATAACCATAGAGAGGCAGGGTACCTTTACCGCATGAAGCCTGGCGAACATATCGAGCTTTCGGCGCTTCGAGAGTCGATTAATGGCTCATTAACCAGCTTTATTGAGCGCGAGAATCGCTATCTCGCAGAGATCGGATCTGAGCTAGATCCCGTTGCAGATTCGCTCCGCTCCTTCCTCTTAGATAGCGGTAAGCGCTTTCGCCCACTCTTCGCCGTCATTGGTTATCTCGGCTCGGGTGCAACTCTCTCCCCTGAAACCATCTCAGCGCTTTCAAGCCTTGAACTCATCCATGTCTGCGCCTTAATCCATGACGATGTCATGGATGCATCAGATACTCGCCGCGGTGCGCCCGCGATCCACAAGCACTTTGAAAATATTCATACCGCTCAGAAGTTGTCAGGTTCGGCTTCTCAATTCGGTATCGCCAGCGCAATATTACTCGGCGATCTCGCCTTGGTCTGGGCTGCAAAGATGTTGCATGAGTCAAAAGTTTCAAGCGAAGCTCTAGTTTCGAGCCTCTCTGTCTTTAATGAGATGCAGGTTGAGCTCATGGGCGGGCAATATCTCGATATCTACGAACAAGCCCTTGCTAGTGAGAGCGTCGAACGATCACTCAAAGTTGCGCGATACAAATCTGGTAAGTACAGCATTGAACGTCCACTCCACTTTGGAGCAGCTCTCTCACGTCAGAACCCAACAGAACTCTTCGCCGCCTACTCTGCGTATGGGTTGCCACTTGGTGAAGCCTTCCAACTTCGCGATGATCTCCTCGGAGTCTTTGGTGACTTTGCCACTACCGGAAAACCTGCCGGTGATGATCTGCGCGAAGGCAAGCGGACGGTTTTGATGGCGATGACGCATGAACGTGCAACCGCTCAACAGCGCGCAATAATCAAAGAACTCTTCGGTCGCCCAGATCTCGACGAATCAGGCGTTGCTGCGCTTCAATCAATCATCATTGAAGCGGGTGCGCGCGATCATCTCGAATCGCTCATCTCAGAGCTCTACAACGAAGCAACCGCTGTGATCGATCACCCTGAGATCGACGCTTCGGCGCGTCCACTACTTCTCACCATGGCGAAGCTCGCCACCCAACGAAACTCATAGGGAGATTCATGCCAAAGCAGATTAAAGGACCTACCGACCACGTCGTGATTGTTGGCGCGGGGTTAGCTGGCTTAAGCGCCGCTCTCCGTTTAGCTGGAGCGGGCCGTAAAGTCACTGTCGTAGAACGTGAATCAGTGCCGGGTGGGCGTAACGGTCTCCTGCAACAAGATGGATACTCATTCGATACCGGTCCAAGTGTTCTCACCATGCCATCGTTGATTCAAGATGCCTTTACCGTTGTTGGTGAAGATATGAACGATTGGCTTGAGTTGATGCCAGTTGATCCGCTCTATCGCGCCTTCTTTGATGATGGCTCTCAGCTCGATGTTCACGCTGATACCGCCAGAATGCAGGAAGAGATCCGCACCGTCATTGGTCCGGATGAGGCAGCTGGTTATGCAAAATATGTTGAGTTTGTCACGAAGCTATATAAGTATGAGATGAATGACTTCATCGATCGCAATATCGATAGTCCACTCAATTTGCTCACACCAAACCTTGCAAAGCTCGTTGCTCTCGGTGGTTTCCGTAAATTAGCTCCGAAGGTCGCGCAGTTCATGAAGGATCCTCGCACTCAGCGCGTTTATTCATTCCAGGCGATGTATGCCGGGGTGAGCCCACAGCAGGCGCTCGCGATCTACGCCGTAATTGCCTATATGGATTCAGTCAATGGCGTCTTCTTCCCCAAGGGTGGAATGCATGCAGTTCCTCGAGCAATGGCTGCCGCAGCAGCAAAGCATGGCGTTGAATTCAAATACAGCACCTCGGTTACCTCAGTTGAACACCACAATGGTCGAGCAACGGCTGTCGTCACCGATAGCGGTGAACGTATTACATGTGATGCGCTCATCCTCAACCCTGATCTGCCGGTTGCCTACCGAGAATTACTCGGACGCACCCCCAAGAAGATCAATAAGCTCAAATACTCTCCATCATGTGTCACCATGCTGATTGGCTCATCAAAGACCTACGATCACTTGGCTCACCACAACATTCACTTTGGTAAGTCATGGGACGGCGTCTTCGACGAACTCATCAATAAGAAGATCTTGATGACCGACCCAAGTATCTTGGTAACAGTTCCAAGCATGGATGATCATTCGCTCGCTCCAGCGGGGAAGAACTCTTATTACGTCCTCTTCCCTACCCCAAACCTCACAGCAGATATCGATTGGACCAAGATCGGTCCTTCCTATCGCGATGAGATGATCCGGACCCTTGAATCACGTGGATATGAAGGATTCGGAGATTCCATCGAATTTGAAAAGATGACCACCCCGCTTGATTGGAAGAATATGGGCATGGAGGCTGGTGCACCATTTGCTAGCGCACATACCTTTATGCAGACGGGGCCATTCCGTCCGCGCAATATCGCTGAAGGTTTCGAGAATGTGGTCTTCGCCGGATCCGGAACCCAACCTGGCGTTGGTGTACCAATGGTTCTGATCTCAGGACGCCTTGCTGCCGAGCGTATCGTCGGGAATATCGCCTAAGCGAAATCTAAAGAAGTATGTGAACAGCCGAGCCGTCGCGACGAGATGAGTAATTTTGGCCTCCGCCTAAACCATCGATCTCCATGATCACGGCGGTGCTATCGACTATTCCACCACATCGTTCAATCAGAGCCGCGGCTGCAATGAGTGTGCCACCGGTTGCGAGCACATCATCGATCAGCAGGACACGTTGACCGGAGAAGATCGCATCTTGGTGAATCTGCAACGTTGCTTCGCCATATTCAAGGGCACAACTCTCTGAATATGCCGCAGCGGGTAATTTGCCGCTCTTTCGAATCGGAACGAAACTTTTGCCGGTTGCATAGGCGATCGCACTTGCAAGGATAAATCCTCGAGCTTCTACTCCGGCAACCACGTCATAAGAATCACTCACCTTTGAAAGCTCTTCAATCAAAACTTTAAAAGCATGTGCATCACCAAGAAGTGGGGTGATGTCTTTAAAGAGAATTCCCTCTTTCGGAAAGTTGGGGACATCACGAATCAGGCTCCGAAGGAGATCCTTCGAAGCCTGATCGGAGTGTGCAGACGTAGTGATTACTTGCCGATCCAGATACTGATTGGAGACTGCAAGAAGTAAATCACGAAGAGGCCTGTAACGCCGTAGAGCAGCGCGTGAACTTCCTTAGCACGACCTTGAACGACACGGACCAATACGTGTGAGATGAATCCAGCGCCGATACCGACAGAGATGCTGTAGGTAAAAGGCATCAAGATCATGGTTAAGAATGCTGGGATTGCGATTCCCAAATCACCCCAATCAAGATCCTTGATCTGGCTCATCATGAGGAATCCAACAATTACGAGAGCAGGTGTTGCAGCCTCGTAAGGAATCACTGCGACAAGAGGTGCAAGGAAGGTTGTGAGCAGGAATAGAGCTCCTGTGACAATCGATGCAAGACCTGTACGAGCGCCCTCGCCAACCCCTGATGCTGATTCAATGTAGCTGGTGTTTGACGAGATGTTTCCAAGTCCGCCACCGACAGCTGCTAGTGAATCGACGAGGAGAATACGTTCGTTATTTGGAATGTTTCCATTCTTATCGATCAATCCAGCTTCTGTTGCGATCGCAGTGACTGTTCCAACGGTGTCGAAGAAGTCAGAGAGAAGCAGGGTGAAGACAAAGAGAACAGCAGTGATCACAGTGACGCGGTTAAATGCACCAGTGAGATTGATGTGACCGAAGAGGCTGAAATCTGGTGTGGCAAAGATCTTAGAAGGGATCTTTGGAACGTTAAGTCCCCAACCCTTTGGATTTACTGCACCAGTTGCGCCATCGAAGTTAGGACCAATCTTGAAAGCCTTCTCAACAATGATCGCGACAACGGTAGAAGTGGTGATTCCGATAAGGAGAGCACCCTTAACTTTCTTCACGATTAAACCGATCATCAGGAAGAGGCCGAGCGCAAAGACGATGATTGGCCAACCAACAAGATTGCCATTATCGCCAAGTGTTACTGGAACCGGTCCAGAGCCGGTGCGACGAACGAAACCTGAGTCAACGAGGCCGATCAAGGTAATGAAGAGACCAATACCTACTGAGATCGCGATCTTGAGCTGAGCCGGAACAGCACGGAATACGGCGGTTCGGAAACCTGTGAGCACAAGCACTGTGATGATTAGACCTTCGATGATGATGAGGCCCATTGCATCTGCCCAGGTCATCTTCGAAGCGATACCGACGGCGACGAAGGTATTGAGTCCGAGTCCGGTTGCGAGTGCTAATGGGAAATTAGCAACAGCGCCCATGAGGATCGTCAAAATTCCAGCCATGAGTGCAGTCATTGCTGCAACCATCGCTAAATTTGGATGATCTCCACTTCCGCCGAGAAATTTTCCATCGCCATCTTTAGCGAGTCCAATAATGAGCGGGTTCAAGGCAACGATGTAAGCCATGGTGAAGAATGTGACGAATCCGCCACGAATCTCACGACTAATCGATGAACCGCGCTCTGTGATCTTGAAGAATGAATCAAGCATGAGGAGCCTTCCTGATTTTGTTATCGGGGGTGTTTGCGACCCCGTGTGAAATAACGGCTCACAGACCGAGGGAATTAGATAACGGTAAACCAAATCTGAGAGATTACCGAGCCTGCCACTCTCGACACTTGGTTGAGAGTTGAGCACGATTGGCGACGTATTCTCACTAGAATCTGCCAAATGAGAGAGTTAGATGCGGCAGGTATCGAAGGTGACGAGCTTCGAGCCTCCTACGAAGAGTGCAAGCGCCTTAACTCACTCCACGGCAAGACGTACTATCTAGCGACTCTGCTCCTTCCGAAAGCTAAGCGTCCCTTTGTCCATGCCCTCTATGGATTTGCCAGGTATGCCGATGAGATTGTTGATGACCTTGGGTCAACATTGACGACTGATGAGAAGGCCGAACTCCTCAAGAACTGGGGAGATGGCGTACTCGCCGATCTCGCTACTGGTCAGAGTCGCGACGCGATTGGGATGGCACTGGCAGATACCGTTCGCAGATTCTCAATCCCGATTGAATACTTTGAGGCATTCCTTCACTCAATGACTATGGATCTCACGGTGAGTGAGTATCAGAGCTATGACGATCTGATGGAATATGTCTACGGCAGCGCAAGCGTTATCGGACTCCAGATGGTTCCAATTCTTGGCCCACTCTCCCCTGATGCCTATCCACTCGCAGAGAAACTTGGCACAGCATTTCAACTGGCTAATTTCATTCGTGATGTTGGCGAAGACCTTGATCGTGGCCGGATCTATCTACCGATTAATGAACTCGAAAGCCATGGCGTCACCTACGAGATGTTGCAGGAGCGCCTTCTTACGCCACAGATTCGGGCGGCACTTAAGGAACAGATTGCTCGCGTGAGGCAGCTCAAGCGTGAAGCTGATGCTGGCATTCATCTCCTCGAACCATCAAGTCGTCCTTGCATCGAAGCGGCAAGCGAGCTCTACTGTGGAATCGTTGATGAAGTCGAGAAGATTGATTATCAAATCTTTACTCACCGTGCGAAGACTTCACAGTGGCGCAGAGCGAAGGTCGCCGCTCCTGCCCTTATTCGTGCGATCGCCGCTCGCTAAGAGCGCTTACCTGCTTTAACCCAGAGGGTGAGCACGCCCAGCAAGAGTGAGAATCCAAAGAGGAGATCTTCAGCTGGTGCTGCTGCAATACGTAGCCCAATAATGGCGCCGCTTCGATACATCACGATATCGCGCGAGGTAAGCCACCAATTAGTGAGTAATTGAAAAGGAAGAATGATCGCGTACGAAACCCAGAAGGCTTTGCGGGTGATGAGTCGAACTTTCGTCACTTTCGCATCGATGAGGACGCTAAGGCAGACGGCGATAACCGCAGTGATTGTGTAACTCATTTCTCATCGCCAATCACCCAGGTGCTACGAACTCGACGCACCGCTTCTAGCGTCATGATTCCAGCGAGTGGGATAACGAGGAAGAATAAATACTCTTCGAGTGGGATCTGGAACGGACCGTAGATTCCGAGGATCTGACTCTTATCGAAGTACCAATCATGATGGTGGATTGCGAGTGCATCCCAGAGAATAAAGAGCGCAGCAATCGGGAGAATTGAGCGAGCCCATCTGCGAACTCGGCGCAAGACACCGACTTTGAAAGCAATCTCGAGCCAAAATGAGCCAGCGATGGTGAAGGCCAGCATCGTCATATAGCCCCACATACCCATGGGTCTAATGGTAACCTCTCGCCAACGGGAGCCGCTGATTGGCTGAGAGGACTTGAGATCCAAGTCGACCGTATGACCAGTTCGGTAATGCGAATTGGAAAGGGGTTCTTCGTGCATTCTCTTCATTCCATCTTGATGACCACGCTCTTTACGGCGTGGGGTTACCAGCTATCCATTCTTGAGTTCATCGCCTTCATTACCTCTGTCATCGGAGTGGGATTAGGTGTCTTTGGACCTCGCTCAACCTGGCCGTGGTGGAACATCAGTAGCTTCCTCTACGCCATTCTCTTCTTTGAGGAGAAATATTATGCAAGTGGTTTTCTACAATTTATCTTTATCGCCGGTGGCTTCTGGGGGTGGTTTGGCTGGGGGCGTAAAGGTGCCAAACCTGCAAAACTCTCACTAAAAGTAAATGCACTCTGGATTGCTGGCTTTGCCATCAGTTGGTTCGCGCTCAATCCTCTTCTCATCCACCTAGGCGCTGCGGCGACACTTACCGACTCATTTGGTTTTGTCGGTAGTTGTATCGCTCAGGTGCTAATGGTGAAAGAGAAGTTTGAGACCTGGCCACTCTGGTTTCTCGTCGATGCGGTCTACACCTTCCAATTCTGGCGCGGCGGCCAGTACCTCACGGCGATTCTCTATCTCATCTTTGTAGCAATCGCGATCGCTGGCTGGGTTCGTTGGCGCCGTGAGGCGAGTTACCGCGTGATTGCCGGGTAGATGTTTCTCATTACTATCGACGGTCCAGCAGGCTCAGGGAAGACAACGCTTGCCGATCAAATCTCTGATCATTTAATGGCGCAGGGTGAGACGGTTTTAACGATTCATTTGGATGATCTCTACGAGGGGTGGGAGGAGCCACTTGGGGAAGAGCTCGCTGAACGTCTCGCAGCTATTCTAGATGGCGCGCGCCGTGGCGCCACCATCACGATCCCTCAATACAACTGGGCCGACGATGCTTTTGGTGCTCCGCTTTTCGCTTCAACTCCACAGACGCTGATTCTCGAAGGTGTCGGCAGCTCTCAATCTTTGACGCGCGAGTTCGCCTCGCTCTCTATCTGGATTGAGGCGCCGCAAGAGATCGCACTGCAACGAGTCCTAGATCGAGATGGCGCAGAGTTGCGCTCACAGATGCAGAGTTGGCAGCGGCGCGAAGCAGATCATTTCATCAGGGAATCTACAAAAAGTGCGGCGGATTACCAGGTAAAGAGCGCGCCTTAACAGCCGATCCACACTCACCATCTTTAAACTTCGAGCGTGTCAGATCTCACCGGCGAACTCATTGATGGGCGTTATCAACTTGAACGCCTGATCGCTTCCGGTGGCATGGCATCAATTTATGTAGCGATGGATTCAAGGCTTGATCGCCTCGTTGCCGTGAAGATCATGCACCCTCACCTGGCCAACGATGAAGAGTTCGTCAGTCGATTTATCCGTGAGGCAAAGGCTGCTGCCGCACTCTCCCACCCCAATATTGTTGCGATCCAAGATCAAGGCTGGAACGAAGGCGGACGTCCAGCTGTCTTTATCGTGATGGAATATATCGACGGCTTTACCTTGCGCGAATTACTCCACGAGCGAGGCTCACTCTCCCCTGACGAATTACTCCGCTACATGATACCTGTCGTGAGCGCGCTTGCGCAGGCACATCAGAGCGGAATCGTTCACCGCGATATTAAGCCTGAGAATATTTTGATCTCAAAAGATGGCAGGGTAAAACTTGCCGACTTCGGCCTCGCACGTGGAGCACAACTTGGCGCCACGATGACCGTTGAATCAAGTGTCGTTCTAGGAAGCGTCTCCTACCTCTCACCCGAACAGGTTCAACGTGGGATTTCAGATCAGCGCAGCGATATCTATTCAGTAGGAGTTGTCCTCTTTGAGCTTCTCACTGGTCGCAAGCCTTATGAAGGCGAGTCCCCAATTCAGATTGCCTACAAGCATGTGAATGAGCGAATCCCGGCGCCGTCCACGATTCGCAAGGATATTCCTTCGGTTCTTGATGCCATCATCTCAAAGGCAACTTCACCGAATCCAGATCAACGTCATAAAGATGCTGGAGCATTGCTCACTGAGATGCGCACGATTCAGATTGAACTAGATCCTCAGAAGCGCCAACTCACGCTGGAGTTAGATATTCCAATTGCCTCAAGTAAGAAGAAATCAAGACGCCTTCCGGGTGAAGTACGAATCGGAAATTCCATCGTTGATCGAGTTAGAACGTTGACGGAGCCAATTATGAGAGAGACCGAGCCAATCGAGAGCACAGCACAGATTCGCCGTCGCACCTCCAAGCGAGTGATTCGTAATCGATTCATAGGGTTAGTACTGCTGATCTCGATCGGTAGTGGCGTCGCATGGTATGAACTCATCGGGTCAAAGATCTCGATTCCTTCGATCGCAGGACTTTCGAAGAGTGATGCCCTGAGTTCATTAACCCCGCTCGGCCTCAATCTTGTGGTCACCGGTCGGGCATATAGCGAAGATATCCCAGCTGGAAAAGTTATTTCATCTGATCCTGGTGGTGGAGGCCATCTCAGTAAGGGCGAGAGTGTGAAGGCGACGCTTTCCAAGGGGCCAGAACGTATTGCGATTCCATCGATTGCCGGAATGACGCCCGATGCCGCATCATCTGCATTAACTGCAGCGGGACTTAAAGTTGGTACAACGACGCAGAGTTACAGCGCCACCATCACGACTGGAATGATTATTGATGGTGAACCTATCGCCGGTACACCAGTTCGTCGAAACTCAATCGTTAATCTGGTGATCAGTAAAGGAATTCAACAAGTCCCCTTGACGTCCTATCTCGGTCGCAGTGGTGATCAAGCTAGTAATGAATTAACTACAGCCGGCTTTAAAGTCATTTCAACCTTTGGCTATAGCGATGCAGTGCCCGCTGGATCTGTTATCAGTCAGAGCCCAGATGGCGGAGGCGTAGTTCCGATTGGCTCAAGCATCTCGATCGTCGTATCTCAAGGTTCACAATATGTCTTTATTCCAAATGTTTACAGCCTCACCCAATCAGCGGCGACTACTGCACTTGAAAACCTTCAGCTCAAGGTGAAGGTCACGAAGATCGGCAGCAAGAAGATCAAGAAGGTCACTAATATTTCACCAAAAGTTGGTGCGAAGGTGAAGCGCGGATCGGTCGTGACGATCACCCTGGGGTAACTTCCTATAGGGTGGCGCAATGGCTACTCGTCCCCGTATCGGTGCTCATACCCCTACTTCAGGGGGCATGGCGAAGCGTTCGATCGAATATGCGATCACAACCGAGGCTGAGGCGGTTCAAGTCTTTGCATCCAATCCCCGAGGTTGGGCGATGCCAGAGGCGAACCCAGAAGCAGATCAAAAGTTCATCGATAAATGTCTCGAGCTCGATATTGAAAGTTATGTTCACGCTCCATTCCTCATCAATCTTGGTTCGCCCACTATCGGAACCTACGAGAACTCTCTGGCATCAACGGCTTACTCACTCAAGCGCGGCCGCGAGGTTGGCGCTAAAGGTGTTGTTATTCATACCGGTTCAGCGGTCGACGAGAAGCATCTGCCAACAGCATGGAAGCAGATTCATGAAGGCATGATGCCGGTCCTCAACGCACTGACAGATGAAGATCCCTGGCTCTTGCTCGAACCAACAGCGGGTCAAGGTCAGTCGCTGGTAAAAAAGCTCTCTGATCTCACCCAATATTTTGATGCACTCGAATGGCACCCAAAGGTTGGTGTCTGTCTCGACACCTGCCACGTCTTCGCCGCCGGTCATGACATTGCAACGAAAGGTGGCATGACGAAGACGCTCGATGAACTCGTCGAACTCGTCGGCATTGAACGTATCCAACTTATTCACGCTAATGACTCGATGGATGTCTGCGGTGCGCTGAAAGACCGCCACCAAAATATTGGCCAAGGCGAGATTGGTGAGAAGCCCTTCGCAGAGTTGCTCGCCCACCCAGCGGTCGCGAATGCGCCACTTATTCTCGAGACCCCGGGAATGGAACCCGAACACGGAGCCGAAATCGCACTCCTGAAAAAGATGAGAGCAAAGATTAAATGATTCTCGGCAGAAATAAGTATGTAGTCTCATCACTTCTGCTAGCAGTTACCGCCATCTGGGGTGGCTCATTCGTTATTATGAAAGATGCACTTCATCGCATTGATGTGAACTCCTTCTTAGGTTGGCGATTCTTAATTGCTGCTCTCGTCATGGCAGCGCTGCGGCCAAAGGCCCTGCTTCTCATTCGCGGAAAATTCCTTCTTAAAGGAGCCATAGTTGGAGCGCTTCTTGGGGGCGGTTATATCTTCCAGACCTTTGGTCTCACTCAGACCTCTGTTGCAAAGACTGGATTCATTACCGGGCTTTATGCAATCTTCACACCGTTGTTGGCTGCGGGATTATTTAAGAAGCAGATCAATAAGCTGCAATGGGCTGCAACGGCCCTCGCCTTCGCTGGTCTCTGCGCCCTCTCGTTTAATGGTCTTTCCATTGGAATTGGTGAACTCTTAGTTCTGGTGAGCGCAATTCTCTTCGCCGCTCATATTCTGGGGCTTGGCGAATGGAGTTCGGGAATGGATACCTATGCCTTAACCCTTATTCAACTCTTCGTGGTTTCGTTAGTCAGTTTCGGTGCCGCGGCCACGACCAAGATAGAAGCCCCGCATGATTGGGGTGTTTGGAGAGCGGTCCTCTTCACCGCCATCCTTGCCAGCGCCTTTGCCTTTCTCGTCCAGACCTGGACTCAATCATTTATGTCTCCGACTTCCGTGGGAATCTTGCTCACGATGGAATATATCTTCGCTGCAATCTTCGGAGTAATCTTTGCGCACGAGCACCTTGGTCTAAAGACACTTATTGGTGGCGCGCTTGTTATTTCTGCAATGATCGTCGTGATCACATCCGAAGAAAAGGTATCCCAATGATTGATTTACGCTCTGATACCGTCACCGTTCCATCGCCCGAAATGCGAAGCGTCATTGCAAACGCTCCAGTCGGCGATGATGTGTACGGTGATGACCCAACGGTCAACGCTCTTCAGGAGCGAGTAGCTGCGCTCTTTGGGAAAGAGGCTGGACTCTTCACACCGACCGGCTCACTGAGCAATCAACTTGCCATTCGATCACTAGTAAAGCCAGGAGAAGAACTCCTCACTGAAACCGCTTCTCATATTGTTCGAGCAGAACTTGGTGCTGGCGCCGTCTTCAGCGGGATTACGACGCGAACCTGGCCGTCACAAGATGGCATCCTCAAGGCCTCTCAACCGCTTGAGATTGCCACACCAGATGCTGGCCCATACCTGGTATCCACGACTGCGATCGCAGTTGAGAATACTCATAATTTTGGTGGCGGCACCGTCCAATCAATCGATGAGATTGCGCTACTGCGCAAGGAGTCGCAAGCGCTCGGTATCACCATGCACCTTGACGGTGCGAGAATCTGGAATGCACATGTTGCGACCGGAACCCCATTCTCTGAATTCGGCCAGTACTTTGACACCATCAGCGTCTGCTTCTCGAAGGGACTTGGTGCGCCAGTTGGCTCAATGATGCTCAGCACAAAGGAGCGAGTTGTTGAGGCGACGAGATGGCGCAAGCGTTACGGAGCCGGCATGCGTCAGATCGGAATCCTCGCTGCTGCTGCCGATTACGCCATCACGCATAATATGGAGCGGTTATCGCAGGATCATGCCCGGGCAAAGACCATCGCAGACGCCTGTGCACAGGTATCCCCTGACTTCATTGATCCAGCACTCGCTCACACCAATATCGTTGCCCTTAACCTTCGATCAACCACCAAGAGCGCACCACAACTTGTTGCTGAGCTGAAAGAGTGCGGAATTCTTGCTGGTGCCATGGGTTCACACCTGTTACGACTTGTTACTCACATGGATTTTGATGATGCAGCGCTAGAGCAAGTAGTGAAGGTAGTACCTGAGCTACTGAAGAGCGCCCTCGTGGCGAAGTAATAGCTCTTTCGTTTCAACGCCAAAGCCATAATTTCCAAGCGCCCCACCACTCTTTACGATGCGGTGACATGGGATAATTGGCGCGACTAAATTTTTTCCGCAGGCGGTGCCGACAGCGCGAACTGCAGCGGGAGATCCAATCTTCTTCGCAAGATCGGCGTAACTCCATGTCTTGCCGGCTGGAATCTTTCGCATCGCCTTCCAGGTGGCCTGTGAAAACTCAGAGCCAGGTTGGCGCACTTGGATGCCATTTATAGCGCTTAAATCACCATCGAAATAATTTTCAATAAGTTCAGTAATGATCGGGATCTGCTTGACATCTTTGACACCGATCTTGAACTCGGAGTCATCCATCCGTTGATGCAAATCGGCAAAACTTCGAAAACCCGCTGCAAGCAAGAGGTGCTCACGAGCAACGAGGAAGAGTGTTCCCGCAGGAGTCCTCATCTGAGTTTGCCAAAGCATCGCCCTACCCTAGACCTGATTAGTGCGCATGGATAGAGCCCGTAAAGAGAGGGGTGAGCTTATTAGCGGTCGCGCAACATCTCTGCCACGAGGAAGGAGAGCTCCAAAGATTGAGTATGGTTCAAGCGCGGATCGCATGCTGATTCATAACGCTGTGCGAGATCGCTCTCGGAGATCTGCTCTCCGCCACCTAAGCACTCCGTGACATCATCACCGGTGAGCTCGATATGAACTCCTCCTGGATGCGTTCCGACTGTTTTATGCGCTTCGAAGAAGCCGCGGACCTCATCCATAACATCATCGAATTTTCTCGTCTTGTAGCCAGTCGAGGTCTCAAAGGTATTTCCGTGCATTGGATCGCATACCCAGAGCACCTTCGCGCCTGATTCTTGTACTGCCTTGAGTAGCGGCGGCAACTTCTCGCGAATCGCGCCTGCACCCATGCGGGTAATAAAGGTAAGTCGGCCAGGCTCATTTGTCGGATTGAGCTTGGCAATCATGGCAAGTGCATCTTCTGGTGTCGTCTTTGGTCCGAGCTTGATGCCAATCGGATTGTGAATCTTTGAGGCGAAATCCATATGTGCGCCATCCATCTGACGAGTGCGCTCACCCACCCATAAAAAATGAGCCGAAACATCGTAAGGAAGATCGGTGCGGGAATCGATACGCGTCAGTGGGCGCTCATATTCCAAGATCAGCGCTTCATGACTTGAGTAGAAATCAACCGACTTAAATGATTCGGGATCTACGCCAGCAGATTCCATGAAGGCAAGGGCGCGACTGATCTCATTTGCCATCTCTTCATAGCGAGCTCCGAAACGCGGATCTTTGGCAAAGCCCTTGTTCCAGGTATGAACCTGGCGCAGATCTGCGAAACCGCCTTGAGTAAAGGCTCGAACTAAATTGAGCGTTGCCGCGGATGTGTTGTAGACCTGGACTAAGCGCTCTGGATTTGGCGTACGCGCTTCGAGAGTAAATTCGAGATCATTGACTGCATCCCCACGATAGGCCGGAAGTGTTACCCCATCGCGTGTCTCATCATTGTTGCTGCGAGGCTTAGCGAACTGTCCAGCCATACGGCCAACTTTGATAACAGGAAGACTTGCAAAGTACTGGAGAACTGCCGCCATCTGCAAGATTGTTTTAATTCGATTACGAATTGAATCCGCATTCGCTGCAGCAAAAGTCTCGGCGCAATCGCCACCTTGTAGCCAGAAGGCTCTGCCCTCTTGCGCCTCTGCGATACGCGCTTTGAGATTGTCGCACTCACCAGCAAAGACCAGTGGTGGCAACTTTGAGAGAGTCGCAACAGCTTTTTGGACCGCTTCGCCCTCGACTCCCCCGGGCCACTGTGGTTGCTGGGCAGCGACAAGTCCTGGGGTGAAGAGGTTATCTAAAGTCGTCATTATGTAATCGTACGGATAGTTACCGGGCTCACGCCAGGAATTAGCCGAAGAAGACCTCGGCTTCCGCGTAAAGGGCTGGTTGAACTAACTTCAGTTCATTCGTTGCGGATGCAAGTGGGACTCGGGCAATATCAGTGCCGTGTAAAGCCATCATCTTTCCAAAATCACCTTCGTGGATTGAGGTAATCGCCTGGAGGCCAAATCGTGTTGAGAGAACGCGGTCGAAGGCAGTTGGTGTTCCACCACGTTGAACGTGGCCAAGGACTGTGCAACGGGTCTCGTACTTTGTCTTCTCGGTAATTTCAGCAGCGAGCCAATCGCCGATACCAGATAACTTCACATGGCCGAAGGCATCAAGACTCTGATCCTTAATCATCATGTCGCCATCTTGTGGGATGGCACCTTCTGCGATCACGATGATCGGAGCGCGATTTGCCGCAAATGAGGCGCGAACATAGTCACAGACTTTTTCAACTGAGAACTTAACTTCTGGAATCAGAACAGCTGCAGCGCTGCTTGCCATTCCCGAGTGAAGCGCGATCCAGCCAGCATGTCGGCCCATTACTTCAACGACGATTGGACGGTGATGAGATTCGGCAGTTGTGTGCAGGCGATCAATTGCTTCAACAGCGATGTTGACCGCGGTATCAAAGCCAAAGGTGTAATCCGTATTATTTAAATCATTATCGATTGTCTTTGGGACTCCAACAACTTTGACGCCAAGTGCATCGAGCTTGGTTGCAACACCTAGCGTGTCTTCGCCGCCGATTGCGATCAGCGCATCGATACCGTGCTTTGCAAGATTCTCTTTAATCTTTTCAACGCCACCATCGATTTTAAAAGGATTGGTGCGAGATGATCCGAGGATCGTTCCACCCTTAGGGAGGATATCTCGGACGGTCTCAAGGTTGAGCTCCATGGTGAGACCCTCGAGTGGGCCCTTCCAGCCATCACGAAATCCAACGAAGTCATAGCCGTACTCTCTTACGCCCTTTGTCACTGCGGCGCGAATAACTCCATTGAGGCCGGGGCAATCTCCGCCACCTGTAAGAACACCAATACGCATGAAAATCTCCAAATAAGTCGATGATTACTTCGCCGCCAGCGGCAGCTTCTTCATTCACAAATGGTCAACGTTGACCCCTTAAGTCTACCCTTGCCCCTATGCCAATATTCGCCGGCCTCGATGATTCGGTCCAATCCACCGCCACGGCGGGGAGCCTGCTCGGGCGCAATGAGTAAGAAGAACTGGCTTCTCTTCATCTCAGTCGGCCTCTTATGGGGCATGCCCTATCTCCTGCTGAAGGTTTCAGTGCGTGAACTCTCTGTCCCCGTGATCGTCTGCAGCCGGACCTTGATCGGAGCGCTCATTCTGGTTCCGATCGCACTGCATCAGCGCACCATTATTCCGGCCCTGAAGAAATTTCACTTTGTGCTTTTATACGCAGTGCTCGAACTCTTTCTCCCGTGGCTACTCATTACTTCTGCTGAGCAGAAAGTTCCATCTGGGCTTGCCGGCTTGTTAGTCGCAACTGTGCCGATCTGGGCATCCATCCTCGCCTCGTTTAGCGGCGATAAGACGGTCTGGCATTCAAAGCGGTTAGCCGGCATGATCGTAGGTTTTATCGGAGTACTTCTCGTCGTCGGAATTGAAAGCATCAACTCCAAGCAGAACCCAATTGCAATTGGGATGATTCTGGTTGCTTCACTCTGCTACGCCTTAGCTATCTTTACCTTCACACGAAATATTCCAGAGATCGATCCGATCGCAACCAACGGCTTAGCGATGCTGACAACTGCAATCTTCTATCTCCCATTTGCTCTTCTAGCCCTGCCCCAGCACGCGCCAAGTTCTCATGTCATTCTTTCGCAATTAGCGCTGGGAATCTTTCCGACAGCGCTCGCTTTCATCCTCTTCTTCGAACTACTCCGAGATGTTGGGCAAGCTCGAGCCTCGCTAGTAACCTATCTCAACACTGCCTTCGCGGTGGTATTAGGCATAATCATCCTGAAGGAGCCGCTCACTCCTGGAATTATCTTTGGATTGCCACTGGTTTTGATTGGATCGTACTTTGCAGGGCGAAAGAGTGTTACTCAGTAAAGCCCATACGCGCTAACGCCTTTGGATCGCGCTGCCACTCTTTTGATACCTTGACGTGAAGTCCAAGGAAGATCTTTGCATCAAGGAAGGTTTCGATACTCGCACGCGCAACTGTGCCAATTGCTTTCAGGCGTGAACCTTGTGGTCCAATAATGATTGATTTCTGACTATCACGCTCAACATGCAGCGTTGCATGGATATCAAAGAAGTTCTTACCTTCTCGTTTAGTGAACTCATCGATAGTAATCATGACTGAGTGCGGGAGCTCTTCATAGAGATCCTCAATTGCTGCTTCGCGAATTAATTCAGTAATAGTGAGCTCGCTAGCTTGGTCGGTGGAGATATCTTCAGGGTAGAGCGAAGGTGAATCAGGCAGCGCTCCAGAAAGAAGTTCTAGCAAGAGATCGGTCTGTTCTTCACGCTTGGCAGAAACCGGAACAATTTCACGGACCGTTAAATTGAGGCGTTCCATAAATTGAGAGACCTCAACGAGCTTGGCGATCAAGATCTCGGGCTTTGTTGCCTTATCCACCTTGGTCACAGCAATAAAGATATTTCGAATGTGACCAAGCTGTTTGACGATGAATTCATCGCCGGCACCGATCGCTTCATCAACGGGTAGACAGATTAAAGCGGCATCAACCGATTCAAGGTTCTGCGCAACCATGGCATTGAGTCTGGTGCCGAGCAAAGTCTTAGGCTTGTGAACTCCAGGTGTATCTACGAGAATCATCTGGTACTCAGGTTTTGAAACAATTCCACGAATCGGATTTCGAGTGGTGTTTGGGTGGTGCGAGGTGATCACAATCTTCGTCCCGACGAGGGCGTTAACTAGCGTGGACTTCCCCACATTGGGGCGACCAATGACGGCCACAAATCCAGCTTTATGTTCACTCATACGAGAATTGTCTCACTACAACGGCGATATCAACTCCACTATCTCGTGGACGGACGAGACGAGCTCTGCTTTGCGCTCTGTGATGAGACGGTGGCAACCCTCACTTGATGGTGATGTGATCAGGCCTGGCACTGCCATCACCGGCCGCATTAACTCTGCGGCATCTCGAGCGGTACGCAGGGAGCCACTTCGATGAGCAGCTTCAACGACGAGGACGCCTCGAGAGAGCGCCGCAATCAATCGATTCCGGATCAGAAAGCGATGCGGGACTGCTGGAACGTTCGGTAATACTTCAGAGAGTAGCAATCCGTGCGTGGCAATCTCAGCGAAGAGGCGATCATTACCTGATGGAAAGATGCTGCGTACTCCACCACCAAGAATCGCGATCGTATCTGCCTCAACCGCGAGAGCGCCTCGATGGGCTGCGCTATCGATGCCGAAGGCCCCACCACTTGTGATCAACCACCCTTGATCCCCAAGTGCAGCTGCAAATTCACTCGCAATTCGAGACCCATAGTTTGTTGGATTCCTCGTGCCAACAATCCCAATGGATTGATTGGCGCTCTCCAAGATCTCTCTATTCCCCAAGCCGATTAATCCAAAAGGTGGGGCAACTAAATCATTGAGCTGCCGTGGCCAATCGTGCGACTCAGGGGTCAAAAAGAATGTGCCCTCAAGTTGATCGATCAGAGATTCAACCGAGAGCTCTGAAAGTCTGGCAGCGATCTTCTCGCCGGAATGTCGTCCTCCCACATAGTGGAGTGATGTAAGACGATCAACCAGTTCTACCGCACCATAGCGCGCGAGCTCTTCGCTCCAATATTTGGAATTTCCTTCTATTGATGCAATCAGAAGTAACCGCGCCTTTTCGTTCCCTGTCGTGATCATAGGAAGGTGCCTTCTCGCATCAGATAAGCGAGCTCGACATCATCGCGAGTTGGCCGAGCATGGCCAGCTGAATCGGCAATCGACCACGCAACACGAAGCACCTTATGAAAGCCCCGAGCACTCAGCCGCTCAGCATCAAGTTCTGCATGGAGAAAGGCCATCCCCTCGCGCTCTGCTTTAAAGCGAGCTCTCAAATGAGTTGAAGGAATCTTTGCGTTGATGCTCCATGACTCACCCGCAAACCGTTCAGCTGCAATAGAGCGAGCTGCCACAACTCGATCTCGTACCACTTGACTCGACTCCCCTTGAATCTCTGATGCCATCTCAACGCGAGTTGGCGCTTCGACAAAGGCCCTAATATCAATTCGATCAAGGAGCGGGCCCGATAACTTCTTGAGGTAATTGCGAATTTGCAGCGATGAGCAGGTGCAACCTTTTCCGCGGCCATTGAACTTTCCGCAGGGACAGGGGTTCGCTGCGAGTACGAGGAGGAAACTTGCCGGATACGTGACAGTACCGACCGCTCGAGAGATTGTTACGCTCCCAGATTCGAGTGGTTGGCGAAGCGAATCGAGCACTCCGCTGGCGCATTCAGGTGCCTCATCAATGAAGAGCACGCCTGCATGAGCTAGCGAGACTGCGCCAGGCTTCACCGCGTGCGAACCGCCGCCAACCATTGCAGTTGTCGTGGTCGTATGGTGTGGCGCGACAAATGGTGCTGTGCGCGTTAGAACACCGCGTTGAGTGAGCGAACCAGCGACTGAATGAATTGCACTGACTTCAAGAGATTCATCGGCGCGAAGTGCGGGGAGAATTGATGGAATACGCTCTGCCAGCATCGTCTTTCCGGTCCCCGGTGGACCGATAAGAAGTAGGTGGTGTCCACCAATCGCCGCGATCTCAAGCGCCCTACGCGCCGCCACCTGTCCAACGACATCGATCAGATCGAGTGAGTGCGTCGCGCTCTCTTCCACCTCGGGTGGTTCATAACTTCTGATTCCACCTTCACAGAGATACTCCACTAGATCAGGTAAGAGATCAAAGCCATGAACCTCGATCGATGGGACGGCGCGTGCTTCGCGGTAATTGCTCATCGGCACAATTGCGCAATCTGATCCAAAGGAGAGTGAGGCGATCAAAGTTGGCAATACGCCACGAACAAATCTGATTCCGCCATCAAGTCCAAGCTCTCCCATAAGTAACGTCGACTCTGGAAGTTGATGGGGAATAACTCCTTGCGCGATGAGTAAGGCGATTGCAATTGGTAGGTCGTAATGTGAACCGCTCTTGGGTAACCATGCTGGCGAAAGCGAGATCGTTACCTTCTTGTTCGGCCAAGGTAATCCACTGTTGACCAGAGCAGAGCGCACGCGTTCACGAGATTCGGTCAGCGCAGTATCGGGAAGCCCGAGGAGGGTGTAACCCGGTAGGCCATCAGAGATATCGACTTCAACATCAACCTGGTGTCCCACTAGCCCTAGGAGCGCGACCGTTCGTACCTTCGCTAGCGCCACTACAGAACGCCTTCGCGGTAATCAATTTCGCATCGGCCATCTCGGGCAAAGATGACACCTGCGCAATCAATTCGATACTCACTCCCCCACATCCCGTGAAGCACCAGCCATGCCAGCGCCAACTTCTGTAGCCGGAGCGCCTTCTCTGGGTTGATCGCTTCGAGTGGGTCACCGAAGCTACGAGAGGTACGACTCTTCACCTCAATAAAGGTCATCACTCCGCGCGGGGTTCTGGCAATCAGGTCGATCTCACCGCTCTTAATCCGCCAATTTCGATCGACAACGGTGAAACCCTTCGCCTCAACATATTTCATCACAGCTTCTTCACCACTTGCGCCGAGTATCTGATTCTTCATCATGGTGCGCAGGGTAGAACTGCTCTACTGCAATCGTGCGATAGGTTCGTTCCGCTGTGGAATAAACGGGGTTGTTTACAACTGGTTAAGTATTGAGAAGTGCTGCAACATTAGCGAAGCTCTTACGATGGATCGGCGTGATCCCACGCTCCTTCATAGCCGCCATATGCCCAGCAGAGCTATAACCCTTGTGAGTGGCGAATCCATACCCAGGATAGAGCGCATCCATCTCGATCATCACCCGATCCCGATAAACCTTTGCGATAATCGAAGCGGCGCTGATTGAGATTGCCACCTGATCACCCTTCCAGATCCCAAGCGTTGGCATCTCGAGTCCTTCGATTGCATAACCATCCGTAAGGACGTAATCGGGTTGAGTATCGAGTGCGCTGATTGCGCGACGGAAACCTTCGAGGTTTGATTTATGAAGACCACGCTGATCAATCTCCTCATGGGAGATTTCAATGATTGAAAGTGCAAGTGACTCTTTGTGGATGAGGTCGTAGAGCCGCGCTCGCTTCAATGCGGTCAACGCCTTTGAATCTCGAACTTCGGATAGTAGTGGTGAGAATGGATCTTTAAGGATGACCGCCGCTATAACTAATGGTCCAGCACATGGACCACGGCCCGCTTCATCAACACCAGCAATATGGTTCATACCGGCGCTACGAAGAGTCTGCTCGATCGCCGTCATCGAATTACTTCTTAACTGCGACCTTAGATAAGTCGTGACCTACCGAAAGATATTTGGCATGGCCTAGCGGCCAGACTGTGACAAATGCACGACCGACAACATCTGAGAGCGGAACCATGCCATGATGAATATCATCGGTGTGGAATCGCGAATCTGCAGAAGCACCACGGTGATCACCCATCACCCAGATAAATCCTTTTGGTACCGTCACTTTAAAAGTTGAATCACTCGGTTTATTTCCAGCGAAGATATAGGGCTCATTCACTGATACCCCATCAACAGTTAAACGACCTTTAGTATCGCAACAAATCACGGTATCGCCACCAACGCCAACAACGCGCTTAATCAGGTATTGCTTCGCTGGGTCAGGCAAAACACCCACTGTTACGAGCGCATTTTTGATTGCAACGACGGGCTTTGAGCCGGTCTCACCTGGTGCTTGTCCGAGCCAATTCGCCGGATCTTTAAAGACGACTACTTCACCACGCTTAATATCACTGAAGAAGTTAACGAGTTTATTTACCGCAATGCGATCACCTACGCGAAGAGTGTTCTCCATCGATCCAGATGGAATGTAGAAAAAGTGGATCAGGAAAGTTTTAACAAAGATCGAAACGACGAGCGCCGAGACGACAATGATAGGGACTTCGCGAAGCAGAGAGCCCTTCTTAGGAAGGTGCATCAAAAGGTTTTAGGCTTCTGGAGTTGCTTCTGGAGTTGCGGCTTCAACTACAGGAGTTTCGACTACTGGAGTTTCAACCAAGGTTTCTTCTACAGTCGCTTCAACAGCAGGAACCGGTGCCACCTCGACCGGGGCTTGGGTTACGACAAGATCTTCAACGATAAATGAACCGCCGATGCCGCGCTTCTCTTTGATCTTTGCAGCCTTACCGCGGAGATCGCGGAGGTAGTAGAGCTTTGCACGACGGACATCGCCGCGGCGAACCATCTCGTACTTTTCAATAACTGGTGTGTGTACTGGGAAGGTACGTTCTACTCCAACGCCGTAAGCGAGCTTGCGGATGGTGAAGGTCTCGCGGATGCCAGAACCCTGGCGGCGAATGACTACTCCCTGGAAGAGCTGGATACGGCTCTTGGTGCCTTCGATAACACGAACGTGGATCTTGATCTCATCGCCTGGGCGGAAGTTGATAACACCACTGCGGAGTGAGGCAGCATCGACTGCATCTAACACGTTCATCTTTAGGTCCTAACGTTTTTTGAAATTTTCTACTCGCAGGTCTGCCTGCGAAGGCCCAATCCTGCCATATTCCCGCCTGATCACCCAATTCGAGAGCTGAGCACCCCATGGAGGGCAGGCCCAGCGGCGATAACCATCTCTTCGCCTGGGGCTCCCCCGACCCGTCCCGTCACGAGCGCGCCTGCCTCGGTAGCGATCAACCCGCCCGCCGCAAGATCCCACTCCTTCAGATCCCGCTCAAAGTAGCCATCAAGGGCACCCATGGCGACATGGCAGAGATCGACAGCTGCAGCTCCAGCGCGACGTAGATCGCGAATCTCTGGAATCAACGCATTAACAAACTCTGCCTGACCAACCCGAGTCTCTACCGAATAGGAAAAACCAGTCCCAATCAGAGCGAGATCTAAGGTCACCGGATCTTTGCAACGAATCGGGGCGCCATTAAGAAAAGCGCCACCACCGCGCGTAGCGCTCCAGAGTGAGTTGATCGATGGCGCATTCACAACTCCAACGATTACACCATCTGCATCCTTCGCCGCGATCGAGATATTCCAACCCGGGAGGTCGTAGAAGTAATTGACTGTGCCATCGAGCGGATCGATGACCCAGGTAATGCCTGACTGGCTGGGGCGGTTAGATCCCTCTTCGCCGATAATTCCATCCATCGGACGGGCGGCAAGTAAGCGCTCCACAATTAACTTCTCACTCGCATGGTCCATCTGCGTTGCAAAATCCACCACCGAGCTCTTCTGGTTCACTTCAAAATTTGATGGCCTTGCCGAGAGAACTGCGGCCGCGTCGTGTGATACCGAGATGGCTAACTCGAGCAGCGCTTGGAGATCGACCGATGTCTCATTCATGGGTTTGAGTCTACAGAAGGTACCGACGCAAATCTGATCCCGGCCAGTGGGTTGCGGGGTTCGGTTGGGCGGAATGGTTATCCTTTCCCCATGAAAGATCTGCGACTTGTTGGACGTTCGGAAGATGCCACACAATTAGAGCTCACCGACCACGATGGCGCTACGTATTCGCTTCGCATCAGCGATCAACTTCGTGCAACTATCAATCAGCCACGACTTGTCTCCGTGACATCTGCTGACGAAACGGTATTCACTCCCGTGAAAGAGATTCAATCTCGTCTTCGCTCTGGCGAATCTGCTGATTCAATCGCACGAAGCACTGAATGGGATCTAGAGAAGATCGAGAAATTCTCTGGACCGATTATGCAGGAGCGTGCCTTCGTTATTGGTCAGGCACTTGTTGCGCTCCTTCGTCGTGATCCACAGTCTCCAACGTTGATGGCAGCGACGATTGCTCAACTCTCACCACGTGGTGTTGATATGCAACTCGTCGAATGGAACACCTGGCGCCGAGAAGATGGCCTCTGGAACATCATCCTTACCTATCCCATCTCAACTGGATCGGGTGAGGCGAACTGGGCCTTCGATACACAGAACCGAACATTGATCAGTGAAGATGAAGGAGCCCGCTGGATTTCTGGTGAAGAGAAGCCGGCCAGACCTGCCACCCCTTCACATGGAATGGTTTTTCCTTCGACATCAAATCCGGCACCACGCTTAGTGGCAGTGAAGCCTGAAGAACCAATCCGCATCTCGACAACTCCGACTCAGGAAGAACGTCCAGTTGTTGATCAGACGCCTACTCGTGAAGATGTTGAGCCAGAAGCAAAGCGCGATGGCGTCACAAAACGAATTCGTATCCCATCATGGGATGACATTATGTTCGGTAAGAAAGAAGAGGGATCAGAACCTCGTCCGGAGTAAATCCACCGTGGTGACCGACCATCTTTCCCTCTTTCGAAGCGATCGCTGGATCTAGAAGCACCAATTCATTTCGTGGGACTGCAATCAAATCCCCCATACGATCAAGTGAATCTTCACTGATATCACTGCCAAAGAGTTGGCGGGCATCATTCTTAGTAAAGATATCGACCTGCTCGCCAAAGTGCTCTCGCCACTGCGCTACAACTTCATCCTCAGAACCCTCGCGTAGATAGATATGTCGCGCGCGCGCCTCGCCACCAATGAGCGTCACCTGATCGAGAAGGGTGTTTCCCTCACCCAGGATCACTTTCTCCCCAACATTTAACATGCCGTGATCAGCAGTCAGATAGATCTGCGTATCTGCCGGTAGTCGTTCAACCAATCCTGTGAGTAACTGTGCGACCGATTCGAGCGCAGCGAGCCACCTCTCCGAACCAACACCATCACTGTGACCAGCAGCATCGACCGCGTTGAGATAAATATAAGAGAACGAACCATCACTGGTGTGGGCCGATGCCGCCTTATCGACCATATCTGGAATGTAATTTGCACCAAGATAAGAAGCGCCACGCATTCCCGCGCGCGTGAAACCACTCCCCTCATATCTCTTCTCTGCAATATGTGAAACTGCTAAACCTTCTGAGATTGCCCTCTCGTAGAGCGTTGGAACTTTCTGCCACGAGAGCGGGTCGACGCGTTCATCCCATTTAAGTGCGTTGAGCAGTCGACCTGGTTCACCAGAGCGTGGAACTCGCGTTGTGTACCCCAACATTCCATGAAGACCCGGAGCTACTCCAGTACCTAATGAAATTAAATTAGTTGCTGTTGTGCTCGGAAAATCTGAGATCAATGGCTCGCGTTCTGTGAAAGTGCTAAAGATCGGGAACTCTGATTGATATTTCTTCAGCGCATTAAATCCGAGCCCATCGATGAGAACGAGGGCGGTCTTTCGACTTTCATCGAGCGCTAAATAGTTTGTTGTCTCATGAACCCCAAGAGTGTGGAAGATCGATTGAGAGAGGCCCGCCAATCCCGTGCCGATATCGCGCTCTCCCATGCTCCAATCTTCCCATTTATTGGGAATCCTCACTTACTCAACTGCCGTAGCCGAGTCGCTCCGCTTATTTAGCACCTTGAGTTGGCAAGATACGACCCATGGCAACTAAGACCCCTAAAGCCGTTCTCCCTAAACCAGGTGAGAACCCAGGAAAGATCGTCGATATTGATGTCTCAGCAGAGATGTCTGAGTCATTTCTTGAGTACGCATATTCAGTGATCTACTCGCGTGCGCTCCCTGATGCGCGCGATGGGTTGAAGCCAGTTCAACGCCGAATCCTCCACATGATGTTTGATATGGGTCTTCGTCCAGATAAGGGCCACGTGAAGTGTGCCCGTGTCGTCGGTGAAGTCATGGGTAAGTTGCACCCACACGGAGATGGCGCAATTTATGACGCCGCAGTTCGTCTCGCTCAACCATTTACTACGCGCCTGCCGCTGATCGATGGCCACGGAAACTTTGGCTCACTCGATGCCGGCCCAGCTGCCATGCGTTACACCGAAGCCAGACTCGCACCTGCAGCTCTTGCGATGGTTAATGAATCTGATGAAAATACCGTCGACTTCGGCGGTAACTACGATGGACAGCTCCTTGAACCGCTCGTACTTCCTGCCGCATTTCCAAACCTGCTCGTAAATGGCGCAACTGGTATCGCGGTCGGTATGGCAACCAATATGGCGCCACATAACCTTGGTGAAGTCGTTGCAGCGACCAAGCACCTCATCGAAAATCCTAAGGCGACCCTCAAGGCGCTCATGAAATTTATCCCTGCACCAGATTTCCCCACTGGCGGTGAGATCGTTGGACTCTCCGGCCTTGATGAGGCATATGCAACCGGTCGCGGATCTTTCAAAGTGCGCGCAACAGCTGTGATCGAAAAGGTCACTGCTCGCAAGCAAGGCATCGTGATTACCGAGTTCCCATTCAATATCGGACCTGAAAAAGTTGTCGAGAAGATTGCTGACCTCGTGAAGGCAAAGAAGATTCAAGGCATCTCAGATATCGTCGACCTCTCTGACGGCCAGCAAGGCACCAAGGTTGTTGTTGAAATCAAGAATGGCTATGAGCCTGAAGAGATCCTTGAGAAGCTTTACAAGCTCACCCCCATGGAAGACCAATTCTCAGTAAATGCCGTTGCGCTTGTTAACGGCCGGCCTCAAACACTTGGCCTCAAAGAACTTCTACAGGTCTTTATCGATCACCGTATTGATGTTGTCCGCCGCAGATCGCAATACCGATTGGATAAGGCACAGGGTCGGCTCAATCTCGTTGACGGTCTCCTTAAGGCGATCATCGATATTGATAAGGTCATTAAGATTATTCGAGCATCTGAGGATGCTACGAGCGCCAAGGCTGACCTGATCAAGTCCTTCAAGCTCACCGAAGAACAGGCAACCTATATTCTCGATATGCCTCTTCGCCGCTTAACAAAGATGAGCAAGCTCGAACTTGAGACCGAACAGAAAGAGTTGAGTGCCACAATCAAGGCGCTGATGACTCTACTCGGATCAGAAGATGCGATTCGTAAGCAAGTATCAGCAGAGCTCACTGAGGTTTCGAAGAACTTTGCAACGCCACGACGCAGCCGCATCGGAATATAACAACGCTTACACCCCTTTACGGCACCATCCTCGATAGCGCTGGTGCTAGCGCGAGCGATGTACTGACGCTGATGTGTGATGCATCTCGGTAAGTGTTATGCCCATTGTAAGTTGAGGTGCAGTTTCCACCAGGACAGAGCAGAGTATTGAAGGTCAGAAGATTCACTCCACTTCCTACAATCGCCTTTTTGATCGCAATAGTGGCTTTGCTCCGCTTTAATGGAAAATCACAACGTGAACTCTTCGCAGAACTTTTTGAGAGACAATCCGGAATAGATCGAGTCGGCCGAGGCGTATCTTCGATGTAATAAATCGATGAGGGGTTAATGCCCAGTGATGAGAAGTAACTAGTCTGCGCCAGCGTAAATGTCGATGCATACGATGCGCCGTTCTGCACAAGTGGATAGTCGTACTCAGTAAAACCCGTCACAAATACCTTTGATGGTGCTTCGGACTTTATTCGCGCTATGGTGTATTTCTGCCAAGCACTGCATGCGGAGTCAACGACGCCATTTTGAAGCGTTGGCATAAGCGCTGCTGGACATGATGATTTTGTGAGCGAGAGCAACTTCCAATGGCGGGAAATCGCGACCTTGTTCAGCGCACTAAACCATTGCGCAGCGTGAGAATCCCCTACAAGTACGACCTCATCATTAGAGGTGAGATCTCCGAAGAGACACGGAGAGCTCGGTTTAATCACCCCAAAATCGAGATGGCACTTATCCTTATAAATAATTGGTTCAGAGAGATCGATCGATACTCCAACTGGGCTTGCAGTCGCTGGTGCAAAACTTGAAACTCCGAAGACGAGCGCTCCCACAACGCCTAGAGCGATCCCCCACACCGGGAAGGTGATGGCGAACCGTTGATTAAATCTGATCGGTGACTCGATACATCGTGCAATGAGATAACCAATAGTCAGCGAGAGAGCCACAATTCCAGCCTGAGCCGTGCGACTCAAGAGCTGATACCTATCGAGGGCAATGACGACGAGTGGCCAATGAATCAGATAGATCGAGAACGAATAATCCCCGCACCAGGTAAGCACCCTCTCCCACCGAAGCTCTACCCGCGCTGCCAAAATTGCCAGCGCTCCTGCGACTGGGATTAATGTCGTAAGACCCGGGACAGCGGTATTGCTACCGATCACAATCACGCAGGTGAGAACTACTAACCAACCGCCAACAGCAAATAACTTTGCGAATTTTCCAAGCTTCACGGGGAAGAGAGCGATGGTGATGCCAGCTAAGAACTCAAAGGCTCGTGATGTTGGGAGGTAGAACGAGCTCACTGGCGAGTGATGAGTGAACCAGAGGGCGAAGATCGTAGTGGCGAGCAAGAGTGGGAATACCAACACTTTCCGCCGTTTAATAAAGAGCAGAAAGAGGATGGGCCAGATGAAGTAGAACTGCTCTTCTACACCGAGCGACCAGTAGTGCAGGAAAGGCGTCGGACTCATCGACTGGTTCAGATAATTATTTCCCTGGGCTGCAAATCGGATATTTCCGGCAAAGAATGTGCTCGCGAGGCCATCAAGGCCAAAGCGTTTGAGCGAATTCGGTGCCAGAAATACCCGAGCGGCAACGATCGTAAGAAAAATGACGAAGAGCGATGCAGGCAAGATCCGCTTCGCCCGGCGGCGATAAAAATATGTGATCTGCTCTTTAAAGCTTCCATTGCCACGAGCCAACCGTTCGGTGATCACAAAACCAGAGATCACGAAGAAGATATCTACACCGAGATAGCCGCCCTTAAAAGTGGCGAGCTGAATGTGAAAGAGCAGAACTGCTAAAACAGAGAAGCCACGAAGTGCCTGGATATCAGTGCGCTTCATGCCTTGAACTCTATCTTGTGGAGTACCTAGTGAGGATAGCTAGGCGTCGATGCGATCGCGATCGATCTCTGCCGTTGAGATGAACTCTTTACGTGGTGCAACCTCATTACCCATCAGTAGCTCAAACATCGCCTCTGCCGCTGCTGCATCCTTCATCGTGATGCGACGCAGCGTGCGCTTATCTGGATCCATGGTGGTCTCACGGAGTTGATCTGCATCCATCTCGCCAAGGCCCTTGTAACGCTGAACTGGCTCTTTCCAACGCTTGCCGTTCTTCGTGAGATCAGCGAGGACTCGCTTCATCTCATCGTCTGAATATGTGTAGTGGAGTTCGCCACGCTTTCCACCCACAACATCGATGCGATGTAGCGGAGGAATAGCAGCAAATACGCGACCATCTTCAATCAGTGGGCGCATGTAACGACAGAGCAGGGTGAGCAAGAGGCAGCGGATATGCGCGCCGTCGACATCAGCATCTGACATCAAGATGATGCGGCCATACCTAGCATCTTCGAGTGAGAAAGATTTTCCAGAGCCTGCACCAATTACCTGGATGATCGATGCGCACTCAGTATTTTCAAGCATCTGCGAGAGCGAAGCCTTTTGGACGTTAAGAATCTTTCCGCGAATCGGCAGGATCGCCTGGAACTCGGAGTTACGAGCCGCCTTTGTGGTTCCGAGCGCAGAGTCTCCCTCAACGATGAAGAGTTCGGTGCGAGCGGTGTCATCAGAGCGACAGTCAGAGAGCTTCGTTGGAAGCGATGAAGATTCGAGTGCATTCTTGCGACGCTGAAGATCTTTGTGAGCGCGGGCAGAGACGCGTGTGCGCGAAGCATTAGCGATCTTCTCGAGAATGAGCTTTCCGGTTGCCTTCTCAATGCGCTTGGTTGTGTTGAAGAACTTCTCCATCTCTTCAGTCACAACAGCAGCAACGATCTTGGTCGCAGCGGCAGTACCTAAGACTTCTTTTGTCTGGCCTTCAAATTGTGGCTCTGACATGCGAACAGTGACTACCGCGGTCAAACCTTCAAGGACATCGTCCTTAATGACATCAGCTTCGTTGTTCTTAAGCGTCTTGGTCGAGCGAAGAACATCGTTCATAACTTTAGTAATAGCGCGTTCGAAACCAAGAGTGTGAGTTCCACCCTTTGGAGTTGAGATGATATTGACAAAGGATGAACTTGTTGTGTCGTAACCATTGCCCCATTGCATTGCAATATCAACGCCCATGGTCCGCCCGACTTCTGTCGGCATCATGTGGCCCTTTTCATCGAGAACTGGGACGGTCTCTGAATATTCGCCACTACCTGAGAGACGAATAACATCTCCGACCGGTTCATCGGGGCGCAGGAATGAGCAGAACTCCGAGATGCCGCCTTTGTGGTAAAAAGTCTCAGATGTCTTTGCCTTTACACGATTGTCATTCACGATCAAGGTAAGACCTGGAACCAGGTACGAAGTCTGACGAGCGCGAGCGTAGATATCTTCGATCGAGAGCTCGGCCTCCTTCAAGAAGATCTGACGATCAAACCACCACTTAACGCGAGTTCCGGTCACCTTTGCGGCAACCTTGCCAATCTGGCGAAGTCCAGATGACTCTTCAAAGGAGGCTTTCGGTCCATCGCCATCGAAGATTCCTGCATTTCCACGCTGGAAGGACATCCAATAAATCTTGCCGTTACGATCAACTTCTACATCTAAACGTGATGCGAGGGCATTAACGACTGAAGCGCCGACACCATGCAATCCACCAGATGCTGCATATGATCCGCCGCCAAATTTTCCCCCGGCGTGCAACTTGGTAAAGACAACTTCAACACCAGTAAGGCCGGTCTTCGGCTCTTTATCTACCGGAATTCCGCGACCGTTATCGTGCACTTCGACTGAACCATCAGCTTCGAGGTTGATCTCGATGCTCGTACAGAACCCAGCGAGCGCTTCATCGACGGAGTTATCAATAATTTCCCAGAGGCAATGCATGAGCCCGCGTGAATCGGTTGTACCGATATACATTCCGGGGCGTTTGCGAACCGCATCTAATCCTTCAAGGACAGCCAGGTCTTTCGCCGTATATTGGTTCTCGGACGAAACCTCATTATTACTTTTAGTTGCCACGGGTGCAGAGGCTATCTCTCACCAGGCCAAATGCCGCCTCTCACGCGCCGTCTGAGCCACTTTTTCCCTGAGCGAGGTGAGAAATCTCCCAAAATCGCCATTATTAGGCGCAAGGGCGAGATTTAACACGCGCGGGAATAAGCATCTATGTTTAACTGTTCCAGTACCAATAAGATTCACAGAACACTAAAGGAGCCGATATGTCAGAGCAGTTGATCCTCGAACCAACGCCACTTAATGCCGTCGATCGTTGTGATCGTTGCGGTGCTCAGGCCTATGTTCGTGCGACCTTGCTCAATGGCGGCGAATTACTCTTCTGTGCTCATCACGCAAAGCAATACGCTGAAGGACTCAAGCCAGTTGTTGCTGCGATTCAGGATGAGACTGCAAAGCTCTCAGTAAGTTCTTCCGTCTCAGTAGAGGACGAGTAACTCTTACTCTCCTTTGACTGACTCCGCAGGGGTCGTCACCTCTTTATGTGAGCCATCACAATAAGGCTTATCTTTCGATCGTCCACAACCACAGAGCTTCACATTGCTCTCGGTTCTGACCACAACGCCATCGGCATCAATGAAATCAACCTCACCCGAGATCCGAATTGAACCAGATTTCGGGTTGATGAAGATTTGCGGCTTCTCGCTCACAATAAACGTTCTTGCTCGTTCTTAATCGAGGTAATCGCGGAGAACTTGTGATCGGGATGGGTGGCGCAGCTTCGACATCGTCTTGCTCTCAATCTGACGGATACGCTCGCGCGTTACTCCGTAGACCTTGCCAATCTCATCGAGCGTCTTCGGTTGACCGTCTGTGAGTCCAAATCGCATCGCCACTACGCCAGCTTCACGCTCTGACAAGGTGTCGAGGACTGAGTGGAGTTGCTCTTGGAGAAGAGTAAAGGAGACGGCATCAGCAGGAACGATCGCTTCAGAGTCTTCGATCAAATCACCAAACTCTGAATCACCTTCCTCGCCCAATGGAGTGTGGAGTGAGATCGGCTCACGGCCATACTTCTGGACTTCGACAACCTTCTCAGGGGTCATATCAAGTTCTTTAGCAAGCTCTTCTGGGGTCGGTTCGCGACCAAGATCCTGCAGCATCTGGCGCTGTACTCGTGCCAACTTATTAATTACTTCAACCATATGAACTGGAATACGAATGGTGCGCGCTTGGTCTGCCATCGCACGAGTGATCGCCTGACGAATCCACCAGGTTGCATAGGTTGAGAACTTATAACCCTTTGTGTAATCGAACTTCTCAACGGCACGAATTAAACCGAGGTTACCTTCTTGAATAAGATCCAAGAACAACATGCCTCGACCGGTGTAACGCTTTGCTAACGAGACAACTAAACGTAGGTTTGCTTCTAAGAGATGGTTCTTTGCGCGCTTGCCCTGCAGGACTAGCTGCTCATATTCGCGCTTGAGCTTCTTATCCATCTTCTTATCAAGGAGGAGCTTCTCTTCGGCGAAGAGTCCAGCTTCGACTTGGAGCGAAAGCTCAACTTCCATCTCAGCATTAAGAAGTGGAACGCGACCGATTAACTTCAGGTAATCCTTTACTGGGTCTGCAGTTGCACCCGCAGTAAGAACGGTCTGAACTGGAGCGTCATCTTCTTCAGAATCCTTGATCGTAAAGGCATTCTCTTCGTTCTGAGATTCTTCAGCGACGTTAACGACGCGGATCTCATTCTCTTTCTCTTCTGTTGCAACAATCTCGGTGACTTCTTCAACCAGAGTCTCGAGGTCTTCGAGTTCGACTTCTTCGAGTTCGACTTCTTCGCCATCAATCTTTGTGACGAGTGACTTTCCACCCTTTACGGATACATCAGCTTTTGCTGCAGCTGGGTTCTGTGCGACAACTTCTGCCAGACGCTTCGCTTCTAATTCTGCCTTTGTCGGGAAGAGTTTGCGACCAGCAGCTTTCTTCTCTGCTGCTGCCTGTGCTTCTGCCTCTTTCGCAAGCTTCAGTGCTTCAAGCTCTGCCTTTGTTGGAAATCTACGTGGACCGGCTGCTACCTTCTTTACCGGTGCAACTTTTTTCGCTACCGCTTTCTTTGCAGGTGCTTTCTTCGCTGGTGCCGCCTTCTTTGCAACGCTCTTCACAGCAGCCTTCTTCGCTGGTGCTACTTTCTTCGCTGTTGCTTTCACGCCGTTTTTGGGCGCACTTGTTCCAGGCACAGGTCATCCTTTTGTTTATCTGACTCACTGTCGGGTCAGGGAAAGTTGCTTGGCTATATTATAAATTGTCCACAGGGTAAATTGCACATCTAAAAGCTTTATCGCAGGTGTTTCGAGCCCGCCGCGACCGCTCTGCGGAGGAAATCTCCGACCGTTTCGACCTCAATGAGGAAACCATCATGTCCGAATGGAGAGTTCAGGCGCTCAATGGGGGCCGCTGTCGGCGTTAATTCAGCAATCTCCTCCTGAAGCCGTGGTGGAAAGAGGCGGTCGGTATCGATCGCCATCACAAAAGTCGGGATTGTGATCGTAGCGAGCGCAGCAGCGACTCCCCCGCGACCTCGTCCGACATCATGGGAGTTCATGGCATCGGTGAGCGAGATATAGGTATTGGCATCAAATCGGCTGGCGAGCTTATCTGCGTGATGGTCTAGGTATGACTCAACCGCCCACCTGCCAGTCTCATCTCCCTGAAGCTCGCGACCAAAGCGAACATCCATCTCAGATTCAGTGCGATAGGTCAGGTGTGCGATTCGGCGGGCTAGCCCCATGCCATTGATTGGACCTTCAGCCTGCTCGTAGTAATCCCCTGAGTAGAAGTGCGCATCAGTCTTGATCGCTCGAATCTGAATCGATGCAGTACCAATCTGATCGCCAGTTGCCACTGCGCTAGAACCAATCGTCGCGATCGCGCCAACGCGGTCAGGATGAGTGATCGCCCACTCCAGCGCGCGCATGCCACCGAGGGATGGACCGACTGAGAGAACAAACTTGGTAATTCCTAAAGTGTCTGCGAGGGCGAGTTCAGCTGCAACCATGTCTCGAATCGTGATCCGCGGAAAGCGTGAACCCCAACGCTTGCCATCAGGTGCCAGCGAGGATGGCCCGGTACTCCCCTGGCAACCACCAATCACATTCGGGCAGATGATGAAATATTTATCCGAGTCCAATGGCGCCCCAGGGCCAACCATCGATGGCCACCAACCTGGAATATCAGACCACCCAGTGAGCGCGTGATTTACCAGGATTGCATTGTCGCGCGCTTCGTTGAGTCTTCCCCAACTCTGATAGGCGATCGTCGTCTCCTGAAGTACTTCACCCGACTCAAGTTCGAGATCACCAATTTTTTGAAATAGCCGATCTCCGGGTTCGTGGTCTTCAAACCAGGCCCCGGAGATTCCACTATCGACTCTGGCCATTATTAGAGCGCGGCGAATCCATCGGCAATATCTGCCTTGATGTCATCGATATTTTCAATACCAACGGAGAGGCGAATCAACCCAGGTGTTACTCCTGCTGCGATTAACTCTTCTGGCGAGAGTTGTGAATGCGTTGTTGATGCTGGATGAATCACCAATGATCGAACATCGCCGATATTTGCGACATGTGAATGGAGCTTGAGCGCTTCGACAAATTTCTGTCCTGCTGCGATTCCGCCCTTGATCTCAAAGGAGAGCACTGAACCACTGCCTTGTGGTGAGTACTTAGTAGCAAGCGCGTGATACTTCGATGATGGCAACGATGAGTAGTTGACGTTCAAGACTTCAGGACGCGTTTCCAGCCAAGCTGCAAGGGTCTGAGCATTTGAGACGTGACGTTCCATGCGAAGTGAGAGAGTTTCAAGTCCTTGAGCAAGCAACCAGGCGTTAAATGGGCTGACAGCAGCACCAGTATCGCGAAGTAGCGTTAGGCGGATTTTGAAGATGTAGGAGAGGTTTGCGCCAAAAGGTGAGCCGACTCCGAGCGCTTGTGCGTAGACAAGGCCGTGATACGAAGGATCTGGCTCATTAAAGCTTGGGAACTTCGCTGCCTGCTTTGCGTAATCAAAGCGACCAGCATCAACGATCGCACCGACTACTGCGTTTCCATGACCTGAGAGGAACTTTGTTGCGGAGTGCACGACAACATCCGCGCCATGTTCAATCGGACGGATTAAGAATGGTGTTGCGACGGTGTTATCGACGATCAGTGGAACTCCGGCATCGTGCGCCACCTTTGCGACCGCAGCGATATCCAAGATTTCATTGGACGGATTTGAAATCGTTTCGCCAAAGAGCGCCTTGGTATTTGGGCGAATTGCTGCCTTCCATGACTCTGGGTCAGATGGATTCTCAACGAAGGTGACTTCAATGCCAAACTTCTTGAAGGTGTAGTGGAACAGGTTGTATGTGCCGCCATAGAGCGCTGGTGATGAGACGATGTGATCGCCTGATTCAGCGACATTGAGAATCGCATATGTTGTTGCAGCAGAACCTGAGGCAAGGAGTAATGACGCTACGCCACCTTCAAGTGATGCAATGCGCTGCTCGACCGCATCTTGTGTTGGGTTCATGATGCGGGTGTAAATATTTCCAAGTTCGGCTAGTCCAAAGAGATCTGCGGCATGCTTTGTATCGCGGAATTGGTAGGCAGTTGTTTGGTAGAGCGGAAGTGCACGAGCACCCGTCGTTGGATCTGGAACTTGACCGGCGTGAACCTGGCGAGTTTCAAAGGATGCGGTTGATAGATCAAATGACATCTGTATCTCCTCATAGCTAAAAAGGAGGGTCCTACGGCGAATAGCTGTATCAGACCCACGCTTGCCGATGCACTGTGCATGCGACCTGGTCTTCACCCGGAGCACCCCACCGTGGTGGAGGGTTGCCGTCCAATAAGCCGGGGCTAAACATTGGAACTCGTGACCGATGGAAATACTAAAGGGTTAGTTCGTTTCCGTCCAATGTGAGGTGATTGGCAGGCGACGATCCTTGCCGAAGGCGCGGGATGAGATCTTGGTGCCAGGTGGATATTGGCGGCGCTTGTATTCGGCGCGGTCGACCATACGGATCGTCTTCATCGCCAGCTCTGGCGCAAAGCCAGCGGCGAGCAGGCCTTCGAGCCCACCATCCTCATCAATATAGATCGAGAGCATGCGATCAAGGGTTGGGTAATCAGGGAGTGAATCACTATCTACCTGCCCAGGGCGCAACTCAGCCGATGGCTCCTTGTTGATCGAGTTCTCGGGGATCGGTTCAATATCCCCGCTCTTACGTGCCTGCTCGTTACGCCATGTGGCGATCGCCCAGACTTCCATCTTCAGAAGATCTTTGATTGGCGCATATCCGCCGACGGCATCGCCATACAAGGTGGAGTATCCAACGGCGAGCTCTGACTTATTTCCGGTGGCCAAAACCAGATGTCCATCTTGATTGGAGAGTCCCATCAACGTTGTTCCGCGAACGCGCGCCTGAACATTCTCCTCAGCAACTCCGGTCAGTCCGAGCTCACTTAAGAAGCTATTCACCATTGGCTGAATCGGAATCACTGAATAGTTGAGTCCAATACGACTGGCGCTATCCGCGGCATCACTGAGTGAATGCTCACTTGAATATTGGCTTGGGAGTGAGACACCGAAGACTCGACGGGCACCGATTGCATCTGCGGCGATCGCTGCGACCACTGCAGAATCGATGCCGCCAGAGAGGCCAAGCAGAATACTTTTAAAACCATTCTTCTCAACGTAGTCGCGAAGCCCTACAACTAACGCTTGCCAGATTTGAGCAGCATCTGTTTCGCGCACTGCAATGCCTGGAGTGGATTTCTTGTACTTCGCGATCGGTACATCAGTCAGCACGAGATCGGGCGTGGAGGAATTCGTTGCAAGATCGAGATCAACAATCATGAGGCCATCATCAAATTGTGGGGCTCGGGCAATCGTCGCGCCATTCTCATCTACAACAACTGAGTCGCCATCAAAGACGAGATCATCTTGGCCGCCGGTCATGTTGACGTAACACAATGGTGCTGCGATTTCACGGGCGCGAGTGGCGACAAGGCTCGCGCGCACGTCATTCTTTCCCCGCTCGAATGGGCTGCCATTTGGAACAACAACAAGTCCAGGTGTGCGCGCCGCTAGATCAGAGACCACGCCCTCGCTATGCCAAATATCTTCACAGATCGCGACTCCAATATCGATGCCATGCAATCGAAAAATCAGCGAACCACTGCCAGAGACAAAATTTCGGAACTCATCAAAGACGCCGTAATTTGGAAGATGGCGCTTGGCATACTTTGCAACGATCTGGCCGCGGTGTACTGCTGCGACACAATTTTGCGGGGCGCCGTTGAGATCTTCATCAAGGTAACCGATCACGGCCGTTAGGTTCGGTGCAATATCGCCGATTGAATCAGCCACTTCAGCGATGACCTTGCGAGATGCTTTGCGGAAGGTTGAACGTAGCGCGAGATCTTCGACTGGATAGCCGGTAAGGACCATCTCGGGAAAGACCAAGAGATGAACATCGGCGAGCGCAGCCTTCTCGGCATATTCAAGAATGAGAGCGCGGTTCTTGATCAGATCGCCCACGGTGGGGTTGATCTGAGCTAGTCCTACGCGTAGTTGCGACCTTTTGCTGCTCACATGCTCAGCCTACAGGCACTACTCTTTTCGTACCCAGATACCCATCCACGGCAACAGAGACCTCATGGCTTTGATTGCAGGAATGGTCCGGAAAGGTCTCCACATGCGCGTCACAACCTCTGAACTTAACCTGCGTAAAAAGCGCGGCGAGAAGTGGGCAATGCTCACCGCCTACGACTCAATGATCGCCAATATCCTCGACAGCGCCGGGATCCCGGTTCTCTTAGTGGGCGACTCTGCTGGCAATAATTTTCTCGGCGAAGAGAACACCATCCCCGTCACAGTTGATGAGTTAATCGCACTGTCGCGAGCAGTTGTCCGCGGATCAAGCAACACGATGGTGGTCGCTGACTTTCCCTTTGGCTCCTATGAGAGCGGGCCAGAGGCAGCGCTTGCTACCGGTATTCGCTTCTTCAAAGAGGCGAAGGTTCACGCCGTAAAACTTGAAGGTGGTTCGAAGGTGGTGCCGCAGATTCAGACCCTGATAGCCGCCGGAATTCCGGTGATGGGCCACCTCGGATTAACTCCTCAATCAGTACACGCACTCGGCGGATTTAAAGTTCAAGGTCGCGGTGAGGATGGCGAACGCATCAAGGCCGATGCCCGCGCACTAGCTGCCGCTGGTGTTTTTGCGATCGTCCTCGAATTGGTGCCAGAAGAGCTTGCTGCCGAAATTGCGGCTGAACTCTCGATCCCCATTATCGGAATTGGCGCAGGCAAGTTAGTGGATGCCCAGGTGCTCGTCTGGACAGATCTGATTGGCCTCACGGTCGGAGCCCCAAAGTTCGCCAAGTCCTACCTCAATGGACGAGAGCTGATCGTTGATGCCACAAAGCGCTGGGCCGATGATGTTCGAGATGGCGCCTTTCCTGGACCCGAGCAGACCTTTCACTAAGAGCTTCAACTGACTCTTTTACCTGACATCGGCAGCCTCGCGCCTTAAGGTTTGCCCCATGAGTAAGTTTGCGATCGACCTCGCCCCGCTTAGAAAATATCGTGAGTTGCGGCTGCTCTTTACCTCGGGGCTCGTTACCCGGCTTGGCTCGATGGTCACCTATGTGGCGCTCCCCTTTCAGATCAAGGATCTCACCAACTCATATATCGCCGTCGGTTTAATGGGCGCTGCTCAAATCATTCCCCTCATCCTCTTTAGCCTCTATGGCGGAGTGCTCGCAGATTCGCTCGACCGTAAGAAGCTGATCTTCATCACCGAGTTTGGGTCACTTGGCTTATCCGCGCTACTACTCGCAAACTCGTTGCTCCCCCATCCCCATTTAATACTTCTCTACTTCGTCGCCGCCGGCGTGACGGCGCTCGATGGCCTGCAGACTCCAAGTCTCTCCGCGATCGTTCCGCGAATTGTTGACCATAAAGATATGCCATCAGTAACTGCTCTCATGAGCATTCGTTGGCAGGTTGGTGCAGTCGTTGCGCCAGCGATTGGCGGAATCATGATCTCAACCCTTGGCGTTAAATCTGCTTACTTCCTCGATGTCGCAACCTTTATCTTCTCGCTCTCTTTGATTGCTCGCATGAAACCAGTACCACCAAGTGAGAAGGCGACTCCCGCTTCCCTCGCATCGCTAATTGATGGCGTGAAATATGCAGCACGCCGTCGCGATCTCATGGGTACCTACATCGTCGACTTCGCTGCGATGTTCTTTGCCATGCCCAACGCTCTCTTCCCTTTCTGGGCTGACCATATTCATGCCCGGTGGGCGCTTGGTCTCTTTTACTCAGCCGGAATTATCGGGGCGATTGTCGTAACTCTCACGAGTGGCTGGATGAAGAGCTATCCATTCCATGGTCGAGCGGTCACCTACGCCGCACTTGGTTGGGCCGCGGCCATTGCGCTTTCGGCGACCACCAATAATTTGTGGGTCATCCTCTTCTTCCTCGCCCTGGCAGGAGCATCCGACCAAGTCTCGGCGATGATGCGTGGAAATATTTGGAACCAATCGATCGCCGATGAATATCGGGGAAGGTTGGCAGGAATCGAACTTCTCTCCTATGCAGTCGGTCCAATGGGTGGTCAATTGCGGGCCGGAGCGATGGCGGCATGGACGACGTTGCGGATCTCCATCGCTGGCGGCGGGCTTATTTGCCTCGGATTTGTCACGTTAAGTGCGAAATTGATGCCTGATTTCCTCAATTACGACGTTCGGAGCAATAAATTCGCGATTGAGAAGCGAAATTCGCAACCATCGAGTGAATAACGATGATCTCGATCGCGAAAAGAAGAAGTGTTGCAATGAAAAATCACTATCAAAATCTGCGAAATGCATAAAAAATTAAAAAAATAATGTTGCGACACGCACTCGATTTTTCACCGAAAATAGTGGCGCAATTCTCTATTTGATGTCAGGCTTATCCTTGAACAGATTCGGTGACGGATCGAATCATTCTGATAGGAGACTCACATGGCTGCAGCTAAGAAAACTGCTCCAAAGCGTCGCAAGGCTGTTGCAAAGAAAGCTGCTCCAGCAGCTAAGAAGGCAGCTCCAAAGCGTCGTAAGAAGGCCGCTGCTAAGAAGGCAGCTCCAGTAGCAAAGAAGGTTGCTCCAAAGCGCCGTAAGAAGGCTGCTGCTAAGAAGGCTGCTCCAGCAGCAAAGAAGGCAGCTCCAAAGCGTCGTAAGAAGGCTGCTGCAAAGCCAGCTGCAAAGAAGACTGCTCCAAAGCGTCGTAAGAAGGCTGCTGCAAAGCCAGCTGCAAAGAAGACTGCTCCAAAGCGTCGTAAGAAGGCTGCTGCAAAGCCAGCTGCAAAGAAGGCCGCTC
>JBBAMR010000001.1:0-39351 GCA_040402375.1 Candidatus Nanopelagicaceae bacterium | reverse complement strand
CCAAAGCGTCGTAAGAAGGCTGCTGCAAAGCCAGCTGCAAAGAAGGCCGCTCCAAAGCGTCGTAAGAAGGCTGCTGCAAAGCCAGCTGCAAAGAAGGCCGCTCCAAGGCGCAAGGCCGCTGCAAAGAAGGCTGCTCCAGCAGCTAAGAAGGCAGCTCCAAAGCGTCGTAAGAAGGCTGTTGCAAAGAAGAAGTAATTGCCTTACTAAAAAGCCCGCCACGAAAGTGGCGGGCTTTTTTTATTCTCGGTGGAGATGTAACTCAACTCTTACTTCTTTGCACTCCGCTTATTCGATGACTTAGCTGGTCCATCCTCTGCGATAAATTGGCCACGCAGCTGCGCCTGTACTCGATCAAAGATCTTTGAGAGATCTTCTTGATCCTTGGCGGTGAGGTGGTCAATGAAGCGATTGCGGACGCTATCGACATGGGTCGGCGCCGCCTTCTGAATCGCTTTAAATCCCTTATCAGTCATGACAGCAAAAAATCCCCGACGGTCACTTGGGCACTCTTCGCGGCGAACCCAGCCAGCTTGCTCCATCACCTTCATACGGTGTGAGAGGCGAGATTTCGAGATCATGGCTATTTCAGCAAGTTCGGACATTCGAAGTTTCCGGTCTGGGGCATCGGAGAGCTGTGCGAGCACTTCGTAATCGGCCATAGTGAGGTCTAGGCCAGCAAGGTCGTTATCAAGGGCATCGAGCATCCGGCGGCTGGCGATGATGTAACTGCGCCAGGCCTTCATCTCCCGGGCGTTCAGCCACGGGACGTTCTTCGCAGAGCTCGGTTGGGTTGCCATGAGATAAGAATAATCGAGATTGCTAGGTAGTTGAAAGTTGAAACACTTCATTTTTTAAAAGGTTCAGTTAAGGTTTCGCTATGAAATCAGGAATCGCCACCGAATACATCAAAGATTCAATCCGCCCGCAAGATGACCTCTTTCGCCATGTCAATGGCAAGTGGCTCGATGAAGCAGTCATCCCAGCAGACCGCTCTTCTGATGGCGCCTTCTATTGGCTTCGCGAGTTGAGTGAGAAGCAAGTTCGAGCGATTATCGAAGACCTTTCACAAGGGGTTGCCACACCTGGTTCTGCAGCTCAGAAGATTGGCGATCTCTTCCGATTCTTTATGGATGAGGCAGCGATCGAGAGTTCAGGAATTGCACCGATTCGCACCGACCTAGATCGTGCGATGGGCATCACCTCGCTCAATGAATTTATTACCGTGATGGGAGATCTCGAGTCTCGCGGCGGAGCCGGTCTCTTCTATAGTTTTATTACGACTGATAACAAAGAGTCGACGAAGAACATCGCCTACCTTGGTCAGTCAGGGCTCAGCCTTCCTGATGAGGCCTACTATCGTGAAGACGATTACGCAGAGATACGCACTGCCTTCGTAGCTCATATCGAAAAGATGTTCTCACTGGCAGGGCTTGCTGATGGCGCTTCGCACGCCGCCCGGATTCTCGATCTTGAAACCGAGCTTGCGACCCATCACTGGGATCAAGTGAAAGATCGTGATGCGACTCTTACCTACAACAAGTACACATTTGAAGCTCTCTGCACATTGCTGCCAACCGAGTTCTGGAACACCTGGATGGCGGCATCAAAGACTCCATCAAAGATCCTGAATGAAGTCGTACTTCGTCAACCATCATTCTTTACCGGCCTTGGCGAGATGCTCGCTACCTTCGACTGCGCCAAGTGGTCTTCTTGGCTTACGTGGCAGGTCCTCTCCGGTTCTGCGCCATACCTCAACTCAGCGCTAGTCGAGGAGAACTTTTCCTTCTATGGCACAACACTCTCTGGTACTCCCGAGCTCAAAGCGAGATGGAAGCGTGGAGTAGCTCTCGTTGAAGGTGGACTCGGAGAAGCAGTTGGGCAGATCTTTGTCGAGCGCCACTTCCCACCTGCAGCGAAAGAGCGAATGGTTGAACTCGTCGCCAATCTCACTGAGGCATACCGCGTTGATATCGCAGCACTTGATTGGATGTCAGAGGCGACGAAGAACAAGGCCTTTGAGAAGCTCAATAAGTTCACTCCAAAGATTGGCTACCCTGATAAGTGGCGCGATTATTCTTCGCTACAAATAACTCCCACAGATCTGATCGCTAATCTCAATGCGATTGCGGTATTTCAGCAAGAGTTCGAATATGCCAAGATCGGATCACCAGTTGATCGCAGCGAATGGTTCATGTTCCCTCAGACCGTCAATGCGTATTACAACCCAGGAATGAATGAGATCGTCTTCCCAGCCGCAATTTTGCAGCCACCATTCTTCGACCTAGAAGCTGATGATGCTGCGAACTACGGCGGCATCGGCGCAGTCATCGGTCACGAGATTGGCCACGGCTTCGATGATCAAGGTGCAAAATATGATGGCGATGGCAACCTTGAAGATTGGTGGAGCGCTGAAGATCTCGCGAAGTTCCAAGAGCGAGCTGGCGTTCTCATTAAGCAATACGACACTCTCGCTCCAGAAGAGACACCAGATACTTTTGTGAATGGCGCCCTCACCATTGGTGAGAACATCGGTGACCTTGGTGGTTTAACGATCGCCTACAAGGCATACCAACTTTCATTAGGTGGCAAGGAAGCGCCAGTGATTGATGGCCTCACCGGATACCAACGCCTCTTCTATGGCTGGGCCCAGGTCTGGCGCGGCAAGGTTCGCCCAGAAGAGATGAAACGTCGGATTGCAACAGACCCGCACTCCCCAAGCGAATTTCGATGCAACCAGATCGTCAGTAACCTCAATGAGTTTTATGAGGCCTTTGATCTCGCACCAACAGATGCGCTCTACCGTGCACCAGAGGAGCGCGTCCGAATCTGGTAACGATGCGAGTACGCTAACCATATGAATGCGGTCCTCTTAGCGGCTCTCACATCGCTATCAACATCGTTGGGTGGCTTATTTACCCTGCGCACGAAAGACCGCTTCCACCTCGTTCTAGGGCTCTCTGCGGGCCTTTTATTGGGTCTTGTAGCCTTTGATCTCAATCCCGAGATTTACACGCATATGGGGATCCACTGGGGCGGTTTACCGGCTGTTCCGGTCGCATTCTGCGTTGGCTTCTTACTCCTTCACTTTGTTGAGAAATGGGTTGGTGGCCATGAGAGCCACGGCAACCACTACGACGTCGATCACTCACATGCTGAGAGCATTGCTGGAATCTTTGGCGCGGTTGCGATGGCCGGCCACGTCTTCATGGATGGCGTGGCTCTCGGAGTCGCCTTCCACGTCTCTCATGCCCTCGGGATCGCAGTCTTCTTCGCCCTATTGGTCCACGCCTTTAGCGATGGCCTCAACACTGTGGCGATGCTCGTGAAATCTGGATCGTGGAGCCAGAAGGCGGTACTGCTCCTTGGGGTCGATGCCCTGGTTCGAGTGAGCGGTGCGATCGTCGGAAATTCTTTCCACTTCAATGAGGATTCAGTCGCGATCTATCTAGCCTTCTTTAGCGGCTTTGTTATTTACATTGCGACTTCCCATATTTTGCCAGAAGCTCATGCCGACCACCCATCACGATTTACGATGGCAGCGACCGCGTTTGGTGTTGTGGCGATGTGGGTTCTTGTCCGAACCCTTGGCTAGTGAATAACTACCGGAACTTATTCTGGAACTTATTCTGGGAAGTGACAGGCCACCCGATGGCCAGGAGTTAGTTCAAGTGGCAATGGTGCGATCTGATGACAGAGATCTGTCGCCTTCCAACAACGAGTACTGAAAACGCAGCCCGATGGTGGATTTGCTGGGCTTGGTAGATCACCTTTCAAAATAATTCGTTCACGACTGCGTTCGATGCGTGGATCTGGAATCGGAACCGCCGATAGCAAGGCTTTTGTATAAGGGTGGCGAGGGCGTGCGAAGAGCTCAGCCGTTGGCGCCTCTTCCATGACCTTGCCCAAGTACATAGCGATAACGCGATCTGAGATATGTTGCACGACGGAGAGATCGTGAGCCACGAAGAGATATGAAAGTCCAAATTCCTTTTGCAGGTCATCGAGTAAATTCACAACCTGTGCCTGAATTGATACATCCAAAGCCGAGACCGGTTCATCAGCGACGATGAGTTTTGGCTTGAGCGCAAGTGCGCGCGCAATACCGATACGCTGACGTTGACCACCTGAGAACTCGTGTGGGAAGCGATTGATGTGCTCGGGGTTGAGTCCGACTCGCTCCAAAAGTTCTTGAACTGCAACTTTCGTCCCGCCATCGGGATTTATTCCATGGATCTCAAAACTGCTGCTGATGATTCGACCAACGGTATGACGTGGATTGAGTGATGAATAGGGATCTTGAAAGATCATCTGCATCTTAGATCGAATTGGCTTCATCGCACGGCCGCGAAGGTTGGTTATCTCCTCGCCATCAAAGAAGATCTGACCAGAGGTTGGCTCATAGAGCTTCATGACGGTTCGGCCCACTGTCGTCTTGCCGCAGCCAGATTCACCAACAAGTCCTACGGTCTCCCCTGGCATGACCGTGATATCAACGCCATCGACTGCCTTCACCGAACCCTTTGACTTACCGAAGGCGCCACCAGAAACTGGGAAGTGCTTAGTGAGACCCTTGATCTCAAGAATAGGTGTGCTCATGAACGGAGCTCGGCAATTCGCTCTGCGGGCAAGAAGCAGCGCGCAAAATGGTTACTCTCTTTAGCCTCTAACTCAGGTTGGCTTTGGGTGCAGCGGCTCTCGGGGACCATGGATGCATATTCACAGCGAGGTGCGAACGAACAAGCCATCGGTAGATTGATGAGTGAAGGAGGTGCGCCTTTAATTGCGTCGAGGCGATGATTATCGATCTGATCGACGCGTGGAATCGAACGTAATAATCCGATCGTATAAGGATGCATAGATCGGTAGTAAAGATCCTCAACGCCAGCGGTTTCGACAATCTTTCCGGCATACATGACATTGACGCGATCGGCGAACTCCGCAACTACACCTAGATCGTGGGTAATCAAGATGACCCCCATGTTGAACTCCTTCTGCATATCCTGCAGTAGCTGTAAAACCTGGGCTTGGACTGTGACATCGAGAGCAGTCGTTGGCTCATCCGCAATGAGAAGTGAGGGGTTATTCACTAACGCCATCGCGATCATTGCACGCTGGCGCATGCCACCAGAGAACTGATGTGGGAACTCATGTGCTCGCTTCGCAGCCGATGGAATCTCGACAAGATCAAGCATCTCGATGGCGCGCTTCATGCCATCTTTCTTACTACCTTCGTTATGGATCATCCATGCTTCAGCAATCTGTGCACCGATTGAATAATAAGGATGAAGTGATGACATCGGATCTTGGAAGATCATCGCCATCTCTTTGCCGCGCAATCTTCTGACGGTCTCATCGGATGCCGAGATTAATTCCATGGAGCCTTTGCTGCCGTGAAGAATGACTTCACCTGAGATCACAGTTCGAGCGCGATTGTGAAGACCCATAATGGCAAGACTTGAGACAGATTTACCTGAGCCAGACTCCCCCACAATCGCGAGAGTCTCACCGCGATTGAGTTCAAAGTTGAGATCGACGCTGGCACGAACCTCACCATCAATGGTTGGAAAGGCGACATTCAATCCCTTGACATCGAGAAGATTGCTCATGAGATACGGATTCTTGGATCAAGGAGCGCGTAGGCAAGGTCGACAAGAAGATTGGCGATAACAACAAAGGCTGCGGCAAGGGTCGTTGTCGCCACAATTACCGGAAGGTCATAGTCCTGAAGGACTGCTTGGAGAGTGAGGCGACCAAGACCCGGAAGCTGGAAGATCTGTTCAGTAATAATTGCACCACCCAGTAGACCTGCAAAGTCGAGACCTGCGATCGTCAGAATCGGGGCGAGGGCCGGCCGTAACGTGTGCTTCCAGAGTACCTTGCGCTCACTGACACCCTTAGCGCGAGCAGTGCGAATGAAGTCTTCTGATGATGTTTCGATCACATTTGAACGAGTAAAACGGGTGTAAGTCGCGGCATAAATAAGGGCGAGTGAGAGCCACGGCCAGAAGTAGGAAGAGAACCAACCCCACGGATCTGTCAGTGGTGAGTGCCACGTTCCTAGATCCAGGGGGCTGATCAAGTTGAACTTCAAGACGACAAAGAGCAGAAGGAGGAGTCCTGAGATAAAGGTTGGCAGCGATGTCCCAATGAGAACGAAGACAGTGCTCAACCGATCGATCCAGGTATTACGGAAACGTGCCGAAATGACACCTAACGTCACGCCAAGGAGAAGCCACATGATGAAGGCACCTATTGCCAAGCTCACTGTGACGGGAAGTGCCTGGCCGAGCAGAGTTGTCACGCAAGCATGCTGCGTGAATGAGTAACCGAATGCTGGAGCGCCACAATGAATCAACGCTGCACCTTCACCATAGTTGCGGCCAAGGAAAATACCTTGAAGGAATCTCCACCATTGGATCCACCAATTGACATCAAGGCCGAGGCGATGGCGATTGCCAGCAATAATCTCAGGGGTGCAGTGCTTGCCACAAGAAAGCCGAGCCGGATCGAAGGGTAGGTAGTTGAAGATAAGAAAGACTGTTGCACTGATGAGAACAAGGATGACGAGGGAGATTGCGATTCGACGGCTGACATATTTCAGCATGGCGATCCTCTCTCCTACCCAGCCCAGTATTGGAATGAAATAATTTGGTGATAATACTTGATAAAGATAAGAAGAGCCCAAGGAGAGATTCTCATCAATCCTTGAACTCATTCTTATCTGCGTAGGTTAACCCTGCTGATAGTTAGAACGTAGTGCCTAGCCCTTTACATAGAGCGCTCGGAACAAGAAGGTACCTTGTGGCGCCCAGAAATCTACGCCGCCGACTCCACTGCCCCATGAGAGCTGTTGCTTCGTGAAGGAGACAGGTCCAACCCAGTATTGCGCCATCGCATATTCAGCAGCTTGCTGCCATAGCTTTGCCTGAGCTGAACGGTTAAGCGCTGCATTTGCCTTATCGCATAGCGCCTTGAATGCAGGGTATGCAGGATCATCCCAGTTCTGCGAGAGATCGAATCCGCCATCCTTGATGAATAGTGGTGGGATAACTGTTGATGCATTTGCCCAGTCTGGACCCCAGCCGGCGCCAGAGATATCGCCTTGCTTGGTGATGTCCTGGATAGTGCTGTAGTAGTTACCGCTTGGAATGTAGTTGTACTTCACAACGATTCCCGCAGCTGCCATAGCAGGAGTAATAATTGCTGCAACCTTCTTCGATGCTGCGGTATCTGCAGTGTCGATCGTGATGCCGTTATTTGCAGACGTTGCCTTTGCATATGTTGCAGGGCATGAGCTCTTCGCTGCAGCGAGAAGAGTCTTCGAGTAAGCAGGGTTTCCGGCTGACTTGAAGTTCTTGTCGTTGATATGGCTCGTTGTCTTTGCGTAGTCAACACCCTCATTTGGCTTGATGACGTTATCACCAGGAGTTCCGTAAAGGGTTGATCCACCATTGAGCTTGATGATTGCATCATATGGCCAGGCGAAGTAGATCGCCTTACGGACATCTAAGCAATCGAGGTGACCCTTAGAGATGTTGTTCGCTGAATATGTTGTGTATGGATCGAAGACGTTGAGTCCGCGACTCTTTGATGCTGGTGAGTTCCAGAATGAGATGTTGTTCTGGAGCTGCATTGCATCAAGGTTAATGGCATTCTTCTGTGTGTCCTTGAGGAAGATCTGATCGCGGACATCTTCAGAGACACCAAACTTAACGATGATCTTATCCGGGTAATTGGTGCGCACTGAATCTGAAGCTGAGCTCCAGTTTGGGTTACGAACGAGATCCATCTCGCCCTTTACCTTATAGAGAGCAACCTTGTATGGGCCCTCTGAAAGTGGTGCAAGATCCATCTTGTCGCCAGTGTCCTTAGCTGCAGGAACTGGTGAAGAGATTGGGTAACTCATTGCGTAGTTGAAATCCGGCTTTGCTACGTTGAGGTGGAATGTAATGGTGCGGTTATCTGGTGAACAGGTAACAGCCTTGTCGTATTCAGCCTGTCCAGTCTTCTTGTAAGGACCGGCATAGAGTGATGCACCCTTGGCATCTTGACCAACTGCCAAATACTGCATTGGGTAACTTGGTCCGCCAGTGATGACGTCAGTTGCAAAGGTGCGCGATATCGCATACTTCACATCTGCGCAGACAATCGAACTTCCATCTGAATACTTTGTTCCTGGGCGCAAAGTAAATGCCCAAGTCTTGCCACCATCTGTGGCTACACCTGTATTTGTAGCAAGATCTGAAACAAGGCCAGTTCCAGCTGCGCCAGGGACCGGCTTGTACATGACGAGGGTACGGAATACATAAGATTCCATAAAGGCAATATCACGACCGGTATAGATACGCTGTGGATCTGCGTGATCGAATTGATCTTGGTGAGTAATAACGTAAAGGGTCCCACCCTTTGCTGGCGCAGCTTGTGCGCTCTGCAGGCCGGTTACCAACGCTGTCGCAGTGGCGACACCTATGGCAAGCGCAGCTGCAATCGCTCTGCGTTTTGGTGATTGTGACATGTGCTCTCCTTCTTTCTCGTCAGGGATGTGCGGGCACAAACGGTACGCAACTATTGTCGGTTTTGCTAGAGATGCCTTGCGGTAATGGCCGCGGTATCACGATGTGAGATCTTGGGCGAAGAGAGTTAAGCCCGGTCACTCTTAGGGTCGAGAGCATCGCGCAGACCATCACCGAAGAGATTCAGTGAGAGCACCACGAGTACGAGCATGATCGATGGAATCAATAGGTAGGCAGGATCTTGCTGCCAATAGCTCACAGAATCTGAGAGTACAAGACCCCAGGTCGATGCTGGCGCTTGGACTCCGACCCCAAGGAATGAGAAGACCGCTTCAGCTGCCAAGAAGCCTGGTAGCGAGAGCGAGAGAAAGACGATCGCAGTTGGCCATAAGTTTGGCAGAAGCTCTTTGATGATGATGCGATACCCAGATGCACCCTGGGATTGGGCTGCCATCACAAAATCTCGTTCACGCATACTGAGTACTTGTGACCGAACGAGACGTGCAAAACCTGGCCAGCCAAAGATCACGAAGAAGATGATCAGCACAATAATGCGCGCGCCATTATCGCGGGCAAGATGCGTCGTTTCGATCCGCTGAGTCAGTGGAATAACGAGCGCCACAATCATGAATACTGATGGGAATGAGAGAATAAAATCTGAAATTCGGCCGATGACAGCATCGACTTTGCCACCATAGTAGCCACTTACGATTCCAACAATCATGCCAATGCCAATTGAGAAGATACTCGTGATGATAGCAACGGTGAAAGAAATTCGTGAGCCGTAGAGAAGTAGGGACATGAGGTCTCGGCCCACGCCCGGCTCTAGTCCGAGTGGATGGCCAAGGCTCATGCCGCCAAAGTGTCCAAATGGAATTCCGGTTTCAGCGACCCGACTTGAGTACTGCGATGTGGGGTTAAGCCCCATCACTCTCGTGATAAACGGTGCGGCAAATGCGGTAATGACGAAAAAGAGCGCGACAAAACCTGAGTAGAAAGCTACCCGGTTTGCACGTAAGCGATCCCATGCGATCTTCGCTGGCGAGCGAATCGCAAGCTCGGCCCCACTTTTCGCATCAGTCGTTCGCATGGGAAGAATCTACTTTGAGGCTAAGCGTGCCGCGCGGCGAAGTGCTTGTTCTGCTGGGTTTGGAATCGGCACTGCAGCAATCAAACGCTGTGTGTACGGATCCTGTGGGCGCTTAAGAATTGCATCGCGATCGCCAGATTCAACGAGGCGACCATTCTGCATCACCGCAATGCGGTGCGACAAAATGTCGACCACAGCGAGATCATGGCTGATGAAGAGGCAGGCGAAGTTGAGCTTGCTCTGAAGATCTTGTAGCAGCTCGAGGAAGCGAGCTTGCACAGATACATCGAGAGCAGAAGTTGGCTCATCTGCGATCAAGAGATCAGGAGTCAGTGCGAGTGCGCGAGCGATACCTACGCGCTGACGCTGTCCACCAGAGAGTTCATGTGGGTAACGGTTGCGGTAGCTTCGTGGCAGCTCTACTGAATTTAAGAGATCCTCAACTTTACGATCAAGCTCTTCACCCTTAGCAAGTCCTGCCAAGAAGATCGGCTCGCCGATTGATTCTCCGATAGGAAGGCGTGGGTTCAGCGATGATGCTGGATCCTGGAAGACGATTCCGGTGTGGCGACGAATCCCCTTCAGCTCTTTCTGTGATGCCTTGGAGATATCGTTACCGACAATATTGATAGAGCCCTCTTTGATTGGAATCAATCCAATTGCAGCACGGCCCACGGTTGTCTTACCTGAACCAGACTCGCCTACTAGGCCAACGATCTCACCTGGATAGATCTCAAGGTTGAACTCTTTGACAGCGGTGAAAGCTGGAATGCGACCGCGCTTTGGATATTCAACGGTGACATTTTCAAGTTTGATGACAGGTGCTGGCTTGGCGCTCACGTTGTAAGGAAATTCGCGCGCCTTTGTTGAGCCAAGCTTTGGGACCGCGCCAAGAAGCTCCTTGGTATACGGATGCTGTGGCTTGTTGAAGATCTGATCTGAAGTGCCATGTTCGACAGTGTTTCCATCTTTCATCACCAAGATGTCATCGGCCATATCAGCGACAACGCCCATATCGTGGGTGATCAGAAGGATTGCAGAGTTGAGGCGGGTCTTGAGACCACGCATGAGATCCAAGATTTCAGCCTGGACTGTTACATCGAGTGCTGTCGTTGGTTCATCTGCGATAAGCAGCGCTGGATCACAGGCAAGGGATTGCGCGATCATTGCGCGCTGACGCTGCCCACCAGAGAGTTGGTGTGGGAACTTATCAAATGAGCCCTCTGGATTTGGAATCTCAACCATGCCGATAAGTTCGATTGCGCGAACTCTCGCCTCGGTTGGTCCAATATCAAAGTGGGTACGGAGAGTTTCGACGATCTGGAAACCAATCGTGTAGACCGGGTTGAGCGCTGACATTGGCTCCTGGAAGATGTAAGCAACTTCCTTACCGCGGAACTTACGCAGCGTTGCATTATCTGCACCGAGCACTTCAGTGCCCTTAATCTTCACGCTTCCGGAGGTGCGCGCATTCGCAGCGAGAAGTGACATCACTCCCATAGCGGTCGTCGACTTACCAGAGCCTGACTCACCAACAATGGCTAGTACTTTGCCGGCTTCGACTTCAAAGTTCATATCGACAGCAGCTGGATACCAGGTGCCATCTACCCAGAACTCAACGGTGTAGTTCTGTACCTTTAATACTGGATCGCTCATGCTTGTGACCCTTCCAATCCAGATTGCTGTGAGAGTATTACCGAATGAATATGAGTAACGTGCTGCGATACCGACCACGATCTGTCTGGTTGAGCGCTAGCGTTTCTGCTCTGATCGTGATTGCTCTGATCGTTGAGACTATTGCGAACCGTGGCCTCAAAGGTGACCTGATTGCGATCGCCTGGGGCTCCTTCGTGCTCATCTCTGACTACCTGCTCTTTATCCATCCCACGGTAACAATCTTTGATGAGGGAATCATCATTACCAATCCCCTGCAGACCATTACCGTTGGTTGGCATCGCGTTGAATCGATCGACGCCAGGTACACCATGAGTATTACTGTCGGCGGCAAAGTTATTTATGCGTGGGCCGCTCCAGCTCCTGGCCGTTACCACTCTCGTACTCTGCACGAATCGGAAGTTAAGGGAATGGATATCGGCTTCAATGGCGAGATCAGACCCGGAGAATCCCCCCGTAGCGACAGTGGCCAAGTGAGCTATATCGCCAAGCTGCGTCTCAAGAACTTTGAAGAGCTCGACATCGAAGGATGCGAGAGCGATGTGACTACCAACTACCTTGGTGCTGGTCTCCTTATAGGTAGCCTGGCTATTGCGCTGATCTTCTACGCACTTGGGTTCTAGAGCTGCGATCATAGAGATTCACGCTCCTTCTTAATGGCTGTTGCGCGCTCGCGATCCTTCTTTGTGATTCGACGACGCTGGCGTGGATCAAAGGCATCACGAAGTCCATCACCAATGAAGTTAATGGTGAGAGCAATTGTGATGATGAAGAGTCCTGGGTACCAGAAGAGCCAAGGACGAGTTGTGAAGGAATCCTGATACTTCGAGATCAACAGTCCCAGTGATACATCCGGTTCGACCACACCAAAGCCAAGGTATGAAAGCGCTGTCTCAAGCAAGATCGCTGCCGACATCAAGAGCGTCACCGAGACGATGATGACACCGATTGCATTGGGAAGAATATGCTTGAAGATAATTCGACGATTTGAAGCGCCAGCTACACGAGCCGCATCAACGAAATCGCGTTCACGTAAAGTCAAGAACTCGCCTCGAACTAGACGTGATAGTCCGGTCCAAGTAAAGAGACCTAAGTAGAGCGCAAGGAAGGTAGCTCCAAGGTTTCCGAAGTGATAACCGATAACTGAACCGATGATGATTGATGGGATGGTGATGAGGAAATCTACGAAGCGCATGAGAACGTTATCGACCGTTCCACGGTAGAAGCCAGCGAGTGCACCGACCACAGTTCCGATGGTTCCGGCGACGAGACCGATAATGAAGGTTACCAAGAGGGATCGTTGAGCTCCACGCATAACAAGGGCGAAGTAATCGTGACCAATATCGTCTTGACCAAATGGATGCTTGCCGAGTCCAAAGCCCGCACCTGGAGTAATTGTGAGGGTCGGGCAACCAACTGCACCATTCTTACAATTGATCAGGTCGGGAGTATCGGTCGTTGTGTAATGCCACCAACCATTCCAGCCGAGGGGTCCAATGTGGAATTCACTCGCTGTGAAGACAAAGACAATTACCGAGATCAGCACGAAGAGGGAGATCATCGCGGCACGGTGCCTGACAAAACGGCGTAGAACAATCTGGCGTTGGCTTAAGCCTTCAACTTCTTTATTGGCAATGGCGTTTTCGCCACCATCAGTCTGCGAGATCTCTGCAGTATTTTTCTTACGTCCGAAGGCCATTATTTGCTCCCTACGCGAATACGTGGATCAAGGGCTGAGTACAAGAGATCTGCAATCAGATTAGCTAATACAGAGAGGGATGCGGTGCAGAAGAAGACGCCCATCAAGAGATTGAGATCAAGGCCCTGGATCGCACTATTAAAGAGCGTTCCCATTCCTGACCAACCAAAGACGCGTTCGGTAATAATCGCACCACCGATAATTCCAGCAAGATCAACAACGATAATCGTCGTTAATGGGATCATGGTGTTACGGAAAGCGTGGCGCATAATGACTGTTCGTTCAGATAGCCCCTTCGCTCGCGCAGTACGAATGTAATCCTGATTAAGCACTTCAAGAAGTGTCCCGCGGGAGTAACGAATATATCCGGCAAAGGAGATCAGAGTGAGTGCGATTGTCGGTAAGAATAAGTGAACTGCTCGGTCGAGGAAGCTCGTCCAAAAATCAGGGTTGCTGAGAAGAGGGTTGATCTGACCCACAGTTGGGATTGGTCGACCATTGACGCCATCCATCTGTAGATACGGCTTCCAGGTCTGCATGAGGCGATCGATCACGACGATCACTCCCATTAAACCACCAGCGATCATCGCGGTACGAATTACCGGGCGACGATCGATCTTTGCCCAGAACATTCCGGAAAGCCATGCGGTACCAAGTGTTGCTACAAAGAGTGCAACGAGGAGCCAGAAGCTCGAATAGTGATTGAAGAGGTAGTTGACTGGGTAGTACATCACGAGTGTGACAACAGCCATCGTTTGAGTGGCGCGCAGCGCCTTCTTATCCTCGAGACCAACCGAGATGGCGGTGACGCCGTATGCGATTGCCAGCGCAAAGATGAAGACCACAACTGGGCCAAGTTTTGGCGTTGCAAACCACTTTGTAATGGAGAAGAACTCAAGGAGGGCGAAATTTGCGATGAAAGCGATCGCCAGAACGCGGTAGAAAGTCTTTCGCTTACTACCGACGATACCTGCCCAGAAGAAGGCGGTCGCGATAGAGAGGCCAATCGCCCAGCCAAGTGGGATGGTGCCATTCGCTAAGAAATCATTGAACTTAATCGCCAGGAATTGCTTCAGGAGTACCGCAACCCAAAAGATTGGGAGTGAGAACATCAAGAAAGAGAAGAAGGTGACGACATAGTCGAACCGGCTGTACTGGCGAAGCGCCGTGGTGATTCCGAGCATAACGCCAAGGATGATCGCAATAACTGTCGCGGCGAAAACAAGGCGAAGGGTTGTTGGGATAGCGCTAGCTAAACGGGTTGAGACAAATTCATTGGTACGGGTCATTCCGAAATCAATATGACCAGTAAAGGCTTTGAGGATGCCCTTAAGCCACTTGAAGTAGCGAAGTGGTGGTGGGGTGTTGAGATCGAGTTGCTTGATCAACCCAGCTAGCTCTTGCTTGGCGCGCGTATCTGTCGCAAATTTATATTGCTCAGTAGGGTCACCGGAGATCGCAGTGAGATTATAGAGAATGAAGCTTGATCCAAAGAGGATCACGAAGAGCGTCCCAAGGCGACGCATAATGAAGGCAAACATTCACTACCTCTTTCTCAAAAAGTTCTACATTCATACACAGCTAAAAGATCTATTAAATACAGTAAGTCGTGGAGCCCGAGATTACTCTCAAACTCCACGACTGTCCTGCTTTTGCTTAAGTGCTACTAGCTATTTCTAGCTCTCTTGCAGTGTTAATGGTTGTACTAAGAGACCTTTCGGTGACTTAGTAGTTCCACTCCCAGTAGTTCCAAACGAGGTTTGGAGTAATGGATGATGGCTTAACACCCTTGAGGTCTGAGTTCACAGCTGTGACGCCAGGCCACTGGAAGAGACCCATTGTGTATCCCTCTGCCATGACGGCACGTTCAACTGTTACCCAGTTACGGTTACGTGCTGCATCTGACATTGCTGATGCTGCAAGGACCTTACAAGTACTGTCGACTACACCGTTATTCCAACCAAAGGTCTGGTTTGAAGAACTTGATGTCAACTGTGGGCAATCGCCAACCTGTACAGGAAGTGATGCACCCCATGCGAAGAATGCTGCATCGTAGGTGTTATCTGAGAGGTGCTTAGACCAATCAGGGATTCCAGGGCCAGTCATGTTGAAACCGATTGCGGCTTCAGCTGCCTGGTAGAGCTGGAATTCAGCTGTACGACGTGCATTGTTACGGAACAAGGTGTGAACCGTGATTGGCTTCTTGAGGTAGTCAGGACCGTACCAACGCTTCATGATCGCTGCAGCCTGAGCTGTGCGTGATGCTTGAGTTCCGGCGTTGTATGGACCAGATGCATTCTTGCTGATCTGATCGTTATACGCCGCGGTTGAATCAGGCATGACGAAGCGTGAGTTAAGAACAACAGCGTTTGACTGAACAGTCTTTACGATCTTGTTGACCATATCTTCACGTGGAAGTGCGAGCAAGAATGCTTGGCGAGTTGCCTTCGCCTTCTGAGTCTCTCCTGCGAATGGACCGTTGTAGACAGCGCCATTGTTACCTGCTGAAGCTGTGCGGAGTGAGATCTGCTCGTATGTAGCCAATGGGCCTGGTACGAGTGTGATTCCCTTAACAGCCTTGAGCTGGTTAACAGCATCTGCTGTTGGCTGACCTTGGTAGAGGTCGACTTCCTTGTTTCCAAGTGCCTGTGGCGCTGATGTATCAGCAACGTCGAAGCGGAAGACGATCTTGTCGATTCCTGTGGCCTTTGGACCAGAGTTACCGTTGGTCTTTGTATCAAGAACGAGTGTGCAAGCGATCTGATCGACGCATGACTCAATCTTGAAGTCACCATTTCCTACGAGAAGAAGTGGGTTTGTTGAAGAGTTGACTGTTGAGATGTTGTAGCTCTTAGACCAGACAGCACCCATAGCCTTGAGTGATGCTGTGTTCTTTGATGTGAAGTCTGAGAGGAACTTATCTGTTGCAGCGTTAGCTTCTGCTACTGATGGAAGAGTCTTCTTTCCAGCAGCCATGAGCTCAAGTGCGTGAACAGGTGATGGACCAGGTCCATACTGCTGCCAATCAGGGATCTTTGCCTTGAACTTGAGTGTGACTGTCATCTTGTCAGCTGAAAGTACTGGATCGCCAACAATATTCTGATCGTAAACGCCAGCGTATCCGAGTGAATCGAATGCAGGTGTTACACCAGATGCAGAAGGATCACCGATACCGGCGGCCTTTGAATATGCTGATGAACCAAGGACGTGTGAGAGAAGAAGATCGACACCTGTAATTGGTGCGCCATCATTCCAAATCAGTCCTGGGTTAACTGTGTAAGCAACCTGGAAATCTGTTGCGAGGTTCTTTACGACCTTGTATGTACCGAACTTTGTGTTATTGACAAGGTTCTTCTGGTTATCTGCATACCAGAATCCAAAACCTGTTGGATAAGTAACATCCAAGTTGGTGTTGAGGTTCATATCTGTGGCGTTGTAGTTCAAGCTCGTTAGCGGGCTTGGCTCAGTCATGACGACTGTTGTCTTTGTTGCGGCATGTGCCGGCGCCACGATGACGCCAGTTACTGCGACCGCTGATGCTGCTGCAAGAGCGAGAACAGTGCGCGCATTAATGCGTGCCTTCATTGATTCTCCTTTTCGAGGGACCGTCGGAGAGTGGACCTAGCTAGTGACCACCCCTACCTACGGAGTGGGCGAAGTCTGCCCCATATGTCCGATTGAGAGCAACTGTTTTTCTGGAGGTAACGTAAATTTAACTACCCCCACCTGCCATGCGGGCTGATTCCAGCTTCTCGCTCGTAAAGCTCGTGCGGACAATCCCCCAGGTCAGAAAGCCGATCCCGCCAGCCACGAGAAATGGGGTTCGAAGGGCGAGCCCCCGCGAGATGTGGTGCTGCAGGATATTGACCAAAAGGCCGCCCACAATTGAGCCGAGGGGCATTGAGCCCCAACCAAAGAACCTATAACCGCTATTTACTCGACCCAAGATTTCGGTCGGAATGATCGTCTGCCTAAAGGTCACGGTGACGATATTCCACATCACCGAGAAGAAGATCTCCAAGAAGAGCAGCCCGTAGAAGATGTACCAGCTGTGAACAAAGAAGGCGAGCGCCGTTAGGCTCGGCATTCCAATCAACGCGACAGTGAGTGAGCGGCCTTCGCCAATCCGTTTGATGATTTTTGGAGCGAGTAATCCAGCTAAGAATCCGCCGGCAGCTCCCGCAGTTCCGAGAACTGCAAAGATAAAGACCGAAACCTTCAGCACCTCTTGGACAAAGAGAATGTAGGAAGCGAATGCGATCTGGCTAAAGAAGTTGAGTGCACCAAGCGTAAAGGCCATCGGACGCAACACCTCGTGCTTCATCAACCAGGAGAAGCCTTCTTTCAACTCAGCAACAAAGGCATCAGACCCTTTGAGTCCAGCGAAATCTTTTGGTCGTGCCATTTTCTTGCCCTGGACAGTAATCAAACCAATCAAAGCAGCAGATGCAAAGAATGACCCCGCATCAAAAAGGAACGGTAGATAGATTCCGATTCCCAAGAGAAGAGAGCCAAAGGCAGGTCCAATAAAACTATTTGTCAGGTACTCGGCCGACCACATCTGGCCATTGCCCTTCGCTAAAAGAGCTTCATGAACAACTTCTGGCATAAAGGTTTGTGAGGAGTTATTCCCCAATACTTCGGCCGAACCAAGTAAGAAGCTAGCCACCATCATCATTCCAAGGATCAGCGCTTGGGAAGAGCCGTTGTAGGCGTTGAGTGGATCTTTGAGATGAGAGAAATCGTTTCGATGAAAGATCAAGACAAAAGTTGCCAGAGCCGTGACCGCTCCGCGAATAACATCCGTCGCAAGGATGATCTTTTTACGATCGAGTCGATCGGTAATCACCCCAGCAGGCAAGGTGAAGAGCAGCCAAGGAAGCTGGCTCATCAACCCCACGATGGCGATTGTCAGAGGCGAGCGAGTTAACGCGGAGGCGAGCCATGGAAATGCGATCGCCGTGACTCCGTTACCAATATTGGAGATGAAGGTTGCGCTCCACAACTTCCAATAATCACGCGGCAAACGATCTTTCGACATTTCGGTAGCATAACTCCAATGAGCGCCTTTTCCTATGAGAAGAAGACCCAACTTGAAGGCGCGCTCGGTCGGACCGGTGCAATAACAACGCCTCATGGTGTTATCCAGACTCCAGCATTTATTCCAGTCGGAACTAAGGCAACTGTGAAAGCCGTTCTTCCGGAATCGATGGGAGAACTTGGTGCTCAAGCGCTCTTGGCAAATGCCTACCACCTCTATCTCCAGCCTGGACCTGAGATTGTCGATGAAGCAGGTGGCCTCGGAAAATTTATGAATTGGTCCGGCCCAACTTTTACAGATAGTGGCGGCTTCCAAGTTCTCTCACTCGGCGTTGGATTCAAAAAAGTCATTGCGATGAATGAAGATACCTTCCGTGATGATCAAGTTATTGCAGAAGGTAAGGATCGACTCGCTCACGTTGACGACGACGGAGTTACATTTAAATCCCACATCGATGGCTCAATCCACCGATTCACACCAGAAGTTTCAATTGGAATTCAGCACCAACTCGGCGCGGACATTATGTTCGCCTTTGATGAGTGCACGACGCTTCACAACACCCGTGGCTATCAACAAAAGTCTCTTGAGCGCACTCGTCTCTGGGCAAAGCGTTGTTTAGTTGAGCACGGTCGACTCACAGAGCTTCGCGCTGACAAACCGTATCAAGCACTCTTCGGTGTCTTACAAGGTGCTCAGTATGAAGATCTTCGACGCAAGGCTGCGAAGGATCTCTCTGAATTGAATGAAGATGGCATTACCTTCGATGGCTTTGGTTTAGGTGGAGCGCTCGATAAAGAAAAACTTGGCACAATCGTCGGCTGGCTCTGTGAAGAGCTCCCTGACAATAAGCCCCGTCACTTACTTGGAATCGGCGAGCCCGATGATCTCTTTGTTGGTGTTGAGAATGGTGCAGATACCTTTGACTGTGTAGCGCCCTCACGCAAGGCTCGCACCAGCGCTGTCTTTACTAATGATGGGCAGATCAATCTGACCAATTCGAAATACCAACGCCAGTTCTCCCCTATCGATGAGAGTTGTGATTGTTACACCTGCGCGCATTACACCGCTGCTTATCTCAACCACTTATTTAAGGCGAAGGAGATGCTCGCATCGACCTTGGCAACTATTCACAATGAGCGCTTTATCGTTCGGTTAGTTGATCAGATGCGTCTATCAATTGATGCCGGTGAGTTCTTCGATTTAAAGAAGGATTTCTTGGGCCGTTTTTACAGTGGAAAGGCTCAATGTTAAGCGACTTGGAATGATCGCTTACTAAGCCCCATCCAATATCCCTCGATAGTTGTTTCGGGCACCGCATCAGGCGTAGTCGCGGATCCAAGGGTGATGAAGATAGGTGCAAAGTGTTCAACTGTGGGATGTGCGTATGGCAATCCGGGGGCCAAGCTCTTGTAATTCATTAATTCATCTACTGCTCCGCGATGAAGCGCCTCTTTCGCCCAGAGATCAAATTCAATAGACCATCCCGGAGGAGTTGCATCGATCCGAAACTCTTTGAGGAATGGCAGCCCGTGGGTCATAAACCCACTTCCGATAATCATCACTCCCTCATCGCGCAGCGGTGCGAGCTTTTGACCGAGCTTAAATAATTTTTCAGGATCAAATGTAGGGATCGACATCTGGATCACTGGGACATCAGCCTCTGGATATAACTTCATCAATGGAACATAAGCACCATGGTCTAAACCTCGGCGATGCTCTACCACTGGTTCGCCGATCAGAGATTTGATTCTCGCGGCAAGCTCTGGTGCAACTGGGGCCGGATATTGAAGTTGGTAGTACTTAGGAGCGAAGCCCCCAAAGTCGTAGATCAGAGGTGTTCCTGGCTCTGTAGATGTGAGAGAGAGTGGGGCAGATTCCCAATGAGCGCTGACAATAAGTATCGCCTTTGGCTTATCAAGATTGCCGCTCCATGCCGCTAGTTCCCCGCCCCAACGGATATCGTCGAGTAGCGGTGGAGCGCCATGACTGAGATAGAGCGCAGCTGTTTTTGTGGTCACACCCTCACGGTACTCCGATTTAGTTGAATATTCAACTAAATAGCTCTTTGGTCTATCCGCGCAATTCGATCGCGAGCCACCTCTTGGCTTGGAGATTCCCCGCCCAAAGTCCAAGCGAGCACTCCTAATATGAAAGAAGTCGCGGTGACCCAGGCCTTGCTTACCTGCTTCAATCCTAAAATCTCACGTTGCGTAGGCGTCAGGGTATAGACCGCTGACTTTGCGAGGAAGCGATAGAAGAAGAGTGATGGCTTACCTAAAGGTGGCTTCAAGATAAATCCAACTACGCGCTCGGTGTGAATCGATGGACTTAATTCCCGTGATGCAAAGTTATCCATCGTCGCCTGTAATTCACTCACCGATTCAGGTGCGCTCTCCAAGCCAAGACCTTGAGCGCTCTTCGCCCATTCACGAACATACTCATCACCGTCTGCAAACTTTGGTTGAAATGCCAGATGTGTCTGCAGGAAGGAATCTGTAAAGGCGCAGTGCACCCAGAGTAGGTAGCGAGGGTCTGAAGCTTTGTAAGGAGATTGCTCGCCATCCTTTGCGACGTAATCACCTTTAACACGAAAGTGCATGGCATTTACGCGCTTTGCCTCTTGTGCGATTGCCTGCGTAGATCCAAATGTTGTAATCGTCAGCCATCTGGATGTTCCTGCTAAACGACCAAGTGGGTCAGTTTCATATCGAGAATGTTCTGCGACGCCGGTGAGTGCTGCTGGATGAGCTGCCTGTAAAAGTAGCGCTCTTACTCCCCCGACGAGCGTTGCGATATTGCCATGCACCTGCCAGACAGGACTGGAAGGACCGAAGAGTCCTACATCATCGCCGATAGCGATCTGCTCAACCCAATCCGGGCGACCATCTGGCGCGCCAGAGACAATCTCCCTAAAACGATTGGCGATCAGCTGCTTCATACGACGAAGGTAGCCCAGGTATTAGAGGGTTGCGAATCCAGCTTCGAGAACATCAAGCGCATCACGAAGGAGATCTTCACTGATGACGAGTGGTGGCAAGAAACGAATCACATTTCCGTAGGTGCCGGCGGTAAGAATAAGAACGCCATTTTGCTGACAATACTTAATGACCTTCGCCATTGCCTCTGGGTTTGGCTCCTTGGTGCCTGGCTTCACAAGCTCAATTGCCTGCATCGCACCGCGACCGCGGACTTCACCGATCACTGAATACTGAGACTTCAATTCGTTGAGACGATTTGTGAGAATCTCGCCAATCATCAGCGCTCGTGCAACAAGTCCTTCTTCTTCGATAGTCTCGAAGACGCCAAGTGCTGCTGCACATGCAAGTGGGTTTCCACCATAGGTTCCTCCGAGGCCAGCAACGTGACTTGAATCCATGACATCGGCGCGACCAGTAACTGCAGCGAGTGGAAGACCTCCACCTAAGCCCTTCGCAGTTGTCACCATATCTGGGACAACTCCTTCATCTTCGCAAGCGAAGAGATGTCCGGTACGAGCAAAGCCTGATTGCACTTCATCAGCGATGAAGAGGATGCCATTCTCATTCGAGTACTTCTGTAGTCCAGGGAGGAATCCCTTTGGCGGAACGATAAATCCACCTTCACCCAAAATTGGCTCGATCAAAATGGCGGCAACGTTCTTTGCGCCAATCTCTTTCTCGATCTTATGTGTGATGCGATCAAGTGATTCAGCGGTGATATTCGCGAGGTTACCTTCGTAGCGATATGAATAAGGAAGAGGCATGCGATAAACCTCGGGGGCAAACGGTCCGAAACCGTCTTTGTATGGCATGTTCTTTGCAGTCAACGCCATCGTGAGGTTTGTGCGACCGTGATAGGCATGCTCGAAGACAAGAATCGCTTGGCGCTTTGTAAAGTGGCGAGCAATCTTGATTGCATTCTCAACCGCTTCTGCACCTGAGTTAACAAGGACTGACTTCTTTGCAAATGTTCCTGGAGTGTTCTTATTGAGCCACTCACATACTTCGATGTAACTCTCATATGGCGCGGTCGTAAAGTTTGTGTGCGTGAAATCGCGAACCTGCTTGAGGACGCGCTCAACAACGCGAGGTGCGCTATTACCGACATTCGTTACGCCGATACCTGCACCAAGATCAATGATCTGATTGCCATCGATATCGAGAATGATCGCATCGTGCGCCTTCTCTACGATAACTGGAAAGGCCATACCTAGTCCCCCAGAGGTCGCTTCTGTGCGGCGCTTAAGCACTTCTGCTGACTTAGGTCCGGGAATAGCAGTGAGTACTCGACGAACCTGTAGGACGGTATCTGTATCGATCATGGGTAAAGTCTAAAGCCATGAGAGGCGTGCAGCGCGCCGACTCAAAGTGAAGTTATCCTTAACCTTATGAGCGAGTTACGAGCGAGCGCACCCTTACTCGATGCCTACCTCTCCTACCTTGAGAGCGAGCGCACACCTTTCACCATCCCTGGACATAAGCAGAGGGCCTCGCGCTTGGACTCAGGTCTCGGAGCGCTGGTCGATAGCGATGTTCCGCTTTATGGTGGCCTCGATGAGATCAAGTTAACCAACCAGGTCCTGCGCACGGCAGAAGGCTTAGCCGCCCAGTTCTGGGGCGCAGATTACGCACGCTTCTCAACCGGAGGCTCTACCCACGCCAACCAAGCGATCATCTTGGCGCTCGGTAAGCCTGGTGAAAAGATTGCAATCGCCAGAACCGCACACCGCTCCGTTCTCTCAGCGATCGTCCTAGCTGGCCTTGAGCCGATTTGGTTATCTCCAGATATTGATGATGCGACCGGTGTCCCAACCGGGATATCCCTTGCGACCTTCAGCGCGGTCATTGAACAGAAACCGATCGCACTCTTACTCACCGAGCCTGGATACCTTGGAACGCTCTCTGATCTTCCAGCGCTGATCACAAAGGCACATGAATCGAAGATTCCTGTCATCATCGATGCAGCATGGGGTGGCCACTTTGGATTCCATGATGACTTGCCACGTCATTGCATTCAGCTTGGCGCGGATGCGCTGATCACCAGCGTCCATAAGGCGTTGCCTGGCTACAGCGCGAGTGCGCTCTTGTTGGCCCAGGGAAAGTATTTGAATCTTGCCCGTATTGAGCAATCTTTCGAGACGACCCACACCACATCGCCGGCCGGTGCGCCACTCGCCTCGATCGATGCGGTTCGCGCACTCCTTCAGAGCCGTGGACAGGCGCTCCTCGATGATCTGCTCACTCATATCGTCGTATGTAAAGCGAGAGTGCAGTCTGAGTTTGATCTTCCCATATTTCTTGAGCCATCTGATTTTCCTAAGAATCGCTTCGATCCCACGAAGATCGTTCTACGTGCTAATCAGTTAGGCGCCTCAGGTGTAGATATCGAGCGACAACTTGGCGCGCAGAATATTCGGGTTGAGATGGCTGATCGCGACACTGTTGTATTTCTCGCAACACTCGCAGATTCCGCTGAAGATTTTGATCACCTTGTCAAAGTTTTGATTCCAATTCTGAAGAAGTTAGTGCAGCAGCCACGTCCATCAGCTACCGCGCTGAGCTGGTCAATTGTTCCAACGCCTGGGATCTCAATGCGCGATGCTTACTTTGCCGAGACTGAGATGGCCACTGCTACTGCAGCTGTCGGTCGAATCAGTGCTGACCTCATCGCGCCTTACCCTCCAGGAGTTGCAGTGGTTGCACCAGGTGAAGTTTTGACGGCGCAAATTATCGACGGACTCGCTGCCTCTGCCGCAGCCGGCGTACGCATCGCATATGCAACTGACCCTTCCCTATCCACCTATCGAGTCGTTAAGTAGGATTTAGACATGGCATATATCGGCAACATGTACGGACCAGCATTCACATTTCTTGGCGTGCCATCGTGTGATCTCGATGTTCCAGAGAGCTACGCAGGCGCAGATGTTGTCATCGTTGGTGCGCCGATTGATTCTGGCACTTCATTTAGATCTGGTGCGAAGTTCGGCCCGCAAGCGATTCGTGGCACCGACTATCTCCCCCACGATGGTGAGCGTCCACATATGTCACTACGTACCGATGGGCTCAAAGATCTCAAGGTAGTTGATGCTGGCGATCTCCTCATGCCCGGTGATGACCTGGTGAAGTCTCTTAAAGTTTTAGAAGCTGCGACAGAGAAGATCACGCGTAGCGGTGCGATCCCTTTGGTTCTTGGCGGCGATCACTCGATTACTTCTGCTGATGTTGTTGGTATCGCAAATTCAATCGGTTGGGGCAATGTCTCCATGATTCACTTTGATGCTCACGCCGACACCGCAGATACACAGAGCGGCTCACTTGTAGGACACGGCACTCCTATGCGACGACTTATTGACTCTGGCGCAGTGCGCGGAGATCGATTCTTGCAACTTGGTCTTCGTGGCTATTGGCCAGAGCCAGCAACTCTTGATTGGATGAGCGATCAAGGTATGCGCTCATATGAGATGACTGAGATCCATCACCGTGGTCTCACGGCAGTCCTAGATGAATCCTTTGCAATTCTCGTAGACGATTGTGATGGCGTATTTCTCTCCGTTGATATCGATGTCGTGGATCCAGGCATGGCGCCTGGCACAGGCACACCAGAACCTGGTGGCATGACATCGCGCGAACTTCTTGAAGCAGTCCGTCGAATCTGCATGGAACTACCTATTGTTGGAATCGATGTTGTTGAAGTTGCTCCTGCATTTGATAGCTCTGATATCACCGCGATGCTCGCCAACCGCGTTGTTCTTGAGGCGCTCAGCGCAATTGCATTCCGTAGAAAAGGCGGCGAGTATTCGCCGGTTCGTAATCTTCTAGACCGCTAAAACATCTGCTTAGAGCGTTGCGAGAATTGCTTCGATATCGCTGACTTGCGTCCACGGATTGACAATTGCAAAGCGCAAAATCGGAGATCCGTGGTGGGCAGATGGCGTAACAAATCCAATCTGGTCTGCAAGTAACTTATCGCTCCATGCTTGATAATCACTGGCCTGCCAGCCCGGGCGAGTAAATGCAACGATGGAGAGGTTTGGCTCAACTAAGAGCTCCAAGCGCGGATGGGCCTTGATGAGCGCCGCAGCTTCCTTCGCCACAAACATCGTCTTATCCATCGCTTCGGCATAAGCATCGGTACCGTGAGTCGCGAGCGAGAACCACAGTGGCAAGCCACGAGCTCTACGGGTTAACTGAATCGCGTAATCCGATGGATTCCACTCACCGTCATCATTGAGCGTATCGAGATATTCGGCGTGCTGAAGATGGGCCTTCTTTGCAAGTTGCGGATTTCGATAGATCAGCGCGCATGCATCGAATGGTGCAAAGAGCCATTTGTGTGGATCAACAATCATCGAATCTGCTCTTTCGACTCCAGCGAACATTGGTCGCACAGTCGGGGAACAGAGCGCAGCTAGCCCGTAAGCACCATCGACATGGAACCAGATTCCGCGTGATGTTGCGTAATCAGCGATCCCGTTGAGGTCATCGATAATTCCAAGATTTGTTGTTCCTGCAGTTGCAATCACTGCAAAGACTCGGTGACCTGTGTGAGCCGACTCGTAAGTTTCTACGCCAGACTTGAGCGCAGCGCCAGTCATGATGCCATCACTGTTTGTAGCAATCTTGATGATCTCGACATCCATCACATCTGCTGCTGATTGCACGGATGAGTGGGCTTCACCGCTGCATGCGATTACCCAGCGCGTCACATCGCCATGAAGAGTTCGTGCATGGTTGCGTGCCGTTACGAGCGCCGAAAGGTTTCCAATTGTGCCACCCTGAACAAAGACTCCCCCGGCAGATTGCGGCATGCCTGCTAAATCACTGATCCAGCGAAGTGCTTGGTTCTCGGCAAATACTGCGCCGGCACCTTCGAGCCACGATCCACCATAAAGCGCACTGGCACCAACAACAAGGTCAAAGAGGTTTGCCGCTTCCGTTGGCGCCGATGGAATGAATGCGAGGTAGCGCGGGTGATCGGTTGAGATACATGCTGGAGCTAAGACATCTTTGAATAGCGATAGAGCCTTGCTCCCACCCAGCCCTTGGGCGGTGATGGTGTTGCCGACTAGCGAGTAGAGCTCTTCCACACTCTTTGGTCCATCTAGCGGTGGATTATCTTTGAGTCGAAGAAGTGAGTACTCAAGTATCTCTTGGGCAAGTGATTCAACGTCAGGTGTGAACTCATGCATGGGTGGAGTCTGCCATCACTCGCATCAAGAAGCCCGCCAGCAGTACCAAGCCACGACGCTTCGCATGCCTTCAAATTGTTCGCCTAGTTGATCGAGCGCTTTGGGCTTTATTGGTTCCACATTCTTATGAAGGAGATCCCAACCGCGACGTACCGCTAAATCCCCGACCGGCCAGACATCAAGGCGCCCGAGTTGGGAGATCAAGAACATCTCCACTGTCCATCGCCCTATTCCAAAGAGTGGGACGAGCTCTTCCATGATCTCGTGATCTGCCAGATATGGGAATCGTTTGAAATTCACATCGCCAGAGAGAGTTGCTTGGGTAAGTTCATCAATCGTTCGCACCTTTGCACCGGTCAGTCCAACTCCCTGAAGCTCTGTGAGTGAGAGCGCGCCAACTTTGGCAGGCGTGATTGATCCAGCACATATTTCCTTCAGGCGCCCTCCGATTGTTCGGGCTGCGGCCGAGCTAACCTGTTGAGCAATCACTGCCCTTACAAGTGATTGATAATGCGTCTGCGTTGGCTTAGTGACTCCAAAGGTGCACTTTGCAAGGTTCTTTATCGCTGGAGCAAATACTGGATCAATCTTGGGGATCTTGCGATTAATGCTCGCAAGTTCTTGAACCCGATCTGTCATTAGGTGCGATGGACCTTGTGGTTGGCAGCTTGTGCAATCGGACGAATCACCATGGAATCAACATTGAAGTGATCAGGCAGCATTACAGACCAACGAATCGCTTCAGCAACATCTTCGGCGACAAGAGGCGCCTCGACACCTTTGTAAACATTCTCTGCCTTGGTTGCATCGCCCAATCTCACAAGTGAGAACTCTTCGGTCTTCACCATTCCAGGCGCGATCTCGGTGACGCGGATCGGCTCACCGTTGAGCTCAAGGCGAAGTGTGCGAGCAAGAGATGTCTCAGCATGCTTTGCAGCTACATAACTTCCGCCATTTTCGTATGCAGTATGTCCGGCGGTCGAAGAGATAATCACAATATGGCCACGTCCATTTTTACGAAGCACGGGAGTTAAGGCTTTGACTACGCGGACGGTTCCAATGACGTTGACGTCGTATGTCTTCTGCCAAATTGTTGGATCAGAATCTAAAACTGATGAGGCGTCAAAGGCTCCCCCAGCACAATTCACGACGATATCAAGTGGTCGATCGGCAAAAGAAGCAGCAAGTAGATCGACGCTTCCTTGATCGGTTACATCCAAGGCAATCGTTTCGATATTTTGATGCTTCTTGGCAAGTGCTTCCAAGCGATCGATTCGACGGGCCGCTGCGATGACATGGAAGCCATTTTCAGCGAGAAGAATTGCGGTGGCGGCGCCGATTCCACTACTGGCACCGGTCACAACTGCATATCGTTTTTTACTCATCTCCCAAGCATAAGCGCTCGCGCCAGATGATCCGAGGGTTTAGATGAGCCACAAGTAGGCTGACCTAGTGCTGATTCTCCTGCCTCCGAGTGAGGGTAAGCGCACCCCCGAATCAGGTCGCACACTCAAACTCGGCAAGCTCCTCGCGGGGAGCGCTCTCAAAGAAGCCAGAGAGAGTGCGCTTGGCAAAAATCCACAGATTGATACAACGATCTGCCGGCCTGCACATGAGATCTACAGCGGTGTGCTCTACCAAGCCCTCGATTGGGAATCGCTATCTGCCACGGCGACCAAAAAGGGTGAAGCGTCACTTCTGATTATCTCTGCCATCTTTGGCGCTCTGCGAATTACAGATGTGATTCCTACTTATAAGGCGAAGATTAAAAGTGCGCTCTGGAAGGAGCCTCTCACCGACTTCCTCGATGCTCAGTCAGTAGATCTCATCATTGATTGTCGTTCATCAACCTATATGGGGGTGTGGAGTCCACCAGTTGAGAAGACTGTCGCTGTGAGAGTCTTCCAAGTGAAGAGCGGCAAGCGATCAGTGATCACTCACATGTCTAAGAAATATCGCGGAGAACTAGTTCGTCAGATTTTGCAGGGCAAGGTAGTGAAGAGCCCGACCGAACTTCTCGCTTTAGCAAAAGCCCACTTTGCCTGCGAATTAACTCCTGCAACGAAAAAGGATCCTTATTATTTGGATCTCTTGATCCCAGCCTAAGCGGGATCGCACTTACAGAGTTGGTCTTCTCCAAAGCCGGCGAGCGCTTCTTCAATGTGTTCACCGCAACCAGTCCAGGTAATTTTTCGGCACGTACCGCAGGTTGCTGGACTACACATCTCTTCTCATCTCTGTTACAGGCTTACCATCAGCGAGCCACGAAAGGATTCCATCTTTGAGATGGTGGATTGTTGTAAAGCCATTCGACTCCATAAAATCAATTGCATCCAGTGATCGTTTCCCACTGCGACAGTAGACGCCGTAGTTCTTCGCTGGATCTAACGCAAGAATCCTCACTGCAAATTCATCGCCATAGATATCAATATTGAGTGCGTGCTCAATATGCCCCTCGTTGAACTCTTCAGGGGTGCGGACATCGAGGATGATCACCGATCCATCAGCGATCGATGTTTCAAAATCAATCGGGTTCTCGTTGATCATTTAATTCCTTTCCATCCAGGATGTGAAATGCCTCTCCATTCGCCTAATCTAATAGGAATTTTCTCGCTACGGTTAACCCATGGGAGAGCCAGGTCGTATCGCACTTGTGGGATCGGGTGAGTATCTACCTGTCATGGCAGAGTTTGAAGGCTCGCTTCTCGCACATGGACCCTCCACTCGCTACATCCAGATTCCGACCGCAGCAGGTCGTGAAAGCGAATCCAGACTTTCCTACTGGAAAGAGATTGGTCGAACACAAGCTGATCGATTAGGCGCGGAGCAGATTTTTCTTCCTATCTTTAATCGCGACGATGCCATGCGTGAAGATATAGCTGCGCAGATTGATGGCGCTGGGCTTATTTATCTCAGTGGTGGCGATCCGCACTACCTTGCCGAATCTCTCTACGGTACGACCGTGGGCGCTGCAATCGAACGTAACTGGCGAGCAGGCTCATCACTTGCTGGGTGTAGTGCGGGTGCCATGGCACTTGGCCCTGATATTCCAAACTTTAGAAAGATGAAATCTGAAGGCAGCATCGGGCTTGGACTCCTTGCACAGATCCGAGTAATTCCGCATTACGACAAGTTCTTTGGCTGGATCCCTGATAGTGCCGCTGCACTATTCCTTAAAGCACCACCTCACGTCAGTGTCGTTGGCATAGATGAAGAGACCGCAATCTGGAGTGATGACCTCATTAACTGGCAGGTCACTGGCAAGGGATCAGCACACCTCTTAAGCGGTGACCGCAGAGGAAAATTTGCATCGGGTCAAACTCTTACATTTAGTTAGAGATTAGCTCTCGCTTTTCTCAATAGTCTGATTTACTTCCCGCATGAATAAAGAGATCATCACCCTCTCAGACGGCCGAACCATTGAAGTCTTTTCAGCAGGCGAACCATCGCAATCTGCTCTCTTCTTCCACCACGGCACACCAGGATCTGCGCTTACCTGGGAAGAGTGGCTTCCTGAAGTCGCAGCTGTTGGTGGCTTTGCGATTGCATATTCGCGCGCTGGATATGGGTTGAGCGCTCGGCATGAAGGACGCACTGTTATTCGCAACAGTGACGATGTTGCTGAAATTCTTGCTCACGTTGGAGTGAAGAACTTTGTCTCTCTCGGTTGGTCCGGTGGTGGTCCACATTGCATTGCTGACACAACACTGCCTGGATCGCTCGCTGCCATCAGTATCGCAGGCGTCGCAGAGTTTGGTGCACCTGATCTCAACTTCTTAGAAGGAATGGGGGAAGAGAACCACATTGAATTCGGCGCAGCGTTTGAAGGTCCAGTTGCTATAGAAGAGTGGATGAAAACGTACTCCGCTGGGACCGCAAACGTTACTGGCGCCGAACTCATTGAGGCGTTGGGTGGTTTGATTGGTGATGCCGATAAGAAATCTTTAACTCCTGACGTTGCAGAGTCGGTCGCCAGTGAGTTTAGGTACGCACTTGTTGAAGGATATTACGGGTGGATGGATGATGATCTCGCCTTTGTAAAGCCTTGGGGTTTTGACATCACCGCTATCGCAAAGCCAGTCGAACTCTGGCAAGGCGATGAAGATTTCATGGTGCCGCATGCCCATGCCAAGTGGCTCGCCTCAAAGATTCCAACTGCTCAGTTGAAATTTATTCCAGGTGAGGGTCATATATCACTCGGTATCTATCAAAGAGCTGCGATCATTGAAAATGCTCTCGGCTACCTCAAAGGTGCTGGCAAGTAAAGCAACATGTCTTCTCTGATTGAATCCGATCGCCTCTCACTTCACCTGATTGGTGTCGATGATTTGATCACACTCTTTGAAGAGCCTTTAAATATGGCAATCTACGAAGGAAGGTCATTCTCCAATCCCCACCGAGTGCTCATGGATGACAGCGGGCCTCTCCCCTGGCGAGTACCGCAGGTAAAGGCTGACCCCTCGCTCAATATCTGGTTTGTACGTTGGGTTGTCTTACGGGAGACCCAAGAAATTATTGGAAGCATCAGCTTCCACGGCACACCAGATCCAACCGGGATGATTGAGATCGGGCTGGGTATTGAGCCAGCATTTCAGAATCAAGGTTTTGGTTATGAGGCGCTCATGGGAATGTGGGGTTGGGTAATTGACCAACCCGGTGTGCAGACCTTGCGCTACACCGTGAGCGCGACAAACTTTGCTTCAATAAGACTCATTGAGAAGTTTGGCTTTACGCACGTCGGTCAACAACTCGATGAGGTCGATGGCCCAGAAGAGATCTATGAGATGAGCGCTACCGATTTTCGCACTCGTTATTTAAGCTTCTGACACTTTGTGCAGAGATGCGATGATCGATTGGCAAATTTGATTCTCGTGATCGGTCTTGCGCACCGTGGACAAGGTTCACCCTCTTGGCCATAGACGTTGAGTGAGATATCAAAGTAGCCACTCTCGCCATTGACGTTGATATAGAGCTCATCAAAGGAAGTCCCACCAACCTTCAGCGCCGCATCCATAACCTCCTTCGCGCTATCGAGCACTCGTGAAATCTCAGATAGCTTCATGGATCGTGTTCGACTCTCGGGGTGGATCTGTGCGAGCCAGAGCGACTCATCCGCGTAGATATTGCCAATCCCAGAGAGAATATGTTGATTCAAGATTGCGGTCTTGATCGATAGATCGCGCTTCTTAATATCGGCCACTACTTCGGCTTGGTCATAATCAGGATCAAATGGATCACGTGCAATGAGTTGAACAGATGTTGGGATTGAGCTGATGCTCTCTTCAATCGATAACCAGCCAAAGGTTCGCTGATCGTTGAAATGAAGTTCACTCTCCTTGAGATGGCGACGCAGAGTAAGGAGTGCCCTAGTATGTCGGCGGTCCGAACTATTTATTAGGAACTGGCCCGACATACCAAGATGGGCAGCCAGCACATATGGTCGATCCAGGACAAACCATAAGAATTTTCCGCGGCGTTCAATCGATTCAATCCGTGCTCCTTCGAGCACATCAAGGCTTGAGATGCTCTTTAGATTGAGAGCCCGGCGATGCAATTGACTGGCGGCCGTGATCTTCTGACCGACTACATTGCGCTCAAGCCCTCGGCGTACCGTCTCAACTTCTGGTAGCTCGGGCATAGATCAAGATTAAATGATTACCGAGATACCTGCCCTGCTGAAGATAGGATTTCACCATGACCTCGGCTTCCAACAAGTTAAGCGGCGTAGCGATCTCTGACTTCCTTGCCTCTAGGCGGAGCACACGCGCCTTTCTTCCAGACCCAGTCCCCCAGGATCTTCTTGATCAGATCCTGACGGACGCGCTCACCGCCCCAAGTTGGTCGAATACTCGCCCCTTTAAGATCGCAGTGGCATCTGGTGCGCGTCGAGATCGCATCAGCGCTGAGTTCGGCTCCAGGTGGGCATCGATTTCACATAATCTCTCACGTGGGTGGCGCGGAAAAGTTGCGATCGCGCTGACCCGGCGTGGTCTGCCAACAAGTAATCGCTTAGTGGCAAAAAAATACCACGCTGATCTCAAGCCAGCTTCGATGAGGCTCGGTGCTGAACTATTTGGCACGCTAGGGATCGCACGTGATGATCGCAAAGCACGTGATGCTTGGTGGGCAACCAATTACGACTTTTATGGTGCACCAACCGAACTCTTTATCTATGTCCATAAAAGTCTTGGCATCTTTGCCGCTAGTGATGCTGGCTTAATGATGGAGAACCTTGCCCTCTCAGCCCACGCCCATGGTCTCGGCACCTGCATGCAAGGCGCTGTCTCGATCTGGGATGACGTCGTGAGGCGCGAGTTTGCAATCTCAAAGAATTATCGCCTGCTCTGCGGTTTAGCGATTGGCTACCCACGTGAGGCGATGGACAACACCTTTAAAGCTCATCGAATTGCGCCAGAAGAGATGCTCTTCGAACCCAAGAGCAATTAATCTAGAAACGTAATTCTGCGGTCGTTGTTACGACTACTTCGCTATCTGGAAGCTCGTACCCATCGAAGCCGCGATTGAGTTCAGCGATAATCATCTCTGCCGGGATCAACTCGCCCTGCCACGATTCATCTAAGGTCGTATGGGCATCAGCGACAAGAGTGACATCTAGTCCACGTTCAATTGCAGCATGAATTGTGTGGCGAACGCAGTAATTGCTCTGCGCTCCACTCACAATCAGGTGATCAACTTTCAGCTCTTCCAAAATATCTTCAAGATCAGTCTCTTCAAAGGAGCTTCGCCATAATTTATGAACAATGCGCTCACCTTTAGCGGGCTTGAGCTCTGGAACGATCTGCCAGAGATCAGATTCAAGCTGCATATCATCTTCAGAGTGCTGAACCCAGATTACATCTATCTTCGCTGCCCGAGCGTTATCAACGAGAACTTTGATTCGACCGACTATCTCATTGCGATTCTTCGCGTAATCAACGACGCCATTTTGCACGTCGATCACCATTAGCCCTTTCTTGCTACGGTCTGGATATGCACTCATGGTGCAAGTTTAAGCCATTGGATAAGGCTTAGCGGAACCTAATCCCCTTCGCCTCCATGATCGTTTTCAGGCGAGCGATCGCCGACTTTCCTAAACCATGTAGTTCAGTGAGTTGTGCCAGTGAAATCTTTCGAAGGTCAGAGACTCGAAATAACTTTGCATCGACCAGAGCTCGTCGTGCCGGAGCGCTCAGCCCAATCTTTCGCCACTCGCCATCCAGTTGCGCATATTCCTCATCGCTCAGTAAGGGCGGGGCTATTGGGCGTTTTGGGGCGGGCTTCTGACTCACCCTTTAAGTATAAAGATCCTCACGCAATTCGATCTTCTATCACTCATTGCCCTGTTGTCGCATGCGCCCCGTGTACTCTCAACTCATGATTTCTATGGAGATGTCCCTCAAGCACCTAGCCTGGTCAAACCAAAAGTTCTTCTCACTCTTTGAAAATATGCCCAATGAGGTCTTTGGACTCACCGCGGCAGAGGGTGAATGGAGCGTCGGTCGAATCCTGACTCACTTCGCAGGCAGCGGTGAGTGGTATCGATACTGTCTCAACGGTGGAAAATGGTCAGATCTCAAGCCGGTCACGACAGGAGAGATCGCCATGGAATACCTATCCATCATGGCGACGCTCGATGCAGTCTTGATTGAAAATGCCTCACTCCCAGATGAGATGCTTGAATTTGAGGATGAGAAGGGGATGGTGAGAGTTCCTCGCTCGCTCATCCTCGCTCAGGCGGTCATGCACTCTGCCGAACATAAGGGTCAGATAGCTGCCATCATGAAGCAACATGGACACCTCATAGATCTCGACCAGCTCGATGTTTGGAGTTACAACGCCTCGCTAAAGAAGACATAATCCCGTCTTCATGAGTGAATCACAGACCAAAAACTGGCTTCCTGGTTTTATCGCTCTTGGAATTGTGTGGGGAAGTTCATTCCTCTTCATCAAATGGGGGCTAACAACTCTTACCCCTCTTGGAGTCGCATTCTTTCGCGGACTTATCGGTGCTCTCACACTTCTCATCTATTGCCTTGTTACTCGGACGAAGCTCCCCAGTAAAATAACGCAGTGGGGGCATCTGGCGGTTGTTGCTCTCTTGCTCAACGCGCTGCCAGGTTATCTCTTTGCCTTTGGCGAGACTCACGTCAGCAGCGTCATGGCTGGGCTCTTTAATGCAACCACTCCCCTTATGACTGTCCTTGTGATTACCTTCGCCTTTAGAGAGCAGAAGGTGAACAGCAATCAGCTCCTCGGTGTTCTCGTGGGCTTTGCGGGAATTGTGCTGGTCACAGGTGCGCTCAGTGGTGGTGGTGCCGACTGGAAGGGCACGACTGCATTGCTCATAGCAACGCTCTCTTATGGAGTTACGGCGCCTTACACCAAGAGATTTATCAGCAAGATGGAGTATCCAGCTACCGCACTTGCTGCGACCCAGGTGACGTGTTCGGCGATTATCTTGCTCCCCTTCGCCTTGCTATCCCATCCAATTCATTCTTCCATCACTCTGAAATCTGGACTCGGAATGCTTGTCCTAGGCTCCTTTGGAACCGGCTTTGCCTACATCTGGAATTTTAGAAATATCAAGCTTGCAGGGAGCACCATCGCTAGTACTGTCACATATATAACCCCAGTAGTGGCCACAATCTTGGGGATTCTCTTCCTCAAAGAGCAATTCAAAGCAACCCAACTCATTGGCGGATTGCTTGTTCTGTTCTCTGCCGCACTAGTGCAACAGAGAATTAGACTCATCACATCGAAGTAATTAAGCGAGGAGCTCCGCAAGAAGAGTTTCGACGCGGCCTTTAATCTCATCGCGAACCTTGCGAACAAAATCAATGTCTTGGCCAGCTGGATCTTCAAGGACCCAATCTTCGTAGCGCTTACCTGGATAGAACGGACAGGCATCGCCACAACCCATGGTGATAACTGCATCAGATTCAATAACCGCTTCAGTCGTTAGGATTTTAGGTTCTTGATTGGCGATATCGATTCCGACCTCAGCCATCGCTGCGACTGCTACTGAATTGATTGAATCTTTTGGAGCAGAACCGGCAGAGAGAACTTCAACCCGGTCACCACCGAGTTCACGCATAAACCCTGCCGCCATCTGAGAACGACCAGCGTTATGTACACAGACAAAGATGACTGTTGGTTTCTTATCGCTCACCTAATTACTCCTTAGAGGTTGTATTGAAAAAGTTCCCACCGAGCGTTCCGAGGAGCGCTCCGATTGCCTGGGCTGCTACAAAGGCTGCGACTGAGCCGATCGCAATACCAGAGAAGGTATCAGTGAGGGCGCGACCCAATGTGACTGCCGGGTTAGCAAAGGATGTCGAAGAGGTGAAGAAGTAGGCGCTACCAATCCATGAAGCGATCACTACCGGAGCAAGTGAATCTTTCTTCTGGCCACGAAGAACCTGGATCAGGAAGAGAAGTCCGGCTGTAGCCACAACTTCACCGAGCCACAGATTTAGCCCTGTTCGCACATGGCGCGAAGGGAAGTAGGCGGGGTTCTTAAACATGAGGTTTGCAATCATCGCACCGGCGATAGCTCCGGCAACTTGAGCGATCAGGTAGCCAAGAATTAAGTTCGACACGAGCCGCTTCTGCGCCCACTCACTTACAGTGACAACAGGATTGAAATGCGCACCGCTGATTGATCCAAAGATCAGGATCAAGATCCCGAGCGCAAAGACAGTTGAGACTGTATTGATAAGGAGTTCGACGCCTCTATCTGGACTCATCTGGACAGCCATCGTGCCTGAACCCACGACAACCGCAACAAGTGTGCAAGTCCCAACGAATTCAGCGAGATATCGACGAAGCATGCCGTAACGATAACAGGACTTGTTTCTCAATGATCCGAATTGCCGAGGAGCGTCTGAGCACTGCTTCGTACCATTAATGTTCACTCATGCAGTCATTCTCATCTGCCTTCAATCGACTGTGGTCGGCGGCGATCGCAAGTAACTTTGCCGATGGAGTTCTTCGAGTATCCATCCCGCTCATCGCCGTTAAGTTAACTACCGCCCCAGTATCAATTTCGGCAATTTCTGCCCTGGCGATGCTCCCATGGCTCCTCTTTGCTATTCCGATTGGCGGCCTGGCTGATCGAATCAATCGACGGACCTTTCTAGCGGTAGCCCACGGAATTCGCTCTTTGACCGCCGCATCGGTCTCGCTCGCTATTGCGACGCATCACCTCACTATCGGTTGGCTCTTTCTTGCCGTTGCAATTTTTGGAACCTGCGAGGTTATCGCCGACACTACGGCCCAGACACTGATTCCACGTTTGCTCGCGAAGGAAGAGTTAGAGAGCGGAAACTCTCGCCTCTACCTCGCCGAAACAGTTGTTCAAGACTTTATTGGTGGACCAACCGGCGGATTCCTTTATGGAGTCGCGATTGGAATCCCGCTCTTTGTTTCAAGTGCTGGTTATTTGATCGCAGCATCTTTGATCCTGCTTATTCCGCTGCAGGCTGTTCATGATGTTCGTGTTGAAGGGGATGCGCCGAAAGAGCACGAGCCATTCCTTCAAAGCCTCAAATTTGGCATTAAATATCTCTACAACCACAAGCCAATGCGCCACTTAGTCCTGATGACCACAAGTATTGGCTTCTGTTTCAACTTTGCTAGCGCAACGATTGTTCTCTTCTTGCTCCACACTTTGCACCTGAAGCCTTCATATTTCGGGCTTGTTATGGCGATTCAAGGAAGTGGCTCGATCATCGCTTCTCTCACTGCCGCCCGAATGTCCACTCGTTTTGGTCGAGGACAGGTAATGGGATTTAGCATGCTCGTTCAATGCGCGCTGTGGACTGCGACATCACTGATGACAAATATCATTCCTGTTGTTCTCACCGGGATCGTCATTACTGGGCTCGGAACGTATTGGAACATTTTGGTGATGGCGACCTATCAAGAGCTGATCCCGAATCATCTCTACGGTCGAATTCACGGAACGCGCAGGACATTGGTCTGGGGCATGATGCCATTTGGTTCACTGCTGGGTGGATACGTATCTACCTTCGGACTACGAATACCAATCTTTGTCGGAGCGTTAGTTGGGACAGTAATTTCACTCTTCAATCTCAAATTCCTTATCAGGCTCGTTGCATTCGCTGGGAGAGTTGATCATGGCTCTGAGGATGTAGAATCAGGACGTGACAACGAGTAGCTCCGATCGGGAGTCCCACTTCCCACCGATTGAGAAGAAGTACGGCCAACCGATGTCTTATTGGTTCACCGTAATGTCAGATCTGGCCGATAAAAAATATCCAGAGCAAATTACCTATCTTCGCGAGAACCATGGCTTCTCGCAGGCCCACGCCAATGCCTTGGTGATGTTCTCTCGGGGATCAAACTCATCTCGTCGCTTCAGCACCCCAACTGAATTTTTCAAAACTCTCACTCCAACGCAATCGAAGACCGCCAAGGCAATCTTCAAAGCCATCACTGCGAAATTCCCAGATCTTGAGCTAGTGATCGCCTGGAACCAACCTATGTTGAAGATGGGCGGAGATTACGTATTCGGGCTTACGGCTGCGACAAACCACTTGCTGATAGCGCCGTGGAGCAAAGATGTGCTCGAAACACTCGCTCCTAAACTCAAGAATTACGAAGTAAATAAGAAGACCATCAGATTGCCCAATGACTGGGATGTCGATGAAAAACTCTTGCAATCGATCGTTCGAGCAAGGCTCGCTGAAGTAAAACTATAAGTAGAAATAGTTCCAGCTCTTCATCCACCAATTGCTCGAATTGTTTAGGAAGACGCTGCCTTGGTTCGTTCCTGTTGCGAGGGTCAAGTGGTCGATATACCCTGAAACTAACCCCAAGGGCGCTGGTTCTATTAATCTTTCACCAGTGAGTTCAGTGAGCGAACGGCTAACTCACACAACAAGGCGGCCCCTCGGTATAGAACAGCGTCGTCAAAGATAGCTCGAGGAGAATGATTCACTTCAGACTTTGTATAGTCTTGATCAACAGATGCACCAAGAAAGACATAAGAGCCTGGGACTTGCTCTAGCACTCGGGAATAATCCTCCGCCCCAGCTATCGGGTGTTGCATCTCAATAAATCCTTCATCTCCAAAGAGATCAACTACTACCTGACCCACGAATGCGGCATGGGAATCGTTATTTATTGTGACGGGATACTGCTCAACAACCTCAACTTCCGCTTTAAGACCGTAGCCTTGAGCAATTGCCTTACAGAGTCGAACTGCTTCGGCGTGAATGCGCGTTCTATTCTCTGCTGAAAAGGTTCGAATTGTGGCTTGGAACTCTGCCATATCTGGAATTATGTTTGCTTTTGTGCCGGCATGAAATTGGCCGACGGTAACGACTACCGGATCAAAGGCGTTGAAAGAACGAGTGATGAGCAATTGCAGGGCGCCAACCATTTCAGCGGCAACTGCAATTGGATCTTTCGCGGTGTGCGGTTGCGATCCATGACCGCCCATACCAACCACTGTCACATGCAACTCGTCACTCGAGGCCATCATGGTCCCTGGTTTAGTCGTGAATGATCCAGTTGGATTTGAAGATGACATCACGTGAAGGCCGTAGGTTGCATCAGCCTTTCGTCCGCTGGCAGTCAAAACACCTTCTTTGATCATATGTCCAGCGCCATCGAAGCCTTCTTCGCCGGGTTGGAACATAAAGACAACATCGCCGTTGAGCTTCGACTTATTCTTGACCAGTAATTTCGCTGCACCAATCAACATCGCAACATGCATGTCATGGCCGCATGCGTGCATCGCACCATAAATCTGACTCTTATAGGGAAGGTCGGCTAGTTCCGTTACCGGCAAGGCGTCCATATCTGCACGTAATAGAACTGTCTTTTCAGATTCGCCGCCTCGAAGCACCGCAGTCACGGAACTCAGTGATTTTCCAGTCGTGACCTCAAGACCTAGCCCATCTAGAGCGGCCAGAATCTTCGATTGAGTCTTAGGTAGGTGTAGTCCGAGTTCTGGTTCTTGGTGAATATGTCGACGAAGGGATGCCAACTCTTCCTGGATCTCGAATGCTTCACTCAGAAAATTAGACACGCATATCCCCTCATCAATTAAGTTTCGAGTTAGATCATAACTACCCCGGCACCAAGTGTCTACGAAAATCCCTCAATTTCGCTGACCTGGAAGGCCTACCCTTCTGCATC